>CALXOD010000029.1 GCA_944389925.1 uncultured Victivallaceae bacterium | reverse complement strand
CAATCCGCAACATCCGCTTCTCCAGCCGTGAATTTGCCGGGCGCTGCGCCGGGCGGGGGAATGCCGCCGTCGTACATGGCTGCAGCGTCCGCGTGATGCCGGCCGTTGCCAGAACCGCTTCCGCCAGCTCGTACCATGTCGCTTCCCCCTCGCAGGTCAGATGAAAGGTACCGACCAGTTCCGGGCGTTTCAGAATGTTTTTCAACTGTCGCGCGACTGCCCATGTGGAAGTCGGATTGCCGTGCTGGTCGTTCACCACTTTGAGCGGGCCGTCAGTGTTCTTCGCCAATTTCAGGATCGTATGGACAAAACTTGGTCCTCCGGGGCCGTACAGCCACGCCAGCCGGCAGATGACGTGGTCGGGGCAATGGTGCCGGATCAATTCCTCCCCCGCGAATTTGCTTTTGCCGTAAACCGTATGGGCATGGCCGGCGGTGTCGAATTCATGATAAGGCCGGTCCAGTTCTCCGTCAAAGACGTAGTCCGTCGAAATGGCAATGAGCCGCGCCCGGTGGCGGAAACAGGCCGCGGCGACGTTTGCCGAACCGAAGGCGTTGATTCGATATGCCAAATCGCTTTCCGTCTCGCAACGATCCACGGCAGTCATCGCCGCACAATGAATGACCGCATCGGGAGCCGTCGCCGCCATCAGCCGGTCAAAGTCGGCGGGATGGGTGATGTCCGTTTCGGGAAGATCGGCGATGACCAGTTCATGCTCAATGAGTTCCTGCTGCAGCGTCCGGCCGAGCATGCCGCGTCCGCCGGTGATCAGAATTTTCATGCGTTCTCCTCCCACGGTTCGATGTCCGCCAGTCGGGGGAGGTGTTCGTCCCGGGGGGAGAGCTGGCGTATGCCCGGCTCCAGACGCCAGTTGATTCCCAGGTCGGGATCGTTCCATGCGATACCTCGTTCCGCTTCCGGGACGTAGGGGTGATCGCATTTGTAGGCGAAAATCGCCTCCCGGCTTAGAACCGCGAATCCGTGGGCAAAGCCGTGGGGAATGAACAATTGCCGCCGGTTTTCGCCGGAAAGTTCCACCGCCACATGGCGTCCGTAAGTCGGCGAACCTCTGCGGATGTCCACTGCGACGTCGAGCACGGTTCCGGCGATGACCCGTACCAATTTGGCCTGGGTGCAGGGGGCGGCCTGATAATGCAGACCGCGCAACACTCCGAAATGCGATTTTGATTCATTGTCCTGCACCCAGCTGCAGCGGATTCCGGCAGCCTCATATCCGGCCGCATTCCATGCCTCGAAAAAGTATCCGCGGGCATCCGTGAACACCTTCGGCTCCAGAATGAGAATTCCGGGAATTTCAGTGGTCATTACATTCATTCTTCGATCAATCTCAGCAAATATTGTCCATAAGCGGTTTTCTGCAAATCCCGGCAGCTTTCCAGAAGACTGTCCCGGTCCAGCCAGCCGTTTTCGAAGGCGATTTCCTCCAGACAGGCGATCTGCAGCCCCTGACGGGTTTCGAGGGTTCGGATGAAATTGGCCGCATCCAGCAAACTGTCATGAGTGCCGGTATCCAGCCAGGCGTAGCCGCGTCCCAGTCGTTCGACCCGCAGCTGGCCCCGCTCCAGATAGGCATTGTTCACCGCGGTAATTTCCAGCTCACCCCGTGCCGAAGGGCGCAGGCCTCTGGCAATGTCAATGACCGCGTGATCATAAAAATAAAGTCCGGTTACCGCGTAGTTCGATCGGGGGTGTGCCGGTTTCTCTTCGATGGAAAGCGCCTGGAAGTTCCGGTCGAATTCCACAACGCCGAAGCGTTCCGGATCGCAGACATAATAGCCGAAAACCGTCGCGCCGTGTTCCCGTGCCGCGGCTTGCCGCAGACGTTCTCCGAGGTTTGCACCGTAAAAGATGTTGTCGCCGAGCACCAGTGCCACCCGGTCCTGTCCGATGAACTCCTCTCCGATCAGAAAGGCCTGAGCCAGTCCTTCCGGGCGGGGCTGAACGGCATAGGTGAACCGGACTCCGAATCGCCTGCCGTCTCCCAGCAGGCGTTGGAATCCGCTCTGGTCCTCCGGGGTGGTGATCAGCAGAATGTCCCGGATTCCCGCCAGCATCAGAACGCTGATCGGATAATAGATCATGGGTTTGTCATAGACGGCCAGGAGCTGTTTGGAAGTTGCGCAGGTAATCGGGTGCAGCCGGGTGCCCGCACCGCCGGCCAGAACAATGCCTTTCATAGAGTTTCTCCTGTTCCCAGCCGTTCGCCGGAATAGATTTTTTCCCGGAGCGGGCGCCACCACCAGTCGTTGTCCAGGTACCACGCCACTGTTTTCCGCAAACCGGTTTCCAGCGTCTCCTCCGGGCGCCAGCCGAGTTCCCGGCGGATTTTGCGGGTGTCGACGGCATAACGCAGGTCGTGCCCCGGGCGGTCGGGTACGAATGCGATCAACCGGCTGTAACTGCCCTGTGTATCCGGGCGGAGTTCATCAAGAATGCGGCAGATTTCCTGTACAATCTCAAGATTGGTGCGTTCACTGCTGCCGCCGATGTTATAGGTTTCGCCCGGGATTCCCCGGCGGTTGATCAGCCAGAGCGCCCGGGCATGGTCTTCCACATACAGCCAGTCCCGGATGTTGGCGCCCTGGCCGTACACCGGCAACGGCTTTCCCTCCAGGGCGTTGAGAATCATCAACGGAATCAGTTTTTCGGGGAAATGATAAGGTCCGTAATTGTTGGAACAATTGGACACCAGCACCGGCAATCCGTAGGTACTGGCCCAGGCTCTGACCAGATGATCGCTCGCCGCCTTGCTGGCCGAATAGGGGGATCGGGGCGCATACGGCGTTTCCTCAGTGAATTGGCCGGAAGGGCCCAGGGAACCGTAAACTTCGTCTGTCGAGATGTGTTGAAACCGGAACAAGCGACGTTGATTTTCCGGAAGATGATGCCAGTAATGCAGCACGCACTGAAGCAAATTGGCGGTCCCCTGCACATTGGTGCGGATGAACTCCAGCGGGGTGTCAATGGAGCGGTCGACGTGACTTTCCGCCGCCAGGTGCAGGACGGAGTCCGGACGGAATTCGGAGAAAAGTCGCGTCATGCCGGTTGCATCACAGATGTCCTGCCTGGCAAAATGATAACGGGGGGAGGCGGCAACTGGCCGGAGGTTATCCGGATTTCCGGCATAGGTGAGACAGTCCACATTCAGGACTGTGCAGTCTGTATGGTTGATCAGGTGGCGGATAACCGCCGATCCGATAAATCCTGCGCCTCCGGTTATCAGCAGGCGGAGGGGATGGATGTCTGTTGTTTCTGGCATGATTCGCTCACAAAATTTCCCGTAAACGGTTCATGGCTTATCATAAGCCTGACGGCGAAAATTGCAAATCACTCTGCAGGACAATTTATCATAATTTCTCCGTTTCAGGGGGGAGGTGGGGGCTGCTTCGCGGAGCGGCGCCGGAAGCCTGGCTGATCGATG
>CALXOD010000028.1 GCA_944389925.1 uncultured Victivallaceae bacterium | reverse complement strand
TGGAGTTTCAATTACGGCGGCATGGGGGTGCACCGCTACCATGACAAAGCAGTGACGTTGAAGACCTACAACCATTACGTGTGGGGATACGAATCTTATTTGTTCACCCTGGAAGGCACGAATCGTTTCGGGCGTTATCTCAGCAACGGCGCTATGGAAATTCTGCCGTTATCGGGTCCGGTATCGGTCGGGCGGGTCGAACCGGGATGGGATTGGAACCGTTTCCCGGGAGCAACGTCTCTGAACCGTCCATGGGAAGTGCTGATGTGTCCGCCGGAAAAGCGCATCGACATGCTGACCATGGTCGGGAACCGGATCAACGGCTCCAGCAATCTGGAACAACAATACGGTGCATTCGGTTCGATTCTGACGGAGCCGGATCAGCCACCGCGTTTCGATCCGAGTTTCCGGGCGGTGAAGAGTGTGTTTGCCTTCGGTCCCCGGCTGATTGCACTGGGCGGACCGATCACGTCCGCCTCCGAATACCCGGTGGAGACGACGCTGTTTCAGTATTCCGTCAGTGTCAAGGATGGTGCTGAACGTCCGGTATTCGTCAACAGCGCCGAGGCGGTCAGAGGGGAGACGGACCGGACGCTGAAGGAACCCTGCTTCCTGGTGGACGCGAATGACAATGCTTATTTTGTCTTCCGCTCCGGCGGCCGGGTCCGGGTCCGGCGCGGATTGCAGGAATCGCGCAGTCATAAGACGTTGGAACCGGTTTCCGGGAAGTTTGCCACGGCCTGGCTGGAGCATGGCGTAAAACCGGATATGGCGGGCTATGAATATCTGGTGGTACTGGATCTTGCTCCGGAACAAGCGGAAGCGTATTATCAGGAATTGCAGCAGAAGAAACCTTATCGGGTGTTGCGGCAGGATGCGCAGGTGCACGCAGTGGAAGATTTTCCGAGCGGGGTGACTGCGGCGATTTTCTTCGAAGCGCAGCCGGAGTTGAACTGGCCGCTGCTCCGGAGCGTGGAGCAGCCGTGCTATGTCATGTATCGTCGGACGGGGGAAAACGCGCTTTCGCTGAGTTTGAATACGCCGGACCTGGCCGGTTTTATCCGGGAAGGATATTGTGATTTGCCGGAGGTAAAGCAGGATGTCGCTGCGGAAAATCGGGATCGCCTGGTGCGGATCCGATTGGCCGGCAACTGGCATCTGGCCGAACCGGTGGCTGGTGTGGAGTTGAAACAGGAAAATGGTGATACCGTGATCAGCGGCGCGTTCCGGCACGGCATTGCCAAACAACTGCAGTTGAGAAAGTGAGAAGAATGCGGAACATGCGGAATGAAGGTGTTGTCGGAAACGGAGGGGCGCAATGAGTTCGGAGACTGCAACCCCCAAAATCTGGACGGCGGGGACGTTGACCTATACCCGGAAGGGGATCGCCAAACTTTTCTGGTGGCTGCTGTGGGGGGATTTCGCCTGGTCGATGCGCGAACGGGCGGTGGTGTTCGTGGCGGCATTGATGGTCAAGGGGTTCGGGGCGAGTGACTTTCTGTACAGTCTGCTGGTGATTTCATTTCCGAATTTTACCAATATTTTTCTGATGCCGATCATCAGTTATCTGTCCGACCGCCATCGGGGACGGCTGGGACGACGAATTCCGTTTCTGCTGTTCACCACGCCATTTGTGGTAGTAGGACTGCTGGGACTGGGGCTGTCGCCACAGCTTGGTGAATGGTTATGGCGACTGCTCGGTTCAGAGCAATTCAACTTGAATTTGGCGATGCTGATGGTCTTCGGGGTGTTCTGGGTACTGCTGGATTTCGGGGTCACTTTAACGACGACGATTTTTATGGCATTGTCCAATGACGTGGTGCCGCAGCCGCTGATCGGACGTTTTTTTGCGCTTTTCCGGGCAGTAAGCCTGATTTGCGCCATGGTGTTTAACTTCTGGCTGCTTGGCTGGGCGAAAACCCATGGTCCGGTGATCTTCCTGTGTCTGGGAGTGTTGTATGCGGTTGGGTTGTACTCCATCTGCTTGTTCGTCAAGGAAGGGGAATATCCGCCGCCGCCGCCGAATTCGGGGGGCAACCCGCTGCGGGCGGCGCAGCAGTATCTGGTGGATTGCTTTTCCATGCCGTATTATCGCTGGGTGATTGGAGCGTATGTGCTTTCTGTGGCTTCGGTAGTGCCGCTGAATACCTATATTCTCTTTTGTGCCGAGCATTACGGCATGGGGGTGGAGAATTTCGGCAAGATCAACGGGCTGGTGTTTCTGCTGGCGTTCTTCATGAGTTATCCCTGCGGCATGTTGGCGGACCGGTTTCATCCGCTGCGGGTCGGGATCGTTCTGATGGCGGGGATGGCGGTGCTGCTGACCGCGGGGGGGCTCTGTATTTACAATGCGATGACCCTGGGAATTGTGTACGTGGCGCAGGCGATCGTGATCATGGCGTTCAACACGGTGATGGCGTCTTACGGGCAGCGACTGTTTCCGAAGGAGGTATTCGCCCAGTTCTACTCCGCATTGATGATCATTCAGTCCCTGGCGACGGTGGTGATTGCGCCGGTTGTGGGGAAATATCTGGACTTGACCGGCAGCCATTATTCTCATACGTTCGTCATCGGTGGTGGTTTGGCCTGCTGCGGTTTGGCTTCGTTGTGTTATGTGTTGAAACAGTATAAGAAATATGGTGGAGACACCGATTACCATCCGCCGCTTCCTGCATCGTATCGCCGGGCGGAGACCTCGGAAAAAACGCAGGAAGCAGAAAAGTAAGGAGGTACAGGCCATGCACAACTGGTTCCGTTGGTGTTGCCGGACCGGAATGACGATGGTAGTCGCGGCTTGGACCGTGGGGAATCTGGCTGCTTCGGAACGGTTGCTGGAATGGCAGCCGGGACAGGCTGAGGCGCGGATTCCCCGGAATCTGCGCCGGAATATCCGGTTGGAGGCTGTGGAGGAGGGAACTGCTCTGGCGGTGACGACGACGACGGCCGGGAAGTATTGTGCTTTGACGCTGCCGGAGGAAATGACGGTGGCGGCCGGTCGTGCGGTATGTTTTGAATACCGGGTGGAGGCGCAGGCGGAGAAAGATCAGCCCGCCTATGTCGGGATCTCCTTTGAGGGGGCGGCCAATAAGCATTTTTTCATGAAGAAGCCGGTGGCGAAGCAGTGGACGTCGGTGGTGTTGCCGCTGGAAAATCTTTCCAGTACGGAAGGCGAAGTGTTTTCGCAGGGCGATGTGATCCGGAATTTCCGGATCTATGCCCGGAATGCAGAAGCGGTGCCGGCAGGAGCCGTGAAGCTGTTTGTGCGGAATGTCGTTTTCGTATTTGATCCGGCGTTAGCAACTGGACAGCCGGACCGGATTTCCTATTCCGCCTATCCGCTTTTTGACTGGAAGACGATGGCGGGAGCTCAGCAGTATCGCGTGGAGTATTCCGATAATCCGGATTTTCCAGCGGCCCGGACAAAGACGATGGTCCGATCGGTTAATTACGCGTTGCCTGATGAAGCGTTGACACCGGGGATCTGGTATTATCGGGCAACTGCGCTGCCGCAAAACAAAGTGGTACGGCGCGGTAGCGTGAAAGTGCCGGAGCGGCGACATATCTACCGCGTTGAAGAACCGGATTTTGCCGCGTTCGGCACCATTCCGCATCCCCGGCTGAAACGGCTGGCAGTTTTCAACCTTGCCCATGACCCGACCATTCTGCCCGGAGCACGTAAAGCGTTGCAGCTCACGTTGCCGCCGGACGGGGAACCCTTCCGGGAAGGGGCGGATCCGGCAATTCCGACCCGGATCGACTGGCTGCGGGTTTACGGTGGCCGGATCGGAGATGTCGGCAAAGCAATGACCCGGATCGGACAGGCTGCGCTGGCGACCGGGGATAAACAGCTGATCGCCAAGGCGCGTGAACTGGCAGTGGCAGTGGCGAGGGAGTGGGATCCAAACAAAGCCAGTCATCGGCGTTACCAGGATCTGGCCGCCATTAATTTATTGATGGGACTGGGCTTCTGTTATGATGCCGCATACGCGGAGATGAACGAGGCGGAACGGCAGGACGTCAATGCCGCGCTGATGGAGCGGGGACGACAATTCTGGAAATTTATCAATCCTTTTGTCGGGAACGAAGCGCAAAATCATTCGTGGGACAATACGCAGGCGTTTGCCTTTGCCGCAGTGGCGGCGGACGGTGATCCGGAGGAGCGGGCCATCTGGTTCGATTATGCGCTGAAGCTGTATGCCTATCGGTTTCTGCCGTCGCTTGGATTTGACGGTGAAAATAATGAAGGTCTGGCCTACTGGCGGTTCGGATTTAATCTGATCATGCGCTATCTGGATCTGGTCCGACAGACGGCGGGAATCAATTTATATGCGCTGGATTATGTGCGTAAGACCACTGCATTCGGTTTGTATTCCGCGCCGCTGGCCGGGTACGAAATGTCATTCGGCGATAACGGGACACCGAATCATCATGGAATCTGGACTTATTCCCGAAGTTTCTGCCGGAAGCTGGCGATCGAAACGGAGTATCCGGAGATTCTCTGGTATGCCTCCGTACCGTCATATGGAGAGCTGGAGGCAACCGTACCGTTGCGGATGCCGCAGTCGGTTACCTATCCGCATATCGGAGTGAGTTTCTTCAATACCTTTCTGCCGGACGCCCGGGAGAATGTGGCGCTCGGATTTCACAGCGGCAAATATTTTGCCGGACATCAGCACGCGGATCAGAACAGTTTTTCGATTAACGCCTATGGGGACAAACTGGTGGTGGACGGCGGTTATTATGACTGGTGGGGCAGCAAGCACTTCCATTCTTACGCCGTAACGACCCGTGCGCACAACACCTTGCTGGTGAACGGACAGGGGCAGGCGGTGCGGACTCCGGATGCGGATGGGACAACCACGATGTTTGCGGATTTTCCGTCGTTCGGTTATGTGGCGGGGGATGCCGGCAATCCGAAGATTTACGGCGGGAAACTGACCCGTTTCGAACGGGAAATCGTCTTTGTCAAGCCGGATGCGGTTATTACGTTGGACCGGGTGGCGGCACCGGAGCAGGGGGCCGTCTTCAGTTATCTGCTGCACGCACAGGGCAATAAACCGACGGTGGCGCCTGATGGCGGCTTTTCGATTCGCCGGAATTTTGCCCGGCTGGACGGTCGGATGCTGACTCCGGCGCCGGTTGTGGTGGAAGCTGCTTACGAAACACCCCCCAACGACATGTGGTCGTCCGATCTTCTGGAGTTTCATGAAAAGGAATGGATTATTCGGGCTGATTTCAAAGACGGGGAGTTTCTTGCCGCGATGGAGATTTCCCGTGCCGGAGAAAACCCGGAGCGGCAGTTTATTCGCCGGGAGAGCGATACGGCACTCGGTGTCAGCGCGGAAGATTTGCTGGTGGTGTTCAACCGTGCCGCTTCCGGGCGTTTTGAATTGGATACTCTGGTGTCCGACGGCCGGGCTGCAGCTGTGCGCCTGGATGCGGATGGCGAAGTGATCGGTGCCATGATGGTGGGGGGGACTTTCCTGGAGTATCAGGGAGAACCATTATGCCGGTTGGAAAAAACGGGTAACTGGGGTCTCCCCGAGGCGCAACCGTTATCCGTGGCTGTTCGGAATGATTTGCTGACGCTTAATGGGAAGCCGCTTCCGGCGGAGCTTTATTCCGTGACCGGCGGAGATGGTAGAGTTACCCATCTTCTGTCGGCGAAAACGGCTCTGCCGCATGATGGGTTCCTGGCTGTGGATGCAAATGGCGGGGCCTATATTCTGGGGTGTGAAAACCGCCGTTACGTCGGGCGCGCACCTCGTACGAACTGGGTGGAGAAGGGGGACTATCTGCTTTCCTTCAGTACCTCCGGCGGTGTCGAACCTGCGCCGATCCATTTGACCTTGACACCGGGAAAGCCGCTCCCGGCGACTGTGCTGCCTGCATCGTTCCAACTGCCGGAACATGCCGTTCGGCTGGAGGCGGAGACGCCGTCGGAGTATGAGGGGGAAGAACTGTATCTCATCGGGCGACCGTTCGTTTCCGGCGGGAAATTCGGGTTCCGTTTTCACCAGTCGGATCAGCTGCTGCGGTGGCGTTTCAAGCTGGAGCGGCCGGGACGCTATCGGATTCTGATCCGGTCTGCCGGGGTGGAACCGGCGGTACGGGAAATTGCCCGGAATGATGAGCTCCCGGTAGCCGTAGCGTTGGAAGCCACCGGTGGCGATGGCCGCAAAGAAAACCATTGGCGCTGGATGGAATTGCCTGGCGGAATGGAGTTCAAGGCTGGGGAACAGACTCTGGAAATGCGTTTCAATCGAGGAATATCGGCATTGGATGTTCTGGTGCTGGTGCCGGAAAAGGAATAAAATACGAAATGAAATTTTTATGGAATCAGATATGGGCCGTAGCTTTGCTGGGAAGCTGTTGTCTTCCTGCAGGAGGGGCGGATGTCCGTTTGCTTGCTCCGCAGCCGCTGGCCCGGGTGGTTGGTGAGGATGGCCGGACCTATGAAATTGAAAATCTTGGCAATCCTTTGACTCCGAAGGAATCGGAAGTAGAATTCGTGACAACTCTTGCGGATGGCGCCAAGGTGGTCTGGGGCGTGATTTCCTCGCCGGACCGGCACGGAGTTCAGGGAGTTAATCTGAAAACCGGCGAGGTACACTGGATTGATACCACTGCGGACTTCGGGCCGCACGCGCACCGGACGGAACTTGCTCCGCATGGGGACGACGTGGTGTACGTGTTCTCCGGGGATCGCTTTAAAGTGTACAAATATACGCTTTCCACTCGGAAGCAGGAACTGTTGCATACTTTCCCCCGGGGCGTGGGCCGTTCCTGGATTGCCGCCAGGGCAGTGGGGCCGGATGGAAAAATTTATGTCGGCACTTATCCGCGTACGATTGCCATCGGGGTGGATCCGGCGACCGACAAGGCGTTTTATCTGCCGCCGGTGACGACGGAGCGGGATCAGAAATATTTGAGTGCCCCTGCTGTTGATGATGACAATGTCATGTATGCACCGGTGGGCCGCCGTCGGCCGGAACTTTTCCGTTATGATCTGAAGACCGGAGAGAAAAAACAAATCCTGACACCGGAACAAACTGCGGCGTTGGAAGCAGAACATGTTTTTATGCCGTCGGTGTTTTTGTATCAGGGAAAAGTTTATACCACCATTGGAGAGAAACGTTATCTCTGCACGCCAGACCAATTGGTGGAGGCAGATGCCGCTGCGATTCCGTGGCCGGATCATCCGGATCGGGTCAAGGCCAACGGGCGTTTCCCGGACCGGATGATCAATGCGGAGGAAAAAGCCGTTGCATTCGGAGACCATGCGGTAATTGTAGAGGATCAGAACGGCAAGCGGCGTTTTATTCCTGCGGCAGTGGAAGCGGTACCGCATGAGCTGTACCGGTTCGGTTCCCGCCGGGGCGATGTTTTGTTCGGCAGCGGGATTTTCCGAGCTCGGGTATTCGGGGTGAATCTGAAGACGCTGGAGGCGGTGGATTACGATCGTTGCAGCAGCGGCAGCACGCAGAGTTATGATCTGCTGGATACGCCGGACGGGTTGCTGATCAGCAGCTATACCGGAGCGACGCTGGATCTTTTTGAACCGGATCGGCCGAAAGGCGAAGGAAATCCGGTTATGCTGGCCCGGCTGGAAACCAGTCATCAACAGGAACGCATCCCCCGACTGGTCCGGGTGGGCGATCGGGTGTATGGTGGCTCCCAACCAATTAAGGGGCATCTCAACGGCGCTGTGGTCCGGGTGGATCTGCCGAGTCGCAAGGCAACGGCGTTTCGTGGTGTAATTCCCGATCAGAGCATACCGGACCTGATTCTCTGTCCGGACGGGAAGACGCTGTTCGGCAACGGCAGCATTCTCGGCGGAACGGGGTCCACGCCGAAGGCGAAAAGCCCGGCAATTTTTCTCTGGGATACGGAATCTGATCGGGTGATCTGGAGTGGTACGGTTTTTCCGGAGGCAATCTATTATACCGAATCCGGACTTACCGCTGACGGGCATGTCATTACCTTCGGGCGCAACAGTGCCAATGCGAAGGAGCGGTTCTATTATTATTTGATTTTCGATCCCGTCTCCCGCAAAGTGCTGCAGCAGGGCAGCCTTCCTGCTGTTTTTAAGCGTTATCTGGTCAGTCATCCGGAACCGATGGGGCCGCAGAAACGTAATTATTTTGCGGCTGACGGCGTTCTCTACGCCTATGATCCGACTATGAAAAAGGTCGTGAAGATTTTCGCCCACCCCAGTCTGGATCTGACCCAGGACCTGTATGTGACCCCGGAAGGGTACGCCTATTATCTGGCGAACAATACTGCGATCGCCCGGGTGAAACTTTTCTGAAGAAGAGCCATTGTTTTCTGAGGCTCTCCTCCCGCTGTTATCCGGCGGGGGGAGAGCACAGAGGTTTTTACAGGCGGGCCCGCAGAAATTCCATTGCGGTGCGAATGTCTGCAGCCGGATCTTCGCCACACTCCCGCTCAATGGTAAGAAAGCCGTCATAGCCCGTCCGGCGCAATGCCGCAAGATAGGCATCCCATGGAACCTGGCCACTTCCCAGGGCTACCTCTCTAAACTCACACTTCGGAGCCTGGAGATTGCGTTCACTGCCGTCCGGATTGACGATGCCGAAGGTAGCGTAGTTGCTGCCATCTCGCAGATGAATACCATCTTTGGCATGGGTGTGAACGATGTATTTTCCCAAGAGTTCCACTGCCCGGACCGGATCGTAGTTGATGCACATTTTCAAGTTGGCCGGATCCAGGTTGACCCCGAGGCCGGGAGAATCCACTGTCTGGATGAATTGCAGAAGCGTTTCTGCGGTTTCCGGTCCGGTTTCGATGGCCATGGTGACGCCACGTTCCGCCGCATAGTCGGCAATGCGTCGAACTGCGGCGACCATGTTGGGATAAACCGGATCGTCCGGTGTGTCTGGAATGACGCCGACATGTGAGGTAATGACCCGGCTGTCCAGTTTCACGGCAAGGTCAACAATGCGGCAGGTGAGTTCCGCACGTTCCATATTCTTGCCGGTGATCTGAAAATCATGCCCGCCGACATCGGCGCAGACGGCTGAAAAAACCATTCCTGCATGGTGACAGTTCTTTTTCAGCGTTTCCAGCTGTGCCGGAGAGAATTCCAGGAGGTTGACTCCGGTCGAGCGGCGGATGGCATAAATCTGTACCCCGTCAGCACCGAGTTCTCCGGCTTTCCGGATCGCTTCCGGCAACGGCAACAGGAACGATTCCGGGATAATGCCTATTTTCATGGAAAATATCTCCTTTTTTCAAAAAACTTAACGCGGTTCAATGATCATAAGTTTGAGAGTATCCACCCATGCATCTTTAAATTTCATATTTTTTTTCTCGTGTCCGGCGCCGAAAGAATCGGTGTAGATGATGTCTCCGGTTTTGTCATTGTATCCGTTGATAATGCGCATGTGCCCGGGAATGACCAGCATCAACGGAATGCCGCGATCGATATTGGTTTTGATCGCCTCTTGAAAATCCCGATAGTCGCGCCTTTCTCGCATCCGGGCGGCCCGGATAACCTCTTGATCGCAATCCTGCAACACCCGATCCAGATAGATGGTGCGTCTCCGACCGTTGATTTCAATATAGCGATTGCCCTGCAACCGTTCTTTTTTCAAAGAACGCGCCGCGCTGTTGTAATCGGAGATAAAACGGAGCACTCCATCATAACTTTCAAAATACTTGCAGTCATAGAGCATTTCGAATTTGACTTTCAATTTGGAACGGGCGCGTTCGAGAGCCGGCTCAATAGCCCGGATACTGGTCCCGGCCGCGGCGTCGGTATCTGCAAGCTGAGCGATTTCATGCTGATCCACTTCGGAGCCGTAATAACGCATGATTCTGGCTACAGTAGCGGCAACGCAATACCCCTTTCGACCTTGATCAATCATCGGTATATCCAGATAATGGCTGCCATCGCTTCCGGTTTGCACCTGCGCTTTTCCGTCAAAACGTCCGGAGTCAGCACGCAACGACTGTCTGATTGTTTCAAACGGCAGGCTGGGATGACAGAGTTTTACGGTCAGGTATTCCGGCGTCTTGTCGCTTTCGCTCCATTTGAGATACCAGATTCCCTGGAGCGTTTGCCAGTAACGCATATAAAGCGTTTCTCCAGCCAGCCGACCGCGGTCACGGCCGGGGGGCTGGCCCTTCAAAGCGGATGTGATCGCCTTTTCCACGGTCTTGCAGGTGTTTTCAAAGCGGTCTTCATCCCAGATTCCGGCATCACCGCGGTTGTAGACGGAAATGTAAACCTCCCGCAGCTTCTGATCCTGGAATCGAAAAATCGCCTCCTGCACCGGAATCCCGGCGAAAGTGATACCGCTTCCGGCGCGATCGGTGGCATAACGCAGCGCGTCTTTGCGGGCTGAGACCCAGCGGAGCGGAACCTTCAAATTTTTTGCCAGGGTTTCCGGAGTCATTTCCCAGCGCTCTTTCACATTTTCCAGCAATAGCGAATCCAACTCGGCGCCGGATGCAAGGAAAGCCATGGTAGCCAGCAGGACGGAGACAAGGATCATACATTTTTTCATGATGGGCATTTCTCCTGTGGTGCATCGGCGTTTATCGCCGGCTTTTTGTTCCGGATGCGAACTTGGCGGAAAAAGTCCTGCAACAAGGCTCGCGCTTCTTCCGATTTTATTCCGCCGACACTCTCCACCTGCCAGAGCATGCCGGGAAAACCGGTAACATTCAGCGCCGAGCCGCAGGCGCCGGAACGAGGATCCGATACGCCGTAAACCACCCGGCGCACCCGGGCATTGACCATCGCCCCGGCGCACATCGCACAGGGCTCCTTGGTGACGAAAAAATCCACATTTTCCATGCGCCAGTCACCGAGTTCTGCCGCACAGCGGTGCAACAGCTCCATTTCGGCGTGGCAGGTAGCGTCCAAAGCCTCCTCAACCCGGTTTCGGGCACGGGCGATAATCCGGCCGTCCAGCACGGCAACGGCGCCAACAGGTACTTCTCCGGCGGCGGCAGCCAGTCGGGCTTCACTCAGGGCTTCTTCCATGAAAGCGCCGTCGGCTGCGGCGGTATCCGAGGGGGTCATTTCTCGATGATTTCCACCTTGGTGATGACATCACCGAACCGGTAGAAGCAGAAGCGAATGGAGCGATCACGATACTGGTAGTAGAACATCAGCATCTGGTCCGTCGCATTCGGCACATCCACCCGGGCATCGGTGGCGCTGAAAATCTCATCCAGTGTCTGAACGCTGCGGGTGTAGGAAAAGTCAATATTGTCCGCAAGGGTTTTCGCTGCTTCGTATTTTTCCTTTGAGTTCGGTGGCAGCGAGGAATGCAGAATCGCAATTTCCGGCCGATAAATTTTCAGGACTTCAATGTCCTCCGACGGAATTTTGGTAGTGGTGCAGCCTGCGATGACAAACAACAACGCGGCTGCGACGGCTGAGATTGATTTTTTCATGGCACTTCCCGGGGTTCAGATTTGTATTGACAGTGAAAATAAGCCATCCGGGCACGTTTTTCAAGTTTTTTTCGCTGAAAAAAAGCATTCCGGACTTGAAAAAATCTTGCGTTCTGTTATATTGAATTCCATTCGAACGTTGAAGCGGGTGTAGCAAAACGGTCATGCTCCAGCTTCCCAAGCTGGCGACGCCGGTTCGACTCCGGTCACCCGCTCCATTTTTTTTGTCTTTATTCCGCTTTTTTCGCAAGTCCCAGATGTTCGCGTATAAACGCCATCATTTCGGACCGAAGCTCCTTGGAGATGCCGTGCGGATCGCGCGGACAGTCGATCATGCGTTTTTCTCCAGGAATCTGATTGTAGATCACATAAACCGAGGCAGGCGTGCAGGTCGGGTCAATGTAGCCGGCCGACATCAGAACCGGAATTTTGGCACGGCGGGCAAAGAACGCCGAATCATAATATCCGGCAACCGCCTTGGCTTTTTCCAACCGTTCCGGTTCATTGCGGACGGGATAGAGCAGATGAGAGTTGCTGCGTCCTTTCAGAAAACCGGCATGGTCGCCGAATCCGGGCACCAGGGCAGCCACCGCCGTCAGACGTGAATTAAGTGCCGCCATGGCCATGCCGAGAGTACCGCCCTGGCTGCTGCCGTAGGCGACAAAGTGACGACCGTCGAAATTGGGGCGGGAGGCGACAAAATCGATGGCACGGCTGATGGCTGGATGACTGCGGAAATAGACGTGTTTCTCCCGGTCTTCGGTGTTCTGACGCAGATAATTGAGTTTTGTTCCGTAGGCTTCCTTATACTGCTTCTGGATAGCAGGATAACTGTCTGCCGGACGGTAGGTGTGCACGTTCATGCGCAGGGCAATAACTCCCTCGGCAGGCCACTCGGTATCGGGACCGTAATAGCCGGCACCGGCACCGGGGAGGTTGACAACCGCAGGATAACGGCCGGGCCGGGCGGGCTCGCTCAGAAAACCATAGATGGTTTGCCCATCCGGTGTCGGGACTTTGACCAGATAGCAATTGCGCTCTTCGTTGGAGAATTGCTCCAGTTTTTCCAGTTCCACCGGAGGACAGGCGTTCTGGCGGGCGAGAGTTTCGGCCCAGAAGCGATCGAAGTCGGCGGGTTCTTCCTGAAGCGGCGTCAGTTTTTCCGGTTCGAAAGCGGCGCCGCCGGCAGCCCATAATTTTTTCCCGTCCAGGGTGCCGGAGACTCGGAGGTACAGGAACCCCGGTTCCTCCAGCGTGGCCTTGAATTCCACCGGTTTTTCTCCGAGTTCGATTTTGCCGGAGCGAAGCGTCAGATCACAACGGCTGCAGAGCTTCAGTTGATAATCCAGGGTGCCGGAGGTGATCGGCGTACCGTCTGCATTCACGGCAGAGATGTAAAAGACGACGGTTTCCCCGCACTGGTATTTTGGCATTTCGCGGTCGGCGATAACGGTCAGTTTGGGAGTGTCGGCGGCGAGACAGCTGCAGCTCAGCGCGAACAGAACCGGCAGCAGCAGACGATGGAAAAGCAGTTTTTTCATCATGAAATGATGCCTTTCAAATCAGAAAGTTTTTTTTAGTAAGCGAATGACAAACAATATAACGTGTTTTCTCCGGATTTGCAAGTCTTTTCTGCTTGACTTTCTGAAAGATCACGGATACAGGTAAACGGTGGTAGCAGAGAAGGTCCATGATATCCGGGAAGTGATAGCGGAAGATATATGGCAAAGATTTACTGGGCAGGTGTTGGAGAAAAAATCTGCAAGATGCTCTGGTATGGGCTGTTGATTGCCTGTGTCTGGGGGATGATCCGATTCGGACTTGGTGGTTTCCTTGCAGGAGGTCTGTCCGGTGTCGGGAGTTTTCTGGTCGCACTGCCGTTCGGCGTGCTGGCGGGGCTGGTGGGCTGGCGCCTTTTCGCTCCGGCGCTGGCGGACGGGATCACCCATCTGTTGCTCGGGGGCGCGGGGAAGCTCAAGGCGCCGCCTCCGCTCCTGTCTCCCTGTGCCGGAATGATCGCGGCGGGCCGGCTGGAGGAGGCACGGGCAGCCTTGCTGGAGCTGCGGCAGCAATACCCGAATTCTCCGGAAGTTGCGGAACTGTTGTTTCAGCTTTTTGAGCGCAGCGGCGACCGTCAGGGACAGATCGCGGTGATTGAAACGTATTTTCAAACCTCCGACCGGCAGCCTGGAGCGGCCAATGTCATGCTGCTTCTGGCTTACGCCGACCTGATCGGGAAGGGGGCCGTGCCGCTGCTGCGTTCCGAATCGGGCCGGAGCGTCTACCGGGCGGTGGAAAAACGGGAATTGCAGAGCCGGTTGCGGGCTTTGGCCGAAAACGAGAATCTCTCTGCATAAAAAATATATTGGAAATCTCGGGAGATGGGGCCGATGGATCGTAATTTCGACAATCTGCTGCGGGAGGCGCTGCTGGTGGGCGCATCCGATCTTTTCGTCAATGCGGGGAAGGGGCCTTGCTGGCGTCTTTGCGGAACGGTGGAGCCGGTGCCGGAGGCACCACGATTTGAAGCGGCGGAGATTGATGCCTTCCGGCGGACCGTGCTGACGGAGGCGGCGGAGGAACAGTATCGGCAGAGCGGCAGTTACGACGCCTCCTTTTCGCTGCCCGGTGGGGAACGGTTCCGCCTCAACTTCTTTCAGGCACTTCATGGGCCCGGTTTTGCGGCGCGTCCGGTGTATTCGGGCAATGCGCTCGACATTGCGGCGCTGAATCTGCCGCCGGCCGTCGCTCGGACCGCGATGGAACCGCGTGGATTGATCCTCGTTTCAGGTTCGACCGGTAGCGGGAAATCCACGACACTGGCCGCCATGATCAATTGGATCAACAACCAGGCGCGGCGTCATATTCTGACGCTGGAGGATCCGGTGGAGTTTCTGCACGAAGACCGACAGAGCCTGGTGACCCAGCGCGAAATTCACTCCGACGTTTCGGGGTTCGCGGATGCCGTCCGCAGTGCCATGCGGGAGAATCCCGATGTCATCGTGGTCGGAGAAATGCGCGATATGGAAACCATGCAGGCGGCGATCAACGCCGCCCTGACCGGCCATCTGGTGATCAGTACGGTACACACCGCCGATTCGATTCAGGCGCTGGAACGGATCGTCAATCTGTTTCCGGAACATCAGCGTGAACAGATTGCGATAGACCTGGGAATGGCGCTTCTGGCGATTTTCGCACAGCGGCTGTTGCCACGCGCCGACGGCAAGGGCATGATTCCTGCCGTCGAATGCCTGATAGGGACGCCGTCGGTACGTAAGCTGATTGCGGACCGGGATTACCGGGGGCTGGAGGATGCGCTGCGACGCGGTACGGAAAGCGGCATGATCACCTTCAATCGGGCGCTTTTCAGACTCTTCCGCGAGCAGCGGATTACCGCTGAGACCGCGCTGACCGCCTCGGACAACCGGGAGGAGCTGGCGCTGTTGCTGAAAGGTATGGAGAGTGGGGTGGACGCCTTTCGCAGTCATTACAACATCGATGGGCTGGACGACGGCCGCAGCGTTGATATGCGCCGACTGCTGCGGGCGGCGGTCAAGATGGGGGCCAGCGACCTGCTGCTTTCTACCGGGGCCGCACCGACGTTGCGGATCAACGGAGTTTTGCAGCCGCTGGATTTGCCGGTGCTGGCGCCGGGGGATATTCAACGGCTGCTGTTCAGCGTGACTTCACGACGGCAACGAATTGAATTTGAGGAGAAAAGGGAACTGGATTTCGCGCTGGCGGTGGAGCTGCAGCTGGACCGGGCATCTGAGGAACGAACGGTTTTCCGTTTCCGCATCAACGGCTTTTATCAGCGCGGCAACGTCGGGGTGGTGGCCCGGGTGGTGGCGGATACCATTCCCACGCCGGAGGCTCTGACGTTGCCGCCGGCCCTGGTGCGGATGGCCGACAAGCAGCAGGGACTGATTTTGATTACCGGTCCGACCGGCAGTGGCAAATCCACGACGTTGGCCAGTCTGATCGATTACATCAACCGGCGCCGTTCCTGCCACATCATCACGGTGGAGGATCCGATCGAATACGTGCATGACAACCACATGGCTCTGGTGGAGCAGCGGGAGCTGCACGCGGACACCCTGAGTTACGCCACCGCGCTTAAATATGTGCTGCGGCAGGATCCGGATGTGATTCTGGTCGGGGAAATGCGTGACATCGATACCATGGCTGCTGCGCTGACCGCTGCCGAAACCGGACATCTGGTTTTCGCCACGATTCATACCAACAACGCGCCGCAGACCATTGACCGAATTATCGATTCCTTCCCGTCTGCCCACCAGAATCAGATCCGGCTGCAGCTGGCCGGAGTCCTGCTGGCGGTGGTGTCGCAGCGCCTCTTGCCGCGCCTTGACGGCACCGGGCGGGTGGCGGCGTTTGAAGTCATGATCGGTACGCCACCGGTTCAGGCGCTGGTGCGCGAAGGAAAAACGCACCAGCTTCAATCCGTGATTGAAACCGGTGCCAAGGACGGCATGATCACCATGGAGAAGGCACTGGAGGAACTGTACAGTGCCGGACTGGCTTCCCGGGAGGAAATCCGCAGTCTCCAGGTGGAATGCCGCCCGGTCAGAGCTTTTTGATCTCCCGGCGCCGCTGCCGCCGGACCGCCATCCGGGCACGGAAGCCGATAACCATGGACCGTACCAGAAAGTAGGTGATCGGAGTCGAGATCAGCGCGAAGACCACACCACCGACAAAGAAGTCGGTAAGCAGCTCCCGGCTGAGGCGGAAAAGGGCTTCCCGGGTCTGCTCCTCCAGCAGCTCCTTGAGGGCATCTTTGATAAAGGCATAACTCAGAGAACCGCCGGTGATCAGATTGCCGATCCAGCATTGTACCGGATAGATGAAGAAAACGGTGACCGGATTCGTAGCGAAAGTTCCGATCGTCGCTCCAATTTTCGATCCGCGCAGGGCGAAGGACAGGGGGATGGAAAACAGCAGCTGGGTGCCGATCGGCATGATCCAGCCGATACACATGCCGATGGCCCAGCCGCGGGCAATGTATTCTGGGGTGCCGCGTTCCTTGACCATCTTCAAATAATAATAATGTATTTTCCGGCGCAGCCAGCTGCTTTTTTTCATTCTTCTTCTTCCTTCCCGGTGGTGACGCCGCCGAAAACGGCGATGGCTTCGGCCCGTTCGGCCAGATTGTTCAGGATTCCGCTGATTTTACGCATGGCATCGACGAATGCGAGGAATGCCATTCCGGAGGATAAATCATATTCCGCGTGACGGAGATGCTGAATATGCTCATTTTCCAATTCATCAGCGTTTCTGCGGATCCAATGGCCGATGGCAATGGCTCGTTCGGCATCGCCCTGGCCGGGGTGTTCGAAAGCGGTGGTAACGGCCTGCCGCATCTGGAGCAGCCGCTCATGGAGGTGTTCCAGTTTTTTCTTCAGTTTTCCGGAGAGTTTTCCGCCCGGCTCCGCGGAGCGATGAGCGGCGTTGACGACGGTGGCGGCACAGTCCGCAAGTTTTTCCACGTCGTTGATGGCGTGAAGGAGTTTGGGCAGAACTTCGGACTGTTCCGCGGAGAGTTCCCTGCGGGTGATTTTGACCACATACTCGGTCAGGGCAAGCTGCATTCGGTCGATGGCGATCTCCTGTTCTTCAATATCCCGGAGCGTCTCTTTTTCCAGATCCCGGCGGAAGAAACAGCGGGTGGTGGCCCGTTCCAGATTGCAACCCGCGTCCCGCAGCATGATCCGCAACTGAAGTACGCACTGCTGGAGAGCGATGGCGGGATTTTCCAGAAGATTGGCATCGAGGTGATTGTAGCGGATTTTTCGCACCTTGACCGGCAACAACCGTTCACACAGTTTGGCCAGCGCCGGAATGAACGGCAGCAGCAGAATCGCGGTCAGCACATTGAACAGAGTATGGGCGTTGGCAATGTGACGCGGCACATTCTGCGGCACCGTTCCCAGCGCGTTGCCCGGCGTGCAGAGATCCACCAGATAGTAAAATACCGGCGTACCCGTTGCCCCCCAGGGAACATAAAAGAAGACCAGCATGATCAATGTCCCGATCAGATTGAACAGCGTATGGGCCAGGGCCGCCTGTTTGCCTACCCGGTTCCCCGGGATGGCAGCCAACTGCGCGGTGATGGTGGTACCGATATTGGCGCCGAGCAACAGCGGAACTGCGGTGTAGAAATTGATTAATCCTCCCGCACCGAGTGCAATGAGGATGCCGGTCGTAGCCGAACTTGATTGAATCAGCATCGTGGCAGCCAGGCCGATGCCCAGTGCTCCCAGTACCGCCCCGAACGGCATGATACCGTCTATCGGCGTACAGTCAAAGCGGCGGAAAACTTCGAGCACCGAGGGAAATCGTCCGATCAGCGTCAATTCCTCGCTCATCATGCCCATGCCGAAAAAGAGGAAGCCGAACCCCAGCACGGTTTCTCCAATGCCGCGGAATCCCCGATGACTGACGAAGATCAGCAGCGTTCCAGCAATAATTGCCGGCATCGCCAGCGCGGCAATATCAAATGAGACGATCTGGGCGGTAATGGTGGTACCGATGTTGGTTCCGAAAATGATCCCCACGGCCTGAGTCAGATTCAGCAGTCCGGCATTGATGAACCCGATTACCATGACCGTGCTGGCACTGGAGGACTGGATAACCGCAGTGACTCCGGCACCAGCCAGCAAAGCGACATAACGGTTGCGGGAGAAAAACTGCAGAATGGCCCGCATCCGCTCGCCGGCGGCTTTTTGCAGACCGTCGCCCATCAGCTTCATGCCGAAAATAAAGACGGCCAGTCCGGCAAATGTGTTCAAGGCCAGCTGCCAGGGATTCATGGCCAGCACTTCAGCGGTAATCCCCCGGGTGATGAACTGCCCGGAGGGATCTGCCGGCTGGATGTTGACCTGACAACGCCCGGTTTCACGGCCGGGGCGCAGGGTAGTGACGGCATCCCCATGTTCGTCGGTGACGGCGTCGGCGTTGCCGAGCGTGACGTTGTGTCCTTCGCCGTCAACCCGGAAATACACCGGTATTCCCACCGCCGGGCTGCCATCTGCCCGGGTCAGGCGGACCCGGAGCGGTTCATCGGTTTCTTCTCCGGAGAAAGCCTCCTGGCCACTGCCGAAGAGCTCCAGACCGACAATGAAGCGTATGCGGATTTTTTTCTCCGGAGCATCTTCCGGAATTATTTCCAGATAATGGTCGCCGACTTTGTTGCCTGCTCCCACACGGAAGCGGATGACCCCGCCGTCGTCGCTGGTCAGAGTATCCGCCGAAAGCCGGAGGCTTGATCCGGGAACAACGTTCACTCGGACCTTGCGGCCGGCTGCCGGAGGCGGAGTGCCGTCGCCGCCGAGCAGCCCTCGACGGGGGCGACCGCTCAACTCCGCCAGAACTTCCAGCGGAAAATCCCCATTCGGCGCGGCGCACTGCTCCGCTCCCTGCAGAACAGTGATTCGGTGGGGTTTGACCGGTTGAGAGGGGGTGCACCCGGCGAGAACAACCAGGAGCGGAAGCAGAAGGAGCCCCAGCATCGAGGGCAGTATGGAGTATTTCATGCGTGCCTCCGTTTTCCGGAAATTCTTCCAAACAGTCGACAGAGTTCACCGATCCAGAGCACGACAGAGGTCCCGCTGATCAGTACGAGATAATCCATGAAGCTCAGCGGCACGGTACGGAAAACCGTTCCTCCAAACTGCACGATCAGAATCTGGCCGATCAGGATGGCACCTGCAATCAACAAAAACACCCGGTTGTCCAGCAAATGGCCGAAAATTGACCGATTGCTACCGAAACATTTGGCATTAAAGAGATTCCAGTATTGCATCAGGACAAATCCAGTAAAGAACAGGGAGAGATCCCGGGCAGCTTCCGGGGTTTCCCCTGCAGCACTGCAGGTCCGCAGCCAGAAAATGAACACTGCGATGAAGCCCGCGGCAGTCAGCAGAATATGACGCCTCATGGATGGCGTTACAATGAATGCCGCAGCCTGCCGCGGTGGGTCATCCATGACTGCCGGATCGGGCGGTTCCGTCGCCAGAGCCAATGCCGCGAGCGTATCCATGATCAGGTTTACCCATAGCATCTGGATAACGGTCAGCGGCATGGAAACACCGACAAACGGTCCGGCCAGAGCGATGCCGACGGCGGTGACGTTGATGGTCAGCTGGAAGAGTAGAAAACGCTGAATATTACGGTAGAGAGAGCGCCCCCATAACACCGCATTGACAATACTGCGGAAAGAATCGTCCAGCAGGATGATGTCCGCCGCCTCGCGGGCAATGGCGGTACCGGTTTTCCCCATGGCAATGCCGACATCTGCATAATTGAGCGCAGGAGCATCGTTGGTACCGTCTCCGGTTACAGCAACGACTTCGCCCCGGTCACGCAGAGCCCGGACCAGTTTGAGTTTATCGTCGGGGCGGGCACGGGAGATGATCCGGAGTTTCCCGGCGCGTTCCCGGGCTTCTTCCTCCGGAAGCTGACTGAAATCCCGCCCGGAAATGAGTTGCTCCGGTTCCGGTTTTTCGGCAAAAAGTCCGATCTGCCGGCCGATTTCTGCAGCGGTACCGGGGGTATCGCCTGTTACAACTTTGACTTCGATGCCCGCCCGGCGGCACTGACTGACGGCATCCGGTACATCCGGTCGGACCGGGTCGGCAATGGCAACGAACCCGAGATAGATCAGCTCCCGCGCCGCTTGATCCAGATCATCTCCGTCATACGGCTGTTCCCGGAAAGCGAAGGCCAGTGTCCGGGCTCCGGTTTGCTGAGCCTGCTGAAATTCCGCAAGAAGCCGTCGCCGGTCTTCCGGGGTCAGAGGGCGAACTCCTTCCTGGTCGCGCAGAAAGTCACAGCGTTCGAGGATGATTTCCGGTGCGCCTTTGACATGAAGCACCGGCGTGACAGCTGCGGCAGGGAGGCCACGGGTTGCCATGAATTTTCGTTCGGTATGGAACGTCCACTGCCGCAGAATGGTGAATTTTTCACGCAGTCTCCGATAATCCAGTCCCAGCTGGTGCAGATAGAGCAGCAATGCGCCTTCCGTTGGGTTTCCCAGTACGGCAGGCCCGTTTTCTCCGTCACCCAAATTGGCGGTACCGTTGACCGCGAGAGCGTCGGCAGCCAGGCGACCGGCGGGGGTGGTGTCGTCCGGAGGTGCACCATTGAGAAACGGCAGGTGTGCTTCGCGCAGTTCCATGCGATTCATGGTCAGAGTGCCGGTTTTGTCGGTACAGATGACGGTGGCGGCTCCGATCGTTTCGCATGCATGCATTTTCCGTACAAGATTATGGTCTGCGGTCATACGGCGCATACTGTATGCCAGACTCAGCGTGACACTCATGGCCAACCCTTCCGGGACTGCCACTACTACGAGCGTGACCGCGATCATGAAGAAGCCCAGCAGAACATGGATCGGTTCCATGGCCGCGTAGGCACTTAAGGCGCGCGGCAGAGTCCCCTGATAAATTGCCTGTATCAGCAAAATCAGAAACAGCAGGGTGGCCAATGCACCGCCGATGACGGCGATGACCCGGCTCAAGCGTTCCAGCTGGAGTTGCAGCGGGGTGGCGTTACCGGTTTCTTCGGCTGCGGCCATGGCGGTTTTCCCGATTTCCGTAGCGGGACCGACGGCTTCGACCCGGGCATAAGCATAGCCATCAAGCACGGTGGAGCCGCGCAACAGCCGATCTGCAGGATAAGGGTCGTTTCCCGATTCATGAACGGCGGAGCCTTCCATGGGAAATTTGGCGATCGGTTCCGGTTCTCCGGTAAATTTCGACTGATCGACGTGACAGTTCACTGCGGAGAGCACCCGGGCGTCGGCGGGAACTTCCTCGCCGGTTTCCACAAAAATGACATCGCCGCAAACCAGATCCCGACGCGATATCTGGATAAAGGCGCCGTCGCGGATGGTTTTGACCGGAATATCGTCATCTACTTCGTTAAGAATGTCGAATTCCTTGCCTGCCCGGTATTCATTGAGAAAGGCGATTCCGGTGGCCAGCAGTACGGCAAGGGCAATGCCCGCCCCCTCCAACCAGCCGCCGGTCAGAGCGGAAAGCAGCGCGGCAACGATCAGAATCCGGATAATGGGATCCTTGAATTTTGCTGCGAACTGACGATACCATGGGGTACGCGCTGGTTTTGCCAGCACATTTGCGCCGTATTGCAGGCGACTGTTCTCCGCCTCCGCGGAGGTGAGGCCCTGATAGGGCAGGGAGCCTGAAGCAGAGTGAACCTCTTGCATGATGAAACCAATGATCCTGTTCAGTTACAACCGCGGTAAAGCGGCCGGCATCTTCCGCGGGAAGCGGACGATACGACTTCGATTTTTCAATAATAAAAAAACAAAGAGAAGAAAGAAGGATCAAATTCGTGGGCCCGCCCGTGCCGGAAGTGTCCGTCGTGCCCGGTAGATGATTTCCCGGTCGGAAGTCCATTCACACTTCCTGCCGGAAATGGCGATGAGCACTGGTTCTACCGTAAGATCGGCCAGGGCGGCATACACCGGAGATGTGCCATCGGCATCCCTTCTCAGGGATTTTCCGGGATGCTGTTGACGAAATGCGTGGGCAGCGCTTGCCGGCAGAGCGGAATATTCCGGCAGATGGAGATTTTCCACCGCATTTTCTGCCGGTCGGATGGGGATGCCGGGGCCGGAAATCAAATGGCCGGGGTGGCAAATACCGTGCAGACCGCAGAAAACGGTCAGAAACAGCAATAGCGGTAAAATGGTCTTCCCCATGAATGTTCCTTTCGTATTGACTCCGGAAAAGCGTCGTTGCATTTTACAACGGCGGATTTCATGATCTAAATAATATAAAGCCACTTGGATGGAAATACAACTGGTTTGAATTTTTATTTTGAACGATTATTGTAAAAACGAATATAGTTTTTTGACAGGGAGATGCCTTTTATGAAAAATCAGGCCATTGATCCGGTCTGCCACATGGTCGTCAGCGAGGAATCCACCGTACGGACGGACTATGAAGGCAGGATTTATTATTTCTGCTGCGCCTCCTGCCGGGAAAGTTTCTTGCTGATCCGGCGGCATACCTGGAGGAAAAAGCAACTGATCCGGTCTGTCATATGACAGTCAGTACTGATTCCGATATCCAGGCGGACTATGAAGGCAGGACTTATTATTTCTGCTGCGCCTCCTGCCGGGAAAAGTTTCTTGCTGATCCGGCGGCATATCTGCGGCAGCCGCTGACCGGAAAAGCTGCTCCCAGGGCCGCTGCGTTGTCCGGAGACACAGCCGAGGAGGTGGTTTACAGTTGTCCGATGGACCCGGAAGTTCGGGAAAACCACCCCGGCGCCTGCCCGAAATGCGGCATGGATCTGGAACCGTTGTATGTGACACCGAAGCTTGAAGACGGTCGGGACGATGCGGAATACCGCTCATTGCGACGGAATTTTGTGGTGGCTTTGCTGATGACGGTGCTGCTTACAGTGATCAATTGCCGCCCGCAGTGGGTCGGCATCCGCCGGGATCTGTTCAATGATCTGTTGCAGCTGCTGGGCTGTTCGTTATTGTTGTTCGGACCGGCCCGGTTTCTGCTCCGACGGGGACTGGCATCGTTGCGGTACCGAAGTTTCAATATGTTTACTTTAATTCTGCTGGGCGTCGGAACGGCATATTGTTACAGCGTATACGGCGTGTTTTTCTATGAAAACCTGCCGGCGGATATGTTGAATGAAGTCGGGCGTGCCCGACTGTATTTCGAACCGGCGGCAATGATTGCGACGCTGATCATGCTCGGTCAACTGCTGGAGGCCCGGGCGCGGGCGAAAACCGGTCATGCCATCCGGACTTTGATGCGTCTGGCGCCGCCGACCGCTGATCTGGTCGGAGCCGATGGCAGAGTGACGGAGATTCCGTTGGAAAGAATCACGCCGGGGGATATTCTGCGAGTCAAGCCGGGAGATCGGATTCCTGTGGACGGTGTACTAGTTTCAGGAACAAGTTATGTGGACGAGTCCATGTTGACCGGAGAACCGGTTCCCGTGGGGAAGAAGGTGGGAGACGAAGTGGTTGCCGGGACACTCAATGGGCAGGGGGCGTTTGATTTTGAAGCGCGCCGGGTGGGGAGTGAGACCCTGCTCAGCCGGATCATTGCACTGGTCAGTGAGGCACAGCGCTCGCGGCCGCCGGTACAGTATCTGGTGGACAAGGTGTCAGCGGTATTTGTGCCGGTTGTGGTGCTGTGTGCCGTGGCGGCATTTCTGGTCTGGACGTATGGATTTCACAATTTCGAATTTGGATTGTTGACTGGAATTTCGATTTTGCTGGTAGCTTGTCCCTGTGCGCTCGGACTGGCGACGCCGATGTCGATCACTGTCGGTCTCGGCCTGGGGGCGCGCAGCGGTGTGCTGATCCGCAGTGCCGAAGCCATGGAGTGGATGCGCCGGATATCGGTCATTTTGCTGGATAAAACTGGGACCCTGACCCAGGGGAAACCGACGTTAACCGGAATGATCGCCGCCGATGGTGTGTCGGAAGAGGAGCTGCTGCGAACCGCGGCAGCATTGGAAAATTACAGTTAACACCCCATTGCCCGGGCATTGGTGCTGGCGGCCCGGGAACGGGCTCTGGAACTGCCGGAGCTGAGCGAGTTCCGCAGTTATCCCGGTGCCGGGGTCAGCGCGATGCTGGACGGGGCGGTAATACGGGTCGGCAGCGGCCGTTTTATGCGGGAAAACGGTCTGGAGACCACTGCGTTGGACTCCCGGCTCAATGCTGCGGCGGAAGCCGGCGGTACGGTGGTCTGCATCGCTTCTGGAGAACGGTTGCTGGGAGCGGCGGTCATTTCCGATCCCATCCGTCCTGATGCCCGGGCGGCGGTGGCGGAAATGAAGGCGCTCGGCATGACGCCGGTGTTGTTGACGGGGGACCAGGAGAATACCGCCCGGGCGGCGGCACGGGAACTCGGCATTGATACGGTGGTTGCCGGCGCGACACCGCAGAAGAAATTTGATACCGTCAAGGAGTATCAATCCCGCAATTTGCCGGTTGCCATGGTTGGCGACGGCATCAACGATGCGGCGGCCCTGGCACAGGCCGATGTCGGCATTGCCATGGGGACCGGCACTGATGTGGCTATGCAGAGTGCCGGCATCACGCTGCCGGGAGGAGATATTGCTGCAGTTTGCCGGGCGCGGCGTCTGAGCGTCGCGATTGATCGCAATATCCGGGAAAACCTCTTTTTCGCCTTTTGTTACAATGTGGTGATGAT
>CALXOD010000027.1 GCA_944389925.1 uncultured Victivallaceae bacterium | reverse complement strand
AAAAAGACTGACTGATGTATTCTTCATTACGGAGCCTCCTTGTGTTTAGGCAACCGTAATATACTATTACGGACAAGTTGGCTCCACTTTTTTCACCCCTTCAAAAGTTTGTTAGGACAGGTGTGATTTTTACTTTCTATATTAAAATTCAAAAGTTTTATCACAAATTTTTTAATTGGAATTTTGAACCATGCCATTTATAAATATCCTTTACATTAAAATTTCAATTTAAAAATGTTGCAAAAATTATTGCGCCTCTCCCATAGGTTGGACAACTTTTATTAAAAGATTGGTGTAAAGACCCTTGGTTGACTATATCTCACTGTTTGCCGATTACAAGGACTCAAAGAATAAACGGCAAGAAGCCGGCAGTTTGACGACCATTTTCCGGAATTTTCGAAAAAATCGAAAAAAGGGCCATTTTCTCCAGAGTTTAACCTTGAAAATGGTAGGGTTGTTACAACTAAAACTTCCGACCTCTACCCTTGCAGGCTTTTTGATTAATAGCTTGATAATGAATCTATTACAACATATTTTTCGCAAGCTGAGAATCTCGTTTTTTCAATTCCCAAAATCAAGAGGTCGGATTTTTGGTGTGTGTCCCCGACTTTTGCTTCTCCAATCGAAAAACCTGCGATCTCTACTCACCGGAGAATTTGTCGGGCGATCATCGGAACCACAAAGGAAAATACGAAAACAGTGGGTTCTCTCCGGCACTGCAAAAGGCCCAATTCAGACTCAAAATCAGCCCAAAAACGAAAAAAACGACCAGAAGACCGGTCGGCGGAGAATCAAGAAAATGGTCGGGGTGGAGGGGATCGAACCCTCGACTTTCTGCTCCCAAAGCAGACGCGCTAAGCCACTGCGCTACACCCCGATGGTTTTTTACAATACTCCCGTTTCTCATAAAAAGCAACTGGAAAATGCGGAATCTTTCTCCGCTGTGGTTCAATTGCCGGGTATCAGGACGGGAAACGGTCGTATTTCTTGGTGGGCGGAGGAAAAATCAAACGGAAAGTGTGATTCGGTTCACACAATAGCTGGCATTTTTGCGTTATCAATTGTATGATAGAAAAAATCTCCTGTTATCGAGTAAGCACGGCGGGAAGAGGGCGACAGTAGCGCATCAATTGACGCAGCGTATGAGCAGATTGCAGACAGACAAGGAAGCAAAGATGGAACCAATATTCAGAAGAAATGCGGTCAGAAGCTGGGTTATAAGCCTGGTAATAGCCGTTGGGGGATTAGGATGGTCATGGGAGACAAACGGGGCGGATTTCCAGGCTGCCGACGCGGTGCTGAAACCTTATGAGGGTCCAGCCGCACGGGAACGGGTGCCTGCGGATTCCCTTCATGGACTGGTCATGTGCGGTTATCAGGGCTGGTTCAATACTCCCGGGGATGGCGGGCAGGTGGGGTTTGTCCATTATCAGGATAAGCAGGGGCGCTTTGATGCAGATCATTGTTCGATTGATTTCTGGCCGGATTTGTCAGAGGCTGCTGCTGAGGAGAAGGTGCCCTCTCCACTCCGCCACCGGGATGGATCAACCGCTTATGTGTACAGTTCCCGGGATCCGCGTATCATCGACCGGCATTTCCGATGGATGCAGGAGTATGGTATCAGCGGTGTTTTCGTACAGCGGTTTGTGGCTGAAATCCGGGTTCCGAAACGAGCGGAAAATTTCAATACCGTTTTGACCGGCGTCCGGGCGGCAGCCAATGCGCATGGCCGGGTTTGGGCTTTGATGTATGATACCAGCAATTGCGAAAATTTTGCGGCGTTCCGTCGGGATTGGGAACAACTAACGACCCGGTTTCAGTTGGGGAAAGACCCGGCCTATCTGCATCATCGGGGGAAACCGCTGGTGGCTTTGTGGGGACTGTTTGCCAAACGGCCTGGATCGATTCCATTTTTCCGGCAGGCGATGGCGTTGGTGCGGCAGTCCGGATTCAGCGTCATGCTGGGAACGGATTCCTCCTGGCGTACGGACGATGGCCCGGAAGGTGAGGCGGTACGTGAACTGATTGCCGCCGCGGACGTATTGTCGCCATGGCAGGTCGGGCGTTACGATCTGGAGGCGTTTCCCGGATATTTCCACCGTACCGTTGAACCGGATGCTGTCTGGTGTCGCCGGAGAGGGGTGGATTATCTCCCGGTAGTGTTTCCCGGTTTTTCCTGGTGGAATCTGCAGGGACGGCAGTTTGATGCGATTCCACGACATCGCGGTCGGTTTCTGCAACGGCAGATAGCGGCTTATGACCAGCTGGGTGCGAAAATGCTTTATGTCGCAATGTTTGATGAAATGGATGAGGGAACGTGCATTATGAAAGTGCATTCGTCTCCGCCGGAGGGGGGCGGTGCCGTTTCCTCTCTTATGCACCGGACCCGCCGGATCATTACCTGAAATTGGTGGGGGCGGCAGCCCGTACCTGGCGGAAATATGCAGCAACTGAGGAAAACCAAAGGCACGTCTCCAAGTCGCTGAGGCGAGGGGAGTCTGCTTTCACTGTCACTGACAATACGAAAAAATCCCGATCGGAATGAATCCGTCGGGATGAAGAAAAGCAATAGTTGGTACCGGAGGTGGGACTTGAACCCACACACTCAGAGAGTACCAGATTTTGAGTCTAGCGCGTCTGCCATTCCGCCACTCCGGCTTCGTTGCATAACATAGACTCTTTTCGGAAAATGTCAAATCGGATTTCCAGTTAAATAGCAGGATTCCGGAGATTGTTTTTCTTTCGACAGGGTAGGCCGGCCATTCTTCCCTTTATTTCAAGTCAAAATGGTTGTCGATGTTCCCGTCAGAATTGCCGTTGCGGAAAGGATCGGATTGATAAATCGCCTCCCGGTCTCTTGCTTTGACCGACGGCGAGGTGACATGACCGTCCACCCAGCCGGTAACCACCTGGTTGCCGTGCATGGCGGCCAGATCACCGACTCTGGTTGAGTGCGCCGTGGAACGGACGTAATGGGTTCCGCGACCGTTTTCGGATGCAGTGTCCACGGTTTCGGCAAACTGAATGGTTGCCGAGGGGCGGCGGACTTGGGAGAGCCGGGCGTAACTCAGATATTGCCAGTTGATCCCGTAGGAGATTTGGCCCCATACCGAGGGGTAGGTGGTGAAGGTCCGTTCCTGAAAGACTTTTTTCAGAATATCCTGCACGGGAAGGTTGGTATAAAGTTGCCCGTAACGGCTGGGGCATAACAGGGGTTTGTAACTGCCCAGCTGGCGATTGTAGGCCAGAACGGTGGACCAGCTGCCGAGCGTGGTGGCCACCCCTTCATACAGAACCGGCATGTTGCCGTAACGGGGATACCAGTCGTCATTGTCGGACAAATAAAACATCATGGAAGTGCCGATTTCCTTAATATTGTTGGTGCAGGTAGTTTTTCTCGCGGCTTCCCGTGCTTTGTTCAAACTGGGGAGAAGCATAGAGGCGAGAATGGCGATAATGGCAATGACCACCAGCAGTTCGATTAAGGTGAAAGAATGTTTGCGCATCATTTTATAACTCCTGTCTGGAGGGTTGAGAAAAACAGATCCGCATCAGACGGCATTCGTCGAAAAAGTAGAGATTGCCGTCCGGTGCCAGCGTAATGTAGCCGGTGGTGCGAAGCGATGGATGTTCCAGCAGCTTGACCGGCTCCGAATGGCCGGGCGTATATTCGTAGGCAGTTCCCTGCACGATGAAATAGAGTTTTCCATCTGCGTCGGCTTCGCGGGCGGTGTAGCCCCAGAGGCGATTGCTGCCGGACAGCGGTACCCGACGGAGAATTTTGCGTTGCGCCGGGTCCCAGAGGCACCAATCGTAGCGGCCGTCCCGGTGCCGGGCGAGAAACATGATCCGTCCTTCGCGGGTGCGGGCCGCACCCTGATACAGTTCGACGTCGGGGAGGGGGGCATCGTGCCAGATGACTTTGCCGGTCACGGGGGTGAAGAGAAAGAGTTCCGCGGTTTCGGCAAGTGGTTTCGTACCGGTGCCGCCGTTGATGTTGGACAGGCCGAGCAGCGTGAAATCGTCTCCCGGAACGGGGATGACTTCCATGATGGACTGGTCGGGAATGAGGTTGCGCCAGGCATGAACCCAGCCGGAGTTGAGATCGATTCGGACGATGGCTCCGCCGTGGAGGTTTTTGGCCGGCATGGTGCCGGTGTAGAAAATTCCCGGCTCACCGGGGGTCAGCCGGAACGGGCGTTCCTGCTGCCACTGTTTCATATCACCGATACGACGGGGATTAACCCCTTTCTGCACCGGCCGCTCGGGATCAAGCAGATCCAGATAACCGCCGACGTAACTGGCCAGCAGCACGCCCTGGGGGGCGGCGCCCAGATCGTAATTTTGCACTCCGCCACCGGAAATCATTCCGAAGTCTCTTGCCTGCAACGTTTTCAAATTCAGCCCGAAGGTGTTGGCCGGAAAAATTCCGCTGCCGAACAGTACGCCATCGCGTACTGCGCCAAGCGCGTAGAGTTCGTGCCCGACCACCGGCAGTCCGGCGATGGGGATCAATTCCTCTCCGTCGTCCCGGGCAACGACCAGACCGTTTTCGGTGAAACGGAGCGCGGTTCTGCCGTTGCCGAAGTCACAGGAGGAGTGGCGCGCATTGGCCGTGATGACGTCACGGTCGAAGCGGACGCCGGGGGCGGGTACCAAGCCATCCGGCGTGCAACGCATGACCCGGCCCGCCAGGTCGGCATATACCCGGCCGTCGCGGAGCAGAACCCGGATCATGGAGCGGTTCTTATCTTTCAGAAGCTGGATTTCCTCCTGGGTCAAAATCTGTTTGCGGACGCCGGTTTTCAGATCGCAGGCGTATAATTCCGGACGTTTCATGCCGACCGGTACATATAAGGTGCCGGCATCATCGACGGCGGGGTGGAGGGCGTAACTCTGATTGGGCTCCTCCGTCATGCGGCCGAGAGAGAAGACTTGATCGGTTTCCGGATCGACGCCGATGACTTCGGTTTGCGGATAGGTGCTCCAGTAAATTCTTCCCCCGGTATCTCGCGCAAGTCCGAGATAATAATAGGGAATATCGTATTTTCGAAGTACTTTCGCCGTGCGAGTCGGGATATGATAACGAATCAACGCGGGACCGCGATTGCCTGCCAGAATGTAAATACTGTCGCGGTGAAACGCAAAGGTCGGTTTGTAACTGTGTGGTCCGAAATACTGCGTCAGATCCAGGCGGTGCAATCCACTTTTTTCGCCGTACCCGAGCAGAAAATGTTCCAGCGTGGCCCGGGAGACTGCCCAGGCAATTTTCTCACCGTCCGGCATGACGGAGACGAATTCCACTTTGGAGGACTTGCCGGGAAGCGGACGTCCGAGGGACTCCAGCGTCAAGGTGCGACCATCCGGAAGCGTTTTCTGCAACAATGCTTCCGGGCGGAGAGTCCGGATGTTTTTCGGGAGTTCTGACGGCGGTTCTGTTGCAGCCAGGGAGGCCCCCAGCAGGAGGAGAAGGAGGGAAGAGAAGAGCGTGTGTTTCATGGCCTTTTTCCTTCTTTCATTTCATATGGGAACAATCTTGTAGTTTCAGGGAATTTCATGGAGTTTCGGAATCAAAAGGATCCTGCGGGCTTCGGCGCCGGGAGATTTCAGGCGGCGGAGTGTCTCCTGAAAGGTGACTCTCCCGGCGTTTTTCCAATCAATAGTGATGGTGGAGACAGGTTCATAGTCGGGGACCAGCAGGGATTTACCGTCTACGCTGAGGATGTGGAGCCGTTGGGTGGCGGCATATCCGCAGCGGCTTTTCCACTCTTTTAATTTGAGTTCACACCAACTGCCGCTGGTGAAGAAGTGCCCGATGTCCGGGTTGTCCGGAAGCGGATCCGGACTATTGGCGGAGTTGGGCGTCCGAAATTCCCGGACTTCACTGGTTCCGAAAGGTTCCCAGAACCGGCGAAAACAGGCGCCGCGCGAGGCAAATACCGCGCCTCCCTGCAATTGATAGATTCGGACGTGCCGGATTTTCCGGCGCCGGAAAAAGTCTGTGGCGAGACGTGCGGTTTCCCAGGGATCCAGCGTGATCGGCGACAGGTTCCCGCCGTAACACTCCTCCATTTCCAGCCCGCAGCAGGGGATCGGCAGCGGCAGGTCCAGCCGGCTGTAATCATATTCGCCCAGAAAGATCACGGCCTGTGTATCCGGGGCCAGTTCACGCCGGACAGAAGCGTGTTTCAGGTGATGGCCATAATAGTTCCGCTGGCGCAGAATTAAGGAAACCTGATGGCGCAGCGCCTCTTCCTGCAAGCCCTGAAGCGCATGATAAAGATAACTGCCTTCTTTGAAATTGAGAATACACAAAAAAACCTGAATTGTCCAGCCGGTCTGACTTTCATTGCGGCGTCGGGTGGCGACGTAGACGCCGGAGCCATGCTTCAGCACCACCAGACCTTTGGCTGCCAGATATTCAAAGCCCTGTTGAACTGCGTAGGAAGTCAGACCGAACTGCGCTGCCAGTTCCCGGCGCGTCGGAAGTTTGTCGCCCGGTGTATAGACGTTGGCGGCGATCAGTGATTCAAGATGGTTGGTCAGTTGGGTACAGGCCGGTTTTCTGACGGAACGCATAATGGTTGATAGCTTTTTACAAAAAAGTGGTTGACTACTTTTGAATATCTGATAAGATTATAGACCAATTTTATTGAAAAAACAAGGGAGTCAGAAGGGGAAATACTGTTTTTTTTACTTGGAAGTGGTTGAATTGGTTGGTGTTGTGCTTCTATGTTCCGGTTGCGCATAGAGTTGGTTCCCATGCGCTGCAAAGGCCGCACGCGGATAAGCGGGCATGGATGCCCCCTGTCCGGGGCCAATGGCGTCTGCAGAAGCAGAGTTGGCGGTGACGGGGGGATCAGCAAACCGGGGCGCGGCCATGTACTTTGCGGTACAGTTTCCGGGCGGTACGATCCACGTCGTACCAGAAGCGACGATCGTTCTGCCATGCTTCGCGCAGTTTTTTGCCGGAATAGGCGCGGATGAAGCGCAAGCGGTCGTGTCGGGTCAGGCCTGCATCCATGGCGGAAAACCAGAGTCCGGCCGTATCTTTGACCGCATAGCGGTAAGGCGTCCGGCGCCGCAACTGGGCGCGATGCAGGTCGATTACATGCAGCCGGGGAGAAGGGGTGCCGGCGGTGGTACGTTCCAGCAGGAAGTGACAGATGTAACAATCCCGATGATTGAGACCGTTGCGGTGCATGGCGCCGGCCATTTCTCCGACTCGGGCGATCAGCGCGGTTTTTTCCCGGAAAGCAGGAGGATGGGTGTCCCAGTTCCGGCAGTAATCTTCCAGACTGACGGTGTCCGCCAGCTCGGCCGTTACCAGAAAGGAACGCAGCGCAGCCGGGTTCCAGCCGTAGGAGCCGTAAGCACAGGGGGTCATGGTATCGATGCCGAGCGATTCGAGTTTGCGTAATGCGCGATATTCATTGGCGGCGCCGAGAACGGGGAGTTTCAACTGAAACAGGTTCTTGAAGATTTCCCGCCAGCCGACGCCGTGATGAACCTTGGCGAAATATGCACGGTTTTCCAGTTCAAACCGGAAGGTTTTCCGGGTTTTTACGTTACGAAAGAGCTGGCCTTCGATCGCACTGACCGCGTCGAAGGGGTGCCGGCCGCGCCAGACCCGCTTGAAGGTTTCGTCAAGAAAGCACTCGTTCATCGGGCACAACCCTCAATCACATTAACCGCAGTAGCGGCACGACCGTGAAACTGCACTTTTCGCGCGTGTTTTTGCGCTGTCGCCTGCCACTCGCGAAGACGCTGCGGATGCTCCAGTACTCCCAGCAGTTCACGGTGCAGCTGCCGGGCGTCGAAAGGCTCATCCAGAACGACGCCGCCAGCCTCGCGGACCAGATGGGCGTAGCCGCAATTGCCGCTGCAGATGACCGGCAGCCCGGCGGCGATGGCTTCGGCCAGCACCGTGCCGGTGGCTTCCTTGCGGGCGGGATGGACCATCAGGTCCGCGCCAAGCAGAAGCCTGCCGATATCATCGCGGGGGCCGGCGAAAATGACCCGGTCGGCGATCTTCAGACGTTTGGCCAGCCGCTGAAAACGCTGAGAACTTTCACGGCCGGCGATCAGCAGCAGCGTCCGGCGGCGCAGCGCTTCCGGCAGCCCCGCCAGTGCCTGCAGGGTCCGGTCCACTCCTTTGGTGGCAAAGCCGGAACAGACCTGCAGCAGCAGTCGATCATTGGGATGCAGCCGGAATTCAAGGCGGGTTTCGGCGCGGATGGCGGCGACTTCCGCTTCGGAGGCCGGACGGATGCGGTTGGGATCGATTTCAGGTGGGAGGCGGCGGAAGCGCTTTTCCGGCGTCCCGTAACAGGTGCGGAAATCTTCCTTCTGGCGCTCGGTGAGGTGCATGATCATCGTCCGGGAGGGATCGGCAAACACCGCTCGCTCCATCGCTTCATACACCCGGTAGCGGCGGGTGAACCAGCGCCGCCATCCGGCCTTCGCCGCGGATTCCAGCGCGAAACAGTTGTCGGCGGCGAAATAAACGTCCAGACCTGCCATGCGGTTGAACCCGACCAGCACGGCGTTCGCTTCATCTTGACGCATGGCCGGAAGGGCGCGTTCAAAACTCTTTGCCCGGGAATGGTTGGTCCAGCCGTGCACGGAGACTTGCCGAAGGGTGGTACCGGGGATTTCCGGTCCTTCCCAGGAGCCGGCATAGATCACGACTTCGTGGCCGCGTTTTACACATTCGGTAACGATTCGCTGGAAGTCCAACTGCAACCCGCCGTGCGGAAAATATTTAAAAATGGCAAAAGAAATTTTCATGCGCTCCGTCCGTTTTCCTGAAATTCCCGGCTAAATATAGTCCCGTTCCGCCGATTACGCAAGAACCTCCTTGCAAAAATGCGGCGAGGGAAGTATTTTATGGAAAAAGAACAGCGCCTGGGGCCGCCGGGAAAAACAACCGTCGGCAAAGCGCGGAGCGGAATAAGATCATGGAATTTTTGAAAATCACCAGTGCCCGGAATGAGGCCGTAAAACATGTGATCCGGCTCCGGGACCGCCGGGATCGTGAACGGGAACAGCTGACGGTGCTGGAGGGGTATCGCGAACTGACCCGGGCGAGAGAGTACGGCCTGGAGCTGGTGGAATGTTTTTTTGCTCCTGAGCTTTTTCTGGGGGAAAATGAATATGCTCTGCTGGAGTCACTGGCTGCCGCAGGGGTACGGGTGATGGAGGTCGCCACGCATTTGCTGGTGAAAATGGCCTACCGCGACCGCCCTGAAGGCTTGATTGCCGTCGCCCGGATGAAACGGCATACATTGGCGTCGATTCCCCGTTATCCGGATGGCCTTTATCTGGTGGCGGAGGCGGTGGAGAAACCGGGAAATCTCGGTTCGATTCTGCGCAGTGCGGATGCCGCCGGTGTCGACGGACTGGTGATCTGCGACAAATGTACGGATATCTACAATCCCAATGTGATCCGGGCCAGTACGGGGGCTATGTTCTCAGTGCCTCTGGCAGAGGCGTCCGGGCAGGAGACTTTTCAATGGCTGCGGGAGAACGGGATTCAGATTCTGGCCGCGACGCCGCATGCCAGGCAGATTTACACGGAAGTGGATATGACCGGTCCGGTGGCGATTGTGGTGGGCACTGAACAATGCGGGTTGACTGAGTTGTGGATGGAACACTCCGATCTGCCGGTGCGCATTCCGATGCTGGGAAAGATTGATTCGCTGAATGTGGCGACTGCGACGACCATTTTGCTGTACGAGGCGGCGCGCCAGCGCCGGTGGCGGCGCCGAAACGCGGAAAGGACAGCGGAAGAATGAAACGGATTCGGCGGCTGTACGTGGTGGATTATCTCCTGACTCCGGAAAAGCGTATTGATCATGCAGCGGTGCTTTGTGAAAATGAACGCATTCTGGCGGTCGGCGGCATTTCCGGTTTTTCCCGGGAGCCGGAAGTGGAGGTCCATGAATTTTCGAATGCCTATCTGACGCCGGGCTTTATCGATACCCATATTCACGGTGCGGGCGGTTTTGACTGTTCCTCGGTCCGGCAGTCTCCCCGGAGACTGGAGGACATGAGCCGGCTTCTGGCGGAACGCGGGGTGACGACTTTCGTCCCTACCGTGGTGGCCGATCGGCCGGAGGTGATGCTGGAGAATCTCCGAGAGCTTTCCGAGTTGATGGAGCAGCCGTTGGGAGGGGCCGTCGCTGCGGGAATCAATCTGGAGGGTCCTTTCATCAATCCGCTCAAGCGCGGTGCGCAGGAGGCTGCCGCTATTCTGCCGATTGATCTGGGGTATGCCCGTGAACTGCTGGCAGCAGGGGGGGGCAAGGTAAAACTTATGACGTTTGCTCCGGAGTTGACCGGTGCTGTTGATCTGGTGGAATTTCTGGTGGAGTCCGAGGTAAAGCCGTCCATGGGACACAGTGTCGCCGACGATATCGAAACGCTGCGTGCGATCGACGCCGGCGCGAGTCACTGTACCCATCTGTTCAATGGGATGCCGCCGATGCACCAGCGGGATATGAGTTTGTCCAACATTGCGCTGACTGACAACCGGGTGACGGTGGAAATGATCATTGACGGACGGCACGTTCATCCACGCATGGTGGATCTGGCCTGCCGCTGCAAACCGGCGAATCAGATCGTCGGGATCAGTGACTGCACAATGGCGGCAGGCATGCCGAACGGGGAATATCGGATCGGGCCGTCGGCCATCCGGGTGGAAAACGGTTTTTCCCAGACTGCCCAGCGGACGCTGGCGGGTACGACGACCATGCTGGATTCCGGCTGGCACAGTTTGATGAGCTGCGGACACCTGCCGGAAATTCAGGCGGCGGCGGCGGTCACGCGGAATCCGGCGGAGTCGCTGGGGCTTTTCGACCGCGGTATGCTGCTGCCGAATAAGCGGGCGGATCTGGCCATTTTCGAGTGCCATACCAACCGGCCGCTGATGACGGTGCGCAACGGGGAAATCGTCTATCAGGCATAATCCAAATTCAGGCGCGTTTTCCGGCGCGCCGCATCCGGAACGGGACAAAAAGTGGAAACAGCAGAGTATCGGCTGCTTGACAGCGGTCGTTTCAGTAAATTGGAACAGGTGGGCCCATGGCGGTTGGTTCGCCCTGCACTCAATGCTTTCTGGGCGCCGTCGCTGTCGGCTGCGGAATGGGCCGCGGCAGACGGGATTTTTCATCGCAACAGTACCGGTGGGGGGCATTGGGAATGGCGGCGCCCGGCACCGGAATCCTGGATCGTAAGGTGGGGGGGCTTTCAGCTGCTGGTGAAACCGACCGGGTTTGGGCATCTTGGCTTTTTTGCAGAGCAGTTTCGAAACTGGCACTTCTTTGAGGAGTTGTTGCGGGAATTCGGGCCGGGAACTCCGGCGCTGAATTTATTTGCTTATTCCGGCGTGGGCTCCATGGCGATGGCGAGAGGCGGGGCGGCGGTCTGCCACCTCGATGCTGCGCGGGGGATGGTGGAGTGGGGACGCCAGAATCAGTCTATGAACACGGATGTCCCCGACCGCATCCGCTGGATCGTGGACGACGTTATGAAATTCTGCCGGCGGGAGGTGCGCCGCGGCAACCGCTATCAGTTAATTGCCCTGGATCCGCCGACATTCGGACGCGGCAGCAGCGGGCAGGTATGGAAGATTGAAACCGACTTGCCGGCTCTGTTGCAGCTGTGCCGGGAGCTGATTGATCCGGCCCGGCCGTATTGTGTGGAGCTCAGCTGTCATTCACCGGGATTTACGCCGCTGGTGCTGGAGCGGCTGTTGCGGCAGGTTTTCGGCAGTGCGGGAGAACTGAGTTCCTGCGAAATGAGTATTCCGGAAGCCGGCGGACGGGATTTGCCTGCAGGGATTTCGACCCGGTTGCTCCGTCGCTGAATGTAAAAAAGAAGAGCGCGGGGAACGGAAGTCGTACATGGTTGGGCGTTATTTGTTTGCTCCGCCGGATCCAGATGCCTCCATTTCCCGCGCTGACGGGCCTTATTTCAGGCCGAACATCTTCTGCTTCAGGTCGAGATAATAAAGGTAATCCTCCGGCGGCACATTCGGCGGACAGCGATGGTCGCAGAACGGAATAAAGCCGCCGCGTTCGACGTAGGGGACAAGGGTTTCCAGATAGCGCCGGATGGCTTCGCGGCCGGAGCCGAGCTGAATTTTATCGACGCCCCCCATGATGCGCAGTACGCCCGGATAACGGTCGAGAAGTTCACCGGGGTGGGCGCAGCCCATTACTTCAAAGGGAAACAGGCAGTTGATGCCGCCTTCCAGAAAATACGGCAGCAACGGGCGCACGTCGCCATCACAGTCGGTATACCAGAGGTCAATACCGTAAGCATCCAGTTTCCGACGAATGCGTTTGTAGCGAGGCATGACCACGCTGCGGAAGAAATCAACGGAGACAATCGGACCGTTTTTAAAACAGATGTCCTCCCAGCCGGTCGCAAAATCGAAATCAAAATGGGGCAGAATCCGATCCAGAAAGTCTTCTACCAATACGCAGCAGGTTTCGACCATGTCTTCCACCATGTCGGGATAATCGTAAACCGCGTAGGCAAGCCCCTCGAAGGTCAGCATGTCACGGATTTTTCCGATCATCGAGCCGCAGCCGACACCGAGCGGGTAGTCGCGATCGGCCGGATGGGCCGCTCGCAGTGCCTCGAGATCCGGGATTCGCGCGGGATCGTCGCGTCGGAAGCGTTCTTCCTTGCATCGTTTCCAGTCATCAGGGGTGACGATGCTTGACTTGATAAAATGTGGAATCGTGTCGTGTCCGTCAACCGGAACTTCGGCCAGCAGACCGTCCCGATTGGTAATGATATTCACATCACCACGTTGTTCAACGACTTTTACTTCAAAAGCCGGTTGCATCCAGGCATTGGGCGCAATGGTGGCGATCCGGTCAAAATTAAAGAAAAGATCCGCTTCCTGATTGTTGTGAATGCCGTTTTCAGCGAAAAGAGGCCACTGGGTAAAATTTTCTTTCCAGTAGCCGAATTCCATGTTGAATGTCCGGTCAAAACTCTGGAAATGCATCTGACGGCGGAATCGTTCCCGACCGGACATTGTACCCGGCCAAGGCGGCAAAAGCGGTTGAATCGGCATTTTTTCACTCCCTGGTTCTTGTATGCAGATCGATTGTGTAGTATTATATCAGAAAATGCGGGTGGAGACAATGGTCAAAAGTACCGTTTTTATGCACGATCGTAATGCATTGCCGCCGGTATGGGAAGCGGGAGGCCGCGGTCCCCGGATTCACTTCATCAACTATCATTCTCTTGCAGGGATTGAACAGCCGGTGTGGGGCCCGCGACGGCTTGCGGACTTCGAATTGATTTTATCGCTGTGCGGGGAGTTCGAATTTCTCCATTGCGGCACCGGAGAGCGGGTTCGGCAGCGTCCTGGAGAGGTGTTGCTGATCCGTCCGGGTGAGCCTCATATATACCGGCTTGACGGGGATCCGGAGCATGCATTCTTCAGTTGCATTCACTGGGATCCCGGTTTACCGGCGGACGGGCCGGAATTTCTGCCGCCGCGTCTGAGCGCTTTTTCTTCGGAACATGCGATGCCGGAGTTGTTTCATCGTGCCTATCGGTTGTTTCATCGCCCGGGGCGTCGCTCTGAAGCATTGCTTGCCGGCGTGGTCCGGCTGATCTGGCTCTATTTGCTGGAGCCGCCGGGCGATGTGGCGGAAGACGAGCGTTTAAAAGAGATGGTACATTTTCTGGAGCAGCATTTGCCGGAACACCCGACCCGCCTTGTTCTGTCGCGGCATTTTCATCTGACTCCCCAGCGGATTAATGCGTTATTCAAGGAGAAACTGGGAATGTCTCCGGGGGAATACGTTCATCGGCGGCTGGCCGAGCGCGGATATGCGCTGTTGCATGAGGAACAGCTCAGTGTGAAGGAGACTGCTGCGAGGCTTGGTTTTTCGAGTCCTTTCTATTTTTCCCGGGTATTCCGGAAGGTTTTCGGTATGCCGCCATCGGCGATATGAAACAGGCGAGGCGGGAATAGGATTGAGAGCCGCTGACGGTTGGAAGAGAGAAGTTCTATTTTTCCGGGAGGGCGAGAGAGGGCAGGGCAGCCTGTATTCGCGCGGTGGGAACAGGGAAGTTATAAATATCTGTTGGATTGAGTCTTGCCGTCATTTGCAAATGGAAGGGAATCCTATGGAATCATACGGAATGACAGTAGTATGGCTGGCGGTTAATTGGTTCATGTTGAAGTGCCCTTCAGCCCACCCGGAAAGCGACAGGCGGAAATTAATGATTAAGCAGAGCAATACGGTTTTCATTCTCGGCATGATTCTGAGTGTCTGGTATTTGCTGGCGTTGCTTTTCATCGACCTCCTGAATATGGATCTGGCAGGTCCTGAACCGAACCTGCTGATAGCAGCTGCAATCCTGTTCAGCGTTTTTTGCAGCTATCTGAAGTGCATTAAAAAATAAAAAGTGATGCGACTGCCGGGGGCATTTTTTCCTTTTGCCAGATATTCACCGGTAAGGAACCATGGCTTTCTGTTGAGGCGATATGCACTGTCTCAAAACGCCTCCCCGGAAATCTTTCGGAATTTCCGGGGAGGGGACCGCAGAAAAACTTGCTGGAGGAGGACGTTGGAGACGGCTGCTGTACTAAACGGCTGGTTATTTTTTTCCACTGTACCAATAATAATTGCTGCCGCTGGCCAAGCTGTTGGTGGAGGTCTTTCCCAGCTCCAGTGCTTGCTTTTTCATATAGCTGACATGGCCGTCTACCCAGCCGACGTTGATACCGTATTCGTGCCGGTCTCCAACGCCGCAATTGGCACCTTTCCGATAGACAACGGCGGTTTCCTGGTATACACCTGTGGAGTTGTCGCTGCTGTCGCCGGAGAGGATGGTTTCGCTGGGTTTGGCAACCATGTTAGGCTTGATCCAGAAGCTGCCGCGTTTACTATGGGTATAGCCGAGCGAATCCTTGTCGCCCATGTAGGGAAATCCATAGCCGCCATAGAAGTTCGGGGCATCGTCCGGAACTGGTTGTTTCATATTTTCATTGGTCCAGAGCGGACACCGGAAAGGGCCTTCCCCTAATCCGGGATAGTCGCTTGGAGGCTGATTGAAATCAACTGGTATGCCGATGTAAGAGCCGACCATGGCTTTCCAACTGGAAAAACCGTATTCGGTATAGCGGTTCAAGCCAGTATAGACATCGTAGTCTCCGATATACAGCTGGTGACCGAGTCCGATGGTTTTCAGATTGTTCTGGCAGGATGCCTTCTGCGCCTGCATCCGTGCCTTGTTCAAGGCCGGCAGCAGCATTCCGGCCAGGATGGCGATGATGGCGATGACGACAAGAAGTTCGATCAGAGTGAATGTGTGTTTTCTCATGGCAAATTCCTATAGTGAAAACTTGGTTGGAGGTCAGGGGAACTCGCGGACTTCGGAAGATAAAAATTTACGCAGTCTTTCCTTCACTGTTATCTGGTAGATCATGGGCTGCGCTGATGGCGCCTGGCAATTGGCGTATAAGGTTGCCGGGAAGAGGGGAAAATACGTTTCTCAGTGTATTTCATAATTTTTTCAGAATCAAACATATTTACAAATGAATTGAATTTTCACTCACGGTTCATAGGTGAGGGCCTGCCGCAAAGGGGGACAACCATTATCAAAAGCGTTTTTCACGGTAAAAGTGAAGGATGCAATGATCCCCGGGTTTCAGGTTGATGGCAGCCTGTCCTGCAAGACCTATCGTAGCGGTTTTTCCCTGTTGCCGGGCTGTTCCCAGAAGATAGGCCCCATCCTTCCGTTCCGGTACCACCAGCAGCTGCCCGACAGTGTCCGGTAACGGTTCGGGGAATGGCCAGTCCAAAGTGATTTCCCGACGCTCTGCCTGAACGGCCGTGATGCGGGTTTTGACCGGCGCTGGAGAACGCACTCCATGAATGGCGGCACCACCTTCAGCCCAGGCCAGAATCGGCACTCCCCGTTCCCGGCGTAACAGGGCGGAGGAACGACCATCGGCGGACATTTGGAACAGGTCTTCACCGGACTGGGTGGTGATGCGCAGGATCAGATCTCCATTGGGGCTCGGCACAGGCTCCACTTTGAGCACTTCAGGGGTGCCGGAGTAACATTCCACCACGGCGACAAAGCGGTTGGAAGGCCCCTGAGCCCGGATCAGCTGTAAATGCAGGGGGACTTCTGCATCCGGTGTTTTCTGGTCGCGCAGTCCGGACCCGACGGCCCGGATCAGAGTCATAGGGTGGCGATTGATCCAATGGACGCGGGTGGTAAGTTCCCGGTCATAATGCCATTCCGTAATATGGGTCCCGGGGGGCAGATCGGCGGCGGATACTTCTTTTAGAAAATCTGCTCCGGCGCCTTTACTGGCGAATTCACCGATTGCTGCCGGGCGGAAAGACAAGGTTTCCGGAAGTTTGCAGGTGGCACCGTCGGCATGAAAACACCATAAGTGCTCTTTGCCTCCCTCCACGTCGAAAATATCAATCAGATATTGACTTTTCGACGACAGTGGAATGGAATAAAGACTGCGTGCATAGCGCCGGGCAATTCCGGGCCAGGCACTGGCTGCGTCGAACCGCATAGCCTGTATTTCTCCCTGTCCCGCGAAAAGTTCAGCAATCCCCAGACGGCTGTTTTTCTGGGGAGCCCGGTCAATCAGTACGATGTTGTGGGCCAAAGCGGAATTGTTCCATTCCCGCAAGTTATGCCACCAGGATAGATACCCGAGATCGCTGATGACTTCCCGGCCTGCGTGACAATACAAGTAGCTCAGCGTCGAGTTATGGGAATGTCCTCCCGCATATGGGCCGGCAAAGAGTGCTACGGCATTGGTTTCCGCATTATGACGATGGCGCAGAATTGCCCAGCCCGCGCCACTGTGCAGAAGACCTTGGTTCATGGATTGCGGGCGCTCGACAGATTCTGTTGACAGTATTTCCGGCGGGCGTAACCATAAAGAGTCGATTATGCAAAATCATATAACAATCTGAATATCAATGGAAAACCCTGATTTTTCATGATATATTATTGCAAGAAACTCGTATAAAATCGAAAGAAAGCTTGCAAAATGATGACAAAGAGTAATACTCGCAAGGCGCAGCAGGGAGATTTGTTCAAACCCTTGTTGCGGGATA
>CALXOD010000026.1 GCA_944389925.1 uncultured Victivallaceae bacterium | reverse complement strand
GGTAAAAAGAGAATCGTTTATTCAAAAGAGATGAAAGTTATTTGTGCAATGAATTTGTAAAAATTGCAGCGGTGCAACTCACTAGGAATCTGAAAAATGGTCTTTTTTCAGCAATCAATAGCAATTGTACCGCTTTCCACTTCTCTTCCCGTTCCCTGCTGCCACCAATGCTTGCCTATTCCTTCATGGCCCTGGTCGCCCAGAATGTTGGAATATGATGTTCATGCAGATTTCCGCGTCCATTGGTATCTCCGTAAATATCCATAAGCCGAAACCCTGCGGCAAGTTGGCCACCAATCAGATCCTCTATCGTATGAGAAAACTGGATGCCTCCGTCCTCCCCCAGACTTTTCCTGTGTGCTTCGCAAACAAGCGGATTGAACGGCAGCGTATATTCAACTTTCGTTTCCGTTTCGTCAAAAATAAAATTGGTGCCATTATCCATTCCCGCCAGGAGAAATCCCCCCTTCTTTAATATGCGAAAGCACTCATGCCAGATCGGGCGCACATTTTCCACATAACAATTGGCGACCGGATGAAAAATCAGATCGAAGCTATCCGCCTCAAACGGCAGCGGTTGGGTCATATCACCATGAACAATGGTGATCCGGTATCCCTCTCTTTCCGCCACCATGCGTTCCGCCTCCAGCTGACGCCGAGAATAATCCAGCACGGTACACTCCGCCCCCAGTGCGGCGAAAATCGGCATTTGTTGTCCACCGCCACTTGCAAGTCCCAGCACTTTTTTCCCTGCCAACGCTCCGAACCACGCATGTGGAACCGTCTGTACCGGTGTCAGAAAAACATCCCATTCCCCTTTTTTTGCCTTTTCATAAACTTCATGAGAGATCGGCCGTCCCCATTCCCATCCATTCTCAACCCAAAGGTCAATGGTCCTGGCATTGATATCCTGATACTTCATATCCGGCAATTCCTTCTGATTCTTTTCCGGCTACTATATCATATTCCCCCAAAGGCTTCAATCACGGTCGAGAAGACAGTAAAAATATTTATGCAAACTTTTATTGGTCCAACCCCCTGCGGCTTGAGGAGGAAGAGATAGGCCGTTAGCTAAGCAGGTTAAAGCACCTCTCTCATAAGTCTCAAACGACTTTCGGCTTTTAGATGGATGATGTAATCGCGGACAAGGTGGAACGCAATAAACCGTTGTCTCAAACGCCTTTCGGCTTTGGAGGGGTTTTAGATCGGAAGTGCAGGTCGCATCTTCCGGAGATATTCCCGATTGCGTCTCAAACGCCTTTCGGCTTTGGAGGGGTTTTAGATCATTGACATGGCCGGAAAAATCCGTTGGGGGAAGGACGTCGTCTCAAACGCCTTTCGGCTTTGGAGGGGTTTTAGATCGTCGTGGAAGAAACCGACTGCCACGATTTTCACGCCAGGTCTCAAACGCCTTTCGGCTTTGGAGGGGTTTTAGATGCCTGACGGTTCGGCCATGGTAGCGTTCGACGCTACCAAGTCTCAAACGCCTTTCGGCTTTGGAGGGGTTTTAGATATTGATAGACCGGGGAATTTTCAGACAATGAAAGGGGAAGGTCTCAAACGCCTTTCGGCTTTGGAGGGGTTTTAGATCCGTGTGGTAAAGCTGAAAGACGGCCGCATGGCCGTATGTCTCAAACGCCTTTCGGCTTTGGAGGGGTTTTAGATGGAATAATTCAGTGGGGGAATGAAAAATATCCGTTGGGTCTCAAACGCCTTTCGGCTTTGGAGGGGTTTTAGATACTGACGTAAAAATAAACGTTGTTCGGATCGAAAAAGAAGTCTCAAACGCCTTTCGGCTTTGGAGGGGTTTTAGATGTGGTTGGACAAAAGTAAACAAAAACAGGTACAGAAAACGTCTCAAACGCCTTTCGGCTTTGGAGGGGTTTTAGATGCCCGGTACCTGCAACAGAAATCACTGGTCGCCCTTTCGTCTCAAACGCCTTTCGGCTTTGGAGGGGTTTTAGATAGCGGCTATTAATATAGCTTGCCCACCAGAACTTTGCAAGCCCATTTCGGCATGGGCCCCCCTCTCCACCAACTTTGCTTATGACTACATCCGTACCCAAGACCAGAAATTTTATTTCTTTTCCCATTGCCACCCAAAGGCTTCCATCATTTCGGCATGAGACCCCCTCTTGAGGATGTTTCCGATCCCATGCCGATTTTCTTTCCCCTCATTATAAAATATACAACAAAACCTTCTTCGGATGCTCCAGCACCCCCGCACTGCGAATCTCCGCCACACATCCCGCACAAATCCGGTAGGAGATCAAACGATCCTTTTCCGGATCAATCAACATCAGCAGACGCCTCCAGAACTCCAGAAAAACCCGTTCCTCCAGATCACACTCAAATACACTGTATTCGATCCGCAATCCATAATCTTTGCAGACCTGCGCCACCTTGCGCAGCCGACGCGCATCCGTCACATCATAAGCCACCAGACGCAGCATATTGCGGAAAACCTCCTTCGCCGGATCATAACCGGCCGACTCTCCGATCCCGTACTCCCCCAACTCAGGGCATGTGGAAAAATTCGACATCCTCCCCACCCTCCAGAATCCGGATCACCGCCCCCACCTGACGCTCGATCACCTGCCGGAAATCCGTGTGTTCCCCTCCGGATTTCAGCGAGAATTTGCGCGCCATCGTCTGCTCGTATGCCGTAAAAAACAGCTTCTTTCCGTCATCCGTCAGGTAGGTGCCCCCATCTTCCGCATCAAATCGAAAGTGTTCCGCACGCAGAATCCGATGATTCAGTAAATGCAGCGAAAGCATGTCGCACAGCGGCGCCCGCAACGGCTCCAGCAGATCCAGCGCCAATGACGGCATGCTGTAAGCCACCGTATGCAGAAACCCGATCCCCGGTTCCAATCCGTGCAGCCGCAGACAGGTTTCGATCTCACTTAGAACAATGGTGTAACTCCAGGAGAGAATGGCGTTGGCCGCATTGAGCGGCGGCTGCCGGGACCGTTCCACAAAAGGCAGTTCCGGCGGAAAGAAATCTCCCAGACGACGGAAATAACAAGCCGCCGCCATCCCCTCCATCCCCCGGAGCACATCCCCCGCAGGACGGATCCGCCGCACCTCCGTACAGGAACGCCGCAGAAACGCCGCTGCCTCCCGCTGTTTCGGAGAATCCGATTCATGACGCGCAGCAGACAACCGCTGGAGCACCCGCCGGGAATTGCGGATCTTCGCGTAAATCAGGCGGGAAGCCGCCGCATTGCGAACGGATTCCGACTCAAAGAGCCGGTACTGCCGGATACGGCGCGCGGCATGGGTTTGATTCCCGGAGTCAATCGCTCCCAGCCATCGCCCCCGGGAACTGAGAAATGTAACCGGTATATGTCGGTCCATCAGCTTGTGAAGCACCGGCAAAGTGACGATGGGCCGCCCGCAGATGACCACCCGTTCCAGATCGTGCAGCGGCACCTCCAGCCGCACCGGACGCTCCGTATCCGTTTCCGCATGTCGGATCAGTTCCAGTCGGTCCGACTGCAGCCGCACTGAAATGGTATCCCGGGTGATCACCAGCGACGGCATCAGGTCAACGCGCCTCCGGTTGCAGCATTTTCTTCAAAACGGTAGCTAATCCCAGCAGATTTTTCGGCTCCACCACCGTCACACGCAAATCCTCGGCCCGCTGCTTACCGTGGGAATCCAGCGCCTGATAACTCACCAGAATCATCCGGGTAAAAAAGCCCGGCAACTGATGCAGGCTGTCCAGTTTATAGAGCGGCGGAGCGATTTTGACATCCTCCGACAAATCGGCGGTTTTGCATTCGACAAGGTACAGCCGGTTCCGGTACAGAAACGCCGCGTCGATCTCGTTTTCGGCATCGTTTTGACTCTTGATCCTGATGGAAGATGCGTAGTCCTGCAGCTCCAGCTGTCGGTTCAGCTCCTCCAGCGCGCAGGCCACCCAGTCCTCCAGCCAGAACCCCTGGCAGAAACGGCGGCTCTCCTCGTCGGCAAACTGGATTTTCCGATCATCATAATAGGAAATATAACCGTGATCCTGAAAGAGTTTGAGCAGATTCCATGATTTTTCCGGAATGTTGTTATGTACAGTCAGATCTTTCGCCTTGGCAGCTTCTCCAGCCAGATAGTTGAGGGTGCCCAGGGCCGATGCATACTGCTGATGATTCCGCAGGAGTTCCCGGCAGAGCGCTCTGGTCTTGTCAGAAACCTTTTTCTTTTCAGAATGGGTAACCTCATAGCCGTGGATCGCGAAAAAATCACGGATTTTCAACTGTTCTTTCATCTGATGTTCCGGGGTGCCTTCCTCTGAAATATACTGAATGGCATTCCGCTCCGGATTGACGTAGAAACAGGAGAAATCATCCCAGAAAACTCGTTGCGCCGCCATGGTCATGAGCTTGGTCCCGCCGGTCAGATTGACTCCGACCTCCGCCTTCCTGCTCGCCAGTTTCACAGCCAGTTCCAGGAATTTATCCTGAAGCTGCGCGAAATCATACGCATTCCCGAGGTCAAATATCCACGCTGCAATCTGGTTTCGTTTAAAATAGGCCTGCAGCACCTCGGCCTTCCCGCGCATCTGATCCGTGGCGCAGAGAATGACTTCCTTCGGGCGGATGGACTCGTCCATCACTGCGAGCACGTTGGGGGTGGCCTGGGCAGAAACGATGACGACCTGAGTGGTAAATGAGCACATATTTCTTTCCTTTATTTTGATTCTGATATTTGCCAGATAAGCCGCAAACATTGCCAGCCGCGGATTTCTTCGGGTTTTAGTTCCTCTCCGATGGACGGGCGGAAATTCCGACGGCAGTCCGGCGAGAGAATCCAGCACTCGCGGAACACCTCACCGTCCAGCATGGGCAATCCTTCCGGGGAAAGCGTCAGCACCGGCCGTTCCGTCGCCGGAGTGAGATCCACGCCCACCGCCGCCGAAGCTGCGCGCAGCGTATTGGCGTGTCCCCAGAAAGAGGCGATCCGTTTTCCCTTCACCGCCCGCAGCAGTTCCGTCAGCGGCACGACGTCCACCGTCAGGCGCCGCCGCATCAAGGTCAGCGGAAACGTATTCCCGATCAGCATCGACTCCATCACCGCCGAACCTCCGCAGAAATGGATTTGAACTCCATCCCCCCCAAAGGCTTTTTATGTTCACGCAACTGCATCAGCGCCCCGGAAATGATTGCGTCGCATTCCGCATACAGTACCAGATGGAAACCGTCGGCAAGGCGAATGTACTTCATTTTCAGAGGAGATGTCAACCGTTCTTTTCCATGGACATAACCGAAATACTGTTCATTTTCCGCCCCGCTCAATGTATCCGAGCAGATGGCCAGATTGGGGCTCGACAACGTTTTTACGGAAACCTTTATCGCCAGTTTTTCCGCCGCTGTTTTCACCGTTCGGGAGAATTCAATCAAATCTGGGGACTTGTCCTTCGGCCAGACCGAACCAAACGCCCGGGTGTTCCTCATCCCGACACATCCCAGATAAAGCCAGCTCGTGATAACCTGATCCACCCGCTCCCGCACCTGCTCCGAAGTCAGCGGACGAAAAGAAACCAGCAAACGGTAACTCATTCCGCTTTTCAATGCACTACGAGAAAAAGTCTTCTGTTCGCGTTTCGCATGCGGTTCGCGTTTCCCATACAGTTCGCGTTTCGCATGCGGGAGGACCTGCTGCGGTTCCCACTCCTCGGCCTTCCCGTCACTGGTCATAAGACGCAGGATTACCCGGCTGCTGACCACTTCCCTGCCCGCGGTTCCCCAGGTCTGCTTCATATCCTCTTCTCCATAGAGGAACCGATGCCAGCGCCGAAGATGACCGCGAATCGATGGAACGCGCATTTCCGCCACCTCCTCCGGAAATGCACCATGGCAGAAACACGGCGTCAACAACTCGAACTCATACTGGTCTTTCATTTGTACGTAAGCTCCATATTGAGTTTTCCGGCAATCTCCAGCACCTGTTGCAGACGGGAATCGCCCTTCTTCTCCCATCGGCGCATGACTTTTGCTTTTTCTTTCGTCAGACGGATGAGATAAAGCCGCTGAAACAACTCATCTCGGGATGCCAGCGAATCCACCGTGTCCTCCAAGCCCATGAATGAAAGCTGATTCACCTCTTGCTGGGAAATCGCCTCGAGTTCCTCCCGGGAACAGGTGGAATGGTCAACCACCTTCTCCTCTGAAGCAGGATCGAACCAGCCGTATCCCGCGGCGGTCTTGGCGCCGACACCTCCGGTGCTCAGCCCCATTTTCAGCATTTCCACCGCGAAATTTAGTATCTCTGGGGTACACCTTCCGGCTATAGGAGCGACGACAAATCGAAACTTCGTCCCTCGCTCCACCGCTGGGAAAAAAACCGGAACCGGATTCCTGCAATCGCTATTCTGATGGAAATTCAACACATCCACCACCAGCTTCCATTTCCCGTCGGCCGGCGTTGCCGGCAGAAACGAAACCGCCCCCGCCCATGTGGTTTTACGGCCGTCCTTCCCGTAATCATCCGGAAATTCACGGGCGAGATACGCATCCAGATAACGTCCCGGTTCGCGAGTCCGGATCGCGTCATTTGCAGGGAGCGAGTCTCCGGTAGGGTAGCCGAAAGTTGCGGCCAGCAATCCGGCAATGTGTTTCGCCTCCGCCGTTTTCCCCGCCTCCAACCTTTCCACCCATTGGCACCAGGCGGCATGGCGGGCAATCCCTTTCAACGCCGAACCGGGAATCATCGGAAATCCCAGATTCCGGTGCAGACAGAGATTGGCGTTCTCCAGCACTCCCCCCGCCTGATCCACCATCATTCGTCCCCCGAGTTGCAACATAAACGTCACCATCCCGGGAATTGTACACGTTGATATCGGTATGCTTTTCAAACACTGTTTGTTTCTCTCCGCTACGGAGCAGACCTTTTTCAACTCTTTATCGGAAACCCGCTGCCCCACGAGCACCATTTTCCGCAAACGCAGCGAAATGGATTCCAGTTTCGGCAGATCTGTTCCTCCGAGAACATCGACCACACCACGCTGAACCGAAAGAATCGCACTATTCCCTGCCATGGTTTTCTCCCTCCTTTTTGCGGGCAAAACGACGCAGATAGTTCAAATACTCCATACTTTCTGCCGTCACATGCCGCAATATAGCGGAATCCCCGCCCGCCAGATATTGAATAAACTCCTCAAGAGACATGGTTTTGCTCAGCAATTTTACACCATTGGAAGCAAGGTGCTCGATGATGCAGTCAAATACTTTCTTGTGACCGGGATTCTTATAGTTTCCAGTTCCCTTGGGCTCAGCGGCAAAGGCGGCAGCCGCAAGCATTCCATTGTCTCGAATCATCGTCGGCACTTTTTTTACCACTTCACCGCCTTCTGCTCCGGGAAAGACAGTATTCTGAAAACGGATCGCGTTCGCGGCGCGGATCTGATCGAGATTTTTCATAGTTTTCCCTCCCCCCTCAGTTGAGCGTTACCGTACAATACCCGAGACCGATCGTCTCGTCGCCGCCGATCTGCAGCACATTCCCGACCGATGCCAGTTTCTTCCGTACCTGGTCCAGAACCTCAGAAGCCGCCCTCTTCGTCTCCGCCCCCAGCACCGCGTAGAACATCGTCTCCGACGGCACCTGTTCCTGATTGAACAATCCCCCAGCATCGACCGTGCCGGTTGCGTCGTTCACCCGGATCCGCGACACCACCTCGCAGGCCTGTTCAACGAAATAACTGAACATCTCGTCGTTCACCACTACCAGCCGTTTCCCAATCTCCTTCCAGACCGGATCCGCGCTGAGCGCCGCCAGATTTTCCGCAATCACACCAAGATCCTTCTGCTGACAGGAGAACTGATATTCCTCAAGTACCACTCTGCCGCCGCTGAGCGTCACAGCGTCGGAAACCGCGGCACACCGGTCCTCCGTCAAATCGTCGAACTGCGCCACATTCAGCATCAGTTCGGCATCCCGCTCCAGACGCCGCAACGCCAGCGGACAGCTGATCCAGGCAAACGACCCCTTCGCGGAGCGTACCGGGAACGCCAGCACCCGTGCCTCTCCGACCAGCAGTTGTCCGGCTTTCGCTCCAGCCGAATTCTGTGCATCCTCACCGAACAGTTTTTTCCCCTCTTCGGTCCGCTTGAATTGCTCATCATTCCAGAGATCGGCCAGTACCCCCTTCAGGCTGCTGCCGGGAATGATCGGAATCCGGGTATGCCGTTCGCGCATGACCGGGGAATCAACCGCGCCCACGGAATTACCCGCTCCCACATGCAGAGGCGTACGCGTGAAAATCGAAATAATCTGTTTTTCCATCATTCTTCATCCTTTCTATTTTTTTGATGATCTGTGCAAATCGTTACAGTTTCATAAAATCCCATCGGCCGCAGACTCCAAGCCCGACCCCCTGTTCACCCAACGCATCAGGCTTGGTTCTACCATGCAGGATCCGGCAGAGGCGCCGCGCATCCTCCTGCGTCCTGCATTCGAAGTAATAAACCGCTCCCGCCGGCACCAGCAGCCGAGTCACCTTCGGCACATTCGTCGCCAGATTCCAGCCGGAAACCACCTGCGGTTTCGGAATACAGGCCGCCACCAGCCGGGCATCGACCGTTTCGCTCTTGTTCTCCCGGAGCATCACCGCGCCGCTCCGGCGATCCAGCCATCCCGGGATCCATCCGTTGCAGAAAAACGCCGGCGAAAGCAATACCCATTTCACCCGGTTTTCCGGAAATGAATCCGGTGGCGCCGCTACCAGTGCCGTCAAGCGGCGACAACATTCCAACCGGGCGGTGCCGCGCTGCCCGCCGAAAATCAGATCACAACGGTTCGTTTCCCGGAAAAGTTCTTCAAGCATGTCGGTTTCAGCGCCGTTGTATTTTTTCGCCGTGCAGGAGGCAAACGCCGCCATCGAAACGCCCTGCCTCAACCGCAGATACTCCGCACTGTAAAACCGGCTCTCCGCCACCACCCGTCGTTCGGCATCGATCCCGATCCCCGGACGCGCTTCGGAAAGATACAGCTCCCGGGAAGCGACCGTCCGCAACTTTTCCGTCTCTCCCGCCAGGTAACGCGAAAGCTCCGAGAGAAACAGCCACTCGCCGGGTTTCTCTTTCGTCGCCCCGTCAAAACTGCCGACCGGATATTTCAGCGGTTCCGGCAGATTCGATACCCCTCCCCGTTCCGGCAGCAGCAGCGGTGCCGCAACGCCCCCCTGTGCCAACAGGTCGGCCGGAGTCGCGACCAGAATCCCCTCGTCTGTTTTCGGAAACGGCCCCCAGCTCTTCAGACCGCCCAGATGAAATCGGACCTTGCCCCGTTCCTGTTTCCGTTTTTCGGAATCTGTCAGGCGGTGATGTTCACTCTCCCATTCTCCCAGTCGCTCCGAAAATCGACGTTGCAGCGCCGCCAGCAACGCCGAGTGAAACAATGCCGGATGCGGCCACACGGCCCCACTTCCTTCGGCACTTCCCCCAATCGGACGCCCGTCCCGAAAATAAAGTACGTCTCGCGGCTGCAATTCAAGTTCGTAATTCATCATGCCTGCCCCCCTTCCTTGCCATCATCGGAATGACCGCGCCCGATGAATGCCGCCGACAAAAACAGTTTTTCAAAATCGCCCCAGCGCTTTTTCCTGTCCAGAGCATCCAGATAAGCCAGGCTCATTTCCCGCAGCAATGGTCTCTGCTCCTTATCCTCCACCTGCCTGGCCAGCACCTGCTCCAGTTCACCGGCAATTACCTCGCGCGGATGAAATTCCGGAGCAAACTTCTCCGCCCCGTCCTGCAGCCGGTACGGCGCCAGCAGTCCTGCGAGTACATAGGGGAAACGCTTGGAAACTTTTTCCTGCAACGTCATCTCCAGAAACTTCCGGAAAAGTGGCAATGCCCCATCCTGCCAGTTCGCGCCCCAATGGATGATCTCTCCGCCGCGTTTGAGCAACGACACGGCAAAGGCACTCCGTCCGTAATCGTGCTTCGCCCGGTGTTCTGCCCGGCGTGCTTCTGCTACAACCTGTTGCAATGGATGATGCGCATGGGCAATGGCAATCCCGCAGGAAACCTCGGCCCGGCCACCCGGTACCAGAATTCCGTCCTGCCAGCCGCCGTCTCCGTGAAAAGCTTTCCGCAGCGCCTCGGCACAATCCAGCGCCTTCTCTGCGGGCAGCGCCGCCAGTACATCATCGCCGCCCGCATAGATCAGACAGCCGCCGTGCTCTTCGACGATCCGTCCCGCAAATTTTGAAGCAAAATTTGCCAGAGCTTCACTGAATTGCAGATGGTAGCCAGGCGTCACCTGACGCCGATAATCCGGCGTTACGCCGAGCCGCTCAAAATACACCCGCGTATTTTCCCGGAGCTGTTCCAGAAACCCCGGCGTCTTCTCTCCGCTGATCCATTTGCCCATCTCGTCGCCGTCCAGTGCGAGAATCGCGAAATAGCCGCGCTTCCCCGCCAGTTCCGGTGTCGATTCAAAACGCAGAAACGCATTAACCCGTTGGGGAGGAAAATTCAGCGCCCGAACCAGATAACCGCAGTCAGGGGCACACCAGAGGCGCTTGATGATGTTCATGGCACCATACGGTCCCTCATTGTCCTTGAAAATCCCGGGGGGATTTTTCCAAAACGCCTCGTCTCCGACCGCCTCTTCTTTACCGGTCAGCATATCCTTCGGAACGCCTTCCTGATGGTCATCGGTAACGAACGCGGCAAAGTCGCGCGTGTTGCGGCGGGCCGCCAGGCGCAGGCTCACTTCCGCAAAATTCGCCCCCCAGGCCAATTCCGGTCGATTGAGGCTCCATCTCTTCTCCGCATGGGAGCAGCGGTCCGGGTGTTCTCCGCAACGCTCGCACCTGCGATAGTAACGGCCGTCGCGCTGTTTTTCCGGAATAAGTTCTTCCGCCAGGCGCCGGACCTGCCGCATCCGTTCCGCCTGCGCGGGATCTATCTTCTCCAACACGGCAAGCGCCTGATCTAGATCCGTATGAAAAGGAAGCGTCTGCCAGGTGATCTGCGGCATGAGTTCCACCTGTTTCTCCCAACGCGGCCGCCAGGAGGAGATATCCCGTTGTGCCAGCTTCTTCAGCTCCTTAAAACAGTGGTCGCTGATTTTTTTCAACTCGTCTCGTACCGCCTGTTCCGCCCGGCCTGCCAGTTCCGCCGCCCGCGAGGCGGGAACGAGCGCCAGAAAACGATTCGGAATGGTCGGATGAAACAACGCACTGTCTGCATTCTCCGTTTCCCGGGATGTTCCGTACAGCCGCTGCCACAGGGAGTCGCTCTGACCGTCTTTTCCCTGGTAGAAAACGTGCTCGAAAAATTCCCGGTTGACCGCGTCAAAAATTCCGAGTCCGCGTAATGCGGGAAAGATCACCGCCGACGGCCCGATCTCGTCGGTCACCGCTTTGATCGCCTGCCCCGTCAACCACGAAATCAGATACGAGCCGCTCCACAAATCCCGCGTGGAACGCGCTGCCGCAATCCATTCCTGGACCGGTCCGAGCTGAAACAGCAGAAACGCCGGTTCAAGCCGGGAACCGCCACCGGTTCTGCACGCTTCGAACGCCGCGGTCAAATCCGCATGCAGCCATATCGTATGATCGGGAATTCTGGAATCTGCAGGCAACGCCGCCAGCGCCGGATTGATCGCCGCACTCGCCTCCCGCCAGCGCCGCCAGAGCAGAAAGAAGAATTCCCGCCACGACTCCGCCTTGATCCCCCCGAAGCTGTCCTGCAACTGCTCCTCCGCCTTTGCCGCGGTAACCGGACAGACGATCTGCCGTTCTCCCGCCCCAAGCGGATGCTTGATCGTTCCCCGGTGGCTGTTCCGATCAGAAAAACAACCGCCCGCTCCGGCCGAGTGGTTCGGGAAAATCACCCGGTCCGCCGCCGCGGCGGCGTGATCCGGCGTGTTTTCCCAGAAATAAGGATCGCCGTCTTCCGCCAACCGCTCATACCGCAGATCCTCGCTGCCCGTCGGACAATCCACCCATACGGTCCGGATAAAGGCCGCCGCAAACTCCTCATGCCTGAGCAGGTCCAGTACCTTATGCGGCGGATCGTGCAGATACGCCAGAACCATCCGTTTGAATTGTTCTTCCCGTTTGTCCATCTTTCCTCCCTGTTGATTTAGCAAAAGCTGATGAAAACGAAATGATTCACTTTTTTGACTTCATCAATTATTATAATTCGGTCCGATCGGCAGAACCACTTTCCGGACTTCCGCCGGATGTCCGGATGTGGATTTGTCCCGGCTCCAGCCCGAGACCGTAAATCCCTCTTCCCCGCGTCGGCAGAAAAGATTCCGGCACATTTCGTTTCTTCAGCACAGCGGCAAGGTCGGATACTCTTTTGTTTAAAGTATCCTCCCGGATTTTATCATTCTCCTGCAGAGCGGAGCAGGAATACCAGTAGCGTTGCGGCACTTTTTTCTGCACGTGTTCGACAAACCCCACGAATTCCTCATAGAGGTCTTTGCGGTGATACAAATGATCCAGCCCCCTGCTGCGCCGTTCGGCCAGCATCCAATAGAGCAGAAATTGCCGGAATTGAAGTCGAAAAGCCCCATTCCCAATCCGGACGGTCAACTGTGCTGGCACCAGTTCGAGTTTTTCCGAAGGTTTCAGCCGCGTCACCGTGCGGTTCGCCAACTCAACCATCCGTACATAGTCACCAGGAAGTCGCCCCAGCTCGTTGGCCAACAAATATCTGCACTGCACGAACGGGAGATCCGACAGCGTCAGCTCGGCGGTTCCGGAATCATACACATTCCCATTGCGGTCTGTGTGAATCCGTCCAGGCTGGGGAAAGTAAAATACGGGATTCAGCATCGGGTCGTCAAATGGCGGATTCACCAGAATATGGCAGAGTCGATCATCATGCCGTCCGAGCAAGCTCATACACAATGCGCCGAGTGCGCTCATGGTTTTGCGCCCTCCGGCGATTGAAAAGGTAATCCGGGTATCGGGATTTTCAGTATATTGCCGTAATACATCCAGAATGAAAGAAGCAGCATTCTCCACTGTCGGAGAATGAACCACATCCGCAGCGTCACGATCACCATCTGGCAGTAAGCGCAAATGTTTCTGATTCAAAGAAAAATCGATCTTATATGGCAATCGCCTCATCAGTGTGGTCCATACTCCGGAATTCCAAAGTTTTTCACGAAGGCCAACTGCTCCGGCGCTGGTAGTAATGACAATCACCTGTTCAGGTGGATCTCCAGACTCGGTCAGAGCAAAAACAGTTTCCGTAATCACAGCAGGCGACATACCACAGAGAGAAATTAGAACATGAGTTCGCTTATCTTCTTTACTATTCACCCCAAGCCTCCATCCATCTTAAAAAAAATACATTCAACTAAAAATCAAGAATAAACAAATGCTTTTAATCTCACAAAATCACCCCACAAAAGAAGAAAATCAATTATTTAATTACATCCATAAAATAATCATACAAAATGATAATACAACTCTCGTATTAGAAATATTCAAATTCCCCAAACAAGCAACCATTACCGTGCTGGGATTACAATACAAAGGGACGTACCGAAATATCGGAGTATGATTTTCTCGCCTGCCGGATCATGAAGGAATTCGGCTGGAGTATTGAATACACGCTGGCGCTGACATTTCCGGTATTCTTCGACCTGTTCGGTCTAATCCGGCGAATCCGGTGTGATGCGGTGATCGATGAATTCTACCAGCCGTATGCGGCGGTAAAGTTCGGTGGGAAATATGCACGGGACCTTTTCGACGAGCGCGGTACCATCATTCTGTCGGATGAGGATGCCGCCTCCTCTGCGGAAGGTTGCACTCCGGCGATGATCCGCCGGGCGAACCGGAAACTCCGGGCGATCATCCGGGAGCGCCGGGAAGCGCTCGCCCGAACGGCGAAACCAGTGTAAGCGATTTGTAAAAATTCATTCGCCGCGTATACTTATGGCGAAAACTGAAGCAGTTCCGCTTTAAATATTCACGCCACTCAAATACACGGCTCTATATCTCAAACTATTATGAAGTCGTCTCTTTAATTGGCAATTATTCACTTAGAGCAATAGAGAAAATTTTTGCCAGAACTCTCATCAAAGAATGCAGGTGCTGCCTAGGGAAATGGTACAGTCCAAACAGCAATTCCCCCACAGCAACTATCAGCAATCCCCCCGTAACCACCGCCAGAATCGTCCGCATCCGGCCCATTTTGTTATCAGATCTCCCATATAACCTTTGGTAAAATAGAACAGCAAACCCAATTCATCGCATTTACTCTAAAAAAAATCCAGACTAGTCTGCAGGAGAATGGCTTTCATCATGCCTTTGAAACCTTTTTCGAAAAATATCTTCCCATGCAGCTTGCTTCCCCTCCTTGCTTCAGCACGGTCAGGATTTGTAATGGCGGATGACTGCTGAAGATTATACTAACAATACATTCGCATGTCAAGTCATCAGGGAACATTACCTTAGATTCCCCATAAAAAAAAGAGCGGCGGAAAAATCCGCCGCTCCCTTCGTTCGGTCAGTCAATCGATCAGATGCATTCCAACTTCAGTGCGTCATCGCCGCGCGTCACCTTCAGCACCATCCCTTCGGACAGTTTGCCTTCAAGTATCAACCGCGACACCGGCGTTTCCAGCAGCCGGATCACCGCCCGCTTCAGAGGCCGTGCCCCGAAGGACGGATCATACCCGTCTTCCGCGATGAACTCTTTCGCCGCCTGGTCGATTTCAAACCCGATGTTCTGATCACGCAGCCGGGCCGCGAAACGGCGCAGCTGAATGTCCACAATCGCCACCATGTGCCGCTTGTCCAGTCCGTGGAAGACCAGCGTTTCATCCACCCGGTTCAGAAATTCCGGACGGAAATGACGCCGCAGCTCCACCATCAGCTGATCACGCAGCGCATCGGCATTGCCTTTGTGGGCCAGAATCAGGTCGCTGCCGAGGTTGCTGGTCATGATGATGATCGTGTTCTTGAACGAAACCGTACGCCCCTGGGAATCCGTCACGATCCCGTCTTCGAGAATCTGCAGCAGAATGTTGAACACATCCGGATGCGCCTTCTCGATTTCATCGAACAGCACCACCGAATAAGGCCGCCGCCGAACCGCTTCGGTCAACTGGCCGCCTTCTTCGTATCCCACATATCCGGGAGGAGCCCCGACCAGACGCGACACGCTGAATTTTTCCATGTATTCCGACATGTCGATCCGCACCATCGCCCGCTCATCGTCGAACAGATCCTCGGCCAGCGCCCGCGCCAATTCGGTTTTCCCGACCCCGGTCGGCCCCAGAAAGATGAACGAGGCGATCGGACGTTTCGGATCCTGCAGCCCGGCCCGGGCCCGCAAAACCGCGTCCGCAACTGCGGTGACGGCTTCATCCTGGCCGACCACCCGCTCATGCAGCTTGTCGCCGAGCGCCAGCAGTTTCAGCTTTTCGCTCTGCACGAGTTTGCTGACCGGGATGTGCGTCCAGCGGCTGACGATGGCGGCGATGTCCTCGTCGTCCACCTCTTCCTTGAGCATCCGGGTACCGTCGTCGTTGCGAATGGCGGTCTCGGCTTCATGGATCTGTTTTTCAATGCCGGGAATCACTCCGTGACGCAATCTCGCGGCTTCCTCCAGCTGGTATTCCCGTTCGGCCTTTTCCAGTTTGGTACGGGCTACGTCAAGCGATTCACGCAAGGTACGCAGATCGCTGATCGCCTTCTTTTCGTTTTCCCAGCGAGCACGCAATTCCTTGCCGGCGCTCTTGAGCTCGGCAGCCTCGGCTTCAAGGGCTTCCCGACGCTTGATGGAAGCGGGATCCTTTTCCTTTTTCAGGCCGGTGATCTCGATTTCCAACTGCATGACACGCCGTTCATTTTCATCCAGTTCGACCGGCGAACTGTCGATTTCCGTCCGCAACGCGGCGGCGGCTTCGTCCACCAGGTCAATGGCTTTGTCCGGCAGGAAACGGTCGGCAATGTACTTGTCCGAAAGCACCGCGGCAGCAACCAGTGCGCTGTCCCGCAGCTTCACCCCATGGTGAATTTCATACCGTTCCTTCAAACCGCGCAGGATCGAAATCGTGTCCTCCACCGAAGGCGGATTGACCATCACCGACTGGAAACGGCGTTCCAGCGCGGCATCCTTTTCAATATACTTGCGGTATTCGTCCAGCGTGGTGGCGCCGATACAATGCAATTCTCCCCGCGCCAGCATCGGCTTGAGCAGATTACCGGCGTCCATCGCCCCTTCGGCAGCCCCGGCCCCGACGACGGTATGCAGTTCGTCGATGAAGAGGATGATTTTCCCTTCGGACTCCGTCACTTCCTTAAGCACTGCTTTCAGCCGTTCTTCGAATTCGCCACGGAACTTGGCCCCGGCGATCAGGGCGCCCATATCCAGAGCAACCAGTTGTCGGTCCTTGAGGTTTTCCGGCACGTCGCCGCGAACGATCCGACGGGCCAGTCCTTCTACGATGGCGGTTTTACCGACCCCCGGCTCCCCGATCAGCACGGGATTGTTCTTGGTACGACGGGAAAGAATCTGGATCACACGCCGGATTTCCTCATCCCGACCGATCACCGGGTCGATTTTGTCCTGCATGGCCAGCCGGGTCAAGTCGCGGGCATACTTTTTAAGTGCCTCAAACGTATTTTCCGGATCAGCGGAAGTAACGCGTTGATTACCGCGAATCTGTTTCAGTGCCTCCAGAATCCGGTCAGCGGTAATCCCGGCGGATTCCAACAATGCGGCGCCCTCCCCGCCGTCCGCGGCGATGGCAAGGAGCAAGTGCTCGACACTGACGAATTCATCGCCCATATTCTCCGCCTGTTTGGCGGCATCCACCAGCAAGCGGCTGAATTCACGGGAATTGTACACTTCACTCTGTCCGGTCACTTTGGGCAGTTTCCGCAATGCCTCGTCCACCTTGCCGGTGAAAAGTTTGCGGCTGACACCGAGCCGTTCCAGCAGCGAAGCGGCCAGCCCGTCGTCAGGTTTGAGCAGAGCGGCCAGCACATGAATGTTCTTCAATTCGGTATTGCCGTTTTCCGTGGCCAACATGTAGGCGGTGTTCAACGCCTCCCGAGTACGATTGGTAAATTTTTCAGTGTTCATAAAATGTTCCTCCCTTCAATCGAAGTATTTGTATTTCGTAAAAAAAAATAGCAAAAGATGTGCCAAAATGCTATCTTATTTCCATGAAATTTATAAAAAAAAATCTATTTTTCTCTGCTACCCGCCGGTTGTTGCGTCGTATCTGGCTTCCGGTGGCTGCGGGTGTGTTATTAATAGGGTCCGGGTGGCACTGGATCCGAACGATGCTGGCTGAACCCGCGGAACTGGTCGCCGTTTATCGAGAAATCCATCTGCCCGGGTTGCCGGAGGAACAGGACGGAATCAAAATCGCCGTGCTCTCCGATTTGCATCTGCGCCCTGCCCTGCTCCGAAACAACCTGTTACCCCGCGCAGCCGCGCTGATTGAACGGGAACAGCCGGATCTGATTTTGCTGGCAGGAGATTATTACAACCGCTATCCCCTGTTCGGTAACCTCTCCATGTCGGAGATCACCCGGGAACTGCAGCGTTTTCATCTGGTTCCGGGACGGACATTCGCCGTCACCGGAAACCATGACACACCTGTCATGAACAAGGGATTACGTGAAGCCATTCAAAATTCCGGAATCCGCCTGCTGGAATATGAAAACACCACTGTTCTTCTGCGCGGTCATCCCTTGCAACTGGCCGGCATCAATGACTTTCATACCGATCCAAACTGCCTGTCGCGGGCATTTGCCGGATTGGATCGGAGCCTTCCCATTCTGCTGCTGGCGCACAATCCGGAATTGTTTGTCATGCCGGACAATGCGGCGGATCTGACGATCAGCGGCCACACCCATGGCGGCCAAATCCGCCTGCCCCTGATCGGAGTCAATTATCTGCCGCGCCGGGCGGAAGAGTTTTTTGACCGGGGACTTTTCTATAAAAATGGACAGCAGCTCGTCGTCACCAGCGGTCTCGGCACCAGTTTGCTGCCGCTTCGCTGGAATTGTCCGCCGGAAGTTCTGTTTCTTACACTGCGCCCGATGTCTGAAGAAAAGGGAGCCGCGCTCCCCCGTCCGGAGACGGAGAGGCGCGGCTCAAAGAAAACTCCTCTTCACAACCGGTGAATCAAGCTGTCTCAACCTTCACCTTATGAACTTTTGCCGATTCAGTCTTGGGCATGGACAGATCCAGCACCCCATGCTTGAAGCTGGCGGAGATTCGGCAACTGTCGATGTCGTCGGACAACTGAAACGACCGGCAGTAACGGACCGGACGCCCACGCCAGATGAACGGACTGCATGCTGTAACCTTTAGAATCCGGTTATTCACGTCAATGTCCACCTGATCGGGATCCACCCCCGGCATATCCAGCAAAACCCGGACGCCGTTGGCCTGCTCAATCACATCGCACGCAGGGGTATGCGTTACCGGTTCCACCGGGACGGCCTGGGTCACATTCTTTTCATCATTTTTTTCCATATCCATAATATCCTCCTCTCTCCCGATCCTAATTATTTACCCACCTGAACTTTGATCGCCTGCGGTTTGTGTTCCTCTTCACGCGGCAACGTTACGGTCAAGACGCCATTGACATATTTGGCGGCTACCTGATCAGGAGTCACCCGACCGGGCAACTTGATCGTTTCCTCAATGTGATCCGAAGAACGTTCACGGTGGATAAAGCGTTCACCGTCTTCCAGCACAGTTCCGGGTCTTTCCCCGCGAACGGTCAGAAAATCTCCGACTACTTCGGCGTCAATCTTTCCCGGATCAAAGCCAGGCATCAGCACCTTGACGACATAAGCATCTTTTTCCTCATCAATCGTCATTCGCGGCAGAGTCACCTGACGCAGTTCCCGGGTATTGTCCCCGAAAAAATCCAGCAGATTCATCAGATCACGGGGAAGATCAATTCCCACGCTCCCCCACCAGGATTGCGGAACGAGACCATAACGACTGTTGTTTCTCATCATATTTCCTCCTCTTGTTGTCCCGGCAAATTACTTACCGTACCTGATGACTGAACCTTGCATTCGCTTCGTATCGGTCACGGGCCTCGGTGCCCTGCGGTACAGGTTCGTTCCTCACCGGAATCTGATTTTGACAGTTTGTTGAAGCCGCTCCCTGCGTTCAGCTCCTTTCTTCCGATCGCACTTTCTCAAGGAGCAAAAACCATGCCAGCCTCCTCCCCCTCCCAGTCCCGCAGAAGAAGTGAGACGGTTTGGCGCTCTCCCGTGCCAAAAAGTCCCGAATCCGTGTCAGTTCTTCTCATCCGTCCCCCATTATATCCCCTTCGGCATTTGCAAAGCTCCCATGCAACTGGTACATTAATAATGCCAACCCAATGGAGAAAGCCATCATGCACACCGGAGACCGGATCCTCTGCCCGCACTGCGGAGAACATATCATCGTAAAAACCCGCGCTGTCAGAAACGACGATGGGTGGAAAAGCGCCGGACAGGAATATTTCTGCATGTTCTGCACCCGCTCCCTCGGCCCCGTCCAGGCCATTGAAATGGAGGATTCACAAACTCGCCCCTCCATCGGCAAGCTGGCCGCATTGCTGAACGCCACCCCGCCGCCGCCGGAACTCCGCCTGGATGACCGCGGTCCCCGGGCGCATTTCTGCCGGGACTGCGCCGAGTTTATTGCCCATCCTTTTCTTTCCCGCTGCCAGCGGCACGGCCGCGATGCCGATCCGATGGGCGACTGTCCCGATTTCACACCGAAAAAGGCGGACGATACGCCGGCCGAAGCTGCCAGATAGGAATAGAATCATGATCGCATCCGTTTTCAAAAACCGTCAGGAACGGCGCGCGGCCTTTGCCGAAGCCGATCTGTATCCGGTATTGTCGTCCGAATTTACCCTGGGCCGCCCGGTCGAAGAGGTCTTTGCCGCCGTAGTCCACGGCGGAGCCCGACTGGTACAGCTCCGGGAGAAAAATCGCGGCAAACAGTTCCTGTATGAACTGGCTGTGGCCTGTCGACCGTTGGCCAATCAGTTCGGCGTGCTGCTGCTGATTGACGACCACGTGGATGTCGCTCTGGCCGCCGGAGCCGATGGCGTCCACCTCGGGCAGGAAGACCTTCCGCTTGCCGCCGCCCGGCGGATCGCCCCGGAACTGCTGCTCGGCAACTCCACCCATAATCTGGACGAAGCCCTCGCGGCCGGCCCCGCCGGAGCCGATTACATCAATATCGGACCGATTTATCCGACCGGCACCAAACAGGTCTCCTGCGGCGCTCTCGGCGTGGAAGCCATCCTCGAAATCGCGCCACGTGCCGGTCTCCCGTTCACGGTGATGGGCGGTATTAAGGCCCGCCACATTGCGGAGCTGCGCGCGGCCGGAGTACAACGGATCGCCATGGTGACGGAAATCACCACGGCACCGGATATTGAGGAGAAAGTACGGGAGCTGCGCTCTTTGATGATTGACAAGCAACCATGATGGCGGTATATTGCCGGAATGAAAAGATTTTCGGAATCAATCGGCTTTCAATGATGACAGCCATAAGGAGATGAGAACAAAATGGCGGACAAAACCTACAAGATCGCCGTACTTCCCGGAGACGGTACCGGCCCGGAAGTCGTGGCGGAAGGCATGAAAGTACTGAACGCTGCAGCGAAGAAATTCGGCTTCCAGCTGGAATCCGACACCTTTGACTGGGGCGGCGAACGTTACCTGGCCACCGGCAGCGTTCTGCCGGAAGATGCGGCGGAAACCCTCAAAAAATATGACGCCGTCTTCCTCGGGGCGATCGGCCACCCGAAAGTCAAACCGGGCGTGCTGGAAAAAGGCATTCTTCTGAAACTGCGCTTCGATCTGGACCAGTACATCAACCTGCGGCCGGTCAAACTTTATCCCGGTGTGGAAACCCCGCTGGCCAACAAGGGACCGGAGGATATTGATTATGTCGTCGTCCGAGAAAACGTCGGCGACGTCTATTGCGGTATCGGCGGCACCTCACAGCAGGGAACGAAACAGGAAGTGGCGGTACAGGAAATGGTCTACAGCTATTTTCAGGTGGAACGCTGCATCCGTTTTGCATTCGAAGAAGCCCGTCGGCGTCACAGCAAGGATAATCCCTGGCGCGGCCTCTCCCCCGAAGATATCGCCGCCGGCAAGATCGCCCAGGTGACGCTCTGCGGCAAAACCAACGTGCTCACCTATGTCTTCGGACTGTGGGAACGGGTATTCCACGAAGTCGCCGCCGATTATCCCGATGTCAAAACCGCCTACTGCCATGTGGACGCAACCTGCATGTGGATGATCAAAAATCCGGAATGGTTTGACGTGCTGGTCACCAGCAACATGTTCGGCGACATCATCACCGACCTTGCCGCCATGACGCAGGGCGGCATGGGAACCGCCGCCGGCGGCAATATCAACCCGGAAGGCGTCAGCATGTTCGAACCGATCGGCGGATCCGCCCCGAAATACACCGGACTCGGCGTCATCAATCCGCTCGCCGCCATCGGCGCCGGTGCCATGATGCTGGATTTCCTCGGCGAAAAAGAAGCGGCAGCCGCCATTGAGCGCAGCATTGCCTACGTCACCGGCAACAAGCTCAAATCCGTGGCCGCCGGCAAGATGGGATACTCCACTTCCGAAGTCGGCGATCTCGTTGTCGAAAACCTCTGAGATACCTTCAGATGGCTTCCTTTTCGACATACCTGAAAAGGAGTCCGAACCATTGCCGCTCCGGCGGCAATGGGTATCTTTTCGTAACGGAACCACACGGCTCTTTTTTCATTCTGACCTCCTGTCAGGAGGAAAGAGAGCGGTTCCGTCGAACTCTGGCCTGCATACGGGAATCCGCTCCGGAACATCTATTGAAAAACTCCCGATCGGTTCAGGCCGGTTTGCACGATGAACTGTTCATTAAATATTACCGGCCGCGCGGCGTACTGCATGGCTTGAAGCGGTATTTTCAGTTGCCGCGGCCCTTCCGCTGTCTGGCCGGGGCGTTGCATTTGCAGCGGATCGGGATTCCAACGCCGGAAGTGTTTTTCGCGGAACGCTGCCGGGACCATCTGCTGACCATCCGGGAAACTTTGATCACCGCCCCGCTGCCCGCTGATGCCAGACTCATTTCACGACTGGTCGAAGATCATCCGGAGTTTCCCACACAGCCGCTCCTGCAGGCACTGGCAGAACTCGTCGCAACCATGCATGACAGCGGCATGGAACATGGTGACCTGAGTCTGCGTAATCTATATCTTCTGAACGGAGGCCATGGAACTCCCTCTTTCGTTCCGGGGCTGATTGATCTGGATGGCTGTTGTTTCCACCGCCACGGCGTACCACCGGGACGGCGCTGCCGGGAAGCGGCCCGGATTCTTTCATCTTATCTGCGCTACCGCCGGGCGGGCAATCTCCCGGAGCCGGACTACCCGGCGCTTGCCCGCAGTTTCGTCGAACCCTATGAAAACAAAACCGGGATCCGGCTCGATGCCGCATTGCTGCGGCAGCGGACCGAATACCTGACCAACCGGATCCGCGCCCGATGACTCCGCCCTCCCCTTCCGAAATCTGGCTGCTGTGGCGCGACACCGCCCGCACTCCGGCTTGCAACATGGCCATTGACGACCTGCTTCTGGAAACCCTTCCGGAACGGGCACTGCCGCTGCTGCGTCTCTATCGCTGGGATCGACCTGCGGTGACAATCGGGCGTGCTCAACGTTTTCCGGAAGAACTGACCGGCACTTATGAAGTAATCCGGCGTCCCACCGGTGGCGGAGTCGTCTTTCACGACGCCGACCTGACCTACACCCTCGTTTTCCCCGCGGGACACCGGATCACCCGGCTGAACCGGCAGGAAAGCTACCGGATCATTCATGAAGCGTTGCAAGATGCTCTGACCGTACCGGCCCGGCTGCAGGAATGCGAGAGTGAAAATGTCGATCGTCGTACAATGCGTTGTTTCGTTTCCCCCAGCCGTTATGATGTCATTGCGCCGGATGGGGGGAAATACGCCGGAGCCGCCCAGCGGAGAACCCGGAAGGGACTTCTGCATCAGGGAAGCATTCAGTTAAGTGCAGTTCAAGGCAATCGGGAACTGCTTGAACAACTGCTGCCAGCCGCGCTGTCACGCCGGTTCAACTTCACCTGGCAACTCTGGAGCCCGGATTCGGAGTGGCTCCAACGAGCGGCCGTGCTGGCTGCCGAACAATATGCCGGAACATCATGGAATCGAGAAAAATATGCCGGATGAAATCGAAAAATTAAAAGCGCTTCTGCCCGTACCTTTTGCGGCAGATCAGCTGCTGCTGGAAGCGCTGACGCATCGCTCTTACGCGGTGGAGCATAACCTGGATTATGACAATCAGCGTCTGGAATTTCTGGGAGACGCGGTTCTCGAGATCGTGCTGACCGAACACCTCTTTCGGCGCTACCCGAAATCGGCGGAGGGAGAGCTGACCCGAATGCGCTCCGCCCTGGTCCGGGAATCCGCATTGGCCGTGCTGGCACGCCGAATCAATCTGGGGCGTTACCTGCGCATTGGCCGGGGAGAACAGGAAAGCGGAGGGGCCGAGCGGAAATCTACGCTGGCGGATCTCTTTGAAGCGGTTCTGGGAGCCTTTTATCTGGGGGCGGGATTTGATGCGGTCCGTTCCTTTCTCCTGCCGTTGATCGAAGCGGAATTTCCAGATCCCCGGCGCCTGTTGACGGAAATCAATCCCAAGGGGGCCCTGCAGGAATTTTCTCAGAGCCGCTGGGGAGAACAACCGCAGTACATCGTGACCCATGTGTCCGGCCCCGAACACCAGCCCACCTATGAAGTGGAAGTCCGCCTGCATGGATTCGTCGCCATCGGCCGGGCCGCCGGACGGCGCGCCGCGGAAACCCGGGCGGCACAGTTGCTTCTGAATCATCTGACCCGGGAGAATGAACTCAAATGAACTGCGAAATTCGTCTGCCCGGCCTGATTCTATCAGGCGAAAACAGTGCGGAACGTCTGCCGGCCCTCCTGCCCGCAGCGGGCCCGCTTCTGATCGTCAGTGCCCGCAGCCACGCGGAATGGGCCCGGCGCACCTTGCTGCAGGAAGAGTGCCGGGGACTTTTGCTCACCGGTTTTCAGCCGGAACTGCCATTGACGGATGCGGACCGGGTACTGCAGGAGGGCCGACGGATCGGCGCCCAAGCAGTCGTCGCCGTCGGAGGCGGCAGCGTCATGGGTCAGGGAAAAACCGTTGCCGCCTTGCTGCCACTGGAAGGAATGACGGCCGATTATTTTTACAATCGTCGGACAATTCCCGGCAAAGGGGCCTTTTTCGCCGCCCTGCCGACCACAGCCGGCACCGGAGCGGAAATGACTGCCAACGCTGTTCTGCGCGATCCGGAAACCGGCATCAAACAATCTTTGCGCCATCCAGGTATGATGGCTGACGTGGCCGTTTCGGATCCATGTCTCACCTGGGGATGTCCGCCGGCACTCACCGCTGCCTCCGGATTCGACGCCCTGCCCCAGGCGGTGGAATCTGTGCTTTCCAATCGGGCCACCGCCTGCACCCGCGCTCTGGCCGGAGAGGCACTGCAGCTGCTGCTTGCCGCCCTCCCCGGCGCCATGCGCGATGAACATCCGGCCCGGGCGGCAGCGGCGGAAGGCTCCATGATGACCGGCATGGCCTTTGCCCAATCCGGTTTGGGCGCAGTTCACGGACTGGCTCACCCGCTGGGCAGTCTGCTGCACGTGCCTCATGGTGTTTGCTGTGCCATTCTGCTTCCGGAAATCCTGCGCCATAATCGCGACTGTCTCGGACTTCTGCCTGGCGGCGAGCATCCGGAGACATTCATCGCCCGGGTGGAAAAGCTGCGTCAAGATCTGGATCTTCCGGCAACCTTCCGGGCGTTCGGTCTGAACGCATCTCATTATCCGTTTGTACTGCGGCACTGCCGTTCGAGCAGTATGAAATGTAATCCGATTCCGCTTGCGGATGAGGAAATCGTACGCATTCTGGAGACACTGACATGACCGCCTCCGTCCCGACCATGACCGTGCTGGGGCCGAATCCAGCCTGGCAGAAAGTTTTGTTTTTCGAGCATTTTCAGCCCGGCGGCATCAACCGGGCCCGGCAATGTCTGGCGTTCGCCTCCGGAAAAGGCATCAACTTTTGTCGAGCTGCCCGATGCCACGGAAAAACGACAACCCGGCTGTTGCAATTCGCGGGCGGAGAGGCTGGTCGTCTGCTCATTACTGGGTTACAGCAGGAAAACATTTCGCACCATACCGTTTTCGTCACCGCCCCTACCCGGGGCTGTACAACCTGCATTTGCCGAAAAACCGGAACCATCACCGAGGTGATCGAACCGTCAGAGGCCGCGACCTCCCATGCGGTCGAAGAATTGCTGGCCTGTCTGCGGCACACCCTGCTCGACTGTGATATGGTTGCCTTGTGCGGGACACTGCCCTCGGGCACAGATCCATTCTTATACGAAGAAGCGGCCCGGTTGACTGCCGCGGCCGGCAAACCCCTGCTGGCGGATTGCTGGGAACACCTTGACCGGATTCTCAAAGCCGGTGGTCAGGTAACCGTGAAAATCAATCAGGATGAACTGACTGCGCTCACCGGTGAAAATGACCTGAAAAAGGCTTTGCACAACCTGTCGCAGGAATACCCGCTGCAACAGATCGCCATCACCGCCGGAGCTGCCGACGCCTGGCTGCTGGGAAACGGCATTCTTTACCGATACCGGCTGCCGTACCTGGAGGGCATCGTCAATTCTATTGGCAGCGGAGATACTGCCAGTGCCGTCTTCGGAGCGGAACTGCTTGCCGGCCAACCGCCGCAGGATGCTTTTGCCCGGGCACTCGGTGCGGCCATGGCCAACTGCAGAAGTCCGCGCTGTGGCGATTTTGAACCGGATATGGCGCAAGCCTTTACCCGGAACATCGGTATTACAAAAGAAAAGTTCAAATAAAAAAAAGGAAACGATTATGAAACATACCATCGGAACCGCTTTAACCGGCTCCGCCACCAGGGTGCTTTTCTGTGGTGCCGGAGAACTCGGAAAAGAAGTGATCATCGCCATGCAGCGACTCGGCGTGGAAGTCGTGGCGGTGGACCGTTACGCCAACGCCCCCGGCATGCAGGTGGCTCATCGTGCCCACGTCATCAATATGCTCGACGGCGCGCAGCTGCGCGCCGTAGTGGAAGAGGAAAAACCCGATTATATCGTCCCCGAAGTGGAAGCCATCGCCACCGACACCCTTCTGGAACTGGAACAGGAGGGCTACCACGTCATTCCCACCGCCCGCGCCACCCGGCTCACGATGAACCGCGAAGGCATCCGCCGCCTCGCCGCCGAAGAGCTGGGGCTGCCGACCTCCCCCTACCGTTTCGCCGCCGACTATCCGGAATTCCAGGCCGCGGTCGAAGCCATCGGTCTGCCTTGCGTGGTCAAGCCGATCATGAGCTCCTCCGGTCACGGCCAGAGCATCGTCCGGTGTGCCGCCGACGTGGAAAAAGCTTGGAAAATCGCCCAGGAAGGCGGCCGCGCCGGGGCCGGCAAGGTCATTGTCGAAGGCTTTGTTCAGTTTGACTACGAGATCACCCTGCGGACCGTCCGCCATGTAGACGGCGTCTCGTTCCTTCAGCCGATCGGCCATCATCAGGTGGACGGTGACTATCAGGAATCCTGGCAGCCGCAGCCGATGACGCCCACGGCTATGGCCGAAGCACAGCGGATTGCCGGAGCGATTACCGGGGCGCTGGGCGGACGTGGAATTTTCGGAGTTGAACTCTTCGTGCGCGGCAACGAGGTCATCTTCAGTGAAGTCAGTCCCCGCCCGCACGACACCGGCATGGTTACGATGATCTCCCAGGATCTTTCTGAATTTGATCTTCATGCGCGGGCGGTGCTGGGATTGCCCATTCCGAGCATTACCTTTTACGGCCCCTCCGCCTCCAAAGCCATTGTAGCGGACGGCCATTCCGACCGGGTGACCTTCGGCAATCTGGCGGCAGTGCTGGCGGAACCGGAAACGAATCTGCGTTTGTTCGGAAAACCCGAATTAAACGGCCATCGCCGGCTGGGCGTACTCCTCGCCCGGGGAAATGACGTTGAAGATGCTGTCGCCAAAGTCATGCGGATGCGGGAAAAACTTGACGTCATTCTCTGATCATTCATCCTTTCCGGTCAGACCGTTCTTTTGGTCATTGCGACGACAGAAACGCTTTGATTTCTGCCGTCGCGGCTACTTCCTTTACTACTACGGATGTACCGGAGGGCATGACGAAAATGCGCCTCCGGCGATTCGTTCCCGGGATCATCGGAAACGGATGCGCCTCCCGGAATTCTGGGCCGCAGAATTGACGGCTGACGTACTGCGGGAGCATTTCTATCACGATCTGCCGCTGGAGCCCGGTCCAGTGGAGAGCACTCTGCTGCGACGCTGTCGGCGTTTGCTGCACTCCTGGATCAGCGGAGCAGCGGATACGGATCACGCTCTGCCACTGCCATATTTTTCCGACGGGCCGCTCTGGCCCGCCATCCGGAATCTGGAGCGGCAACTAAAAAATGCGGTTCGTTCACCGGGAATGAGCGCATTGCTGGCAGAACTGAGCCGGATTCCATTTCCCGCCCGGTTGCCGTTGTCGTTGCCGGTGAAAATCAATTTGAACCGCCTGACGATCTACGGGGCGCCCACCCTCCTCTTTCTGCGGGACGGGCGGCTGATATTCATCGAACTCTGCCGGGAACTTCCGTCTCCGGAAGACGCGGATATCCGAACGCTGATTCATCGTTATCATGCATGGGAGCGCTTGAATTTTCCACCGGATAGAGTATGTTCCCGTTATATCCGTTTCCGGGACGGAGCTGTCAGAAACAGCGAAAACGCCGGCAACCCGGGTGCAGCCATTGACCGTATTCTGAACGGAGCGGCGGCCATGACTGAATATTTATTGCCGGATGGTTCCGTGCGGGAAGAGGATTTTCCGCCGCGAGAAGGCGATTGCGGCTCGTGTATTTTCGCGGAAGACTGCAAAAAATAATGAAAAAAATGAGTCATATTCCCTATAACATTGTATTGGTACATCCGGAAATTCCGCAGAATACCGGCGGCATCGGCCGTCTCTGCGTCTCGACCGGAACACGGCTGCACCTGATCCGCCCGCTGGGATTCTCGCTGGACGATAAATATGTCCGGCGTGCGGGCATGGATTACTGGGCGCATCTTGACTTGAGTATTTACGACAACTGGGAGGAGTTCCTGGACCGCAATCCGGGAGCGGAATTGTTTTTCCTCTCCACACACGGGACCCGGACGTACTGGGATACGGAATATGCACCCGGTTGTTATCTGGTTTTCGGGCGGGAATCCTCGGGATTGCCGCAGGAACTCTATGACCGTTATCCGGAGCGGTTGCGACTGATCCCGATGGAAGGGAAATTTCACCGCAGCCTGAATCTGGCCAACAGCGCAGCCATCGCTTTGTACGAAGCGCTCCGGCAGGCGCGCATGAATTCATGACGAAGGAGACCGTATGGGGGAATTATTGAAACTGTTGTTCATCCTGTTTCTGGGAGCGGCCGGATTGATTCTGGTGATTTCCATCGGCCTGTTTCTGCTGCCGTTTCTGCTCCTGGGAGTGATCTTGTACCTGCTTTTCAACGGCTCCGCCGTTCGAGTCCGGCACGTGCGCGTTTCACCGCCACCGCCCCGCCCGGATGCGGAACCCGCGGCGACAACGCCCCCTCCGGCCGGAGAAGATGTCATCGACGTCACTGCCATAGAAGTACCGCAGGATCCCGCACGTATCGCTTCACAGGCGGACGACCGTTAACAAAATACGATTTTTTTTCGTCTATTTTGTATCGTTACCGGTGAAGACACTTGTAAAACACCGGAATCGGAACTATCGTATGAAAATCATAGAAATCCATTCTCATAAAGGAAATATATGGCAAAAACGCCCCTGTTCGTATCTGCGGAAGAGGCGGTTCGCTGTATCCGTTCCGGTGACGCACTCCATCTGGGCAGTGTCTCCGGCGTGCCGAAACTGCTGGTGCGGGCGCTTTGCGAACGGGGACGACGGGGCGAACTGCGCCAGGTGACGTTGCGCCATATCCTGACTGGACCGACGGAAGATTATTCCGGACCGGAATTCGAAGGTATTTTTCAATCCGATTCTTTTTTCATCGGAGATAACGTTCGCCATAACGTGAACCGGGGATATGCGGATTATATCCCGATTTCGCTTTCGGAAACACCGGGGTTATACCGTGGCGGCTATCTGCGCTGCGATGTCGCGTTAATCCAGGTTTCGGAACCGGATGAAAACGGGATGGTATCTCTCGGTACCGGCGTCGATACCACACTGGCAGCGGTGCAGTGCGCCGGCAAAGTGCTGGCTGTCATGAATCCCCATATGCCCCACACCCTGGGAGATGCGCTGATCCCGCTGGAAAAACTCGATTGCGTGGTCCGGGATGATTCCCCCATCGATACCACCCCGCCATCCCACCCGAGTCCGGTTGAGATCGCCATCGGTCGCCATTGTGCCGACCTGGTTGAGGACGGAGCCTGCCTGCAGCTCGGCATCGGCGCAATTCCCAATGCGGTGCTGTCCCAGCTGGTCGGTCACAGAGATCTCGGCATTCATTCGGAAATGTTCTCCGACGGTGTTCTGGAGCTGGTTGAGCGCGGTGTCATCACCGGCAAACACAAGATGATCGATCGCGGCAAACTGGTGGTCACCTTCCTGGCCGGATCGCGGCATTTGTATGACTTCGTAGATCGTAACCCGATGGTGCTTATGAAAGACGCGGCCTATACCAACGACCCGTTCATCATTTCCCGCAATCCGAAAGTAACTGCGATCAATTCCGCACTCCAAGTGGACTTGACAGGACAGATCTGTGCCGACTCCCTTGGCACGCGGATGTATTCCGGTGTGGGGGGCCAGCTGGATTTCATTTATGGATCCTTTCGCTCGCCGGGCGGCAAAGCGATCATCGCCCTGGCCTCCACCACCAGCAAAGGCATCAGCAAAATCGTCCCGACCCTTACTCCCGGCGCGGGGGTGGTCACGCCCCGTAACCTCATCCATTACCTCGTTACCGAATACGGTGCAGTCGAACTTTACGGGAAATCGCTTCAGGAACGTGCCCGACTCATCATCAGCGTTGCCCATCCGGATCACCGGGAGACTCTGGAAAAAGCCGCCTTCGAGCGTTTCGGCCCCCACTTTCGCAACCGGCGCTCAGCGTAACCGGAAATCAAAAACCCGCATTTCCAGAAAACTCGTTCCCGGCAGCGACAACGTCACCGGAGCCCGGACAATCTCCGCATCTTCCAACAGCTTCCGCAACGCCGGATTGCTGACCCGGCGATATTGATCCGAAACAGACACGACCATTGAAAACTCCCGACAGGATTCCCGTCGCAACTGCCGCAGCAATTCCGCCATCGCATGGTCATCCGAAACATACAGCCAACGTTTCTCAGCAAACAGCCGGGGCGTCTGCATCGGCAGGAAATAAACGTCACTGACCACCACCGGCCCGGTTTCTTCCTGAAGAAACGTCGAAAGCCGCATGCTGTTCTCTTTCATCATCCGCAGTGCCCGCCAGCCGCAGACCTGGATTCCCACTGACAACACCAGCAAGACCACCATCAACCCGGCGGCACGCATCCGCTGCGCAGCATAAAGTGCCGGCCACACCGTTACCGGCAGCAGCAATAGAAAATGCCGCGGCCCCCAGATAATTCCCAGGTCCCGACTGGTCAGGAGCGGTGGCACCAGAACCGCATAAACAATCAATACCACTGTGCTCAATCCGATCATTCCGCGCCGACTGCGCCACAGAGGCCGGAGATTCAGCAGAATCAGTAGCAAAAACGGCTGGGAACTCCACAACCCCACGGTAAAAATGGACGACAAGACCGGTTCCGGCTCTTCCCATAATCGCCATCCGGCTATCGCCCAGAGCACCGCAGCAGTACTGCCGATCGCCAGTTTGAGCCGTCGCCCCTGCCGAAAAAAACCAAATCCAATTCCAGCAGCAGCCGCTGCTGCGATCACCCCTGTCAACCCCGTCTGCAACCAGGCCCCGTATGAATCGGAGATCCCCCGGAAGCTGAACCAGTAATAGGGATAATTGCCCAGTTGCTCTCCAATCCGGCGCCACAGCGATTCGCCGTCAACGGCATTGTGCTGATGATACAGCGCACCGTGCAGCCCCAGCCAATGCCCGCTGTCCCAATACTGCCAGATCCAGAGCGGCAATGCCGTCAATGCGAACGTCCCCCATAAAAAAAAGGCCGACCGTCCCTTTCCCTCCCGTACCCACAGCGCCATACCGAGTGCCGCCGCCAGAAAATAGCCTTCCGGGCGAATCCACAGCATGGCGCCCAACACCACCCCGGCCCCGCTGCTTCTGCCGTCCATCGCCAGCACCAATGCCACCGTGGCAACAGTTACCGACAAGGCCATCTCCCAGAAGGTCCAGCTGTAAAATGCCAGCGGCGTGGCAAATACCGCCATCGCTATTCCAAGCAGCAGCCAGCAACCATTCGCCTCTTTCTCCCGCATGCTCCGGTGCCATAAAATCCACCCGATCGCCGCCGTACCGAAGACCGACGGCAGATACAGTCCAACATCGCCGAACCAGCGGAACAACCAGGAACACATCACCGGGAAAAACACCGGAAAAACCGACCGGAATCCCCCCTCCCCCCAGGGCAAAAAATGAAACTCTCCGGTTGGGAAAAAGGCCCGGTCTGAAGCCGGTACCGTTAAAGTCACTGAACCGCTGCGCAGAAATTCCTGCATCACCATGAATTTATTGCCGCCATCGGTAATCCAGAAGGCTTCCCGTGGAAACCAGAAGAGTCCCGCGAGCAGCAGCAAAGAGAGTCCGGCGAAAACAGACAGACTTCGGATATGACCTGCGACAGATGGAGTAAATGATTTCATGATGCTAAAAATACTCGTTTCCGGATAGAAATTCAAGATCGGAAAAACCTGCTGCGGTATTTTTCCGCTGGCATTCCCTCCGGACTGGTGGTATATTCCTGTTGTCGCAGAGAATTCAACTTGAATTGAGGTTTTTGACATCATGAAACTGGCATCCCGTTTCGAGCACATGCTGCTCGCCATTCTCGATGAACTGATCGACCGCTACGATCGGAATCCCGACTACCACTTTATCGACACCAAACTGGATCTGCTGACCGGACGCGATTTTGGTCCGGAAGATGCCTGGTATCAGCGCCGGGAAACCATCTATCCGTGGATTCAGGGACGCGCCCTCGAAGCGCTGGCCGGGCACTGGCGCTGGCTCGCGGACTGCACCATTCTCCCGGCAGCCGGCAGAACTGCCCGCCGGAAAAAACTCGAACGCATCATGACCGAGGTCGCCGCCAATATGGAACGGTTGCGCCGGAAAAACCATGGGCGCATGTTCTTCCTGATGACTGAAGATGGACGTTTCCTCCGAATGAACGAACAGGCTCGCCCGGAACCATTGGCCGAAATCCCCGGCGACGCCAATTTCAGTGATCTGTTTTATTCCAAAGGACTTTTCGCCGCCGGCGCCGTACTTGGCAATGAACTCTGGAGAAAACGCGGGGAATCATACTTCCGCCGGGTGGTTACTGCCATTCTTGCGGAACGCTTTGTGACCGACCAACAGATGTTCGATCCTAAAAATCCGGTGCTTGCCGTCCCTGGAAAATTACTTCAGGGGCCCAAAATGATCGCGCTTTCCGGCACCGCGCTCGGTATGCATTACGGCAGTGATCCCGCTTACTGGGAACGTCGGGGGAAGGCGTTGCTGGATCACGTATTCCGTTATCATGTCAAACTTTCTGAAACCCCGGCGGATCTTCAGCACTTTGACTTCTGGGAAGCGGTTCACACCGACCGGACGCCGTGGCGAGAAAACGGCAAGCTCATCTGTGACCCCGGACACGCCCTGGAATTTGTGGGACTTTCTCTGAAAAATCTCCTCGCAGTACAAACGCCCGCCGGTAAACGCAATGCTGCGAAACTGCAGAAATTCTACGCGGATTTCCTGCGTCATCAGTTCCAGATCGGTTTTGCCCCGGGACCGGGCGGAATCATTAAGAGCTTCGACCTGGTCTCCCGGCAGCCGGTCAATACCGACATGCCTTGGTGGAGTCTGCCCGAAACCATCCGGGCTGCCGCCTTGACCTTCCGTTTCACCGGAGACCGTTCGGTGGCTGAAATCATCACCCGGTGCTCCCATGCCTTCTTCGACGGCTACGTCCGGCCGGAATGCCATCAGATGGCGGTGCAGACCCGGTCGGCGGAAGGTAAAGTGGTGCCGGTCATTCCCGCTACACCGGATGCGGACCCGGGCTATCACACCAATCTCTCGATTATCGATGCATTGCCGGTCATTCGCGAGCTGGATCTGTAAGGTTGCTGTTGCAAAAATTTCCGATCGCCGGAATCGATAGGAGACCGTATCCGAACGGAACGGGTGGAGTAACATCCCCCGTTCCGGCTTTTTTCTGCAAAAAAAAGCTGTTTGATGCTTGTATGGGGTAAATGAACGGATATTTTCCTGTTTTATCGGGAAACGGATCAACCAGGGGGAAGAATTCATGAAAAAATCAAAATTGAAAATCGCCTTCTTTGACACCAAACCCTATGACCGGCTCTCATTCGACCGGGCCAATCAGAGTTTCGGGTACCAGCTGCATTATTTTGAAAGCCGATTGAACGCCGATTCCGCCGGGCTTGCCGCGGGCTGTGACGTCGTGTGCGCCTTCGTCAACGACGACATCGGCCGCGCCACTATCCGCAAACTCACTGCGGAAGGAGTCCGCCTGCTCGCCATGCGCTGTGCCGGGTTCAACAACGTCGACCTGACCGCCGCCTGCGGCAAACTGCCGGTCGTGCGCGTACCCGAATATTCCCCTTACGCGGTGGCGGAATACACCGTCGGCATGCTCCTCTGTCTCAACCGCTGTCTCCACCGCGCCTTCTGCCGCATCCGGGAAAACAACTTTTCCATCAACGGCTTTCTCGGCTTCGATCTTCACGGAAAAACCATCGGCATCATCGGCACTGGGAAAATCGGCCGCACCTTTGCCCGGGTTCTGCAAGGTTTCGGCGTCCGTCTGCTGGCCTTCGATCCCTACCCCAACGAAGACGCGGCCCGGGAACTGCAGCTGCAATACGTCCCGCTGGAACAGCTCTACCGCGAAAGCGACATCATTTCCCTGCACTGCCCGCTGACTCCGGAAAATCGCCACCTGATCAACCGCCGCAGCATCGCCCAGATGAAAGACGGCGTCATCATTCTCAACACCAGCCGCGGCAAGCTGATCGACAGCGCCGCACTCATTCAGGCGTTGAAATCGAAAAAAGTCGGCGGCGCCGGACTCGACGTTTATGAGGAAGAAGCAGATTATTTCTTCGAAGACCGTTCCGGCAGCGCCATCGACGACGATGTCCTCGCACGGCTCCTGACCTTCCCTAACGTTCTGGTCACTTCGCATCAGGCCTTCTTCACCCGCGAGGCAGTCAACAACATTGCGGAAATCACGCTCGGAAACATCCGTGATTTCGAACTCGGCCGCCCGCTGGTCAACAGCATCTGTCCGGATTGCGCCCTGCACAAGGCCTGATCCGGCTGTCCATCCCCAGCAAAAAGGCTCCCTGCAGGATTTCATCCTGCGGGGAGCCTTTCCTTTTCAAACACTGCGGCGATCTTCCTCACACCCGGAATGCCGCCCGCGCTGCCTGCCGGTCAGCGTCCCAGTTCACGCCGGAGCTGTTCCACCGTCCGACGGAAGTAGCGGAGTGCCGCCCTTACCGGTTCCGGCGTGGAGAGATCCACTCCGGCGTCGCGCATGATGTCCAGCACATCCCGGCTGCCGCCCGCCTTCAGAAAACCGAAATAGGCTTCGCGGTCCGTCGCCGTTCCACGCAAAATCCGATCCGCCAGCCGAATCGCCGCCGACATACCGGTTGCGTATTTGTAGACGTAGAAATTGTAATAGAAGTGCGGAATCCGCGCCCATTCGCAAGCGATCAGGGGATCCGCCTGCACCTTGGGCCCATGATACCGGGCATTCAGCTGAAAATAGGTATCATCCAGCAGATCGGCGGTCAGCGGGGTATGTTCCTCCGTCAGACGGTGAATGGCCAGTTCAAATTCCGCAAACATGGTCTGGCGGTAAATCGTACCGCGGATCTCATCAGCCAGATGACACAGCAGAAATGCGCGCAGTTCCGGCTGCCGGGTGTGAGCCAGCAGATGTTCGAACAGCAGAATTTCATTGGTGGTCGATGCCACTTCCGCCACAAAAATGCTGTAATCAGCATAATGATAATGTTGCGTCCGATTCGAATAATACGAATGCAGCGAGTGCCCCAGTTCATGCGCCAGTGTGAACACATCGTTGAGCGTCCCGTTGAAATTCAACAGCAAATAGGGATAGGTGTCATAGCACCCGCCGGAATATGCTCCGGAGCGCTTTCCCCGCCGCTCCGGCACATCCATCCAGCGCTGTCGCTCCGCCAGCTCCAGCGTCGCACCATATTCTTCGCCCAGCGGGCGCAGTGCCGCCTTCACCGTATCAAATGCCTCACGCCAGGTATAGTCACACCGACACTCCGGCAGCAAGGGATTGTACAGGTCATACATATCCAGCCGGTCCAGTCCCAGCACCTCCCGGCGCAGCTCCAGATAATCGTGCAGCGCCCCCAGCTCTTCGTGTACCGTCGCAATCAGCTGATGATAAACCGTCTCCGGCACCTGATCAGGGAACAGGGCCGCCGCCAGCGCCGAGGGATAATGCCGGACCCGCGCGGAGGTAACGTGCCGTTTGACCGTGGCATCCAGCGTGGAAGCAAAGGAGTTGCGCTGTTTCCGATACGCCCCGAACATCCGGCGGAACGCCCGCCGCCGGACTTCCCGGTCGCCATCCTCCATGAATCGGCGATAGGAACCGTGCGTCAGCGGTACCCGCCGTCCCGCGCCGTCCGTCAGTTTTCCGAAATCCATATCGGCATCGTTCATCATTTCAAAAGTGCGCCCCGGCGCGGCCAGCACGTCCGAGAACATCCCGAGAATCTTCTCCTCCGGCTCGGACAGTGTGTGCGGTCTTTCCCGCAGCAACTCCTGCAAACTTCTACGATACAGCCGCAGTTCGTCCGCCTCCAGGAACTCCGCCATTCTCGTCGCCGGAATCGCCATGATCTCCGGTTCGAACCAGGCGGAAATTTCCGAAAGTTCGGCGAAGAGTCCGCAAACCCGATCCACCCGGGCCCGATTGGCGGAGTCCGCCGTATTCTCGTCTGAGCGCAAATGTGCATAGACATACACTTTTTCCCCCAGACGTTCGAAATCATCCAGCGCCGCAATCGCCTCTGCCAGCATCGCCGCCGATTCCGCCAGTTTTCCCCGATAGGCCGCAAACCGGTCCGCCAACGGACGGATCTTGGCAAAATCCGCTTCCCAGGCCGCCGCATCCGGGTAGATCGCCTCCAGATCCCAGCCCGGTAATTGTACTTTTTCAGTCATTTTCCACTTCTTTCCTTATTCCCATTCATAAAATGCATCAGGCAACCACTGCCAGTCCATGGCATCCCCTACACCGAGCACCCAGCGAATTTCCGGTTCTCCGGCAGCGGGAGCTACGGCCACCTGCAGTTGATGAACTCCTGCTTCCAGCTCCAGTTCGGCAAATGTATTAAGCGCGGCCCGATGGAAGGAGGGATTCGTCTGCACCCCGCCGAAACGTCCGAAAGCAAACCGGCCGTCCACCCATGCCTGGCAGATCGACTCCGTCGCAAACATCACCCGGACCCGTCTCCGTCGGTCCATACGGAATCGAAACTGCAGCATATAGACGCCGAATTCCGGCACCCGTGTTGCATCCAGTCCTCCCATGGTTCCGGGGAATCGCCACTCTTCCACCGATTCCGGCATCGGCGGCGCCTCCCGGTAACAACAGTTGCGATGAAACTTCGTCATGGCTCCGCCCCGGGCCGGAATCTCCCATCGCCGCCAGTCCGGTTCCGCGACAGTCCCCTCTTCCTGCAACCGGACCTTCTCACGTAAATCCAGCAGCAATTCCACAAAGCCATCCAGCGTTTCCGGGGCAGTCACTCCGATGATTTCCGGACTGAGCACCAGCCGCCGTCCGATGGGACGCAGCCACTCTTCGCCAATGTGTTCCGGCGCCATCAATCCCATAATCGCTCCGACCGTGGCTCCCGTACAATCGGTGTCCAGACCGCAATTGACCGCCAGGCAGACTGTGCGTCCGAAATCCCCACCGCCCAACAGCAGCGCCATGACCACAAAACCGAGATTCGGCATGACGTCGGTAAAATTCCCGCTGTCGTACCGTTCCAGAATCATGCGGCGCACCCCATCCGGATTCCCATAACGTCGGCACCAGTCCCGGGTGTCCCGGATAACCGCGGCCAGACGACAATCGGCGGGAATCACGGAGAGCCCCGCATCAATCAAACGTTCCCGATCGTCGCAGGTAAATGCAACACTTTCCAGCGCAGCAAGAAACCGGGCAGCATAAAGTCCGTCTCCGGCATGATCCAGACTGCCGTCCATTCCGGCGTACCGGGCTGCCAGCCCCGGATTTCCGGGTGCCAGACAGGCCCAGACTTCGCTGCGGATCGCCGCGCCCAATCCGTTCACAAACCAGTTATCATAACTTCCGGAATACGGTGGCGGAACTCCGTTGCGCAGATTGCGGATGCACACCCCGTACTCGTCACAGGCAAATCGGACATGGTGCAACCAGGCTTCCGCAAAGAAATCATGACGCACCACCGGCTCCTCCTGCAACGCCAGCAGACAGGCCCATAAAACCTGCAAATCAAGATCGTCGTTTGGTGCCATATCCTCCGGCACAGGCGCATAATAATTCAGTTGCAGCGGCCCCGGCACTCCCTCATACGGCATGCCCAGAGTACCGCCCGCCGCCTTGCCGAGAAAACATCCCATCATCTTTCGACGCAGAAAATCCCGGTCCCAGCCGTCCATATGGTACCTCCTGACGGTCATTGCTCCTTCAATTCACCTTGCACCAGACATCGGGGCATTTCTGCGCATCGATCGCGGCAGCGACCACCCCGGCAATCTCGATCGTTTCCCGGCGATCCACCGGAGCGGGGCCACCGGCAAAAAAGTCGAGCATGGCAGCAATCAGATTTTGAAAGGTGTTATTCATGGTATCGGCATTCACCGCCTGTTCCCGTCCGCAGAGGGAAGCGGCAAATCCCAATTTCGGATGCAACGTCATCGCCGCCCGGCGTCCGTCCCGATATTCCAGAATGGTCTGGGCAGTCGCGCCGTATCCGCACTGCATAACCCGTTCAATGCCGATGCCCATGGTCGAAACGATCATTTCGATCTGGTGAATGCTGTATTCCCAGAAACTGCTGCCGCCACCGCGCGTGATCATCATTTCCACGGCTTCAGGCGAAGAAAATTCCTTCCGGGCGGCAATCAATTCATCGCCGAACCGCAGTGCCGAAGAGGAAAACAGAGGCGTCCCGAATTTTTCCGCACGTGCGAAAATCCGTTCCGCAGCCGCACGGTCCGGCGCAAACGGCTTGTCAATGTAGACCGGCTTGCCCGATGCCAGCGGAATTTCCGCCAGACGCTCGTGCACTTCCGAATTGGAAGGAGCCAATACGCAAATGGCGTCACACGCCTCCACCAGCTGTTCGATACTGGAAGCGGGCTTCAACCCCATTTCCGCGCACCACTGCGTCAGGGGACGCCCATTCCGCGGTGCCTCCTCCCAGGCCAGTGCCAGTTCAAACTCCCCGCTACGGGCGGCTTCCCGGATCCAACCGGGATAATTATTGGCATGCCACTCATCTATGAAAAAGTCAATAAATCCAATTTTTTTCATCATCCTCACCTCTTTTTTTCAAGTTGTATCAGGATCGTATCTCCCGCATCCAACGATTCTTCTTGGGAAACTTTCAAGAGCACTTTCTATTTTCTCATCTTCTGTCCACAGGAGGCATTCATTTTTTCCGCTGCTCCTGGACCCACTCTGCCGCAGCCCGGGCAATCGACCAGTAGTCATTCGTCAAAATGGTATCAATCCCTGATGTCAGATGCTGTTTGACCGCGGCAGCGTCATCACAGAAAAATAAATTGCAACACAACCCGGCCTCATGGGCCTGATCAATCATTTTCTGATCATAATAGGGAGTGAAAAATTGCACCTTGGTGCATTCATATTCAATGGCCCGTTCCACAATTTTCCACGGCTCAGGGAATGCCCCCATGCAACGTGGAATCGAAGGCGCACATTCCCGGGCACACCGCATCACATCCGGATCCCCCATGAAATAGATGTGTTCCTGCTGGTCATATGATTCCAGAAGATCCAGAATCTTCTTCATCCAGGATCTGGGATATTCCCCTTCCCCGCTTTTCAAATGGAGATTTATGATGACATGCCGGGCAAACTGGGCAAGCACCTGCTCCAGCGTGGCAATCTTCGTATGAGCAAAATGCCGGTTCCCTCCATGGTTGAAATCCAGTTGCTCCAATTCAGCAAGCGTCTTTTCTTCGACCGTCCCCGGTACGCCGGCCTGACGCTGCAATTCGCTATCATGCGCCACCACCGGAATTCCATCCCGGGTAAAGCGGACATCCAGCTCTATTTCCGGCGCCCCCAGCGCTATTGCCGCGCCAAATGCAGCCAGAGAATTTTCCGGAGCCACCGTATTGAACCCGCGATGAGCGCAGATTCGGGGATATCCCATACACGCTTCCGATTCAACCGTCATGCTGCCGCAAGGGCGGTACGCCCACGTTTCACGGGATTGTTCCACAAATCGATCTCCGGCAATCATTTTTCCTCCGAAACCATTTCCGCGCATATATTTTTGTTTGATATCCCCCACTTCACAGAAGAACAGCCCGCAGCGATTGCTCCATTCCTTCAGGATGCGCCCGTCAGGAGCGGCAATCAACGACATGCCCCCCAGCCGGGCACGGGCCCCCATAGACACGGATGCGCGAACCACAAAACTGTTGCATCGAAAAGCCAGATACTGGTTCTGCATCCGGATGATCTCTTTGCGTTCTCCCCGCTGAAATGACGGCACAAGAATCACATCCGGCCTTCCATGAGCAATCTGAGAAACATATTCACTGAAGTAAATATCATAACAGATTACACAGGCAAAACGGATTCCATCCACCTCCACCACCGTCGGCGGTCGGAATTGCCGGGTATAGGTGCTGTCCAACCCGGCAATTTCCTGCTCCGCCTCCGTCAAGTGCTGCTTGAAAAAACGTCCTGCACTCCGGCCGCTGCGATCCAGTATTTCCGTAGTATTGCGAAAAACACCGGGTTCCGTTTCACACAGATAGTTCATCGCCACTACGGCATGACAGCGGCACGCCGCAGCACGGGCCGCCTGAAGCAACGCTTCCGTATGAGCAGCAGCAAAAGGCATCATACACCCCGCGTTAAAATGGGCAGGCGCATTGGTGTACTCCGGCGTCAGAATCACATCGCATGCCTCATGGCAGCCATTCAGGGCATCAATCGCCGCAGCAACGGCCGCCTCCGCTCCGTCTTCAGTATTTGCATACGGAATTTGAAGGACACCCAGCCTCATATTCCTGTCATGCTTGAAGCTTTTGCTTGAGGAAAGCCACTGCCATGGCAATGTCCGCCGCAGGATCGGCCCCCACTTCCCGTTCAATCGTCAGGAAACCGTCATATCCAACCCGGCGCAACGCCGCCAGATAAGCATCCCAATCCACCTGTCCCTGCCCCAGCGGCACTTCTTCAAAAAGCTGCCCGGTCTGCGCCACCAGAGCTTCAAATCCACCTTCGGCAAAAGCATCGTACACCACCGCCGGATCACAAGCCCGGTAATGCACCCCGTCCTTGGCGTGCGTGTGAACGATATGAGGTCCCAGCACTTCCACCGCCCGAACCGGATCGTAATTCAGCACCATGCGGAAATTCGCCGGATCCAGATTGATTCCCAGACCGGGCGACCCTACATCCTGCAGCAGCCGCAGCAACGTCTCGGCCGACTCCGGACCGGTTTCGATTGCAATGCAGCTGCCGGCCCGGGCGGCATGTTCCGCCACCTGTCCCACAGCGTCCACCATGACCGCGTATTCGGGCGCCGACGGATCGGACGGAACCACGCCGATGTGGTTGGTCACCACCCGGCAATCCAGCTCCAGCGTCATGTCGATGATCCGGCTGACGTTCTTTACCCGGGCGGGCACCTCTTCCGGACGGGAGTAGCCATGCCCCTCCATATCGCCGCACACCCCGGAGAAAACCAGACCGCAATCCGCCGCATACCGCCGCAGCTCCCGCACCTGTTCCGGCGCTGCTTCCAACAAACTGAATTCCGGATTGATACCGTAAAACTGAATCCCCTCGCATCCCAATTCCGCCGCGGTCCGGATACCCTCCCGAAGCGGTTTCCGCAATGTCTCGACAATCACACCGATTTTCATGATTCCGGTTCCTTTCGCTGATTTTTCGACAAACGCATACGAGGTAACTATATTTCCACCCGTCGTCAAATCAAACCCCGGAACGTTTTTTTTCGGGTTTTCGCGGTTGCGGCGACACGCCAGGACATGTATATTGAAAAAACGTTCAATCCGGAAACACCAATCCCCCCACAAGGAGGTTCTCCATGGCCAGCGGTCTGCGCTCTACCCCATTATTCAAAAACCACATTGCCGCCGGCGCCCGGATGGCGCCGTTCGCCGGGTGGAATATGCCGATCAATTATCCCGGCGGCATTATCGCTGAACATCAGCACACCCGGAACCGGGCATCTGTCTTCGACATCTGCCATATGGGCGAACTGCGCATTTTCGGTCCGGGAGCGGCGGCGGCGCTTGACCGGCGGCTGGCCCGGCCGGTGCTGGACCAGAAACTCGGCGTCTGCCGCTACAATTTTCTATTGAACGAAAACGGCGGCGTCATCGACGATCTCATTGTCTACAAAATGGCGGAAGAGGATTTTTTCCTCGTCGTCAATGCCGCCAACCTCGCTGCCGATCGAGAAGAATTGGCCGCCGCCCTGCCCGAAAAAGTACAGCTGGAAGACCTTTCCGAATACCTTGCGAAAATCGACCTTCAGGGACCGGCATCCGCGGAGGTATTGAATCAACTGGGGATTCCGAATACGGAACTGCCGCGGTATTTTCATTGCCGTACCATTGCGATTTCCGGCATTCCCTGTATTCTGAGCCGGACGGGGTATACCGGTGAACTTGGATTCGAAATCTATTTTGATGCGGAACGCGCCGGGGAGCTGTGGGATATTTTTCTGGTAACTCAGCCTGTGCGTCCGGCTGGTCTGGGCGCACGCGACACCCTGCGGCTGGAAGCCGGACTCCCGCTTCACGGCCATGAACTTACACCGGAAACCACTCCGATCGAAGCCGGATTCGGCTCCCTGCTCAAACTGCAGGAAATGCCGGAGCGTGAATTTACCGGGCGCGCCGCGCTGGAAAAACGTCCTGTAACCCGACAGCTGGTCGGCATCCGCCTGGAATCACGCCGGGCCGCCCGGGCCGGAGCCACAGTGTATCATCAGGATACTCCGGCCGGAATTGTCACATCCGGTGCATTTGCCCCCTCTGTGGGAACAGCGGTGGCCATGGCCTATGTCACCCCCGAATTCACTGCGGTAGGAACGCCCCTGACGCTCGATGCGGGCAGCGCCCGGTTGTCCGGGCAGGTCGTTCCGCTGCCGTTTTATTCCGAAGGTACCGTCCGGATGCCCCTGAACGGAACCGGCGCGGCGCCCCGGTAAATTCCCGGAGCGGAAATTCCACCAAACAAACGGGCCGCGAGATAAAATCCCGCGACCCGTTTATTTTTTTCAGTTTTTCAGGATCAAAGATCAGAGCCGTGCGCGGCGGTATTCCACAGCGAATTCCGTCCCGTCATATCCCGGATCATCAGTTCGAAGATCATCCAGAAAAACCGTGTTTCCGCCAGTCAGCCAGGACTTCCGGGCAGCCAGCGCCAGCAGTTCCGGTTCGGCAATCATCGAACAGGGCAGCGGCGGCACATCGGTTTGACCGGTCAGATACGGCAGCTGCGCAGCCAGCATACTCCGGTAAAGATTCACATTGTCATGCGGAATCTGCACGACCTTGCGATCGGTGACGATCGTCAGCATAAAGGGCAGCCAGGCGGAACTGCGTCCGATGGTGATAATGGCGACACCGCCGTGATTCCATTCCAGCAGGATATTCTTCTGGCGACCGCACGAACCGAGGAAACGGGCAGAACGGGCTCCGGGGCCCATGACCGCGCAGACCTGGGCGTAGGCGTGAATTCCGTAATTGAATTCGTCTACGCCCGAGGTGGTGTAGGCGGTCAGAATCCGTCCCCGCTCGGCCTCCGGCTCCGCAACGAAATCCAGAGCCCCCTTGCAGAAGCGCAGACTGGAACCACCGCAGACACGCCGTCCGGATTTCATCCAGTCAAGAATGGTATTAAGATCCCGCAGATTTCCAGCCAGCGGCTTGTCAATCAGCACGGACTTGCCAGCCTCCACAAACGGCCGGGCCTGCTCCACATGACGGTCCCAGTTGGTCGTGTGTACGATCACACCGTCCACCAAAGGCAGCATGTCGGTCATGTTTTCGACCGCGTGCGGAATACCATACTGAGCGCAAAATTCTGCAGCAAATCCCGCAGGCCGGGTTTCGCCGGAATCCCAGGCGGCCACTACCTCCAGATCCACTTTGCCGGCATCGATCATTTCTTTGATCAGCGGCAGCCAGGCGCCGGGATGCGAAGTGCACAACCCGACCAGACCAAGTTTGAATGCCATCTTTATTTACTCCTTAAACGATTGGATCATCCCAGACGGGAAATTCAGTGTTTCATTTCCATAATCATCCCCATCGCCTTGTTCGGGGTGTTGATCAAGAGATCGGCGGCGGAACCGATTTCCTCGAGCGGCAACCGGTGGGTCGTCATCGGATCGACAATCAGACGCTTTTCCGCGATCAGCTGAATGATTTCACGCAGATTCCGCTGCGTGGTGAACGGCACCAGAGCCGCCGGATATTCCGTCCGACCATATTCGTAATCCAAGTCCTTGTATCCGGCTCCGGTACGGGAAGCCGCCCGGACATCAAGATTGCCGGAGGCCGCACCGCCGCCGACTGTCACCTTGCAACCGCCGACCAGCACCACCCGCCCCATGGCGTGCGTATCAGCGGAAACCTTCATACAGCGTTTCACCTGTTCCCAGGCCGGCGTCGCCTCGCCACCGAAGGCGAACAGCGCGAAATCCATGCCATAAGGCGCCGCAAATTCCCGGGCTTTTTCCACTACGTCATCTTTTTTCAGGACGGCAATGTTTCCGATCCGGCAGCGGCGGGCGATCCGGACGCGATTACTCAGTCCCTCCCAGGCGAAAACCCGGCTGCCGCTGAGCTGATAGAGCTGTGCCGCCAGGTTGCCGACGATCCCGAGACCGAGCACCAGGCCGTATTCGCCGAGCTGGGGTTCCGTCCGCCGGACCGCCTGCAGCGCGGTGGCGCCGAGACAGGCGTAAGCCGCCTGCTCATAGGAAACATTGTCCGGAATCGGCACAATCATATTGACCGGGACGCAGGCATAATTGGTATGAAACGCGCCATTGGTTCCCATGGCGGCCACCCGCATACCAACTTTGAGATCGCGGGCCGGCCCGTTAATTTCCATGATTTCACCGGCATTAGCATAACCGAAAGGTGCGGTTTTCCGGTTAGGATCCGGCTCCTGCCGAAGTTTGGCTACGGAAGACATTTCCGTGCCGGGGCTGATCAATGAGGCGTGCACACGGATCAACACCTCTCCTTCCTTCAACGCGGGAATTTTCTCCCGAACAGCAACCACTTCCCCTTTTCCGGTAATGACGGCAACAGTGCGTTCTGCCATGATAATCGATCCTTATTCTTGTTTTTTTCATGAAAAGGCCATATTTCGATTGGCTTTTTCCGATTACTATTATATCATATAAAAGAAGAAAAAACAGGGGTATTTTCCATGATTCATTATAAAAATCCACGATCGCCCCATGAATCTTGACGTCAAACTGCAAATCTGGGGCTACGGCCTGACGCCCGGCGCAGAAGCCACGCTGGCACATCAGCACAATTACTGGCAAATCAACCTGATCGACGGCGGTCGCATGGAAGTGGTTTCCGGTGAGAAGACCATGTCGGTCAATGCCGGTGACATCCTGATCTTTCCACCACGCAGCCTGCACCGATTTCACTATCTGCCTCATGGAGCGTTGAGCCAGATTTCGCTGAAATTCCGGCTCGACAATCCTCCGCCGGAGCTGAATTGCGAAGCCGTACACCTGGCCTCTTCTCCGGTAACTGCCGGTATCATCGCCCAGGCCCGTTTTGCCATTTCCGGCTTTCTCCTGCCCGGAGAATGGCGACACACCCAGCGGGAATTGATGCCTCCCGCTGACCGGCGCCGAAGCGTTTTCATCGAGAAGCTGATCGCCGCCATTCTGGAATATCACCTGGCCGCCGTACCCGACGAAACGCCGGGATTGCTCGCCCGGGTCCGCCATTATCTCGCCACTCGACGTGGCAAACCGGTGAAAGCCGCGGAGCTGGCCCGGCACTTCGGGTATTCACCCGGCCACTTCTCTTTGCTGTTGCGGGAACGAACCGGGCTGACGGCCAAAGCGTTCATCGACCGGGAACGAACCGAACTGGCCCGGCATTACCTGGAATATTCCGATCTTAACATTGCGGAACTGGCCGAACAGCTTGGGTTCAGAGAAAGCGTCTATTTCTGCGAATTTTTCAAGCGTCGAACCGGTCTCTCCCCCGGCGCCTACCGCCGCCGCGCCGGAGCGGATGCCGGCTTTTCCCCGGAAACCGTCATTCAAAATGCCGAGCGGAAATAAATCAGCCGTCACCGGCTGGCGAACGCATAAATCAAGATCGCGCCGAACATCAGCAATGCCGCCGCACCACGACGCAGCCATACCGCCGCCGGCACTTTTGCTTCGAGATAGCTGAAGCCCATGCGGGACAGGACAATTCCCAATACCAACGTCACCGGCCCTCTCGCCGCCTGTACAATATTCCCGAATGCCGCTCCGAGATACCCGAAACAGACAAAGAAACACAGCACCCCGCCCCCCCAGCATAACGCATAAGGCAGGGCGTCCCGAATCGTTCCCGCTTTCAGACGCATCCACCACACCGCCGGCAGCAGCACCAAAGCGACAAAAACATTGTTGAGATTCGTTCCAATCAACGCGGCCCGCAGCATTCCTTCCACCGGAATTGACGCCACCAGCAGCCGCACGCCGATGTCACTCCACGCATATCCCAGCAAAGCCAGCGCACAGACGCCCATTCCCTCCCACTGGAAGCGTCGTCCGCCCTGATAATTCATCAACAGGGCCGCCAGTACCGCCAGAACCAGTGCCAGAATCTGTCCCCGATTGAACATCTGGTCGAAAAAAATATACAGAAAAAGCGGCACCAGCACCACTTTCAACCCCAGCAATGACGCAATCCGCGACGCTTCAATCCGCCGCAACGCCTGAAAAAAGAAGACCTGGCCGGCGATGAAACATAACGAACACAGCAGCAACGGCCCGATCTGCGCCGTTCCCACCGCTCCCGGCGGCGTCGTCAAGGGCAGCAGCACGGCAGAAATCGCCCCCAACGCCAGCTGAGACGCCACCAGCAACCGGGCAGGACTTCCATGCCGCATCAGAAAATGCCTGGAAAAAAAGTACGCCAGCGCCTGAAAACACGCCGTAAGCAGTCCGAAAACAATACCGATCACCATGCTCATCACCTCAGAAAAACATCATGAATAAACCAATAATATAATGGAAAAACCGGCTTTTACAATCTCGTGACTGGACAAACCACTCAACCCGTGCTATGTTTTTCATTCATCTATACCAGTCCGACAGGGCGGAATTGCCAGGCGAAAGCAGGAAGGAGAAATATCCGGGGCATGAAAATCGTTCATTTTTCCGATCCGCACGCCGGCGGCCCGGCGGAAGACGTGCTCGCTTATATCGACAAACGCTGGGTCGGGGTTTTCAATTACCGTTTCCGCCGCCGCTTCCGCCACGATCTCCGGAAACTGGAACAGGCGGTTGCTTACATTCTCGACACCCGCCCCGATGTTGTGGTCTGCACTGGAGACCTTACCAGTACCGGCCAGCCGGGAGAATTTGCCAAGGTGCTGCCGATCCTGCGACCGCTGCGCGATTCCGGAATTCCGATCCTGTATACGCCGGGCAATCATGACTGCTATGTCCGACGCCCCCAATGCGTCGAGGCAGTTCGGAAAATGGTCGACTATCTTTCCCGCAGCGATTATCAATTCAGCGATTTACCGATTCTCCGGCAATACGCGGGATGCGACTTCCTGCTGATCAATACCAGCCGCCCGTCCAATCTGCTCTGCTCCTGGGGATTTCTCGCCGGGAGTGATGCCAAGTGGCTGCAGCAACAATGTGAAATGCCTCATGAACGGCCACGAATCTTGATCAATCACTATCCGATTTTCGAAGATCACCCTCTGTTGCGAACCCGGCATCGTCTTTTCGGCGAAAAGCCGGTTCGGAAAATGATCGAATCCGGCTTGATTGACCTGTCTCTGTGCGGTCATGTACATCGCCCTTACAACCGGACGGATGCCAATGGACGTGGAGAAAACTGCGCCGGTTCCGTCACCCGAAACGGCAGTATGGTGGAAATCACCTGCGATCCGGCATGCCGAACCTTCTCCTACCGGACGATTGATCTGTGAACGAACGGTCCGTTTCCGCCTCGCAGCGTCATAGAGAATGTAACGGAGCAGTCCCTGTATCGTGAGCCCTTTGGCAAACGAAATGGAGAGCCCCCCTGCACGGCGAAAGATACGTCCTTGCATATCGGAGCTTTCCGTGCTATGGTAAAGTCGGTGAAATTGCCGTCCGGCAGCGGACTCGCGCCGATTCCGTTTCCCATAATGAGGAAAATCTCCGCGACGCACCGTACCGACCGGTTCAGGACCGATATGGACAAGACACTCAAATACATCAACGGTGAAACCCGTTGTTTCGGCTGTGGCGCCTGTGTCGCAGCCTGCCCGCAGAACTGCATCCGGATGAAGCCGGATTCCGAGGGATTTCTGCTGCCCGTAATTGATTTTTCCACCTGTTTCGGCTGTCGGCGCTGTATCAAAGTATGTCCGGTAAACACACTATCGTTGTCTTCTACGACAACGAACAAAACAGATTTTTTTCTTGCCCGTCGCCGAACCTCTCCGGATACCCGGCATGCCGGTGCTTCCGGTGGAGTATTTACTGCCTTAAGCAATGCGATCCTGCGCCGAGACGGTGCAGTTGCCGGGGCGGTCTGGACGGCGGATTTCAGTGTCCTGCATTCTATCGCCTACGACCAGGAAGGGCGCGACGCCATGTGCGGTGCCAAATACGTCCAAAGCGACAGTTCTCAGGCCTTCGAAGCAGCGGCGGAGCTGTTGCGGGAAGAACGGCCGCTGCTTTTTTCCGGAACCCCCTGCCAGATCGCGGCATTATACTCTTTTCTCGGGCGGAATCCGGATCATTTGATCACGATGGACTGGCTCTGTGACGGGGCCCCCTCTCCTCTGGTATTCCGGGAATACCGTCGTTTTCTGGCAGAAACGCACCATGCGGAACTTACCGCTGTTCGCTTTCGCCCGGTCTACGCCGAAACCAGAATCGAAGTGGAAGCGGAGTTTTCCGACGGATCCCGCTATCGGGATGAATGCGGCAGCGATCCGTATTGCCGACTGCTCCTCAGTCACATGATCATTCGTCCTTCGTGTGTCAACTGTCCCTATGCGGGCTCCAGACGTGAAACCGACCTGCCCATTGTTTCAGGACGGTATTGCCGCAATCTTCCTGCGATACAACTGCCTCATAGCGAAGTACTCGTACTCGTCCATACAGAGCGCGGCCATGCGCTGCTTCGAAGCGCGGAGCCGGAGCTGGAAATTCATCCGTTCACTCCCCTGGAGAGTGACCGCGGCCGGCTTTTTGTCTCCGTAAGAGCCCACCCTGACCGGAAATTGTTTTTCCGGGCATTGCGCCGACATGGATTTTCCGCTGCCGCAGCGTCTTATACCGGTCCCCGGACCGCCATGCGCAAATTACGCAGCGGTATGCTTTGTGTGCTCCGAAGCGTGAAAAATCTATTTCTGGACCGGGATACGAAAACAGCGAAAAACAACTGATTGATGTGAGCTATGCTTCGCTGCAGCCATTCGGTCTCCCGGAATCAAAAACCGATGACCAACGGGAATTGACGTCTGACCGGATCGGCAGTATATTAAAAAACAACCCGATATGAATTTATCAACCTGAAACAAACGGCCGGGCTCGTGGTTTGCCACAGCAATACGGACTGGAAATGGATTTTGGTATGCAGCAGGAAATACGGAATATTCTTGAGGAAATCGGAGAAGACCCGGAACGGGAAGGTCTGCTTGATACGCCGAAACGGGTGGAAGCAGCCTGGCGTTTTCTAACGCGCGGTTATCGCCAGAACCTGGAAGAGGTCGTCAACGGTGCGCTTTTTGAAGCCGAGTCGGACGACATGATCATCGTGCGCGATATTGAGTTTTTCAGTCTCTGTGAACATCACATGTTGCCCTTCTTCGGAAAATGCCACGTCGGTTATATCCCGAAAAAGAAAATCCTCGGCGTCAGCAAAGTGGCCCGAATCGTCGACATGTTCGCCCGCCGCCTCCAGATCCAGGAGCGTATGACCCGGCAGATTTCCGCAGCCATCATGGAAATCACCGAAGCAGCGGGCGTCGGCGTTGTTGTCGAAGCTCAGCATCTCTGCATGCAGATGCGTGGTGTGGAAAAACAGCATTCGATCATGACCACCTCCTCCATGGTCGGCACCTTCCGCCGCTCGCTGGCCACCCGCAACGAATTCACCCGCCTGATCCGGTGACATCATGCGCGCGCTGTTGCAGAGAGTCAGCCGCGCCACCGTATCCGTGGACGGCGCCGTCATCGGCCAGACCGGGCGCGGCCTGCTGATCCTTCTGGGGGTGACCCATACCGACGACGAGGCTGCCGCCGCTTATCTTGCGGAACGCTGCGCAACGTTGCGGATCTTCCCGGATGATGACGGCAAAATGAACCGGTCGCTGCTCGACATGGGAGGTTCTGCCCTGACGGTTTCCCAGTTCACTTTGTACGGAGACACCACCCGGGGACGCCGCCCGTCCTACACTGCCGCCGCGGCGCCGGAGCCGGCGGAAAAACTCTATGAATGTTTTGTCGCCCACCTGCGCGCACTCGGGATTGCGACCGAAACCGGTCGTTTCGGTGCGGACATGCAGCTGGAAATCCATAACGACGGTCCCGTTACCCTGCTCCTGGAGTCCAAACCATGAAGTGCAGAAAACGCATTGCCGTACTTGGTTCAACCGGATCCATCGGAGAAAGCACGTTCCGGGTACTGAGCGCTTTTCCGGAACGCTTTGAAGTCACTGCGCTTGCCGCGAATTCCCGTATCGATCGCCTGGCTGATCAGGCACGCTGCCTTTCTGCCCGGCTCGCAGTAACCGCCGATCCCGCCCGCCGGGACGAACTTGCCCGGCGGCTGCCCCCCGGCGTTGAGGCCGATGCCGGCCCGGACGCCATGATCCGGCTGGTAGAGCGGGAGGATGTGGATCTAGTGCTCTGTGCCGTGGTCGGTACCGGCGGATTGCTGCCGGTCCTGGCCGCGCTCCGCGCCGGAAAAACGGTTGCCCTGGCCAGCAAGGAAGTGCTGGTCATGGCCGGCGAACTGGTACGCCGGGAGCTGGCCGCCTCCCCCGGCGGACGCCTGCTGCCGGTGGATAGCGAGCACAGCGCAATCTTTCAATGCCTGGATGGACGACGACCGGATGAAATCGCGGGATTAATACTCACGGCTTCCGGAGGAGCATTTCGCACGGCCACCCGGGAAGAGATTGCTGCCGCCGACTGGCAGCGTGCCCTGGCCCACCCGACCTGGAAAATGGGGCCCAAAGTGACGATCGATTCCGCTTCGCTGATGAACAAGGCTCTGGAGCTGGTGGAAGCCCGCCACCTTTTTGACGTGCCTCCGGAAAAACTCAAGGTGCTGATCCATCCGCAATCGGTGGTCCACTCCATGGTCGAGCTTGCGGATGGAGCGCTGCTGGCTCAGTTGTCGCAGCCGGATATGCGCTTTGCCATCCAGTATGCTCTGACCTATCCGGAACGGACCGCCGGAGACCTGCCGAAACTGAGTTTCTCACAAGGTCTGACGCTGCAGTTCGAAGAACCGGATCGGAAACGTTTCCCTTCGCTCGATTTTGCCGAAGAGGCAATGCGGCGCGGCGGTACCATGCCTGCGGTCATGAATGCCGCCAACGAAGTCGCCGTGGAAAAATTTCACCGCGGCGAGATTGCATTTCCTGCAATTTGGAGTATTATTGAAAAAACCATGGCGGCACATCGTGTAGAGCCGCAGGAAAGTTTATCGCAGATCCTGGAAGCGGACCGGGCGGCGCGTAGCTTTGCCGCACAACTCTTCCGGAAATAAGGAAGACAGAGGGGACCTATCCCATGCATATTTTGAATATTCTCGAATCCATCGGGGCACTGTTTTTCGTCGTATTCTTTATTGGCTTGTGTATTTTTTCGCACGAGCTCGGCCATTTTCTGGCGGCCCGCTGGAGAAAACTGCACATCGACGCCTTCTCCATCGGCTTCCGTAAAGTATGGGCAAAAAAAATCAACGGAGTTGAATACCGGATCGGCTGCATTCCCCTCGGCGGCTACGTCGAACTGCCTCAGGTGGATGCCACCGATGAAATTCCTAAAAGTGCTGACGGCACCGAGCTGCAGCGGGCGAAGCCGCTGGATCGAATCATCACTGCCGTCGCCGGACCGCTGTTCAATGTGATTTTCGGACTGCTGCTCGGCTGCGTGGTGTGGATCGCGGGTCTGCCTCAGGAATCTCCGAAAATGAGCGTCATGGAGGTCACCAAGGTAGCGGAAGACAGTCCGGAATATCGCGCCGGGCTGCGCCCCGGCGACCGTATCGTGCGGCTTAACGGGGAAAAATTTCACTGCACCTGGCTCAAATTCGTCGAACAGATCATGTTCAGTGTCGGAGACATTACACTCGATGTCGAGCGAAATGGCAAAATCATCCCGATCACCTACACCCCCATCGACAACCCGAACGCCCCCGGACGACTGGCCAAGGAAAAAATCGGCTATCCTTTTTTCACCGTGCTGACGCCGATCGAACTGCGTCCGCTGCCCGGTTCCATCGCGGAACGGGCAGGAATCCGTAAAGGCGACATCCTGTATTCGATCGACGGCAATCCCATCTCGTCCTTCCTGGAATTTCAGATGACGCTGAATAATGCGGGTGACCGGACGCTGCATCTGCAAATCGACCGGCACGGCAAGAAACTGGATATTCCGATTCAGGCGGAACCGGTTCCTGATCTCCCCCCGGAATTTATCACCTACCGCATCGGTGTGAGCTTTCAGGCATCCGATCAGAAACCGACTGTGCTGGAAATTCTTCCCTATTCCCCCGCCGTCGGTACCGACCTCGCCCCCGGCGACCTGATCCTCGCTGTCAACGGTGAACCGGTGGTCAACTTCTCCCAGGTGATTCAGGCCGTCCGGCAGAACGGCACCAAACCGATGACCTTCACAGTGCAACGGGGCGATCAACAGCATGATCTGACCATCGCGCCGGAGAAGATCGTTCCCAGAACCATCGGCGTCGAACTGATGCTGCTCAGCCATCCGACTCCCTTCGAACAGTTTGAAAACATCCTGATCAACAGTTACAAATCCCTGCGGGGAATGCTGGTTAATGGTGCAAACGCGCTGGGACTCACCGAGGAAACCAGCACGCTCAAACCTCGTCACATGTCCGGACCGCTTGGTATGGGAACAATTCTTTACAGTTCGGTCAAAGATGTTTCACTGGTTACCGGCATTTATTTTGTGGTGATGATCTCCTTCGCACTGGCAATCTTCAATCTGTTGCCGCTGCCGGTGCTGGACGGCGGACACATCGCTTTTGCCGTCATCGAGCTGATCTGCCGCAGACCGCTGCCGACAGTGGTAATCAAGGCTCTGTCAGCACTCTTCATCGGCCTGCTGGTCCTTCTGATGCTCTATGTTACCTACTTTGATATTTTGCGGCTGCTGCCGGTCAAAACCGCTCCGGCGGAAAACGCGGCAGCCTCCGTTTCCGCAGCCCCCCTTTCACCGGAAAGTCCAGCTGAGCCCAACCAGGAGACTTCTGAACATGCCGACAAGACGCCCCACCCGTAGCATCCGCATCGGCGGTGTCGTCATCGGCGGCGGAGCACCGGTATCGCTCCAGTCGATGACCAACACCGACACTCGTAACGTTCCGGCGACATTGGCTCAGATCCGCACGCTGGCCCGGCTTGGTTGCGAACTTATCCGGGTCGCCGTGCCGGACATGCGGGCGGCGGAAGCCCTGGCGCCGATCTCCGCCGAAAGTCCCATTCCGGTCATTGCCGATATTCACTTTGACTACCGTCTGGCCCTGGCCGCTATTGACGCCGGCGTGGCCGCCATCCGGCTCAATCCCGGCAACCTCCATGATGAACAGGAAATCCGCCAGGTTGCAGAACGAGCCGGTACCGCCGGCATTCCGATCCGGGTCGGCGCCAATTCCGGCAGTGTCCGGCCTGCATTGCTCCGGGAACTCCGGAGTTCCGGTATGACGCCATCCGAGGCCATCTGCGAAGCACTGGTCCGCAGCGTACTCGCCGAATGCGCCAAGCTGGAAAAGTACGGATTTCAGGCTATCAAAGTCTCGTTGAAATCCTCCGGGGTTCCGGAAACGGTCAATGCCTGCCGCATCTTTTCAGAACGCTCGGACTATCCACAGCACATCGGAGTCACCGAAGCCGGTACCCCCGGACGCGGCATCGTCAAATCCGCGGTCGGCATCGGTACGCTGCTTCTGGAAGGCATCGGAGATACCATCCGGGTCAGTCTGACCGCTGATCCGGTCGAAGAGGTGATTGCCGGACGAAGAATTCTGGAGGCTTGTGCCCTGCGCGACGCAGCACCGGAAATTGTTTCCTGTCCGACCTGCGGCCGTACTGAAATTGATTTGATCGGACTGGCCAACCGCGTGGAAACACTGGTCCATCAGATCAAGGCCGACGGCAAGATCATCAATCTGCGGAAAATCGCAGTCATGGGCTGTGCCGTCAACGGCCCCGGTGAAGCACGTGATGCCGACCTGGGACTTGCAGGAGGACACGGCAAAGTCGTGGTTTTCCGTTTCGGTGAAATTCTCGGAACATTCGATCCGGATGCCGGGTTTGAATATCTGAAACTGGAGATTCTGAAAAACGCGGTTCCGGTCCGCGACTCGTCATTGCAATAAACTTTCGCCGCCGGCGTTTTCCCGTCAGGCTCTCAGCCCCCGAACCGCCGCAGCAGGAAGAGGAGATTGTACAATGAATAACCGTCAGCAGCGATTCCGTACGGTCTGCCGCCACCGGCAGCGCGGTAGCGCCATGCTGGAAAGTTTGTTCGGAATCTTTTTCCTGCTGTTTGTTTTCGGATGTCTGCTCCAGGTGTTCCAATGGATCGCCCGGGAAATGGTAACGGATTATGCCGCTTTTTACGGAGCCAAGGCGGTGGCGCTCGGTTATGCCGGAGAAAATTGCCGCAAAGCAACCCGGCTCGGTGCCACCGGCATTTCCGGGCGCGACATTTCCACTTCCGGCCGGGTATCGCTGCTGTCCTCCACTCAGGATGCATTGCGCCATCAGGCGCGGCGCTATATGACAATGGGCGAAGGCAGTGGAGTCAATTTCGAATACTGGCGCTCTGACTTCGGCAGTAACACGCAGCTGAATATGAATTTCGACGGATACAGCGAAACCGCCACTGCCCGGGTACGGCTCACTGATGCACCATTGCTTCTTCCCGTCATGGGAAAAATCATGGCGCTCCAGAACGGAGAGGACGGAGCCCCCGACCCGGTCGGCGAACACCCTATGTATAATTATGCAAAACTTCTGCTCGAAAACTGAATGCCCCCGCTCTCTCCGGTCGCAACGGGAACATGGTCAGGTGCTGGTCCTGGCCGTGGTCATCCTCTTCGGCCTGATACTGGGCGTGATGATGCTCTTCGACCTGCATAATGCCATCCGCGCAAAAATCAAGGTCGAAACCGCGCAGCAGGCCGCCGCTCTGGCCGGCGCCGGCTGGCAGGTGGAAGGCTTGAACCTGATCGGCCGAATTAACCTGATCAAGGCCTGTGAATGGATGACCCGGGACGACAGCGATTACACCACTCCCTACGACAGCCTGACGCCGCAAAACGCCACCGAAGAACAGGGAAAGCGGGATCTCCAGTTCCGCGCCCGGGTGCGAACCCTCACGGAAACCCAGTCCCGTATTGCATTCATCGTCCCCATGCTCGGTGTTCTGGCCGCGCAGCAGACGGCCAAGCAGAACGGCATGCCCGCCAACAACCGGACTTTCGAATATTATGTGGATCAGCATCTGCCGCTGCATGATTCGCGGTACAACGCCTGCAACGGCTATTTCTGGCATACCCCCATTTCCCGCCTTGCCGAACAGATTCTGAAACAGGGAGTTGCCGTACGGGTCAACAGTCGTGCCGCCGACCTGCCGGAAGTCTGGAGCCGGACAATCACCGGAGATTTCCGGCTGCTGCTGAGTGAACCTGACCTCTATGCCGCCATCGAGGACGGAAACTACTGTTACTGGCAACTCATGCAGATGGCGAAAAAAGGAGTTCCGGCCACCCCCGAAGCCTGGGCTATCCAGTACATTGATGCTCCCTTTGTGGAAGAGAGCGAACTTTTTACGCTCGGTGTACGATTCGGCGCCTCCGACATGACCAGCCTGATTCGAGACACTGTTTACCCCGGTGGCGAAATGCCTGCGCCTCCCCACGACCGGCTGGATGAGACCATCTGGTGCAACTATGATGCTCAATGGTACCCGGAAAGTTATACCGCTGAAGCGTATAACGCTGATCAGCAGAACTGGCGACGCAACCGTTGGCTGCGCGAAGACCGTCGTCCCGGCTACCTGTACGAAGGCCCGTATGCCGCCGTGGATAATTTCATCGAACTGCCCCGTTACAACCGTACCATCGCCCATCCGCCATTGAACGGAAATCAGCTGCGCCAGGGAGGCGATGGCATCAATAACCGTACCCTCGGAAGCCACCGTGACCTGCGTACCACCACCATCGGGCACGCCCCCTCCGGCAATGCGGAAAACCGCGGCGTGGTGGCCAAACCGCTCGGATCTTTCGGAGATGGCCGCGCTCTGGATGATGCCCCCATTACCGTACCGATGATTCTACCGATTTTCCGACAGCCGACGATTATTCCCAGCGCCATGCCTTACAATCTGCGTATGCAAACCAGTGGCGATGATGACCTGAAGCGCTTTCTACAATGGCTGGCCGAGAACCAGTCGCTGGACGGGGTCCCGCCAAGCGGAACCGAACAATATCGGGAAGCCCTGCTCAAACTGGAAAGCAAAGACTATCTGAATCGGATTTTCAACCCTGATTTTTCCGGTGTGGACCTGCTGGCCCCGCGTCTGCTCTTCACGGATCTTTACAAATACCCGAATGATCCTTCCGGTGCCGGCTGGCTGCAGGAGGCCTGGCTCAGCCGTACGGGCAGCCGTCCCTACATCATGGTGCCGGCCCCGGGAACGGAAAACTCTGAAAATCCCACCATGGAACGGAAATATCTGGTCGAGGAGAACGTGGTTCGCCAGGTCACTGAAGTCGTACTGGAGCCGGATGGCGCATTACGCACCTATTTCGGAAACGACCAGGACGGATACCGTTATTTTCTCACCCGGAACGGGAAAATTTTAACCAATGAAGACATTGCCTGCGGACAGGCTCGCCACTATCCCGGTGGCCCCGGTCTGCCCCCCGGCACCAATTCCGGACCACCGAGGTTATAAATGACCGCAAAACACAATTCGTTCGCTCCATCCAACCGGGAATCCGGCCAGGCTACGGTGGAAGTTGCTATTTCGCTTCTGGCGATCGCCTTCGTCACGGTAGGAATTCTGTTTGTCGGCGGCATCGGTATTACCAGCATCAAGGTGTTGCTCTCCGCCCGTGCTGATGCGGAAACGCTGGCATCCCGTACCACCAGCGGCTTCCAGGGGGGCAGCGACATCGGAGACTGGAATTACACAGACGTCCAGTACCAGAAAAATCAGGTAGACGGCACGGTCCGGATCCCATTTCTGGCGACGGATGAACCGTTCAATGCCCGGGAACGGATTTCCACGGATTATTTCTATGACCGCAGCGTCTCTCTGAGTGAACGGGACCCGGACAGTCAGGGGACGGCTCAGTACGAATTCCGCGCGCTGGAAGATACGGAGGAACTACCTTACCCCGCCCGAATGTTGAGCGACAGCTCTTTCGATCTGGCCAACCTGGAATTCAGCAGCGGTCGTCTGCCCGACGAGATTCTGCGTCATGGCAGCGAGCAGAACTATCTGATGCACCGCAGCGGCAATGAAGGAGAACGCCTTCGACAGAAACTGGCACTGGGCGGCTGGTTCGACTTCCGTCCCATTGATGTTCTGCAATGGCGTTCCAACCGCGTCGCCTATCCCGCATTTGCAGCTCCCGGTCAATGAATTTGTCTTTTTTTACGGTACTTGACTGGATTTTTCCGGGAACAGGTCTATCATAATCCGCGCAGGAGGTGCAACAGGATTCACCTTGCGGAATACGTTTCTCCGTCCTCGGAGGCTTCCGGGAATCTCCGCGGCCCCTGCTTCATCATCTTCAAAGCAAAAGCAACAGTGACAGCCCCGGAGCAAAGTCCTGTTGCCGCGTTGTCGACATGGAGTTGCATGGAAAACCGTTTTCAATTGTATGCCGGGAACCGGCCGGAAGATTTGTCGGAGCGTCTGGCAGCCTTGCTGGCCGTTCCGCCGGATGACCCCTTCCTGCCGGAAACCGTCGTGGTGCAGAACCGGGGCATCGCCACATTTCTGCAACAGGCCCTGGGGCGAAAGCTGGGTATCTGCTGCAATATCGATTTCCCCTTCCTCAATCATCTGATTGACGACGTTCTGCATCTGACCCTGCCGCGGGAATTGACTGCAGAACTGGACCGGTTCCGCCCTCGAGAAATGCGTTTTCGTTTGTTTGACGCCTTGCTGAATCTGGAAGAGCGTCAGGAATTTGCCGCTTACCGCGCTTACCTGGACGGCGGTCTCCGCGAGGAACGAGCCCGGATGCTTGCCGGTGAATTGGCGGGGGTATTTGACCAATACCAGATTTACCGGCCGGAAATGATGCTGCGCGGGGGGCCTGATGACCCGGCACAGCGGGAACTCTGGCGACGAATTTCCGGTGGAACGGGGGGGCGCGCAGAAATTTTCAAACGCTTCTTCCAGTTGCGCGGCGCTGCCGCAGTCAGAAACCGCTTTCACCGGCTTCACGTCTTCGGATCGGGATCGATGCCGCCGCTGTATCTGTGGTTTTTTCAGAAACTGGCAGAATTTATCCCGGTACATTTCCTGTATCTTACCCCCTGCCGTGCCGAATGGAGCTTCGCCATTCCCGCCTGCGAAAAGAAACGCCGTCCACTGGACCGGCTGCTCCGGACAGCAGATGACACGCTGGAAAATCCGGAAGCATCCGACGACGACTTCAACGTACTGCTGACCTCCTGCGGACGCCTGGGCCGGGAATTTTTCGCCTCCATTCTGGAATATACCGACTATGATCCGGACGATCCTCGAAATCACTTCCACGAACCGGAAATGGATGGAACCACCCTGCTGCATCATCTTCAGCAGGACATCCTCGACGGTGTCAACCGTTCCGGGAAACCGGCCGTTGCAGCGGAAGATGAATCAATTTGTGTGGTCAACTGTCACCATCAGCTCCGGGAAATTGAAATTCTTCACGACGAACTTCTGACGCGTTTCTCGCGCCACTCGGACTGGCGCGCGGGAGACGTGATGGTAATGGCGCCGGACATCGACGCCTACGCGCCCTATATCAAGGCGGTCTTTGAAAGCATTCCCCCGGATTCCCCCCGTTACATCCCGTTTCAACTGGGAGACCGTCTGCCGGAAAACGACGATGCGATCTATCAGGCATTTCTCTCGTTGTGGAAACTGGCCTCCGGTCGCTATACGCTCAGTGAGGTTTTCACCTTTTTGAGCAATCCGGCAGTGGCGGAAAAATTCGGATTCGAGCCCGCCGACTTCGAACTGCTGCGGATTCTGTTCCGCGAAAACAGGGTCGCGTGGGGAATCGACGGCACCCACCGGAGCGAACTGCTCGGCAGCCATGTTCCGGCGTTCGAAGAGCAATCATGGCAGCGCTGGCGGGAACGACTATTTCTCGGATTCGCCATGCGGCCGGAGATGAATGGCAGAGAAAAACTCTTTTCCGGCATTTTACCGGCCCGCTTCATGACAGGAGAACGCGCCGCGCTGGCCATGCGACTTGACGAATTTCTGGAACAGCTGCTCCGGCTCGCCCCCCTGCTGAACCGTCCCCGCACGCCGGCGGAGTGGCGCCCGGTATTGTCCCGGCTTCCGGAGATGTTTTTTTCGCCGGACCGGTTCCGCTACCTTGCCATCCGCCAGATCCGGGAGGCGGCAGACGCGGTCTGTACCGACGCCGAACGGGCCGGAATCAATTTTCCCATGGCGGCGGAAATGTTGTTTGCGGAGATTGAACAGGAACTCCGCTCGAAGGACCGCAGCAGCGGCGGCTTTCTGCGCGGCGGTGTTACGTTCTGCGCCATGCAGCCGATGCGCAACATTCCCCACCGCATGATCTGTCTGCTCGGCATGGACGAAGCGTCATTCCCACGCCGGACCAATCACTTCGGTCCGGATCTGATCTGGCGCCAACCACGTCGGGGCGACCGTTCCCCCCGGCTGGAAGACCGTTATTTCTTTCTGGAATCCCTGCTGGCGGCCCGGGAAGTGCTCTACATCAGTTACGTCGGACAGTCGATCATTGACAATGAACCCGGTCCACCGTCCTCGCTGGTGTCGGAATTAACCAATTATCTGACCACCCGGTATGATCTTTCCGACCGCAAGCGACCTTTGACGGAACGACATCCACTGCAGGCTTATTCACGGGATTATTTCACCGGAGGGGCCCTGCACTCCTGGTCCCCGGAAAATTTCCGCACTGCCCGTCGGCTGATGGAACGAAACGAAATAGCCCCGCCCCCGTTTTTAGCGACACCGCTGCAGCCACCACCGGAAGAGCCGGGCGATTCCCCGGAAACACTGCCGGATCCGACAACCTTGTACACCTTCTTCCGCCATCCGTTCCGCTGGTTCTGCCGCCGGACGCTGCGGTTGCAGGACCAGTTTGAAACAGCGGAACTGCCGGAGGATACGGAAAAACTCTCACCGGATCCGCTGCAATACAGCCAACTGCGTTCCGCTCTCTTACGGCTGGAGCTTTCCGGATTACCCCGGACCGACTGGGTGGAGTGCCGTCAGGCCGATGGATCCCTGCCGCCGGCTCCCTTCGACCGTCTGGTACTGGAGTCTCTGGAGCGGGAATGCAGCGAGTTGCTGGATTTGCCGAAAAAGGAGTTCGGAGGCTCGACGGTCCGACAACTTTTCCTTTCCGAAAAACGGCTGGAACTGCCGCCGGAACTGCAGTTTTCAGAAATCCTCGCGGCCGCCCGTCACGATGACTGCACCGCCCTGCTCCTCCCCGGGAAATGGAACGGCCGCATGGCCATACTGGGCATTTTATTTCGTCTTCTGGCGGGATTGCGCCGGATGGCGCAAGCGCCCGGAATGCCTCTGGAAGGCGTCATTCTGGTTTGCGCAGACCGCATTGCCCGTTTTCCTGGGGAAAACTCTCCCCGGATCCGGGAACGGGCGGAAACAATTCGAAAATTGTACCATTCCGGTCAGGAGGAACCGTTGCGTTTCCTGCCTGGGACCTCTTACCTGCTGGCCCGGCACCAGAATTACCGGCAGGCCTGGGATTCGACTTACACCGGTATCCCCGGAGAAGGCGATGATTTCACCGTCCGATTGTTCGTGCCGGAGAATCCGGAAGCATCCGGCGAACTGCCGCGTTGGCAGGAAAACGCCCGGGCCTTCTTTGGCGAAGCGGAGGATTTGCCATGAACACAGACCGGAACACCTCCACACCGCCCGCATTGGCGCTACCGCTTTCCGGACGGCATCTGCTGGAAGCCGCCGCCGGAACCGGCAAGACTCATGCCATCAAAACTCTGTTCGCCCGGCTGATTCTGGAAAAACACCTCCCGGTGGAATCCATTCTGACCGTTACCTACACCGAAGCCGCGGCCCGGGAACTCAAGGACCGCATCCGGAACTCCCTGGAATCACTGCTGACAGTGTTGGAAACCGGGCATCCTTCCGATGACCCGGTGGAAAATCAGCTGCTGGCCATGCTGAGTACCACCGCTCCGGACGAACTGCGGCGACGCCTGCGCCGGGCGCTCCGGGACTTCGATGAGGCCATGATCGCCACCATTCACGGCTTCTGCTCACGCATGCTGCGGGAATTTGCCTTTGAAAACCGAAGACTTTTCGAACAGAAGCTGACCGGCGATTGCCGGGAGACCCTCGACGGAATCGTCCGGGATTACTGGCGGATACATTTCTATCATGCCGGAGCTACCGCCGCTGCCGTGCTCGCCGCTGCCGGCATCACCCCGGAAAACATGGCCGGCCTCATCGGGAAAATTCTGGAGCACCCCGGAGTTCCATTGGAATCCCCTCCCCTGCCGCCGCCGGATTTCACCGCCGTCGAACGGTATCTAACCAAGCTGGCCGATCAGTGGCGCAAGGACCGTAACCGGATTCTGGAGCTGTTACATGAATCCCCGGTCCTGTCGCGTGCCCAGAAAGCCTATTGCCCTGCCAATATCACCGCATATGCCGGAGCGCTTGACCATGTGGCGGAACAGCAGCTCTGGTCCCGGATAGCACTGAAGGCGCTGGACGCCTTCTCATCCAACGCTCTGCTGGCCGGCAGCAAACCCTCCGCCCTCGCCAAAGGGGATCGCCCCCCCGCGCATCCGTTCTTCGATCTGGCAGAAGAATGGAAACAGGAACTGCTCCGCCTGCGAGCGGCATTGCTGCTGGACTGTCGGAAATTTGTTACTGAAAAACTGGCGGAATCCCGGGAACGCGACGGATTCATCACCTATACCGACCTCCTGACCGATTTATACGAAGCGCTGGATCCGGCGACACCGGACGGTGCAAGCGGGGCAGCGGCGATCCGGCAGCGGTTCCGGGCGGCCCTGATCGATGAATTCCAGGATACGGATCCGGTACAGTACGGAATTTTCAACCGGCTGTTCGCGATCGGTGACTTTCCATTGATCCTGGTGGGGGATCCCAAGCAGGCAATTTATGCGTTTCGCGGCGCGGATATTTTCACCTACGACCGGGCCCGGCGGGAGACGCCGAACCACTGGGCACTGGATACCAATTACCGCTCGGAAGCACGGCTGGTCGCGGCAGTCAATGAACTTTTCGGACGTCCGGATTTCTCGCCGTTCGCCAGCCGGGAAGTCACGTATGGCCCCCCGATCCATCCCTCAGGAAAACCGGAAGCGGCCGGCCGGATACTTCAAATCAACGGACAGTCCGATCCCCGGCCACTGAAACTCCTTTTTCCCAATGAAAAACTGGTTGAAACACTCGGGCGGACACAGGATGGCGGATACGCTTTTGCCGAAGCCATAACCGCGGCAGAAATCAGCCGCCTTTTGAACGATCCGGCTTGTCAGCTCGGGGGACGCCGGATCCGGCCTTCCGACATAGCCGTACTGGTTTCCTGGAATCCCCACGGAATTGCCATCCGCAATGCCCTGGCCCGTTGCGGTAT
>CALXOD010000025.1 GCA_944389925.1 uncultured Victivallaceae bacterium | reverse complement strand
TTGGTGCCGGTATAAAAATTATCTGCACAGATGACTTCATTCCCTTGTGCCAGCAGTCTTTCGCAGAGGTGCGTTCCCAGAAAGCCGCTGCCGCCCGTGATCAGAATCCGTTTCATGGTTGTTCCCGGAATTGATGTTGCAATGGTTTTTCTTTTCTAAAATATATAATAATACATCCACCGCCGCTTTCTGTCAATGCCGGCTTCACAGCAGGGACTGGGCATCGACGTCGGCGTACACCTCCACGCCGCGCGGTGGTCTCCCGTGGAGAACCATGTGCCGCAACGGAGGGCGGACCCGTCCGAGGGCGGCACCGCGCAGAAGGGTCATGTAGCGGAATTTCCCTTTGATACGTTCGATGGGAGCGGGCATGGGACCGGAAATTTTAACGGTGTCCCCGCAATATGGACGCAGGGCCTCGGTGAATTCGGCGGCAAAATTTGCCACACGGCTTTCGTCTTCTCCCCGGAAGTGAAGCGCGATCAAGTGGGTGAAGGGCGGGTAAGCCAGCATTTCGCGGACTTCCAGGTCATAATGGCTGAAGCCTTCGAAATCCTGTTCCGCCGCAAACCGGATGGTTTCGTTGTCCGGATTGTAACTCTGGATGATGACTTCGCCGCGCACATCGCCGCGTCCGGCCCGTCCGGCTACCTGGGTGATCAATTGGAAGGTGCGTTCCGGCGCACGGAAATCCGGCAGCATCAGCCCGCTGTCGGCATTGATGATGCCGACCAGCGTGACGTTGGGGAAATGCAGGCCCTTGGCGATCATCTGAGTGCCGATCAGAATATCGATTTCGGCACGACGGAATTTTTCCAGAACCGTTTCATAATCGTCGGCACCGCGCATGGAGTCGGAATCCATGCGGGCGATATGAGCGTGCTGAAAGACGGCAGTGGCGGCAGCCTCAATTTTTTCTGTGCCGACGCCGCTGTAACGGATTTCCGGAGAGCCGCAGTCGGGACAGGTTTCCGGTGCGGGGACAACCAGGCCGCAGAGATGGCAGCTGAGCGTCTGGCGCTGGCGGGAGTAGGTGAAGCCGACGGAACAGTTTGGACAGGCAGCCTCGTATCCGCATTGTTCGCAGAGCAGCATCCGGGCATAGCCGCGCCGGTTCAGAAAGAGGATGGATTGTTCTCCCCGTTCCAGCCGTTCCCGGACCGCTTCGATCAGCAGGGGGGAAAAGAAATTGGATTTTCCTTTTTCCGGAGGGCCTCCCAGGCGCAGATCCACGATCCGGACATGGGGGGCGAGCTGGGCGGAAACCTGTCGGGACAAGGTGGCCAGCGCGTATTTTCCGGTTTCTGCATTGCGAAGACTTTCGGCGGAAGGGGTGGCGGAGCCGAGAATCACCACGGCGTTTTCCAGCCGTCCGCGCATAACGGCGACATCCCGGGCGGAGTAGCGGGGCGCTTCCGATTGTTTGTAACTGCTTTCATGTTCTTCGTCAACGACGATTAGCCCGAGGTTCCGGAAAGGGGCGAACAATGCGGAACGGGCTCCGACGGCAATGGCGGTTTCGTGACGGCTGATCCGGTGCCACTCATCGAATCGTTCGCCGTCGGAGAGCCGGCTGTGCAGAATACTCAACCGGTCACCGAACCGGGCGCGGAACCGGCGGACGGTTTGCGGGGTCAGGGAAATTTCCGGAACCAGGACGATGGCTGACCGCCCCAGTTCCAGCGTTCGGGCGATGGCTTGCAAATAGACTTCGGTTTTGCCGCTGTTGGTGACACCGTGCAGCAGCAGGACGTGCCGCCGGTCTTCTCCCGTCAGCATCCGGTTGATCTGGTTCAGCGCGGCGGCTTGTTCGGGCGATGGCGTCAGAGGTTGGGCGGGGATGACCTCTCGCCCGGCGAAGGGATCGCGGCGGACGGGATGCTTTTCCAGGCGCAACAGGCCGTTTTTTTCCAGAGTGCGGACGCTGGCCCGGGATGCGGTACAGCTTTCCAGAAGTTCATCCAGTGGCAGAATATGATCATGGGCGGCGAGGAGGGTTTCCAGCAGGGCGCTGCGTGAGGCCGCATTTTTTTTCCCCGCATGGGTGGAGATGAAGGCGGCGGCGGCATTGCAATCCGGGAGCACGGCGTAGAGTCGAAGCTTTTCCCGGATTTTGCCCTGACGGACTGGAGCGGGTAGCAGAGTTCGGATCGCCTGTTCGCGGGAACAACAGTAATAATCGGCCATCCAGTTGCCGAGCTCCACCAGTTTCTCCGGCAGATTCGCCACGCCTTCGGTGACGCCGAGCAGGGGGCGTATTTCAGGATAATCGCTGTGGTCGGCAAGGGCCAGGACATACCCCTCCCGCACGCTTCGTCCAAAGGGTACGGTTACACGCACTCCGATCCGGATGGCCGGAGCCAGTTCCGGAGGAATCCGGTAATCGAAAAGCTTGTCCAGCGCTACATCAAGAACGACCTGGGCGATATCCATGAGAAGGGTCCGTCAACAGGGAAAACAACCGACAAAAAAACGGCGTTCACCTCCATAAGAAGCGAACGCCGTCCTGCAACATGCATCCCGGTTACTTGCTGAGCGTATGAAGCAGCTTGTCGAACTGGGATTTCTTGTTGGCCGCCTTGTTGGCATGGATGGCGCCGGCTTTGACGGCTTTGTCGACACGGCTGCAGCATTCCTTGAGCAGGCTGGCTGCATTTTCGTTTTCTCCGGCGGCGACGGCGGCGCGGAAGCGTTTTTCCAGCGTTTTGAGTTCACTGTTGCGGGCGCGGTTGCGAAGATTGGCGAGCTTGCTGGTACGCAGCCGTTTCAGAGCGGACTTGGAGTGAGCCATGATGTTTTCCTCAAAATTTCGTTGAATATGCTTTGATGATCATTAAATTGCTGATTGTATCTTTTTTTAACGGACAGACGTGCTGCGCCTGTACGAACCATTACATATATCTCCGAAAATGAAAAAATCAAGTTTTTTCCCTGTTTTTTGACATAAAAAGCCGCAAATGAGCCGGTTGAGGTGATTCTTGCAGTGCATTGGAAAAAAAGGAGATTTTTTGCTTGATACTTTATATATACCGTACTATATTACCATCAAGGGTAAACAATATGTAAATATAAAACAAAACAGATGGAGCGGCCGAAGTGGGGAAGTGGGTGTGCTTTTGCCCGCTTTTTTTATTTTACGGCCGGCCGCCTGCATGAGTCAGGCGGAAACAGAGGACCGGCGCCGCCCGGTTGAAAGGGGAAAACATGAACAGCGAATTGTTGACGATTCTGGAGTACATCGAGCAGGAGCGCGGCATCAGTCGGGAGCTTTTGATCAAAGCTCTGGAGGCAGCCATCCTGTCCGCTTCGCGTAAAAGTATCCATCCGGCCAGCAATCTTCAGGTGAAGATCGATCCGCATACCGGTAATATTCAGGCTTGGGCGCAGCTGGAAGTGGTGGAGGAAAATCCGAATTATGACCAGTTGCTGCTGGCGCGGGCCCGGGAACGTTTTCCCGACGTTCGGGTCGGGGATGTGGTCGACTGGGAGGTGACGCCGAGCAATTTCGGCCGTATCGCCGCACAGACCGCCAAACAGGCGATCATGCAGCAGCTCCGTCAGGCGGAAAAAGCAACCGTGCAGGAGGAATTTGCCGACCGGGTCGGGCATATTATCAACGGCACGGTCCGGCGTTTTGAAAACGGCAATACCATCATTGACTTCCAGCGCGCCGAAGGCTTGATGAGTTCCCGGGACAAAATGCATGGCGAACAGTATATGCCCGGAGACCGGATCAACGCTCTGCTGCAGCGGGTGGATATTTCCGGTTCCGGACCGAGTCTGATTGTTTCGCGGACTTGTCCGGAATTTGTTACGCGGCTCTTTGAACTGGAAGTTACGGAGATTCGGGACGGCGTGGTGAAAATTATGGGAATTGCCCGTGAGGCGGGCAGCCGGACCAAGATTGCCGTTCAGAGTCAGGATCCGCGGGTCGATCCGGTTGGCGCATGCGTCGGCATCCGCGGGACCCGGGTGCGGAATATTACCAATGAACTGAATGGCGAACGCATCGACATCGTGCCGTATGACGAGGATATCTGCAAATACGCGATGAATGCCCTGTTGCCTGCTCATGTCCAGTCGGTAGAGGTGCGCGAGGACCGGCACGAGCTGGTCGTGCATGTGACCGAGGAACAGTCCAAGCTGGCATTCGGCAAAAAAGCACAGAATGTCCGGTTGTGTTCCCGGCTGATCGGTTGGAATATCAGCATTCTGACGGAAGGGGGAATTGAAGAGAAAATCAATCGGGCGGCCTTGCAGCTGGCGGAGGCATTGAAGATATCCACTGGGACCGCCGATAAACTTGTGCGTAACGGGTTTGTAACGATTGACGGTGTGCGTGCCGCCGGCGCCGAAGCCCTGCTGGAAATTGAGGGGATCGACCGCGGGGAGGTGGAAGAGGCCCTGGCCCGGTTGGAAAATTGAGAGATCCGGTGCGGGATGAGATGAGCGTACGGGAGCACACGGATGGGAGGTGAATGTGAAGAAACTGAGTGTCAAGAGTATTGCGCGGCAATACCATGTCAAGGATCAGGTCATTCTCGATGAATTGGCCGGGCAGGGGGTGACGCCGGATGGAGATGTGATTCCGGAGGATATGGCGGAGTTGGTGGAGGCTTATTTCGCCGAGCTTTTCGGAGAGGAACCATCGGCGCCGGCGGCGGTGAAAAACGCGAAAGGTGGAAAAACGCGTCCGCCGAAGGATGGAAAAGGTGGCCGGGAAGGCAGTCGGCCCTCCCGTGAGCCCGCCGGAAAAGGCGGCAAGGCCGGCAAGGCAGCCAAAGGAAACGGCAACAGTGCCGGCACTACCGAGCGTCCGGAGTTGGTGGAGACTTCCGGGCGGACTGTGAAGCTGGAAACCCCCATTATCGTCAAGGTGCTTGCCGAAGCGGTCGGTCGTAAACCGAATGAGTTGATCAGCGATCTGATCAAGCTGGGGGAACTGGCCGGCATCAATCAGGCGGTCAGCGAAGCGAATGCACGCAAACTCTGCCGGAACTATGGTTATGAACTGGAGATCGGCAAGGCGGAAAAAACGCCCGTTCCGGTCGCTCCGGTCAAAGTAAAGCCGCAGGATCCGCCGGAAAAACTGGTGGAACGGCCACCGGTTGTGACGTTTCTCGGCCATGTCGACCATGGTAAAACCTCTTTGCAGGATGCCGTGCGCAAGACCCACGTGGTAGACCGCGAAGCCGGGCACATTACCCAGCATATCGGAGCGTCAACCGTGAAGTTCAACGGCAAGCAGATCACTTTCATCGACACTCCCGGTCACGAGGCGTTTACCAGTATGCGGGCGCGCGGTGCCAATTCGACGGATATTGCCGTGCTGGTGGTTTCCGCGACGGAAGGCTTCAAGGCCCAGACCGTGGAAGCCATGAACCATGCGCTTGCGGCGAAAGTGCCGATTATTGTAGCGATCAATAAGATAGACCTGCCCGATGCGGATCCGGACAAGGTCCTGCTGCATATGCAGCAGAATGGTCTGCACAGTGAAGACTGGGGCGGCAGTGTCGGTACGGTCCGGGTATCAGCCAAGACCGGAGAAGGATTGGACGCGCTGCTGGAGCGTATTCTGCTGGAAGCGGAAATGCTGGAGCTCCGTGCGAATCCGAAGAAACCCGCCGAAGGAATCGTGCTGGAAGCTCAGATCGAGCAGGGGCTGGGACCGACGGCTCATGTGTTGATTCAGAACGGCACCCTGCATGTGGGGGACGCGGCGATTTGCGGCGATTGTTACGGCAAGGTGCGTTCGCTGATTTCCGACCACGGGGAACGCCTGAAGGCGGCGGGACCGAGTACGCCGGTCAAAGTAGTGGGGCTTTCCGGTGCGCCGGAAGCAGGTGCGTTCCTGACCGTTATGGAGTCGGAAAAGGCCGCGCGCCAGGAAGTCGAACGCCGGATTGCGGAAAAACGCAGTGCCATGTCCGGCGGCAGTTCGGTCATGACCGCGGAAGATTTGTTCAGCAAACTCAATAACGCCTCTCAGGATACCCTGCATATTCTGATCAAGTCCGATGTGCGCGGATCCGGCGAGGCGATTGCCCAGTCACTGGCCAAGTTGCCGTCCGATAAGATCAAAGCTGAAGTGATTCTCAATGCCGTCGGTGCCATTACCGAGAATGACGTAATGCTGGCTGCCGCGGCGCATGGCATTCTGGTTGGATTCCACGTCCGGGTCAATCCGGGCGTCAACGACCTGGCCAAGCGCCAGAATGTGGAAATCCGGCTGTACAGTATTATTTACGAACTGCTGGAAGATATCTCCGATGCTCTGGCGGGGAAACTGGCTCCCGAAAAGCGGGAAACTCAGATCGGTGCGGCCAAGATTTTGCAGATTTTCGAATTGTCCAAGGGACCGAAGATCTGCGGATGCCGGGTGGACAGCGGTCTGGTCAAGGTTGGTGCTCATGCCCGGGTGCGGCGCGGCGGCGAACTGATTTACAATGGGGTCATTGCCAGTCTGCGCCGGTTCCAGGACGATGTCAAAGAGGTGAAGTCCGGACTGGAATGTGGAATCCGGCTTGACAACTTCAATGATTTTGCCCCTGGCGATGAAATTGAAGTGTATGAAATTGAATTGAAAAAAGCCACGCTCTGACGCCGAATCCGGTGTGCGGAGCGGGAGAGGCAGGTACATCATGGGTGCAGTGGATCGTCTGACGCGAATCAACGAACTGTTGAAGCGGGAGATTGCGGAACTGCTGGAGCGGAATCCTTGCCCCGGCGCCGGTAATATGCTGGTGTCGGTTACGACGGTCCATTGCAGTGTGGACCTGCGGAATGCTACCGTTTATGTCAGTGTGTTCGGTGGCGGGGAGCATGCCGGTGCGGAGGTGTTGCGACATCTGGCCCGTTTCCGGTCGGAACTGCAGCGGCGGATTGCCCGCGATCTGAGTTTCAAGCATACACCGGTGCTGACATTCCGGTTGGACGACCGGATGGAACGGGGCGATCGGGTGCTGGAGCTGTTGAACGAAGAAGCCGGCGTGGAGGCCTCCGATGAACCGCAGAATTGAACGGCGGGAGGCTGCGGAAATTCTGGCTGGTTTTCGCCGGGTGTTGATTGCGACGCATGAAAAGCCGGATGGTGATGCGCTCGGGTCAGCCCTGGGACTGGGACGGTTGCTGCGGGATAATGGGCGGCAGGCGACAGTTCTGCTGCCGGACCCGCTGCCGGAGAAATTCCAGGAGCTGGCCGGGGATGATTTTATCACCTCTGCCGTGGGATTGGATCTGCAGAATTTTGACGGCTTTATCGCACTGGATTCCGCACGGGATTCCCGGGTGGCGCTGGGACCGGAGCTGCAGCTTTCGGCGTTGAACGTACCAATGTTGAATCTCGACCATCATGTGGATAATTCCGTACAGGCGGACTGGAGCTGTATTGCCGGCGATGCGGCGGCCACGGCGGAACTGGTTTGTGATCTGGCCGGAGAAAATGGCTGGACAATTTCTCCGGCCGCGGCGACGTGGCTGCTGCTGGGACTCATTACGGATACCGGTTCATTCCGCTTTTCCAACACGACGGGGGCGACGCTGCGGACTGCAGCGATGTTGCGTGACTGCGGGGCACAGTGGGAGTCGGTGGTGAATGCGGCTTTTTTCTCAAAGCCGCTCCGGCAACAGCGGTTTGAGGCGGCGATGCTGCGTGATTGCGTGAAAAGCGCCTGCGATGGCCGATTCCTTTATGCATTGATTCCGGACGAGTTGTTTGCGGAATATCAATTTGACATGCGTGACGGCGAAACGGTGATCGATCTGCTCCGGGAGGTGAAGGGCGTGGTGATTGCCGCGCTGGTTTACCGGCGAAACGGAGCGTTCAAACTGTCGCTGCGCAGCAAGGACGGCCGCTATCCGGTGGGACCGATCGCCCGGACGTTTGACGGCGGTGGACATCAGATGGCGGCGGGGGCGACAGTGAGCGCCGGTTCGTTTGCCGAAGTGGAAGCGCTGCTGCTGGAACAGGTAACCCGAACTTTGGAAGAAGCTCATGCGGTATAATCCCAAAAAACACCGGCTGCCGATTTTTAACGCCAACGGCGTGCTGCTGATCGATAAGCCGGTAGAATGGACCAGTTTTGATGTGGTCAACTTTGTTCGCGCCAGATTCAATATCCCGAAAGTGGGGCATTGCGGGACGCTGGATCCCGCCGCCACCGGTTTGCTGGTGCTGGTGCTGGGCAAATTCACGCTGTTGAGCCAGAAGTTCAGCGGCGAAGACAAAGTGTATGAAGCCACCATGCGGCTCGGGCTGGAAACTGACAGTGAAGATATGGACGGCCAGATCGTCGCGGAACACGACTGGTCGCAGGTGACGGAAGAGATGCTGCGTGAGACGCTGACCTCGTTTATCGGGGTGCAGCAACAGACGCCGCCGATGGTTTCCGCCGTCAAGAAAGGCGGGAAAAAATTGTATGAGCTGGCCCGGCAAGGGGTGGAAATTGAGCGGGAAAGCCGGGAGATCACCATTTTCAGTCTGGACATTTCGCGAGTGGAACTGCCGCGGTGTGATTTTACCATGCGCTGTTCCAAAGGAACGTATGTGCGGACACTCTGCGCCGATGCCGGTCGCCGTCTTGGCTGTGGCGGCGTGTTGGAAAAATTGCGGCGGCTGCGCAGCGGTTCATTTGACGTAGCCGACGCATTGACGATTGAGCAGCTCAAGACCTTTGAACAGGGGGATCTGGAGGCGCATCTGCGGCGTTTCCTTTTTGAAAAACTCTCCCGGATTGCAGGAGTTTGAGGTATGGCTACATCGCAGACGAGGATTTCCGCCGCCGCGATCGAAGCGGCGGCTGCGGCAGCGCGGATGCGGGGAGGCGGACGATTTACACTGGCGGAAGTCTTGGCCGGGTTGCCGGAAGAGGCCGTGCGGGACGAGCTGGCGGAACGGGTGTCGCGACTGCTGGAGTCGGATGAAACACTGTTCTGGGACGAGTCCGGAGAACAGTTTGTCGGGCGTGCGGAGTTTTTTTCCGGTGCGGAATTTTTAATCACACCAGATGAACTGGAGATAGAAGCGGGGATTCTGATTCCCGGACACCGTTTTGCGCCGTTTGTTTCGGCAGAGGTGTTTCCGTCGGAGGTGGTGCTGAAGGATGCTGCCGACGGGCAGGAGTTGCCGCGGCGGAAATATGAAGGAGAGTTGACGACTCTGTTCCCTTATCATATGTTGCTGGGGTCGGAACAGGTGTTTGACTTTTTCATAGCAGAGGACCCGGTGAATCAGGAGGTGGTTTCCCGCTCCGGAAGTGGGAAAGAGCTGACGCTGCATGTCTTTGATATGCGGGCTTTTTATGACAAGCACTCTTTTTCCTCCGGCGATGCGTTGTGGTGTACTGTGCAGGATTGGAGCAAAGGAAAGATACGCTGCCGTTTCCTCTCCGGAGAAGATCGTCGGAATGACGCGACCCGAGGCTGGTGCGAACGTTTTGCCGAGGCGCTGGAACGGGTGATTGATCGTTTTGAACAGTATTTTGACATTCCGGAACAGCTGGCATGGAGTTTTTTTGAAGACGGAGCGTTGCTGCGGAACGGTGATCAAGCCGCCTCGCTGGATGAATTCATCCGGATGACCGATCGGGTTGAAGTAGCTTATGATGCCGGGCATACCGCGCTGACACGTCGGAGTGGTGACGAGGAGGCGGACGCGGATGACGGCGGTGCTATGATACCGGAAGGCGTACGGGTTTCGCGCGGGATGACGGACAGTTTGGGGGGGATACTGCAGGAGCTTGGGCTGGCGATCACACCGGTGGAAATTGACGGATTTATTCTGGACTGTTGTTATTATCGTGAATTTGATTTTGAAAGTTTCTTTGCCCGCTGTTTCGGACGGGAACCGCTGACCTTTGCGGATGAGGCACAGGAGGCGGTTTTCCGCAATTACGTGGAGGACCGCTGGGAAGATTTGACCGGCAATTACAACCGGACGGATGATGAACCGAAGGCCGAACTGCGCAGCTCCATTCTGGATCTGGTGGAGACGCGGCTGGAGTTTCTGAATGCCCTTCGCGGAGCTCCAGATGCGGCCTCGAAACTGCCGGAGCCGGAGATGCGCCGGCTGGCGGAACTGGCTTTGTATCTGGATGAACTGTTGCGGTTGTTGAATTCGCCGGAGCACACCCTTGAGCCGGAAGAGGCCGATGCGATGAGCGAAACCATCGCCGGAGTCGAAGAAACACAGGAACATTTGCTGGAACACCTCGACGGCCATCTGGCGGAATGAGGGAGATGAATCGCAAATCTTATGACAGATGATATGGAGTGGAAGCGATGATTGAAAAAGAATTGGTCAGCGGCAACGAGGCGATCGCCCGGGCCGCTCTGGACAGCGGTCTGTGCCTGGGCGTGGGCTACCCCGGGACACCCTCTTCGGAGATTCTGGAAAATGTGGCGGCGCTCGGCGGTCAGGCTGAATGGGCGCCGAATGAAAAGGTGGCACTGGAAGTCGGGATCGGCGTTGCCTTCGCCCGCGGTCGCAGCATTGTGACGATGAAACATGTGGGGTTGAATGTGGCGGCCGACCCGCTCTTCACCATTGCCTATTCGGGGACGCCCGGGGGATTGGTGATCGTTTCCGCCGACGACCCCGGCATGGCGTCCAGCCAGAATGAACAGGATAATCGGCGTTATGCCATTGCCGCGGGAGTTCCGATGCTGGAACCATCTGATTCGCAGGAGGCGTATGATTTCACGATTCGCGCGTTCGAACTGGCTGAACGCTATCGTTGCCCGGTGCTGCTGCGGATGACGACCCGGGTCTGCCATTCCAAAGGGGCGCTGATTCGCCGTCCGAATGCCTCTCCGGCGCCGGCCATCGCTTATGAGAAGGACGTGCAGTCCAATGTGATGATTCCCGCTTACGCACGCATTGCCCATCGGAAGCTTCGGGCGAAACTTGCGGAGCTGGCCCGTTTTAATGAAGAAGGGGAGTTCATTCATGAGGATCACGGCTCAAGCGAACTCGGTATTATCGCTACGGGAATTTCCTATCAGCATGCGCGTGATGCCGCCCCCGAAGCTTCGGTATTGAAGCTGGGGATGACGTACCCGCTGCCGATGGAGCGGATCCGGAAATTCGCCGCCGGTGTCAAACGCTGTGTCGTGCTGGAAGAGGGCGACCCGATTCTGGCGGAAGCCTGTCTGGCTGCCGGAGTCAAGGTGGAAGGCAAGGCGGAGATGTATCGCTTCGGAGAGCTTTCGGTGGGGCGGGTCCGGCGGATCCTGGCCGGAGACACGACACCGGAAGCCGCGCCGCCGGCAGGCAAGCCGCCGCAGCTCTGTGTCGGATGCCCGCATCGTCGCACATATGAAGTGCTGCGGGATTTCGGCTGCATTGTAGCCGGCGACATCGGATGTTATACGCTGGGAGTGCTGCCGCCGTTCGAAGCGGTGGATACCTGCGTCTGCATGGGGGCGAGTATTACCACCGGGCTGGGAATGCGGCACGCGCTGCCGGAGGCGGAGGCGCGCCGGGTGGTCAGCGTCATCGGCGACAGTACGTTTCTGCATACCGGGATCAACGGCATTGTGGAAATGGTATACAATCGGCCGAAGACCGGTCACGTGGTGATTATCCTGGATAATTCTATTACGGCGATGACCGGGATGCAGGAAAATCCCGCCACCGGCCGCAAGCTGGACCATACGCCCGCACCGAAGGTGGTGATTGAGGATGTGGTCCGGGCGATCGGTGTGGACCATGTGGATATCTGCGATCCGACGCTGGATCGGGAACACTTCGCGGGTATTCTGAAGGAGCGTCTGGCATCGAACGATCTGAGCGTCATTATTGCACGCCGTCCGTGCATTCTGGCCGCGGTGAAAGCCAAGGCTTATCAGCTGGGAGGAAAATGAGCGTTATGGGAAAAGTTGTGAATATCACCGTGGCCGGGCTCGGCGGCCAGGGGGTGCTGAAAGTAACAGACATTCTGGCGGAAGCGTTGTTTGATGCCGGATTTGACGTGAAGAAAAGCGAAGTGCACGGCATGAGTCAGCGGGGAGGATCCGTATCGAGTGAAGTTCGTTTCGGGGATCGGGTGTTCAGCCCGATGGTGCCTGCCGGAGAGACGGATTATCTGCTGGTGCTGGATTCGACTCAGGTGGAAGTCAATCTCAGCAAACTGCGTGCCGGCGGCGTGTTGATCACGCCCGACGACGTGCCGCTGGCAGAGCTGGAAAATCCGAAAGCGGCAAACATTCTGATGCTGGGGGCACTGAGCCGTCATTTCGACCTGCCGGAGGAATTGTGGCTGAAGCATGTTTGCCGCAATCTGCCGGAGAAGGTGCATGAGGTAAATATCGCCGCATTCCGTCTGGGACGGCGGGGGAAGAACGCGGACCGGTAATCTGCTCCGAAGATAGATGAGAACAGGCTAAGGAGACGTATTATGAAATTGAGCAAACAGTTGTCGCTTTTTGTGGAAAACAAGCCGGGCAGCCTGAACGCGGTTTGCCAGGTGTTGAAGGACCACCAGATCAATATCCGGACGCTGTCGCTGGCGGACACGCAGCAGTTCGGCATTCTCCGTTTGCTGGTAAAGGAGCATGAGAAGGCTCGCGCAGCGCTGGAGGCAGCGGGATTTATTGTGAAATCAACCGATGTGCTGGCGCTGCCGGTGAGCGACCGGCCGGGCGGGTTGGCGGACATTCTGAATGTGCTGGATCGCAACCAGATGAGCGTGGAGTACATGTATGCGTTCACCTTTGGACGCAGTGAAAGCGCGGTGATGGTGTTCCGATTCGAGGAACCGGAAAAGGCATTGCAGGTATTGACCGAGGCCGGAGTGCCGGCGGTTTCTGAAATCGAACTTTTTGCGTGAAAAAAAGGGCGCCGGGAGACGAGCCCGGTTTTGAGAGAAAATGAATCCATTTCTGATTGAGAACCGGATTTTCGATCCGGCGGCGGAGTGCATGGATCCGGCTGAGCGCCGGGGATTGCAACTGGAACGGCTGCGGAATGCGGTCAGACATGCCGGGAATATTCCTTTTTACCGGCAGAAATTCAAGGAGGCGGGTATTACACCGGAGTCGATCCGATCATTGGATGATCTCCGGCGGCTGCCGTTTACGACCAAGCAGGATTTGCGGGATCATTATCCTTTCGGTTTTTTTGCTGTACCGCGCTCAGAACTGGTGCGGATTCATGCATCCAGCGGTACGACGGGCAAACCGACATTCGTGGGGTATACCCGGAATGACCTGAAGCTCTGGTCGGAGTTGTGTGCGCGTTTTCTGGTCGGCGGCGGTTTGACGCCGGATCAGGTGGCGCAGGTCTCTTTCGGATACGGACTGTTTACCGGAGGCTTTGGACTTCATTACGGCATTGAACGGGTGGGCGCGGCGGTGATCCCCGCGTCCAGCGGGAACACCCAGCGTCAGGTGCTGCTGCTGAAGGATGCCAAAGTCAACACCCTGATTTGCACTCCGAGTTACGCACTGAATTTGATCGACGTACTGCAGGATCAGGGACTGAAGCCCGGCGATCTGGCGCTGCGCTATGCTCATTTCGGTGGCGAACAGTGGACGGAGGATATGCGCAAGGCGATCGAAGAGGCGCTGGGAATCCGGGCATTCAACAATTACGGCCTTTCGGAAATCATCGGTCCAGGCGTCAGCGGTGAATGCGCGGCACGGACTGGAATGCATATTCAGGAGGACCATTTCATCGTCGAGTGTGTCAATCCGCAAACGCTGGAACCGGTTGCTCCGGGAGAAGAGGGGGAATTGGTGATTACCGCGTTGACCAAGGAGGCCTGTCCGATTATCCGTTACCGGACGCGTGATCTGGCGCGGCTGCTGGAGGGCGACTGTCCCTGTGGGCGGACGACCCGCCGCATGAGCCGGGTCAAAGGGCGGACGGACGACATGATGATCATTCGCGGCGTAAACGTATTTCCCTCCCAGGTGGAGGAAGCGCTGCTCCGGGTGGGGGGGACCGCTCCGCATTACGTGATCGAGCTGTACCGTCCGCACAATCTGGACGAGGCGGTGGTCAAGGTGGAAATGCGGCCGCAGGAATTTTCCGACAAGATGGAGGAGCTGCATCGGCTGCGCGATCGGATTTCGCGGGAAATTACCGGCATTACCGGAATTCACTTCCAGGTGGAGCTGGTGGAGCCCAATTCGCTGGAGCGTTCTACCGGCAAAGTGAAGCGGGTGATCGATAAGCGGGGACTCAAGATCGATTGACAGATGAGTCCGGACGAGCGGGAAAGCGGCAATTCAGGCGGACCGCCGTACCGCTCCGTCAGAACAAGTGCCCGGTTCGGCAATTCAACAGCAAAGGGAAATGGCGGAAACTATGAATCTCTCCCATGGGAAAGACCTGCCGCAGCGTTTTCTGGAAGAAAAATTCCTGCTGGGGGTCAATTACTGGCCGCGTCGGAGCGGTGTCCGGATGTGGCGCCGGTTTGATGCGGAGGAAATCGATGCGGAATTTGCCCAGATCCGGGATCTCGGCATGGATACGGTGCGGGTTTTTCCGTTGTGGGATGACTTTCAACCGATTTATGAACTGCCGGGATGCGAAAACCAGCCGCGGACTGTCGGGATGCGTCATGACTGGAAGGTCTCGCCGGGACTCAATCCGGAAATGATGGATCCGGAGATGTTCCGGAAATTCGACAAAGTTGTGGAACTTGCCGGTAAACATCACCTGAAGTTGATCGTGGCATTGATGACGGCATGGATGAGCGGCACCTTGTTCAATCCCACCTGGAAAAACGGGCGCAATCTCTTCCGCGATCCCTTCATGGTGAAATACCAGATGCTTTACTGTCGGGCGTTCGCCGCGCGCTACGCAGGGCGTCCTGAGATTCTGGCGTGGGAATACGGAAATGAGCAGAATTGTGTGGATCATTGCGACTCTCCGGAAACCGCCTGGGTCTGGATGCACGCGATCGCCGCGGAACTGCGTCTGCGCGATCCGGAAACGCCCATCGGCGCCGGGATGCACGGATTGCGTCAGGTACCGTCGCCGCAGGCGCCGTGGGGGATTACCGACTGTGCCGACGCAGTGGATTTTCTGACGACCCATCCATATCCGGAATTTACTCCAGGCTGTTTCAAGGATGCTCTGACTTCGCTGCGGGCCAATCTGCATGCGACGGCGGAGAGCCGTTATGTGGCGGATTTAGGCAAACGTCCGACGTTATGCGAGGAGACGGGAACGCTGGGCAGCAGCATTCTTTCAGAGCCGTTGAGCGCGGCGTATCTGCGGATGCGGCTGTACAGCCTGTTCGCCAACGGCGTGGCCGGGTGCCTCTGGTGGTGTTACAGCGACTTCCTCTGCGCCGACGAACTGCCTTACCGCGACGTACAGATGGAAAACAACGGTCCCGCCCTGACCCGGAGCGACGGCAGTCCCCGGCCCGCGGCCGGGGAAATGCGCAAATTCCGCCAGGTGGTCGAGCAGTTCGGCGGGCGGCTGCCGGATCAGGAGCGCCGGGCGGCCATTCTGGTCAGCGACCTGAATGATGACTGGCTGGCGGCGTTCAATTGTCTGGTATTGTGCACGCAGGCGGGATTTTCGCCGGCAATCGTACGGCCCGGCTATGATGATCTTTCGCCATACCGGTTGCTGCTGGCCCCATCGCTTTCCGGTCTGGCGCCGCTCTCCGTGCCCGCCTGGGAGGCGGTGCAGAAGGCGGTGGCAGCCGGCTGTGTGCTGTATGTTTCGGGGGACGGGGTCAGTCTAACCGGGTGCGATCGCTTGTTCGGTATCCGGGAGATGGAGAAGATTCCATTGCGGGAGGGACGGGAAAATGTCCGATTCGATTGCGGGTTTGAATACGCCATTCAGGCGGAATTTGGGGCCCGCATTCATGCCTGCGATGCGGAAATCATGGCCCGCTCTGCTGATGGGGCACCGCTTATGGTGCGGCATGCCTGTGGGACGGGAACCGCATGTTTTCTCCCTCTGCCACTGGAAAAATCCCTGGCGGCGACTGTCGATGCTCCCGAAACAGTGCCTGCATGGCGGTTGTATCGGCAGCTGCGTGATATGGCCGGCCTGAGGCCGGTGGTGGATTTCGATGATCCGCAGTGCGAACGGTACTGGAATCCGGACCGGCCCGGACACGGCTGGGTGACTGTGATTAACCATCGCCGGGAAAGCGTTTCCGGTGAACTGCTCTGTCAGCAGCCGCCCACTGTGGTGCGGCCGGTTGCGGGAGAGGGAGACTTTGCCGGAAATCGTCTGACATTGGCACCGTTGCAGGCAGTGATTCTGGAAGTCGTCTGGTAGAGAATCCGCCGGGATGGGTTTTCGGAAATCCCGGTAGAGCATGTTTTTCCCGATGCTGGGGACGGGCCGAAACACCATGGCGAAGAGTCCGGGCAGGAGCATAGAAAAAAGAATCGTTCGTTTATGGAAAAATCGCAGGAAAAACATTCCGGCCCGCCGAGGAGGCCGGACTCGGAAGAATCCGGCCTCATGGACTTGGGCCGGATCCGGCGCCGGGTACTGCAGGAGTTTGCTGCTGGCAAAGGGCGAAGCTGGAGTTATTATGTTCCCGAATTTCGTGCCGGTGCTGATTTTCTGCGCGGGTTGCCGGACCCCCGGAAGGCGGGCGAAATTCTGTGGCAGACCCGGCGTAAACTGGTGACGAAAATTGCTGTACCCGCCGCAGCCGGAGGCGATGAGATTGTATTTAAATCAATGGCTCCCAGACGCCGTTTTCTTCCGGGACCGTCTCCCGCACTCTCCGAATCGATCAACTATCGGATGCTGGCATTGGCCGGTTTCCCCATGGCGGAACTGCTCGGGGCGGGAGAGGCACGCCGATTCGGTTGTTGGCAGAAGGCGTTTCTCATTACCCGCTTCGTCGCGGGGAGTCGCGACGGTCGGGCGTTTCTGGACGGCGGCGGCCGTGAACAGTGGGCGGAACAGGACGAGTTTATCCGGGGATGTCTGCGCCAGCTGGCAGGATTGCATGATCTGAATTATTTTCACAAAGGCTTCAAACCTTATAATATTCTCTGGTGCAAGCCGTCGGCTGATGTTCCCATGCGGCTGGTGCTGATAGACGTCGCCACCGGGCGCCTGGTGTCTGGATGGAGTCTGGGAAGGTGTGTAAAACGGGATCTCGGGGATTTTTTTGAAACATTCGTACTTTCACCGGAAAAGGTGGCGGCGTACATCCGTTTCTACCGGGAATGCCGAACCCGGCGGCGGCCGCCGGAAAACCTGCCGGAACAGGTTCTTGCCCTGCTGGCGGCACGCCGGAAAAGAAAACGGCATTGAGAAAAGAATGAAAAATCCGCCCGCCGGCCGGGAACGAACAGGCGGGTTCAGTCCGCAGCGGAGGAGGGCGGCAAAGTTCGATTCTGTTTTTTCGCCCCGTATGGTGGTGGTTAAATGGAGGGGCGGGTGATTTTCTGCACTTGTTTCCGGGGACCGCCCGGCAGGATTCTGCCGGCATAGACTGCTTCGGTTCCGGCTGGAGCCTGCCATTCAAGAATATCACCCTCCAGACGCAGTTCAATCGGACCGTGTGGTGTCGGCTGGCGGCATTCCAGCCATTGTAGACCGGCCGGTTGCGGATCTACGATAAAACGGGAAAATCCCGGCGCCAGTGGTCGGATACCGCACAAATGTCGGATGACGATATTGGCCGGAGCTGCACCCCACGGATGGTTCCAGTCCTGATTGGGTTTCCAGCGGTCCCCCCAGCTTTCCATCGTGATCGTGGAGCCTTCCCGCAGCATGTTCAGCCAGCTGCGTTCTCCATCATCGGTCATCAATTTGAGCGCGTGATCGCCCCAGCGATGGCAATAACAGGCCTCCAGCAGGAACTGGGCGCCGAAGACACTGCAGGCCATACCACGGGAGAACAGCAAATCCCGATGGACCGGGATTTCATCGGGTTCGGTCAGGCCGGTATGAAGCGCGAACATGGCGGTGTGCAGCGCGGTGTGCTGCGAGTTTTCCGAGTCCACGAACCTGCCGTTGCGCAGCAGAACGGCGCGGATGGCCCGGCGCAACGCCATCGCCCGGCTTTGATAGGAACTTTCTCCGGTCAGTTCATGCATGGCCAGCAGCGCAAGATAAAGGCAGGCGTTCGGAACGAAGTTGATTTTGCCGAGTTCATAATGGTCGCGCTCTGTTTCCGGCCAGTCGATCAAGTCGCGGATCGGACCGGAAATCACGATCCCTTCCTGGTTTCGGATGAAACCTGTCCCGCTGTATTCAGCGAAGGAGGCCGGGCTCAAAAGCCCATTGTCGGTCAATAAGTTCGGGAGCAGTTTTTCGTCGAGTCCCGGAAGCCATCGTTCGACCGACTCCCGATCACCGCTATACAAAAGATAATCGCGTACCAGCAGCGGTGTCAGCAACAGCCATTCGGTCAACCAGGTCATCCGGCCGGGACCGGTCATGAAGTGTTCGAGGGTGTCGCGCGCCGTCCGGTAATGGGCGTTGCAGCAGAAATGACCAAGTTGAGTAATGTAGGCGTCCCCTTCGTAAGGCATGCGCTCCCGTTCTCCGTCAACGTAACGATCGAAGAGGGAAGTCGCTTTCAGAGAATACCGACAGAAGTCCCATACCCGGTTCAGTGCCGGTTGATCACAAGCGAAATGAGCCGCATCATCATCCCAGTCGCCGAACCACACGGTACGGCGGACCACCGCGACGCCGTGATAGCGGTTGATCTCGACATAGCGGAACGGCGCCACCTCGCCGCCCGCCTCCGGCGGCGCTTCACAATGGGGGAACCCGCTGTAGGCCGGCAGGTGGCGGGGAATTTCGAAGCGGTAGCAATGGCGGCCGTTCCGCAGCGCGAAAATCCGGTGAAGGAACGTCGTGAATCCGGGACGGTGCACGATGCAGCCGTTCCGGGCGACCTCGCCGATCACCACTTCGACGTTTCCGGTGTAATCACCGGTCAGTCCCACTTCGAGCGTGCCGTAGGCGGCCCGGCCGAAATCGAACAAACCATGAAGGTGGATATCGGCGCGTTGTTCCTGAATTTCATGCCTCACGGCCGTTGCTCTCCCTGCGCTGCGATTGAAAACGTCAGCCCGGTCATGACGCGCAGGCTCCGCCGTTGCCGGAACTCCACCGCCAGCTGTCGCACGGGACGGCATTCCCGCTGCCGGCAGTCTTCGACGGTTTCCACCCGGACCGTATCGGGCACGTCGCCGCGGAACGTCAGGACACCGCGGTAATCGCCGTTCACCAACACCCATTCATCCGTCTGTGTGTCGCGGGTGGCGGCGACTTCGGGCGTGAGAACGAACAACAGCGTGAAATCATGGTGGTTCCCGTCGCCGTCGATTCGGTCGTTCAACTCGATACCGGAGGGGCCGAGCGTCAGCCGACGCTGCCAGACGATTCCCTGCCAGGCGGGGACGTTGCTGGTTTCGGTGGCGCTGATGCTTTTGCGGCCGTCCGGTTCCTCCCACCAGGCGTTGTCGTAGGTCAGCGTCGCCCAGCCGTCGAATCCGTACAGGCCGAAGGCATGGGCGTCGCCCGCGCCGTCCACCAGCAGCGAACTGTGCCGGGAGGATTGTTTGCACTGCTGGAATTGCGGCAGATCGTAGTTGGGACAGCCGACCTCTTCCAGAAAGGCGCGTCCCCGCCACAGGACCACCGGAGCGTTTTTGCCGCCGTGGTAATGGGAACACCCGCCGGTGAATTCGGAAACGTCCATGGCCGCATAGCAGTCGCCGCAGCGGCCGGTCGCCATACCTCCCGGCTGCAGCACGGAACAAGCCGCGGGCGCCGTCACCGCGGGAGGCAGCGAGGCCAGCAGCGCATCCGGGTTAAACGTATAGGAGTCGTTGATCGTCAGCGTCAGACCGTCCGGACGGCGACAGCCGTTCATCGCGGCGACGGCGGCTGCAAAACGCTCCCGGACTGCCGCAGGCACCGGGTCGCCCCGGCGATCGGCCAGGGCCAGAAAATCCCGGGCATGCCACAGTGTGAACGCATGATAGGACGGGGAATTTTCCTTCAGCATGCCGCTGACGGCAAATTCCTGTTCGATGTGCCAGCAGCAGAGGTTCACGGCCATGGTACGGATTTCCGGATAATCCGGATCCGCCGCCAGCAGCGGCAGTCCGTGATAGAGCGCCGTGGCGCGCAATGACTGGTGATTGCCGGGGTGCGGCTGCTGAAAGTGTTCCTGGTCTGCCAGCACCCGGACGTGTCGCCGCAGGCATTCGAGCAGTTCGCGCCAATCCGCCTCCGACAGGTCGGCGATGTCCCGGATAAACCAGAGGGAGTAGAGAAAATGCAGCAGACGCATGCCCGGCTGCATGTCGTACCAGATGTATTCGACATCGGTTTCGTTCCGGATCATGGTCTCGTAGCTCTGGGAGTTGTAGTCTTCATCCAGGCGTCGGGAAACGCGCCGCCAATGTTCCTCCAGCGCCCGGCGGTCAGCCGGCGGCGGACAAGTGCGGGCAAAATGCCGGATGACGCGCGCCACCCGGCGGGCCAGGTCGCGGTCGCCGGTCAGCCACGCCTGACGGGCCATGGGGACCAGAAAATAGCAGCGGTTGATCCAGCTGGTTTTTTCGATGCTGCGCCAGCGTTCGAAGCGGTGAAAATCCGGATGGTCGAGTCCTCCGAAATCATCCATGACATTCGTTTTCAGCAGCTTGTGAACAATGGTCGCGTCATCCAGGGTGCCGAACAGATCCCGGGTGACGAAAAAACCGCCGCCGTCCGGCACATAAAGTTCGAAAAACGAACAGCGGCGCAGCAGCGCCTCCTCCAGCGGCGGCCATAGCGGAAGCAACTCATTGAAATTCATCACGAAAAAATATTCCTTTGCTGCTGAACTCATCTTCCGGACGGTATCCGGCATTGTTCGATGTTCTGCCGGAATCCGCCGGACACACGGACCGGTCTCGCGCGTTATGGAGCCGGGCTTCTTACTCTATCGCGGGTCAGGTGCGATTGCAAATGCAAAAACGGAGTGTGTTTTCATGATGTTCACCGGACCGGTGGGGAAAATCCGGGTTTTTTTCCGGTTGTTCTTGACATGAAGAAAAGTTTTTGCTATACTATTGGTATGGTATTGGTTAAAAAAAACCAGGAGAGGGGAAACGGCCATGAAATCGCAGCTGTTCAAGAAACTGGCGGAGCAGATCTACACCGATTATGCCGACGTGCGGAAACTGCCGGGGGAACGGCGGCTGGGCGAACGCTATGTGGCCAGCCGGGCTACGATCCGGGCCGCGTTGCAGGAGCTGCAGAACGGGGGCCGTCTCGTGTCGGACCCGCGCCGCGGGCACACCCTGATTCCGGCGGCGCCGTCCCGGGAAGAGCGGACCGGGAACGTCGTTCCGCCGCCGGAGCGGCGCGCCTGGAATGTCGTGTTGTTCTGCAGTCGCCGACTGGTGGAGGACCAGGCGTTTCTAGATTTTCTCGGCGGCGCGATCCATTCCGCCGGGATGAACGGGGTGAATCTGCTGATTCGCGAACTGGATGAACGGCATTTCGTTGCCGGGGCGGAGTCGCCGGAACAGCTTTATTCCGGAGTGGAGGCGGACGGTTACATCCTGACGTTTCTTTCGGAAGGGCTCCGGCAGTTTCTGGAGCGGCAGCTCAAGCCCTGCGTGGCACTCGGCATGCCCTACCGGGTTGGAGAACTGGAGAAACGGCGTTTTCTCCGGGTTTTTCTGCCGCAGCGCGAGAAACTGACCATGCTGTTCTCCCGTCTGGCGGAACTGGGGCACCGCCGCATTCTGGTGCCCTGCGGAAGCGAGGAACTCGGCGGCTATGTCCGGGAACTGATTCCGGACGGAGTGAAAGCGGATTTCGTCAAGTTGACCCTCAATTCCGACTCTTCGGTACCGCGTCCGGAGGCCGGAGACCGGGTAATGGCTGCGTTGGGGGACCATACGGCGCTGCTGGTGCCGTTCGGCGGCGCCACCGCGTTGGAGATCTACCGGCGGCTGCTGCTGGCCGGGATCGAAATCCCGAAGCGGCTCAGCGTGGTGATCGACAGCGGCCGGTTCGATTATTTCGTCAAGGTGTTCCGGATCGCGAGTACCTATTCCTCATCGCGGGAGGAGGGGATGATGTGCATGGAGGCCCTGGTCGGGCAGTTGCGGAATGGTTTTCTGGAATTCGGCAACCGTTTTACCCGGTATTCCTACATGGAGGGCGAAACGCTGGGACCGGCCATGACTCCGGCGGAACAGAGACAATACGACCGGAGGCATCGGAATATGCAGTGAGCTGCGGACAATGGAACTTTCACAACGGGAAAGGACGGCATGATGCGGTTTTCTGGATTGAAATTCTTCACGCTGATAGAGTTGCTGGTGGTGATCGCGATCATCGCGATTCTGGCTTCGCTGCTGCTGCCGAGTCTGAGCAAGGCGCGGGAACGGGCGAAAGTGGTCGGATGCGTCAACAACGGCAAACAGATCGGCACCCATTTTCTGATGTACACGCAGGACTACCAGGAGTATTTTCCCGACAATCAGGGATACTACCGGGAGGTGCGCAACTGCTCGCGCTGGAGTGACAACGCCTACCGCCGGCAGCGGAAACTGACGCAGAATACGCTTTCCTGCCCGAGCGATCTGCAGGCTTTTCACAGCCTCAGCGGCTATGATGCTCCGAGCTACGGAATCAACGGCGTCTGGAACAACTGGAAACAGTATTACAAAATGTCCCGGATCACCCGGCCGTCCCGCTGTCTCTTTTTCGGCGAGAGCGGCCACGCGACCAGTCCGATCGTGGAACGCGGCGGATCCAGTTACATGAATTATCCCACGGCCTTCTTCAGCGGCACCTATGAACTTTATCCGCGGCACGGCGAACAGCTCAACATCATCTTTACGGACGGGCACGTGCAGACCTTCGCCTACACGTATGTGCGCAACAACATCAGTCTGGCCAGAGGCGGCGGCTATCCGTGGTGGGGACACAAAATGGAAGCCCTGCAGGAATAATTTCGGAGGAGTCATGAAATGATGCTGACGAGCAGTGGTAAATCTCTTTGGGGAAGACGTGTCGTATGCCGGCTTTGCCCCCTGATCGCCGCATGGCTGATCTGTGGCGCAGGCTTCGTCGGCGCATCTGGAACGGAGACGCTTCCGGAAACATTGGACGGACTGCGACCGTTCTGCCGCAAAGTGATGTCCTGGCCGTGCCGGGGAATCGGAGTGACGGCGACGCTGTCCATTTTCTGCGATGAGTCGACGCCGGTTCCGGACCGCGGCTACCGGTATGGTGTGGTCTATTTCATCAACGGCAATTTCCCCCGGATCGGGACGGAATCGGACGCGACGATTCTGCGGGATTTTCTGTGCCGGGACGGCCATTGGGTGGTGGTGGTCGATTTCAAAAACCACCCACGGGCGAAGACTCCTGATTTCGATCAGGATCTTCTGGCGCTTTACCGCGACATCTACCGGGAGGAAGACGCGGGCATTTTGAGTGGAACTGGTTTGCAGCCGCCGAAATTTTTCCGGATTTTTCTGGTTCCCTCCGGATACCGGCTGGCGACGGACCAGGTGTATTACGACCTGCGTGAGCACGCCGCTCCCGAGAGTCTGGCGATTACCATGCAGCTGTACAATGAACTGGCCGATCGACCATCGCACAAGAAGTTCAACATCCGCAAAGTGGCACGGTCGGAAGACATGGTCGACATGCACGGTAAGCCGTTGGATTACCGGGTGTGTTATGACATCATTTATCCCGGACGGTGTGAGGAAAGTGTGCCGCTGTTCGTGCTGTACAACAGCGGTTGGGAGAACGCTGCGCATTATCCTCCGGAGGCGGAGCGGATCAATCTTGCCAATTTTCTTTTTCGAGGCTACGCCTATGCCAACGTTCATTATCCGATGACGCCGCTGTGCAAGGCCTTCGAATGTTACACCCACCGGGATCCCACCGAGACCGCGCATAAACGCCACGCTTATGCCGCGGCCATCCGGAAATTGCGGCTGGATGCCGCCCGTTATCAGGTGGATCCGGACCGCATCGGCGTCTGCGGCGTCTCCAAATCCGCTCCGGTAGGAGCCATTCTGGGGGATCCCGCCTGCGAAAAGCGGCTGGAAGCACGGAAAATGACCCATCCTCAGCCCTGGCCCGGCGTCTCCGCCCACATCACCTGTGTGGCGATGTTCAACGGCAATATGAGCCGGGAGTGGCTGGCGCCCGGATTCGTGCCTGCTTTCTACGGGCGTTCGGAGCTGGATCCGTATGTCGGTTATCACGCCGCGGTGAAGGTGCGGGACACGCTGGAGAAGTCCGATATTCCCCATCTGGCGCTGGTGGATATGACGGATTTGCCGCACACGTTCCCGCAGGGACGGGATTCGCGGCTGGGGGGACTGGACCGGGATCGGTTGTTACGCCGTTTCTTTGATCATTTTTTGATGAAGAAGGGGACGGGTGAACCGGAGCTGCTTTATCATCTGCCGCTGAACGAACAGAAGACGCTGGATCCGAAAGTGACGCCGGAATTCTACTTTTTTCCGGCAATGAAGCCGGTGCCGGATGATTCGAACCGGGCGGAACTGTGCAACGCACGCGGGGAACGGATTGCCGGAAAATGGCGCCTGGAGAACGGTGGGCTGCGGCTGCGCTTCGTGCCGGACGCGGAACTCCCGGACGGGGATTACCGGATGGTGCTGCGCGGCGGCTGGGAAAGTTCCGCCGGAGTGCCGTTCAAAGGGGAAACGGCCTTTACGTTCACGGTCGACCGAGCCGGAGCGGCCGCAAGGTCGCGGCTGTTGTTTCCGGTGGAGTCCATTGAGAAACGAGGCGATCAGGAAAAACGCTATTCGGACTTTCGGTCCTGTTGGCCGGTGCCGGTTCGGAACGCGGACGGTACGACGTCGTCGCTGACCTATGATCTGGGGCGGGTATACCGGGTAACCTCGCTGGCACCGCAGTTTGCGCAGACCCGCTGGGAATATGCGTTTGATGTGGAAGTTTCGACGGACGGCGTTTCTTGGACGCGGATCGCGGAGGATCGAAAGGGACGCTTTGCCGCTGTGCGGCAGGTGATTCCGGTGGACCGGCAGGTCCGCTGGATCCGGCTGATCACGCGCCGGGCCAATCCCGTTAATCACTTTTTCCTGACCGGGATCAGGATCATGGGGCATGAGGGAAAGGAATGAAGATAAGATGCGAAAGATAATGCTGGGGGCATTGGCGGGGATCGGATTTGCGGCGGCCGCCGCGGAGGCGCCGGTGTCGCGTTTCGATTCCGATACGGAGCAGATGAAGTATTACCATGTGGAGTTTCCGCTCAGCGCCTATCCACCGGAAATGGTTGCCGCCGGGAGGACCCGGCCGGATTTTCATGAGATCGCGGGTTTTGAGACGCTCGACGGCTGGACGCTGAAGAGCAACCCCGAAGGCATGACGCTGAAAAAAAGCGCCGCCACCCGCGTCCATGGGAAATATGCCGCGGAATTGTCGCTGAACCGGCGCGAAAACACCACTTTCGAACTGATTCCGCCCGCGCCGCTGCCGGTGGGCGAGCAGGAGAATGCGGCGCTGCTCTGGAACCGGACTTTGCAGTTTTCCTATTCCGGCGGTCCGGTCTATGAACTGGGGTTGAAAATCCGGGACGCCCGGGGCCGGGACCATGCCGTCGCCTTCACGAATTCGCCGATCGGCTTCCGGATGTGGATGCCGTATCTGGTGCGGCTGCCCGAGCCTTCCGCCGCCATGCCCCGGCCGTGGAAAATCGTCGCCGTGACCGGCCGGATCCGGCCCCGGCGGAAAATCGCGCCGCCGTATTTCGTGCTGCTCGATTCGCTGCAGCTTTTTGAGGACCGGCTGGACTTTCCGGCGGCGGTTCCGCCGCTGCCGCTGCCGGAGCCGACGGCGGAGGATACGATCCGGCCGGTACCGGTCACACCGGTGAAAAACCGGATCGAACGCCGCGGGCGGAACGTCAGTTTCGTGGCCGAAAGCGACCGGGAGACGATCCGTTATACGGTTTCTCCGGAAACCGGGACCTTCGACGATCTTACGGTGGAATTCAACGGCCGGAAATTCCGTCCGCTTGCCGGTGGCGGTCCGGTTTTCGAGGCGGAGGAGGAACTGCTGCGGCCGGGAGACGAATTTCTGAAGACCGTTTTGAAGGGGACGGAATGGCGGGACGGTGTTTACCGGACGCGGTTTCAGGCTCGCTCGAGTGTCGGCGGCGACGGTTACACCGATGAACTGATCGATTACGAAATCGCCTGGTCGCTGCACGGCAAAACATTGTATATCGACTTCTCGTCGCCGCAGGGCCGGACGGCGGAAATCACTTTCGGCGCCGTCGACGGCGATGCGGGCGAACTGATGATCGTTCCCTACCTGAGAATCGACCCGAACGGACCGAAGATATGGATTGGAAAAGATTACTATCTGAGCGCGCTGGCCGATCCGTGGCGCAGCGATGCGACGAAGCTCTTCGGCAACGCCGCTGGCGTCAACGGCGGTGTACGCTATGAGAAACTCACCGACGGAACCCGGAATCCGCCGAATGAGCGTTTCATGCTCAGCGTCTCCGGAGAGTTTTCCGAAATCCTGCCCAAACTGCCTAATCCGGTTTCCCCGTACATCGAAAAGTATGCCGCCGCCTCCTGGCGCTGGGGAATGAGCGAATGGAACTGGCCGCTGGAGTTCTATTGGCAGGGAGTGCGCGATTTCCAGTTCCGCAGCCACGCCGACCTGCACCGCGACATCAACGAGTCTTACGGCTATCGTGCCGCCGCCGCTCCGTCGAAAGGGGAGGCGTTTATTCAAAATCTTTCCCGCGGGCTCCGGGAACGCGGTTTCGGATATGCGCCCTACAACTCCTACATGGATCAGAATCCGTTCGGGCCGGAGTTTTCCGTGCGCGATCTCCGGCGGGATTCGAACGGGCAGTTCCGCTCCTATCAGGTAACTCCCGCGGCGGCTCAGCGGCTGCAGGAACGTTATGCGCCGGAATTCGTCCGGCTCTATCAACCGACCTTTTCCTATCTGGACGTGCACGGTTGCCGCGAACCGTGGCGCAATCCCGACATGCGCGCCGGCGCCTGGATGGCCGGCAAATTCCGGGGCGAGTTTCTCGGTCATGCGGCGCTGATTCGGCGTAACCGTGAACTTTTCAACGGCCCCTGTTTCACCGAAGGCGGCTGCAACTGGCTCTACGCCGGATTTTACGACGCCACCTACGGTTACTGCGGGCACGGGCTCAGTTTCATGGAACTGGACGACATCGTCGATTTCGATCTGCTCCGGATCAAACCCCACGCCATCCAGCTCGGCATGGGGGACTGGAACATGTATTACCGCGGAAAGGCCGATCCGTCCGACGACAGCCGGGTGCGGCAGTTCGCCGCGGCGACGCTGGCCTACGGCCACGCGGCGATGCCGGAGGCGGACAAGGCGCGGGTCTATTTTCTGACCAACGCGGTGCAGCGCCGTTATCTCGGCGTTCCTGTCTCCAGCATCGGCTACTCCGACGGAAAGAAACTGATGCCGAGTTCCGCCGCGCTTCATACCGCCGCCCGGAAAAAGGGGTTCATCCACGTCGCCTACGAAAACGGTCTCAAACTGTATGTTAATTTGAACAAACAGGGCGACCCCTGGACGATCGCGGGACGGACCATTCCCGCGCCCGGTTATTACGCCGTCATGCCGGATGGGAAAATGGAAGCGTTCTCCCTTGATTACGACCTTGTCAAATCGCCGGAATACCACTATATTCACACCCGGAACGCGCCTGTGAATGTTCCCGGCATCCGCGTCGCTTCCGGCGGCGCGGCGTTCCGGCCGGACGGGGCGGGGCGTTTCCTGCTGTTTCCGCAGAAGACGTTCCGCGATCTGGCGTTTCATCCGGCGCAGCTCGGGTTGCCCGCCGCGGCGTCATACCAGGTGAAACTGATCGACCTGGACGGGCGGACGATCGCGGAGCGGCGTCTTGCGGCGGAGCAGGGCTGGATCCGGCTGAAAAAGCCGGAACCGAAGGTCGCCTGTTATGAGTTTACGGAGGAAAAATGAAGATGCTGTTGCGAATCGGTTTTGCCGTGGCGCTGCTGGCGCTTGTCCGTAGCGCCGCGGTGGCGGTGGAACTGCCGCCGGGGAGGAGTTTCACCGTTTCCTGCGGGGACGTCACGTTGAAGTTCGATAGCCGGAAATGCTGGAACATCAACCGGATTGATTACAAGGGGACACCTCTGACCGTAGACAATGCCGGATCCCATTTCGGCGTCGTCGCCAGTTTTCCGGATCGGAGCGGTTTTGTCGGATCAGGGCACCGGGAAACCGGATTCGCAGAGGAAATACGTGATTACATCATTCGCATCGACGGTCGGGAGATTGATCCGGAAAGCATCGCCGACGGGGCGGAGCTTTCCGGATCATCGCTGCTGGTGGAGAAGATTTCCAGATTGCGCGGTCTGCGCCTCTTCACCCGCATCGAGCTCCGGGACGGCAAACTCCTGGAGACGTACGAAATCAGCGCTCCCCGGGAGACGAAATTGAAATTGCTTTATTTTTTCATGCACCCCTGGCTGCCGGAATTTTCCTCCTGCTACAGTCCGGAATCGGGGGAAGTTGAATTGACTACCAGCGGCCAATTCCCGCTGCGCTGTGCCGCGGGCACCGTGTGGTTTCATCACGCCGGACTCGGCATGGGAGTGGTCAGCCGCCTGACTGAAGCGCCGGAGCCGGAAAAGATTCTCCGCATGGTCTGGGACGTCAAAAACTATCGCAAGGATTACGTGCGCGACTGTTACAACTCCGTTCTTCCGGCGGGCGCGGTGCGGCGTTACGCGATGACGACCGAATTTCGGGTCGTTCCGGATCGCGCGGCCTGGCGGGAATGGGCCGGCATACAGTAACCGGGGCCGACCAGCCCCGTCGCCCGGCGGACGGAAGCGGGAGATGGCATCTCCGGCTTCCGTCTGTTGTTTTTTACCTTGTAAAAAGCGCAAAAGATGATAGATTAACAGGATGAAAGCAAACCCCTGCAATTGATAAGGAAAACGATTCATGAGCGAAGAAGATGTGAAGGATTCCGTCCTGATGGAGAAAATCGTCAGCCTCTGCAAGCGGCGCGGCTTCATTTTCCCGAGTTCGGAGATTTATGGCGGGATCAACGGTTTCTGGGATTACGGCCCCTACGGGTCGCGCATGAAACGCGCGGTGGAGAACCTCTGGTGGCACGAAATGGTCGAAACCCGCGACAATGTCGAAGGGCTGGATTCCACCATCATCTGCCATCCGCGCGCCTGGAAGGCTTCAGGGCATCTGGATCAGTTCAGTGATCTCATGACGGACTGCCGCGACTGCAAGGCCCGTTTCCGGGTGGACCAGATGGAGGATCCGACCCGCTGCAGCAACTGCGGATCGAAGAATTTGACCGAGCCGCGGGAATTTAATCTGATGATGAAAACCTTTGTCGGGCCGGTTTTCGATGAAGAACACACCGCCTGGCTGCGCGCAGAAAGCTGTCAGCCGATCTTCATGGATTTTCAGAGTGTGCGTGTGGCCGCGCGGCAGAAACTGCCCTTCGGGATCGCGCAGATCGGCAAGGCGTTCCGCAATGAGATCAATCCGCGTAATTTCACCTTCCGTTCCCGGGAGTTTACCCAGATGGAAATGGAATTTTTCTGTGACGGGGAACAGGGGATGGAGTGGTTCGAGTACTGGAAGGAACAGCGGATCCGTTATTATCGGGAAAAACTCGGGTTCAAGGATGACTTCTTCCGGATTTATGTGCATGAAAAACTTGCGCATTACGCCAAGGCCGCCATCGATATCGAAGTGAAATTCCCCTTCGGCTGGGGGGAACTCGAAGGCGTGCACCATCGTGGCACCTGGGACCTCACACGCCATTCCGAATTCTCCGGAGAAGATTTGCAGTATATGGACCACGACAACGGCCGGCGGATCATGCCGACCGTGATCGAAACTTCCGTCGGCTTGGACCGGACCATCCTGGCTCTGTTGAGCAGCGCTTATGATGAGGATACCGCGGCCACCGCCAAGGAAGGGATGGACGAAGATGTCCGGGTGGTGCTGCATCTGCCGCCGCTGGTGGCGCCGGTGCAGGTGGCAGTGCTGCCGCTGTCTAAGAAACTTTCGGAAAACGCTGAAAAGCTGTATGCTGACCTGAATCGTCATTTCCGTGCAGAATACGACGTAACCGGCAGCATCGGCAAGCGCTACCGGCGGCAGGACGAAATCGGAACGCCGTTCTGCGTCACCTTTGACTTTGATTCCGCCGGAGACAATGCGGTAACGGTGCGCAACCGTGATACGATGGAGCAGGAACGCGTCAGCATCGACCAGTTGCGGAACTATCTCGAAGAAGCGATCGGAATCTGAAAATGACGGCCCGTTTCCGGGTGGAACAGCTGGCGGTGGGGGGCTTCGACCACAACTTTTCCTACCTGATCGTAGGAAATGGGGGAGAAGCCGCCCTGGTTGATCCTACTGGTGACCTCGAAGTTATTCGTGCTGCTCTGGCCCGGGAATCGGCATTGAAGCCGCAATACATTCTGTTGACACACGGTCATCGGGATCACCGGGAACAAGTGACGGAGGCGCGGACATTGTTTCCTGCGCCGGTGCTGGCGCATCCGGAAGCCGATATTCCGGGAGCAATGCCGTTGATTGACGGGCAGCATCTGCCGCTGGGGGAGGGGACGCTGGAGGTGCTGTTTACGCCGGGCCACAGTGCCGACAGCGTCTGTTACCGTCTGGATGACGACAGCGGGCTTTTTACCGGAGACACATTGTTTGTGGGGTGCTGTGGTTATGGCGATGCGGCGGTGCTGTACCGGACGTTGACGGAACGGATTCTGCCGCTGGCGGATTCGAATTGGGTTTATTCCGGACATGACTATGGGGCGACCCCCAAGGCGCTGCTGGGAGAAGAGAAGCGGCACAACCCCTTTTTGACCTGTGTTTCTCCAGAAGAATTCAGGGAATTGCTGCAGCATCTGTAATAACGGAATATGCCCAAGCGGACTGCGATTGCCCGTGCGGTCATGAGGCTGCTGCTGGGCGCCGCGATGATTGCGGAAACGACGTTGCTGGAGGCATTCACAGCGAGTATCAGGTCAGGCTGGAAGACGTCTGAAATGCTCTATGCGGGAGGCCGTATACATTCGTTTGGGTCGGGATATGGAGTGCAAGGGGAGCAGATGCGAACTTTGGGGCTGAACGTTTTCTGAAACGCAGGCAGCAGAGCGGAGTATGCCGGGACGCCGTTCTTGAATCTGGAGGGGGGATTTCCCGGCATTCTTGGTTGCAAGCAGGGGCGGGGGCTATTCTGCACTTTCCTGCGTTTTCGATGGCAACGGCTTGCCTTTGTGTTTTTGTTTGCGGAAACGCCGAAATAATGACAGGGGGAATGGATGAAAGCGTGTCGGATTAGGTCGTGCCAATATTACCCAAAGAGCTGTTGATCAGCCAGATGCCCAGGCTCATCGATTAAGGCCGCTGCAGATGTTGTAACACAACTGATCGATGCATGTTGATGATTTACAACATTAGATGACGCTCTGCAGGATGTAGTAGATGCCATTGCTTTTCTGCTGGAAGATTTCGGTGTGGAGTAATTTGTAAAATGCTTATAAAAATCTTTGATGCTGCAATTCCATTATCAGGCGCCATTATTTTCTGGCTGTTATATACAGAAAGATTACCAATCAAAAAAAATAAGGATGATAATGAGATTTTTTATAAAAAGTATAAAAAACTTTTTCTTGCATGCATGATCGCATTATTGCTTGTTAGTATACTAAATCTTACAGAATAGGAGAATAATGGATCATCTTCTGGGCACACTTTGAAGGAGGCTGTTGAAGAAAATACTCATACATGCTTCAAGGTGATTGTATATACAGTGATTCGAAATGGTCATATGAGATCGTGGTGCGCGAGGTCGGTGGCGACCTGCAGCGCTACAGGTATGACCAGCTCTGGCGGGACGACATTTATCTGCGATTGGTATCGAGCATAGAAGTGGGGAAATATCAAAAAATACGCTTATGGAGCCACGGCGTGGCTTGTAAAAGAGGGGGCGCGGGAGTATCAGTATGGCTGGCTGGATAAGGTTCTGCAAATGAGTGAAGGTGCGGGAATGGTCCGGAGTTACAGTTGCCACATGGACGGGCAGCTGGCGTCGGCGAGCGATGGTCGCCGGGTGGAAACGTTTCTGTGGGAAGGTTTTGCACTGATTCGGCGTGACGGTACGAACTGCCTGAACGGGCCCGCGGTTACGGGGGGCAATCCGGTGATGGCGGGCGACAAAGTCTTTTTCAACGACCTGCTGGGTAGCACGCCGGGGGCGAAGAGCGCCGCAGGTTATGCCCCGTCAAAGATGACCGCCTTCGGCGAAAGTTCTGATACCTTTGTTGTTCAATGACATTGATGTCGGTTGTGATTCTCAGGACGACTGATTGTTTGTTTTTTTATGATTTGTTTTATCCTGGCAGAGGTAATGGGATATGGGGATTTTTATTGTTACTCTCATTATTGGCATAATTTTATTTCAATGGTTCATGCACCGTTACGCACTTTTTTTATTAAGAAAGAATAAAGTTCAATGGAATCCTTCCTTCATGGAGCAAGTGAGATTTATTTATTTGCATGCGACAGGAAATCATGATCGTTACTGCAAGTATTTTCATTCGATCGCCCAAAGCAATAAAGTATTTTTCAGTGTATACAGATGCTGGCTCCATGTTGAATGTATGCTAATATTAGCTTTGCTTATAAGTTTACTTTTAGGCATATTCATTATATTGACAATATCATTTAGTGTTATTTCTGAATTGTATATAAATTAGTATTTATATTGGAATTATAGTTTTTAAGCCGCAATCAAGTTCCTTGGCTCCGGTATGTTTACTCAGCATCAGATGAATTGGGAAGTTTGGGAAAATGCCTCTATGATGTCCTGGGCGCCTTGTAAAAGAGGAGAATCGGGAATATCTGTATGGCTGCCAGGATAAGATGCTGGTGATCATAAGAGAGAGGCAGTTTCTGTTTGTTATGTCTTCCTGAAGAAAGCAGAAGGAAAAGGGCGAATGAAGAAAACTTTTTCCATGTGTGCATTTCTGCCGGCTGTATTGGGGGGTGCCGTGGAGACGGATATGCCTCCGGGGGCGGACATGATGATCGTTTCGGAAGACGGGAAGACCCGAGGCGCGATTTATTTGGCGAAAGAGCGCTCCCGCCCGACAGCTTCCAAACGCAAGATTTTGACGGATTCCGGGCATTATTTCAAGTATCCTCCCGCGCAGATCATAGATCCCCGTCCCGTCGCGGATCGACTTGACGGCATTTGCCGAAGTATGGAATACTATGAAAAAGCTGTGGAGCAACTTCTCAATCGTGAGACCGTTGTCTGCAACTCTCCGGGGGGGACTCGGGAATGGGGGGTGCTGTACGCGAATCTGCCGTCGCTGACCGGCAACAAAGTGTTCCTCGATACGAACACTGTCAAGTATGCTTTTGCGCTGCTGTGTGCCAGGCGCTATGAGCAGGCCGAGCGGATTCTGTTGCCGCTGGTGGAGAAGAATCCAGATGATTACGGGGCCACGATTCTATTGGGGTGGCTCTCCATCCGGAATGAGAAATATTTCCCATACCTGGAAAAGGCCTTTGCCGCCAATCCCACCAAAACGCTGAATATGTTCGAATGGCAGAGTCAAAACCTCGACATGCTTTATCAAATGCCGCAAGAGTGGGATTTCATCGGAGCTTATCTGCCGCTGGTTTTGCGGTATTGGGACGGTATTGACATTGAAAACGTTTCAAGCGTGGCGGCCGGGCGTTTGAGCGATGCGGTGTCGGAGCGGTATTTTGATGAAAAATATGATGTTTTGCCGGAGTATCAGGATCAGGCCGGAGAATGGAAAAAGCTTCGATCCGCCCTTATGAAACATGCGATTTCCTCCAGTGCTTCGATGATGCGAAAAGAGGGGAAAACGTTTAGAGTCATCTATCCGGCCCGAGAGGATACTGTGAGGCAATAAACGTCTGTTCTTTCTATGCCTTTTTGGCAATGTGCAGCTTTTACCGTAAAATGGGATTGGGATGATTCTATTTGCTAACGTCATGGACGGGAAAAGGGGTATACTCCATGAATAAGTATATAAAATACGGACTCCTGGTTTTGTTTGCATGTTTTCTGTTTTCATGGTTATTCATCCATTGCAATAGGCGCACGAATGCCAAGTTCCAAGATGAAGTTTTGATAGAAAAATTTCTTCGTGGAATTGTACTAAAGTACTGGATCGTTGATATTCCACAGACGCCTCAGAGGATCTGCCTGTTTGCTGAGGATTTTGACACGAAAGATCAAAAAAAAATTCTCACAATTAATACTTCCGCTCAAAAAGTCATGATTGCTCTCCAGCGACAGCGTGAGGATTTTGTTCTGTTCATCTGTGAAGAAAATGGAAATACAACAGCCTGTAGGGTGGATAAAAACTTTATTGAAACGACATTGCTGGCGTTTCATTTAGAACGAAATCTGAAAAATGGCTCCTATTTATTGAAAGGGAGCAAGTCTGAGGTAAAGATTGATTTTTCAAGGCTTTTCAAAGGAGAAAAGGGCATCCGATTGTCTTTGAACTAACCATTAAATCTTGGTTTTTGATTGATGGCGATTAATAACTGCGGGAGCACAGGCAAACCTGCGGCAATGTCCATCAACTTGTATCGAACGAATGCAGCGAGAAAATTACGAATATGACCAGGATGCCGTCGGACGGCTTGCCAAAGAGAGAAATAAGAGTTATACTCATAGGGCAGGGGGGGGCAGATTACGGAAGGGGCTGAGATGATCCGGAGTTATCGCTGTCCATGGACGGGCAGCTGGCGTCGGCGAGCGCTGGGCGCCGGGTGGAAACGTTTCTGTGGGAAGGTCTTGCGCTGATCCGGCATGACGGTATGAACTATCTGAACGAGCCCGCGGTTACTGGAGGGCAATCCGGTGATGGCGGCTAACAAATTGTTTATACCGACCTGTTTGGCGCGCGCAGGGAGTTGTTTCGAACGACGGTTCGCTCCATTTTAGATACAATTTCATATTTGGGGTATTTAGAAACTTTGGCGTTGTCGCTTGATTACGAGTGATTTTGATATTTATAGTGTGGCCAGTGGGCAAATGGTTTACGGCGCAACTCAAACAGGGAAAGTTACAACGCATGACGAGTAAGAAAAATTTATTTTTATTGGTACTGCTCTTAGGCATCAGCAGTTGCCCCGGGGGAGGCGTGTCGGTTGATCCTCTGTCTGAATTCCGTTTTCTGGGAGGACAACATCTTAATGAAGATACCGTCAAGAATAAGCTCACGCTGCTCGCGCAACGGGACGATGTCGAGCTGGAGGATATTCTTTTAAAAAATGCCGGAACGCTTTTTTCGGATTTATATCATCTGGAAAATGCATGTAGAAACTCTGATCCGAAGGTTCGGGAAACTGCAATTGACCAGCTGGCGAAAGATTTGAAAGAGATCAGGAAAAATCCGTCATCCGTCCTTATTTTGCGAAGTTGTTACGCCCTGGTGCTGGAAAGCCTGGCGCGCATTCTCCAGTCTCCTGGTGTGTCACTTTTAACGAAAGAGCAACTGCAAAAAGCCCTTTCTCCGGAGCTTTTGGACGATGATAAACTGAAATTTTTCCGTACCTATGCGGCCATGTTGCTGCTGGCTCGTGAGCTGGTTGAATATCGCCTTCGGACAGGGGCCTTGCCTCAGAATTTGACACAGGTTACAGCCGCGGCTCATGATGCATGGGGAAATCCCATTCAATATCGGGTGGATCACGAGAAGTATTTGCTATGGAGTGGCAATCGTGGTGCAAAAGGACCGGAGGTGGTCCAGGGATATATGCCGAACTTCGGCAATTACGATGTTCTTGTTTTTTCCGAAGAGTTTTCCGAATGGCGAAAAAAATTGTATGATGACGGGCAGATAGTAATGCCGTCAGGGGTTCAGGTCATTTTGACTAAAGGCGATAAGGTCTGGACTCTTTCCGGACATCGACGTTAGCAGGAGGTTGCATCCAAGGAGGGCGGAGAGAAAGAGCGCATCCAGGGGATGACGGAAGTTACGATCGTGCTGTTTCGAATTGCCGTTGGCATGAATATCGTTAACAATGATCGGTTGTTTGCGGAATTTTCGGGGCAGGGGATGGTTGTAAATGGATGATTGTCATCCGATAGTCATTGGTGTGGCGTGCCATGGGGCGAATGGATGCATGAGAGATTGGGGCATTGAGAAAAGTCAGAATGTTGTCAGGTATTCATTTTATGAGATACGAGGTAGTTCAGCTCATGAGTTTTGCTCTGGTGTAAATAAAAATCATTGAGTTTTCCTGGGAGAATAATCATCTATTTTGTTTGTTGGCGAGTTAGGCATTGTATTTTTTCAATGTCGTGAACCTCGTTGATTTTTTTTAGACCGGCACTTTTGCCCGAGGTGCTGGTGAGAGATAACTGAAGTTCATAGGGTAAAATATTATTTTCAATATCAAAATTGAATATTAAAAACCAAGACTGTTTTTCCAGATGATGATCTTGCTGAAAACTATATGAGAAACAATCATTGTAAACTTTCAACATCCAGTGATTGCTCATGCTGTGTTGAGAAACATTGTTGGAAAAGATTTTCTTTTCAAGAATTTTTTCCCCGCTATCGGTTATGGCGGTAACGGTACAGATTGGAATGTTTTTATTTTGAGCGACCGGCACTTTCTCCGTGATCAAAAAACTAATAGAGATAGCATCAATTTTATTGTCAACGCCAAATTCAAACGATACTTTTTCTGATTTGGGTACAGGTACGGATATCACCTTTATGACAGGTTGAGTGAAAAACATGCTGATTGCAGAATAGACTAAAATGCCGCTGAAAATGATGGCTAAAAATTTTATTAGTGGTGACATTTTTCTAACGCTTTCTGTATGCATCTGCATGGTGAATACATGCGTTGACTGCAAAACATAGATGGTGTGATCGCTTGGGGCATATACTGCTGGTTCTCTCGTGGGGGGAATCAATTTTATCTACGAAATTTTTGCAGCTGAAATTCCCAATATCTCTATTCTTACTGTTAGAATTTTCTGTTGTTTTTCATTCAGAATAAGGAACTAGCAGCCGGAATACACCGGGGAATATGAATAAACAAGAGCATGAGGTGATTTCCTGTTTTGGTTTTGCCTATTTCGGGAGTTGCCCTCCAGCTTCCATGCAGTCATCCGGAAATGGATTGGCGCAAGCGTGTGGAGAGGTGCGCCTCTCCCCTAGGTTGGACAACTTTTATGAAAAGATTGGTGTAAAGACCCTTGGTTTACTATATGCCATTGTATGCCGATTACAAGTTCCGAAATAGACTTCATCCGGCGTCTGATATTGGA
>CALXOD010000024.1 GCA_944389925.1 uncultured Victivallaceae bacterium | reverse complement strand
GTAAAGTACGTCGCCGGAGTCGGGCCGGTCGAGCGTGGCCATGATTTTGATGGTCGTGGTCTTGCCCGCGCCGTTCGGCCCGATGAAGCCGAAAATGTTACCGGAGGCGAATTCGAAACTGATGTCGTCCACCGCGCGATTGGCGCCGAAGGTCCGGACCAGATGTTTGATTTGAATTTTCATGGTTATTCTCCATCCACGATACAGGGACTGAGGGTCAGGTGCCGCGCCGTGAACCGCGAAGGCGTGAGGCCCGGGGTGTAGAACAACGGCACAGGCGACAACGCGACGGCCCTTCCGGGGGTGAGCAGCGGCATGAGCGCCGCGGTTTCACCGGAGGCGAGCGCCGTCGTCAGTTGCGCGTTTCTCTTCGGCAGCGGCAACGGCGGCTGCGTTTGCTTGCCGGTCGCTGTCAGCCGTCCCCGCGCGCCGGGGGCGAGCGGAGCGGTCAATTCGTACACCCGGCCCGCCGCATCGGCGGCGAGCAGCCGGTCCACCGGCGCGCCGAGGCCGTTCACGACTTCGAGTTCATCGGGGCTGAGGCGTTTCCAGGTCAGTCGCTCCATGCGCGGCTCCACCCGGCCGATGGCGATGTCCAGCGGCAGTCGTGGCTGCAGCACGTCGCCCGCAATGGTCTGTTCGCGGTCAAGATCGACATAAAGCGGGCCGGCATGGGTGAAATGCAGCCGGTCCTCCGCCCCGAAACGGAATTTCCTAACAGAGACTGGCGAGTACACCCGGACCGCCGCCCGGGTGACGGCAGGTTGACCGTTGCCGCCGAGCAGGGTGATGCCGTACGCCTCACCCCGTGAATACCAACCTTCGCTCCAGGTGATGTAGAGGATAACCAGCAGACAGAAAACCAGTGAAATTATCGGCGTGGTGACCAGCAGCAGCAATTCTTTCCGGCGCCTTTTCAAATAGAGATAATTAACCGGACCGATCAGTAAAATGAACACCGCCATGACGGCGAGCATCGCTTTGTAGGGGATCGGTGGAGTTTTCAGCGACAGGAGCGATTCGAGTGAAAGGTCGATGGGGGCCGGGCTGAAGAACAGCAGTCGCGCATTGGGCGATAACTGTCCCGGTTTCCATGAAGGTTCCTTTCTGGAATGCGACTTCTTCAGCAGGCCGCGGTCCTGCAGCGAAAAGGGGCGCAACGTGATGATTCTGCCGAAGCCGAGCGTCTCTTCATGGCGTTCCTCGGGCGGGCAGGGAACGCCGGCAGGCCATGGATTCTGGTCGTTGACGCAGACGATCCAGGTGGCACCGAGCATAACCGCCTGACGGATCGCCTCTTCCACCGGAGGAGGGATGGTATCTTCGGAATCGGTGTAAATAAAGCGGGCACCGGTATAACGGGCAGGGTGAACGCCCCATTGGGCGACCGGAGCGTTGGCAAGGTTCAGCTCGCCCACGCGAGACGAAGTTGCCGTGGAGAATAACTCCTGAAATTCATTGCGGTTCAGTCGCTGCGAGGCAAGGTTCGTGAATCGGTCCCTCCAGGTAAAGCTCAAAGGCGTATCCAGGCTTTTCACCGGATATTCCCGCTGATTGACAAAGACCCGGGTGCGCAGCCGGGCTAAGTTATCGAGAGTGTCCGCTCCCGGAAAGAAGACGGTCAGGAGCAATCGTTCGCCGGAAGGTATTACCCGGGTAATGACGGCAGACTGTGGCAGTGAAGGGCGCACCGGACTATAGAGGTGGACTTCCAGGCGGACTTCCGCCGGAGCCGTGTCCCGGTTATGTATCTCATAGTCGCAGAACGGCGACGCCGAGTTACTGGCCATGTGGGGGAAAGCCGACGGCACCATCTGAATGGAGACCGGGCCGAAATCCTCCGCAACCAGCGGCAGAAACGGCAGGAAGAACGCCGCCAGAAGGAGGAGCAGGTGTGTGAAGCGATTCATGATTTTCTTCCTGCAACGGGTTGGGTTCCTTCCGGCCAGTCGATGCCTGCCGGATCGATCCGCTCCAACAGCATCCGGACGAGATCGAAACTGGTTACTTTTTCCAGTTTTGCCTGATAATTGAGGATCAGTCGGTGGTTCAGCACCGCGGCGGCGACGCTCTGCACGTCCTCGAAGCCCACAGTCGGGCGTCCGGCGAGCAGGGCCGCTCCCCGGGCTGATTCGGCCAGTGCGATCGCCGCACGCGGCGACGCGCCGAAGGCGACGAACCGGTTGATTTCGGGCAGCGCCTCCGGTGCTCCGGGATGGCCGGCGGCGACCAGCCGGGCGATATAGCGCGCCACGGCTTCGCTGAGATAAATCCGGTCCATTGCGTGGAAGAGCGCATCCAGTTCGGCGCGTTCGAGACTGCGGCGTGGCGGCGGTGGTTCACCCCGGCGGCGCTCGGTGATGATACGGGTCAGGGCGTCGGCGTCGACACCGGAGATTTCCAGCTTGAAGAGAAAACGGTCCAGCTGTGCCTCCGGAATCGGATAGGTGCCTTCCAGTTCGATCGGGTTCTGGGAGGCGAGCACGAAGAACGGCGCGGGCAGCCGTCTGGTTTCGCCGAGGAGGGTGACCGCCTGTTCCTGCATGGCTTCGAGCATGGCGGACTGGGTTTTAGGGGAGGCGCGGTTGATTTCGTCGGCCAGCAGGATGTTGGTGAAAATCGGGCCGGGCTGGAAGACCATGCGCCGGGAACCGTCCGGTTCCTGCTGCAGAATGCTACCGCCGAGAATGTCCCCGGGCAGCAGGTCAGGGGTGAACTGTACCCGTTTGAATTCCAACCGGAGCAGGGCGCCGAGGGCTTTGACCAGGGCGGTTTTGCCGACGCCGGGGAGGCCTTCGAGCAGGACGTGGCCTCGGCTCAGAATGCCGATCAACAGCAGTCGGTGGGCCTCTTCGTGGCCCAGCAGAATCCGGTTCAGTTCCGCGAGGACTTCGTCAACGCACTGGCGGACCGGACGCAGTTCTTCGGGTGTAAGCAATTCGGATGAAGTCATATCAAGGGTTCCCCCGGGGCTGTGAATGTTGTTGAAAATACCGCCGGACGGCGGTACGGTGTTCGGGGTGCACGGGGCGGCCGCTCTGCCGGACGGCGCCGGGGGCGGCATTCAAGTTGCCGGGCGCCGGAGTGCTTTGCGGGAGGTCGCCGGTCTGCGGCGCAGCGGCGAAGCGGGCCAGCAATGTGTCGTTGTCTGTCGAAGCTCCACCTTCGAGAGCAAGGTCTTTACGGATGGCTCCGCTCGGCGCGGTTTCGCCGGTGAAGTTCAGAGGCGCGTCGGCTCGTCCTCGCTGAATGCCGCCTTCTCCTCCGAGACTGCCGGCTGTTGCACTGCAGACGGCTTCGTTCAATTCCGTCGCTTCCGGTGCGTGGGCAGCCAGGAAATCGGACAGGGCTTGGTCGGGATTCGTTGTATCGGAGCCCCCGGTACTTTGCTGCATGGTAGAAGCGGTGCCGGGATTTTGGCATACTTCATTCAGACGGGACAGCCGGTGTTCCAGCAGCCGGGCATTGTGCTGCAGCCGTTCAGAAAGCTGTCTCAGTTTTTCATCCGGTGGACAGGAGGTGCTTCGGGCACCGCATTCGCTCAGGCTCCGGGCGAGGCCCTCGTTTTCTGCCGCCAGACGATCCAGCAACTGATTGAATTGTGCATTGGCCTGGGCGTGGTCGGCTCCGTCATCCGCTCCGGCTGCAAGCCGTTCTGCCGCAGTATCCAGCAGACGGAGTTCCTCCAGTTGGCGCCGCTGATCGCGTTGAAGGGCATCCGTCACATTTTCGATGCGGCGGCTCAGGGCGTCGGCGAGCTGATAGCCGCGCCCCGGTTCCAGCGCGTTATCGTGTCGCCGCAGATCTTCAACGGCATGCTGCAGATTTCGTAATTCCGGTTCCGGCAGAAGCTTTTCTTCGGAAAGAACTTCCAGCTTTCGCTGCAACGCCGCCTGTTCTGCGGAGAGATCCAGTGTGTAAAGGGTGGTCTGCGGCGAATCCGCCACCGGCACCAGTCCCGCTCCCAGTAGAAACAGCAGTCCTGCCAGCGACGGCATCCAAATCCGCAGCGGGGGGTGATGAAATACCGGTACCTGGATGGGCGGCAGCCATTCTCCCCACGCACCCGGAGACGTTTCCACCATGGCGCAGAAGAGTCCTCCGGCACGGGATGCCGCGTCCAGACCGGCGATGAACCGGGAAGGGGCGGGCAGGCGGCGTGCCGCGATGATTCCGTTCAGGAGAATTGCCATCGTGATGAAAACGGCGGGAATGCCCCATAGAAAAACGGGACGATGCAACAGAATGTCCGGGCCGGACAGACGAAGCAGGAGCAGGACCCCGCCGCCGCAGAACAACGCTGCCGTCAGACTGGCGGGCAGGCACCGCAGATACAGTGCCGTGAAAAAGCGCCTGCGGAAACATTTTGCCGCATGTTGGAGCGAAGGAGAACCGCTGACCGACTTCATGGAACATCCTTCCAGGGTTGGCGAACTGTTCAACGACCTGCTGCAATATAAATGCCGCTTTTTTTTTTGCAATGGGAAAATTCGGAAGATCAGAGAAAAATTCGTTTTCGGCAAGGGAACGTTCTCTTTCGGGGTATCTAAGGAAAAGACGTTCCCCCCGGATCTTCGTTACTCCCCATTTCCGTTATTCGATCGGGTCCAGTTCACCAGCTTCTGGACAACAACGTAGAACGCCGGAATCAGGATGGTGCCGCCGATGGCCGCCACCAGCATACCGCCGAAAACCGCCGTTCCCAGCGAGCGCCGGCTGGAAGCTCCCGCACCGACCGCGATGACCAGCGGCAGGGTACCGAGAATGAAGGAAACCGCGGTCATGAGCACCGCGCGGAATCGCAGTTTCGCCGCATGAAGCGCCGCTTCATAGAGCGGTACGCCTTCATCATAGCGCTGCTTGGCGAATTCGACAATCAGAATGGCCGTTTTGCAGGCAATCCCGAAGAGCAGGACGAAGCCCACCTGCGTGTAGATGTTGTTGTCAATTCCCGCCAGATACAGCGATGCCAGCGCCCCGAAAAAGGCGATCGGTACTGCCAGCAGCACGGCCACCGGCAGCATCCAGCTTTCATACTGCGCCACGAGGAAGAGGTACATGAACACCAGGGCCAGCGAAAAAATCACCGCCATCATCGGTACGGTGACTCCGCCGACGGTAATGCCCTTCGCCGCCATCTGCTCCTGATACGACATGTCGGTCCATTCGTATTTCATGCCCGGCGGCAGGTGCTCGGCGGCGATTTCCTCCATCGCTTTCATCGCCTGTCCGCTGCTGTAGCCGGGGCTGTTCATGCCGTTGATCGTAGCCGAGGAATACAGATTGTACCGGTTCAGGTACTGCGGCGCCAGCCGCTGCTCGATTGAAACGAGGGTACCGAGCGGTACCATAACGCCCTTGTCGCTGCGGACGAACATACGGCGCACGGCACGGACATCGGAGCGGTAGTCGGCATCCGCCTGGATTTCCACCTTGTACACCTTGCCGAATTTGTTGAAGTCATTGATATAGGTATAGCCGGTCAATCCCTGTAGCGCGGCATTCAGGCTGGAGAGGGATACCCCCATTTTCAGCGCCTTTTCCCGGTCGATTTTCAGATACATCTGCGGTACTCCGGCCCGGAAGGTGGAAAATACGCCCATCAGTTCCGGCCGTTTACGCGCTGCGGCACAGATTCGATCAATCCCTTCCTGCAGTCGCTCCGGATGAGTGCCGGTCGTGTCTTCCAGCACGAAGGCGAAGCCGCCGGTGGTGCCGATTCCTTGAATCGGAGGCATGCCGAAAGCCGAAACCGAGGCTTCGGAAATCGCGGCGAATTCTCGGGACAGTCGTCGCAGAATCTGGTCCTGCTGCAGCTCCGGCGCGGTACGTTCGCTCCACGGCGCCAGCGAAAAGATCAGCAGTGCATTGTTGGAGGCCTGTGAGCCGCTCAGAATGCTGTATCCCGGCACTGCCAGAATTTCCCGGACACCCGGGGTTTTCTGACCGATCGCGATGATTTTTTCTGTAACAGCCTGGGTCCGGACCAGTGCGGCGGCGTCAGGCAGCTGCACGTTGACGAAAATCTTGCCCTGATCCTCGTCAGGGATGAACCCCGTCGGCAGGTGATTGTAGAGTGCAAAGCACAAATACCCCAGCCCCGCATAGCACAGCAACATCAGAAAAGCCCGTCGGACGATTGGGGAAACTACACGGATATACCCCGCGGTCAGCTTTTCGAATCCGGCGTCAAACCAGCGAAACAGGAAAAATTTCTGCCGGTGCGCCTCCAGCGGACGCAGCAGAATCGCACTCAGGGCCGGACTCAGCGTCAGAGCGTTGATACTGGAAATCAGCACCGCCACGGAAATAGTGATTCCGAATTGCCGGTACATTTCCCCCGTGATACCCGGCAGAAAACAGACCGGAATGAACATCGCCAGCAGTACCAGCGTTGTCGCGATGACCGGGCCGGTCACCTGTTCCATGGATTTGATGGCTGCCTCTTTGGGCGCCAGGCCTTCTTCCTCCATCAGGCGGTTGACGTTTTCGATCACGACGATGGCATCGTCCACCACCACTCCGATGGCGAGAATCAGCCCGAACAGCGTGATTAGGTTGATGGAAAAACCGATCATTAGCATGACCGCGAACGTCCCGATCAGCGACACTGGGATCGCCAGCGTCGGCACCAGTGTTGAGCGCCAGTCCTGTAAAAATAGGTAAGTGATCAGAATGACCAGCAGCACTGCTTCGAGCAACGTTACGACTACTTCGTCAATAGAGGCGGTGATGAATTCGGTAGTATCGAACGGTACCGCTACGTCCAGATCTTCCGGAAAATAGGGGCGAAGTTCCGCCAGTCGTTCCCGCACCGCATGGGCGATGTTGAGGCCGTTGGCATCGTTGAGCTGATAGATGGCAAGGAGGGCTGCGGGTTTTCCATTATAGCTGCCGCTGGAGGCGTAACTTTCAGCTCCAAGTTCTACCCGGGCGATGTCCTTGAGCTTGATCTGCTGCCCGTCCGGAGTGGCGCGAATGACAATGTTTTCAAATTCGGCAACGTCCGTCATCCGCCCTTGCGTCTGAAGCGAATACCGGAATGCCTGCCGGTCGCCGGTCGGAGCATCGCCGACGGCTCCCGCCGAAACCTGCACATTTTGCGCCTTGATTGCGGCAGTGACATCTTCCACTGTCAGTTTGAGGTAGGCCAGCTTGTCCGGATTGAGCCAGATGCGCATGGCGTATTTCAACTCCCCGAGAATCTGAACATCACCAACGCCGGGAATACGGGAGAATTCGTCTTTCAGATTGATCGTGGCATAATTGTTTAAAAACAGTGAATCATAGGTTCCGTTTGGAGAATAGACGGCGAGCACCTGGAGCATGTTGCTGGATTTTTCCTTGACAATGACGCTCTGGCGGCGGACTTCCTCCGGCAGCTGGGCGCTGGCCCAGTTGACTCGGTTCTGGGTATTGACCGTATTGACGTTGCCGTCGGTACCGATGCCGAAGGTCACTGTGATGGTCGCCGCTCCGGTATCGGTGGCATTGGAGGAGATGTACAGCATATCCTTGACACCGTTGATCTGGGCCTCCAGCGGCTGTATGATCGTTTCCTGAACGGTTCGGGCATCGGCGCCGGGATAAGTGGTGGAGACGGATACCTGAGACGGTGTGATGTTGGGATATTGGGCTACCGGCAATGCAAAAATCGCTACCAGACCGGCCAGCGTGATGACGATGGAAATCACAAAGGCGAATCGCGGACGCTCAATGAAAAAACGACTGATCATACCTGGGCTCCGTTCTTACCTTACCGGCGGGGCATATCTGCAGGGGCGGTGTTTCCGGCGGCAGCTGGTTCTGTCTTGGGCGCCATCTGCTTCGGAGCGGGAATGGTCGAGGCGGGCGTCTGTATTTTCGCCGATACGGCTTTTACTTTCATACCCGGGCGAACCTTCTGGATGCCGTTGACGATGACTTCTTCACCGGGGGTAAGGTTGCCGGTTACGACAATATGCGTTTCATCCCGATAGCCGGTTTTCAGCGTACGGCGGCGGACGATGCCGTCTTTGTCCACGATATAGACATAATCGCCTGCCTGGTCTGTCATAACCGCAGTCTGGGGAATCAGCAGTGCTTCACGCGGTTTCGGCGGCGAAAGTTTGATCCGAGTGAACATTCCCGGGAGCAGCATCCCATCCGGATTCGGAAAAATTGCCTGAAGTCGAAGCGTTCCCGAATCGGGGTCGATCCGGTTGTCCCAGAAGGAGATCTTTCCTTCTGCGTCATATTCTCTGCCGTCCTGGGTGTAGAGCTGTACGCGAACCTCGGGTCTTTGGGCACCTTCTTTTTTCTGGCTGCGCAGCAGGGTGAGAAGATCCATTTCATTGAGCACAAATTCTACCCGCATCGGATTCATGCGCACGACGGAAGCGAGGGTGCCGCTGTTACGTCCGACCAGGTTTCCTTCCGAAATCGGCGCCAGGCCGATCCAGCCGTCGAAGGGAGCGTAGATTTTGGTATAGGACAGATTCTGTCTGGCTTTGGCCAAGGCTGCTTCGGCGGCTTCCACTTCCGCATCGGCCTGCATTTTTCGGGAGGCGGCATTATCCAGGGCCCGTTCGCTGACGGCGTCGTTTTTGGCCAGCTTGCTCTGGCGTTCATAATCGGTATCGGCGTTTTTCCGGGCGGCAAGGCTTTTGTTCAGACCGGCTTGGGCGGATTTGACTTCCGCTTCGTATATTTCGGGTTCAATTTCAAAGAGAAGTTCGCCTTTTTTCACCGGTTGCCCCTCTTTGAAGTTTCGTTTTTTCAGAAAGCCCTCCACCCGGGCCACCAGATCGACTTTTTCGTCAGCCCTGGTTTCTCCGATCGCAGTGATGCTTTCCTGGATCGGTCCCACGGTTGCAGGCAGGACTTCCACTTCCGGCGGAGGGGCAACTGGTACGGGTTTCGGGTCGCAGCCGGCCAGGATGATACAGAGGACGGTTGACAACAGGGAAAATGACTGGATTCGGCACTGCATGCAGCTGACTCTCCTGTGTTGTGTAATGATTTCAAGTTGTTTCCGTGATACAATATACAGTATATCCGGGGCCGGTGCAAGACGGCGTTTCTGATTTTCACACCGGTTCAGGGTTGCATGGCGGCACTTGCGAGGCTATATTGCCTGTCATGTTGAATTTTCAATATAATCTGCCCCGCCATTTGAATCGTTATTTCGGATGGTATGTATACGGCTTTTCCTGTTTCTGCTCGTTCTGGTTGTTGTGGCTGGCGCGGGAGAATTCCCTTTTGGGAACACCCCAGCCGGGAACGGATCAATTGACGATGCTGCAGACGGCGCTGGGGCTGACGCACGGGCGACTCCCGGATCCCGGATATATGTATTCACCGGTTTACACGTTGTTTCTGGCGTTGCTTTCCGGAGTGTCGGGGGAGAATTTGACGATGATGCGGGCCTTGCAGGCGGCGTTTGCGGCGCTGGCGCCGGTGCTGGTGTACCGGATCGGCCGAAGACTGCGTTTCGGATTTGCGGGGGCGCAGCTGGGGGCATTGCTGTATTGTTTTTACGGACCGGCATTATTGATCGGGTTGGAATTTCTCCGGGCGGCACCTCTTGGGGTTGTATTTCTGACACAACTCTGGCTCCTGTTGCGTGGGGGAAGTCGTCGCCGCCGGGCCGCCTGGTTCTGGGCCGGAATGGCGGCGGGGATCGGCATTCTCGGGCGGGAGACGTTTGTTGCGGTGGCGCTGGCGCCGTTGTTGCTTTTGTTGTTTCGCCCGTACCGGTGGGCCGGATGGCGGGGACGGACGGGGCGCTATCTTGCGGGAGTGGCACTGGCGGTGATTCCGGTGCTGGGATTTAACTGGATGACCTGCGGAGTTCCTGCCGTTGTGCCGGGACACACGGCGAATGTGCTGGGGGCGTATCACGGGGAGGCGGTCAAGGAGGGAGTGGCGGCGACGGCATGGGCGATGATGACCAATCTGCCGGGACAGGTGCGTTGTTTTTTCAGCAACTATGAAATTCCAAACAGCCTTTCGTTTTATGCGCATGGAGAAATACTGGGGTTTCTGCGGGTCTTTGCGGTGCCGGCGAATGTGCTGTTGTTACTGGCCCTGCTGGGCGGGGTGGGATTTTTCCGGAGGAGGGGGGTACAGTTAACAGTGCTGCTGATTGCGGCTTATGTCGGGAGTATGTTATTTTTTACCTTTTTCTACCGTTTTCGCGTACCGGTAATGGGGCCGGTCTGCGTGCTGGCTGGAGGAGGTCTGGTTTTTCTGGGGCATTTGTGGCGGGGAAAAAAGTGGTGGCAGCTGGGAGCCGCGGGATTGTTCCTGGTATTGGGAATGATCCTTACCTGGCAGTCGCCCCATGTCATGCGCCCGGCCGGAGAACGCCGCAGTGTAGTGGCGCTGCTGATTCTGCTGGACCGGCTGGAGGAGGCGGAGACGCTGCTGGACGGCTTGCAGCAGGACCGGATCGGGTGTACCGATCTGGCGGCCCGGTTGTATGGAAGACTGCGGGAGACCGGAGCGATGGAAGCAGCTGACCGTATCGGACGGCGTTACGGGCGGAGGGTGGAGCCGTGAAATGCGATGATTCCCGGACATGGCTGATGATCGTGCTGGCGGTGACGTTGCTGGGGGGCTTGCCGCTGGTATTGACTTCGGCGTTGACGCCGGATTACGATATGTTTCTTGGCTTTTACGAAGCGGTGCGCAAGTCCGTAGTTGAATATGGACAGTTTCCTTTCTGGAACGCCTGGCATTTCGGAGGAACGCCGTTGTTTGCCAATCCGCAGTTGCCGGTGTTTGCCCTGGAGACCCCTTTGATCGTGCTGTTCGGCACCTGGAACGGGGTACGGCTGGCGATGCTGGGGTATCTGCTGTTCGGGGCGATGGGAATGTGGCTGCTGCTGGGTGCTTGGGTGCGGACTGATTTTATCCGGGCCTGGGGGGCGGTGGTGTTTGCGCTGTCAGGAGGATTGCTGCTGCATCTGGCTGCCGGTCATACGGTGATGACTGCAGTGAGTTTTCTGCCGTGGCTTTTATGGTTGCTGCCGCGGGTGGCGAAAGAACGGCTGGCAGCATTGGGGTTCGGAGTTGCGGCAGGCATGTTGCTGAATCATTCACTGCATTACGTATCGCTTTCGATCGTGGTGATCCTGCTGGGAGGGTGGGCACGAGAATGGATACGGTGCGGGCGGAAGCGGGAGTTTTATTGGAACTGGGCTCTGGCTGGCTGTGCACTGCTGGCGGTGGGAGGCTACCGATTGGTATTGACGCTGGATCTCATTCGGGAATTTCCGCGGGCGATGGACATGCGTGTTTCCATTCCCTTCTGGAAATACCTGCTGGCCCTCGGCGTACCGGGGCAGACCACCGGGGCACCGTGGCCGGAGGTGCTGCCGCAGTACTGGTCGTGGCTGGAGCTGGGCTGTTACGTCGGTCCGACGGCCCTGGCGGGCTGGGCGCTTTCGCTTCGAAGAGGATGGCGATGGTACCATACTCTATTTGTTATCTGTTCCATACTGGCACTGGATTCCGCATGTCGCTGGCTGCCGGGATGGTGGTTGCGGGAAATTCCGCCGTTTACGAGTTATTTCGGGATTACTCGCTGGCGATTGCCGGCGATGTGTTTTCTGGCGCTGGGAGCGGCGGCAGGCTGGGACCTGCTCTGGCGGCTGCGTTGTGCCCGGCGGTGTTGGATTCCGGTGCTGCTGGCGTTGTCGGCAGCGGGATTGATGACCAATGCCTGGGTGACCTGGTTCGCGCGCGACGGGGTAACGGAAGAAAGCGTGTTGGCCGCGGCAAAGGAATCCGGTGATCCGATCCGGACCGTCAATCGTCCGGAATACGGTCGGTATGCGTCGGTGTGTGCCGGGTTGGCACAGTTGTTCAGTTACGAGCCGCTGATGGGATACAGTATGCAGTACCGGAATCGCCGGCTCAGTACCTCCCATCCAGCGTATGGCGGAGAGTTTTTCTCTCCGAATCAAGGGGTAACGGGAGTGGAGTGGTCGCCGAACCGGCTGGTGCTGCACACCGATCGGAATACGGCGGTGCTGGTCAATATCAATCCTGGCAGTTATTGGCGGGACGGCGTCGGACGACGGATGTTTCCCGGGCGCCGTTCCTTTGAGGTGGACGAACATTTCATCGTGAAACTGCCGCCCGGACAATTTGAAATCCAGGCTGTGCCGCCTTTGCACGAGACAGCGCTGGCGCTGACGGTGGTGGCGGTTCTGGCCACGCTGGCGTTGTATTTTATTCCGCTGCGCCGGGGCGATGGAGCAGGCTGTTCAAACTGATCTTCAAGATCTGCACCGTCCACTCCACATCAGCGGCGGAACGATGGGCCTGCATGCCGTCGATGGAATCTTCCAGCATGAAAATTTTTCGCAGATTCTGAAGGCTGTAGGAGGGCAGTCCCGGATGGGTTTTACGGATCAGTCGGAGAGAATCCATGGTGTCTCCCCGCCAGAGCGGCATGCCGCAGCGGGCGAGGCTTTCCTGGAGAAAGGCCAGGTCGAATCGGGCATTATGCGCGACCAGGACGCTTCCTTCGGCAAAATTGAGAAAATCGCGGGCGATCCGGACGAATTTCGGAGCTTCCGCCACCATGGCGTCGTCAATATGATGCACCCGGGTGGCCGCGGGAGGAATCGGGCAACCGGGATGGACCAGCGAATGAAAACGACTGATCGTCCCGTCCCGTTCCACCCGGAGCGCGGCGATTTCGACGATGCGGTCGTTGACCGCGCTCATGCCGGTGGTTTCCAGATCGAAGATCGTGAAGGGGCCGAGCTCGTGCCATTCTTTCGGCATCGGGCGATCAATCCGCGTAACCCTGCGGATGGGCGAGCTGCCACTTCCACGCGGATTCGATGATGGCTTCGGCATTTTCAAACTGCGGCTTCCAGCCGAGCAGCTGCCGGGCGCGATCGGAACAGGCGATAAGCCGGGCGGGATCACCGGGACGGCGCGGCGCTACTTCCATGGGAATCTCCCGTCCGGTCACCCGGCGGGCGGCGTTGAGGATTTCAAAAACACTGAGGCCGTTGCCGGTGCCGAGATTGTAATGTCCCGGCTCGGGGGCGTTAAGTGCCAGTTCATGCGCCTGCGCCAGATCAAGAATGTGGATATAATCCCGGATGCAGCTGCCGTCCGGTGTATCGTAATCGTCGCCGTAGACCAGGATTTTTTCGCGAAGACCACGGGCAGTCTGGAGGATGATCGGGATCAGATGGCTTTCCGGCCGATGGTCTTCGCCGTATTTGCCGGTGGCTCCGGCGGCGTTGAAATACCGCAGCGCGGCATAGCGGAGTCCGAAAATTTCATAGTACCACTTCAGCACCTTTTCAAAGCAGAGTTTCGACTCCCCGTAGGGATTGATCGGGATCTGCCGGTCAAATTCCCGGATCGGCACCGCTTCCGGTTGCCCGAAGGTGGCGGCGGTGCTGGAGAAGACGAACACCTTGACTCCGCCCGCTACTGCGGCATCGGCCAGATTGATGCCAGCGGCGAGGTTGTTGCGAAAATATTTCGACGGATCCTTCATGGATTCTCCGACCAGCGAGAAAGCTGCGAAATGCATGATCGCGTCAAACTGTCCCCGACGGCAGACGTCGATAATCTGCTCCCGATCCGCCAGATTGCCTTCGATGAAGGCAGCGCGCGGGTCGACCGCCGAACGGTGTCCGGTAATGAGCGCGTCAAAGACGGTTACCTCATAATCACGATCCAGCAGATATT
>CALXOD010000023.1 GCA_944389925.1 uncultured Victivallaceae bacterium | reverse complement strand
GCAATAGCGGTCGATCAGCAGGATATCCAGTCGGCAATATCCCTGTCCGACTTCCGAATTGGAGAGGATGAAACCGGGGGAAAACGCCCGTTCGCGGCCATCTGCAAAAATTGAGAACAACGGGTCTTTTGTAACGAGTTTGATGTAGCTGGTTGAATCAGTACGGTAACCGCCGATGCTCCGGAATGCCGTGGATTCCGGGGCGTCTTCGATAGCGTCGAGCATCGCGCCGAATACGACGTCGTCGTCATATCGCTGATAGCTGGTGGAGAGCCACGCCCGGAGGGACATTTCCCCATCCCCAGCTGCGCTCATCCGCACCATCTTTTTGTCTCCGGATCGCTCCAGCAGACGGTTGGCGTTATCGATATAGAGATCACGCATTCCGGCTTGCACAAGGTTCCGGCCGAAGGTCGAAAATCCGGGAAGCAGTGTTCCCTCGATCTGGTTCAATGCCACCTGCTTGACCGGGTGTACCTTTCCCTCGAATGCGGCTTCAATTCGGGTGCCGTTTGGGGACGGGACCAGGCGGACGCGGTTTGCGTCAACTATGACATCCTCGCGCCTGGTTTGTTCGATGTCCATCATGACACGCTCGATGGATGCATCAAAAAGCTGATTACGATTCTCCATAAAATCACCTCATCTGGTTAAAATTTTGATCCACAGCGGCAGCATCAGGCCGACGAATACCCCGATGCCGAACGCCATTCCCGGCGTAAAGAAGTTGTCCTTCCGGACCCTCCGGGGAGGAGGGAGGAAATAAAGATTTATCATAAGTTTTCTTCTCCTGTTGGTGTCGAATCATGGAGTTTATCAGATACTCGGCAAGTTCATCTATTTTGTCCACCGGCAGCGGCCACATGTCGCCGGGTCGCAATTCGTTGACCGAAACGACAATGTCGTCTTCCATGTTACAAAAACCTGTCTATTTGTTTGTGTTATCAACTTGTAGGTTGATGCTGTGGTTAAATTTTTTTTGCAATTTATCCCACTGCTCCAGTCCGAGGCTGATAAGATCATCAATCAGCCTCATGTTGATTTGTCTCCCGTACTGTTTTGCGCGCTTTTTTACTTCGGCATGCACGCATTCGCTCACGTAAATGTGCTTCTTTTTCATCATTCCACACCTTCCTTTTGTTAATGGAATGGTGACAATATAAATTTGTGAGTTTATATTGTCAAGCCACGGAATGATTTTTTTTTGATATTTTTTTACATTCTCTTGATATTTTTTTGTTAAAGTGTTATGTTTGATGCGATAAAATTATGGAGGCGTTTATGCAACCTGTCACTGATCAAATTAGGAACGCGTTTCGTCGTCTTCGGCTGATGAGCAGTGAAATCAGTCAAGCTGAACTTGCCCGTCGCATGGGGTTATCCCCCCAACATTTGAGCAAAATTTACAAAAACATGCCAACGCACTTCAACAACAGTACGTGGGCAACGATCGAGCCCGTATTGCGCCCGTATCTCGAAGACGAACCGGAACCAGTTCCTCCGAAAATCCAAGATACCATTCAGAACACTCCGGAACTCCGGGAGTGCATCAAAGATGCGATGTTGCGCGAAGGCGTCCGTAATGCGTCGGAACTGAGTCGCCGGATTGGTTATGATTCGGCAAACTCGATCGAGCGTTTGCTGGCGGGGAAACTGAACTGGTTTCCTGATGTGCTCTCTGCGGTTCTGGACGGGCTGAATATCAAACACGATGACGCGCCCTTGACACCGGCCGAACGTGGCCTGCTGGCTCCCGACGGTATTTACAAGGAGCTTGGAGTTCTTACTCGCCCGGTCCCGGTGGTGGACTGGGCGAATGCCGCGACGCACATCGCCTCTCTCGTCGGCCGTAACGGTGAACCGATCATGAAGAAATGGGATCCGGAAACAACAGATGTTGCGCTGGCGCCGGTTGGAATTCGGCGGAACACGCAGGCATTCCGGGTTCACGGCGTATCGATGGAGCCAACGATTGCCGACGGAGACATCCTGTTCTGCGAAGAACAATACGACATGAACAGCATCCCGTCCGGAAAAATTGTGATCGTCCGTTTTTCGGATGATTCCGAATATGCGGGTACGGTGGTTTGTAAACGTCTGCGCCGGGCCGGTTCGATCCTGATGTTGACCAGCGACAATGAAAAAACCGGAAAAGATATTACCGTGAACAGCACCAGTGAAATTGCTTGGATTGGCATCGTCGTTAGAAAAAGCTGTGAACTGTAAAACGGGAGGGGGAGATCGTGAAATGTCGTTTTTGTGGAGAACCTGCAGGATTCATGAAACGTCAACATCAGGAATGTTACGATTCATTTATGCACGGAAAGAGTTACATTCGGCAATGTATTGATCAAATTTATCAAAGTCGCGATTGTATGAATATCGGAGAGGTAATTGCACATACAGCGAAAAAACGTATGATTCCAGATAAGGTATTGCAATCACTCCTCGAGGAATGCTGGGAAGAAAAAGCGACTGAAGCGCTATCGGATGGTTTTATTTCCGAAGATGAAATTTCTATTCTTGTACAAATGATTTCTGCAATGTGTCTCGATCCGGTCAAGACGTGGAACAGCATTCCAGGTGAAAAAATAAAAAATTACGGTCACGCAACAATCGTAAATGAAATAGTATCGGCATCATCAAAATTAGATAATTTGGTCGGAATACAACAAAAGGTGCGTCATATATCGAATCTGTATGGGATGAGCGGAGAAGAGACCAGAAACAGCATTATAGAGGCGTGGCGAAAGATAATCGACAAAGCGTTGGAAGATGGAGTTATTTCTGAAGAGGAAGAGAAAGTTCTTGATTTTTTATCAGACACATTTGAAATAGTGCAAGAAGACGATAGCACCTATATGATGAAAATCACAAAAAGTCTTGTATTGCGGGATATTTTAAGCGGAATAATCAGCAAGCGTGTAAATATAACAATAAATTTCCCAGTAATCATGCAACGAGGAGAAGAACCGATATGGATTTTCAATAATGTTGATTACTATGAAGATCGCAATAGACGGCATTATGAAGGCGGTAGCGCTGGAATGAGTTTCAGAGTCGCCAAGGGAGTGTATTTCCGCACCGGATCATTCAAGGGATATCCTGTAGACACAACTGAAACTGTCAATATTGGTTGCGGATCGTTATTGATTACAAACAAGCATCTATTCTGGTTATCATCGCTGAAAGCTGTAAAAATACCTGTGAAAAAGATAATTTGCGTAAATCCTTGTGCAGACGGTATTATAGTTCAAAAAGACGGCGCAACAGCGAAACCGCAGTATTTTAAATTGGAGGATCCGTGGTTTGCCTGCAACCTGATCAGTAATCTCCACTTGCTGTCATAGTATGAAGACGACGGAAACGATTTCCACGCCGGTTTGACAAATATTCGGATGACTTCTAATGATGAAATACTTAATTTACGCCCGTGTTTCGCCGAAGGGCTCCAGCTGGGATGGGACGGAAACCTCAATCCGGATGCAAATTGATTATTGCCGCGAATACGTCAAATTTCACGGCGGAGAGGTTGTCGGCGAGATATCCGACGAATTCTTTTCCGGTAAGGATATTGCACGTCCCGGATTTTCGCAAATCATGGAACAACTGCGGTCAGGGAATGCCGGATGGGATACCCTGATCGTTTATAAGCTCTCAAGGATGAGCAGAAATCTTCGAGATGGAGCGGAAATTTTCGCCACGCTGTTTGAACAGGGTAAGGGGTTCATTTCCGCGACGGAACATTTGGATTTTTCCACTCCATCGGGTCGGGCGATGCTCGGGGTCATGCAGGTATTCAACCAGTTTGAACGAGAACAGACCGCTGAAAACATCAGAAATAAGATGATCAGCATTGCCGCAAAGGGGATGTGGCCGACCGGCAATCCGCCATTCGGTTATAAACGTGGGGAGAAAAAAGACAACAAACTTTATGTGGATTCCCGGGAGGCGCAAATCGTCAAGGATATTTTCGAAATGTACGCCTCGGAAAAATATCAGACGATGGATATTTTATCCAAATATCGCGGAGTGATCGGGAAATCGGCATTGTTTACGATACTTCGAAATCGGACCTATTTGGGAAAGATTGTGTATGCCGGTCATGAATTTGAGGGGAAGCATGATGCGATTATCCCGGAATCTCTTTTCGAATCCGTTCAATCCATGATTCCGGCGACGCCACGTTCGAGCCGCCCTAACGCGCAAAAATACACCTATTTGCTGACGGGGCTTTTGAAATGCCATTGTGGATGCTCAATGTCCCCCGCCAGTGCGAAAGGGGGGAGATATCATTATTACGTTTGCTCCGATTCCTCATGCAAAAACCGTGTCAAGGCGGAAAAAATAGAAGACGCGGTTCTGGATCAGCTGGAAAAATATCGTTCTGATGAAAGATTGCTGGCCACTATGGAGAAAAAACTGCTGAAGGCCCGTGATGAATTCCTGTCACGGGTGCATCCGGAAGTGGAAGAAGCGATCAATGCCCGGACGGAAGCGACGCAGGAGCGGAACCGTATCTACAAGGTCATTCTGTCGCTCGACAATCTGAATGAAGCTGGTTTCTTGAATGACAAGTTGAACTATTTGACACGTGAAATTGAACGATTGACAGCACGGGTTGAGATGTTGAAGGCGCAAGGGAGCGACACCTCAATTTTCGATGACATTCAACGGGAACTGGAAATCATGCGTAACACGGGCAGGTTGCTTGCCGAAGCTCGTTCTAATTTTGATCGCACCGGTTTGAGAAGGTTGATTCTCACACATATTTCGCGTATTGATCACGTTGGTGAGAACCGTTATCGCATCGAACCCTCTGCGAGTTCGTCCAAATGTAATGAATGGTGGAGCATAGCGGACTTGAACCGCTGACCCTCACACTGCCAGTGTGATGCTCTAGCCAACTGAGCTAATGCCCCACGAAAGTGCTATTACAGTATCTGTTTTTCGGAGAAAATCAAGTTGCGAATCTTAAAAAATCAGGAAAAAAAGAGGCTTTTTGTAAAGAAAGCCCGGAATTGGGACTTTTATCTCCTGCCGTTCTTGGGAAGGCGGCATCACAAATGACCCGGGAAGATTGTGCAGAATGGCAGGCGCGTCTTGCCGTGCCCATGACGCAATGGCGTGGGAAACGGCTGTTCTGCACCGGCGGAACCGGGTTTTTCGGAAAATGGTTGCTGGAATGTTTCCTGGAAACCGCTCCGGAAGATGCGGAAATGGTATTGCTGACCCGGTCCATTACTGATTTCTACCGTCGTTGGCCTCAATTTGCGGGTGAACGGCGGATTCGACTGGTGGAGGGGGATGTCCGGTCTTTTTCATTTCCGGAAGGCGAGTTTGATGCTGTGATTCACGCGGCAACGCCGGCCAGTGCCCGGTTGGAACGAGAAAATCCGGATGAGATGTATTCGATCATCGTGGACGGGACACGGCGCGTTCTGGATTTTGCCGCAAAAGCCGGTGTTTCACGGCTGCTGCTGACGAGTTCCGGTGCGGTATACGGGCCGTCGGAAAACGGAGAGGAACGGTTCAGTGAGGCGCGCCCTGCGCGTCCGGTTACCGCGTACGGCAGAGGGAAGCTGCTGGCAGAACAGCTGGTTCTTGATTCCGGTGTGGCCGCGGTGATTGCACGGTGTTTTGCATTTGTCGGCGCCGGCCTGCCGCTGGAGACGCATTTCGCCGTCGGAAATTTCATTGGCGATTGTCTGGCGGGGCGTCCGATTGTCATCCGTGGTGACGGTACGCCGCGGCGCAGTTATCTGTACGCCGGAGAACTGGCGGAATGGTTGTGGCGGCTGCTGTTGACGGCGCCGGCCGGGACCATCTGCAATGTGGGCGCGGAGCGCGCCGTTAGTATTGCGGAACTGGCACACCTGGTATGTACCGTTGCCGGATCGGATTCCCCCATACTGACGCGGCAGAGACCAGTGCCGGGTGCCCGGGTGGAATATTATCTTCCCGATTTGGCCCGGGCGGAACGGCTGGGATTGAAACCCCGGATTTCTCTGGAAGACGCGCTGGCACGAACTTTTCAGGAATTAAGAGAAAGGGGAACGCCGCATGCTGACTTGAAGGACGTTTACAGTTAATCGTTTACGTCGTTTTGTACTGAAACCGGTGCGGCTTTCGGCAAAGACAGGGCCGCCAGCAGCAGGATCACGCCAAATAAAATCAGCAGAGCTGCCAGTACCCAGGCCATCGCTGCCAGTCCCACCGCCGGCCAGATGAGGAACAGCAGTCCGGTAATGGTGGCCAGAATGCCGCTGACGAGCGGCCAGGTACGCGGTTTTACCGTGGCGGCCAGCATGAACCAGTTGCCGCCGCTGACCAGCTGCCAGAAGCCCAGTACGAACATCCAGGCCAGATTCATCATCAATGGGCTGGCGATACAGAGGAATCCCAGAATCAGTGTCAGCAGAGCATGCAGAATGCCGCCGGTCCGGCCTTCCCGTCGTGGCAGGGCCGCGGCGAACAGCCACATCGCTTCGAAAATCAGGAAAAAGCCGACTACCGTGGTGAATACCGTCAAGGTCAACCAGGGACGGAAGCCGAGCAGGACTCCGGTCAGCAGTAGCAGGACTGCCCGGAAAAGAAGAGCATTCCGGGAAAATTTTTCCGGGAAAAATACGGCCTTGACGGAGGATTGCAGATCAGATTCCTGATTCATAGCGAAACGTCTCCTTGAAAAATTAAAAGAATCAACCGGAGGTTTTTCCTCAATCTAATTAATAAATATACCGGGAAAAATAGAACGCAAGCCGCTTTTACAGAAAGAACGACGTTTTTTGCACGCCTGTTCTGGCAAAAGCATCTTTTTCATACTATATTATGTTGGTTTATCGTATTTTCAACCGGATTCATCGGGGATCCATTATTATTTTATTGGAGGAGACCGTCCATGAAGTGTATCGTGCTGGGATATCATAATATCGGCCGGGTCGGAATCGAATCACTGTTGGAGGCGGGGTTCGAGATCTCTGCCGTATTTACCCACCGGGATAACCCGGCTGAGAACATCTGGTTCGGCTCCGTAGCAGAACTCGCTGCGGACAAGGGGATTGAAGTTTTCGCTCCCGAAGATATCAATCACCCTGTCTGGGTCGAACGTATCCGGGCAATGGCGCCGGAGGTGATTTTCAGCTTTTATTACCGGTCGCTCGTCAAACCGGCGATTTTGGAGATTCCGAAATACGGCGCGTTGAATTTGCACGGTTCGCTGCTGCCGAAATACCGTGGCCGGGTGCCGCTCAACTGGGCCATCATTAACGGTGAAAAGGAGACCGGAGTCACTTTACATTACATGACGGCCCGGGCAGATGCCGGAGACATTGTGGATCAGGAACGTTTCGCCATCAGTGACGATGATACCGCCCGTACACTCTTTGACAAAGCCTGTGCTGCAACGACGGTGCTGCTGAAGCGTACCCTGCCGCTGGTGCTCGCCGGTAAGGCGCCGCGCCGGGCTCAGGATGAATCGCAGGCCACCTGCTTCGGTGGACGTACTCCCGCTGATGGCCAGATTGACTGGACACAGTCCAGCACGGCAGTCCGGAATCTGGTACGGGCAGTGACCCGGCCTTATCCGGGGGCATTTTCCTTCCTCGGGGAACGCAAATGCTTTTTCTGGGCGGTGGATGCCATGAATCGGGAAGGGGATGCCGCTCCGGGTACGGTGCTGCAGTCTGCGCCGCTTACGATTGCCTGCGGCGAAGGTGCTATCCGGGTACGGCAGGCCCAGTTTGACGGTTCGGTCTGCACGACCGGCGAGCAGTTTGCCGCGGACGGGCGGGTGGTGAAAAACATGGTGTTCGGGAATGATCCCCGACGGATGCGGGAGGCCGGACGCAAGAAAAGCGTGCTGATTCTCGGCGTCAACGGATTTATCGGCAGTCATTTGAGTGAGCGGCTGCTGGCCAGCGGCAAATACGAGGTTTACGGTCTTGACCTGCGTTCGAATTATATCGATCATCTGCTGGATCGTCCGGGATTTCATTTCCGCGAAGGGGACATTTCCATCCACCGGGAGTGGATCGAATATCATATCCGCAAGTGTGACATTGTACTGCCGCTGGTGGCGATCGCCACACCGATCGAATATACGCGCAATCCGCTGCGGGTGTTCGAGCTGGATTTCGAAGAGAATCTGCGGATCGTCCGGTACTGTGTCAAATATAAAAAACGCATTATCTTCCCGTCCACGAGTGAAGTGTACGGCATGTGCCAGGATCCGAGTTTCGACGAGGATAACTCCTGCCTGGTGACCGGGCCGATCCGGATGCAGCGCTGGATCTATTCGACCAGCAAACAGTTGTTGGACCGGGTGATCTGGGCGTATGGCGCCAAAGGCCAGTTGTCGTTCACGTTGTTCCGGCCCTTCAACTGGATCGGGCCGCGGCTGGATTCGCTGAATTCGGCGCGGATCGGCTCCTCCCGGGCTATTACGCAGCTGATTCTCAATCTGGTTCAGGGGTCGCCGATTCAGTTGATCGACGGTGGCGAACAGAAGCGCTGCTTCGTGGACATTTCCGAAGGGGTGGAGGCGCTGTTCCGCATTATTGAAAACAAAGGCGGCAAGTGCGACGGCCAGATCATCAACATCGGCAATCCCGCGAACGAGGCCAGCATCAAGGTGATGGCGGAAATGCTGGTGGAAAAATTCGAAAAACATCCGTTGCGCAAACATTTTCCGCCTTTTGCCGGTTATCTGGTGGTGGAGAGCGGCGCATTTTACGGCAAAGGGTATCAGGACGTGCAGCATCGCGTGCCGAGCATCCGCAATGCCCGGAAGCTGCTGGACTGGACGCCTCGGATTCCGCTGGATCAGTCGATCGAAACCACGCTGAATTTCTTCCTCGAAGAGGCGATGCGTTCCGGCGAATTCACCCGCTGATCTGGCAACGAAAAGCGCGGAGGCACCGTGAAAATCATCGGGTTGAGAATTGACGTCGATACCTACCGGGGGACGGCGCGCGGGGTGCCTGCGTTGTGTGAGATTCTGGCGCGGCATCAGGTTCGGGGGACCTTTTATTTTTCGGTCGGACCGGATAATATGGGACGGCATCTGTGGCGGCTGCTGAAACCGGCCTTTTTGTGGAAGATGCTGCGTACCGATGCCGCAGGGCTGTATGGGCCGGAGATCGTGCTGATGGGGACCGCCTGGCCGGGACCCCGGATCGGTCGCCGGCTGGCGGCGCAGATCCGACAGGCGGCGGAAGCGGGGCACGAAGTGGGATTTCACGCCTGGGATCACCATCGCTCCCAGGCGAAGATTGACCGGATGAGCACTGCGCAGATGCAGGAGGAACTTGCGCGCGGCGTGGAGGAGCTCCAGCGGATTACCGGTGCCATGCCGATTTCCAGCGCTACCCCCGGCTGGCGGACCAATGACCGGTTGCTGCTGGTCAAGGCGGATTTCCCTTTCGCTTTTGATTCGGACTGTCGGGGAATGACGCCGTTTTACCCGGTGGTGGAGGGGAAGAAGCTGAGTCGTCTTCAGATCCCGGTGACGCTGCCGACTTACGATGAAATGCTTGGGCGTGACGGGGTGACGGACGAAAATTACAATGATCGCCAGATCGCCTTGCTGCGGGAGGATGGGCCGAATGTACTGACCATTCACGCGGAGGCCGAAGGCGGACGTTGTCGCGGAATGTTCGAGGATTATCTGCGGCGGGTGAAGGCACTGGGGTTTTCTGTTGTGCCGCTGGGAGAGATCGCCCGGCGTTTTCAGGCGGCGCCGGAAGGATGCATGGAGCCGCGACCGTTTCCCGGTCGGGAAGGGTGGCTGGCCGTACAGACCCGGTGAGAGGGGGCACGGCAAAAAGAGGGCAAAAACGATTCACATTATTGGTGGATAAGGAGTTTGAGATTCCATGGACAGCAATTATGACTTTCTGGAGAAGATTGAGCGGGACCCGAGCAATCTGATCAAGGCTCTGCAGGCGGTGCAGGGACAGGCCGGGTATGTATCGGACGAGGCCATCTGCGCGGTATCTGAATATTTCGGCATTCCGGCAGTGGAAGTGGAAGGGGTGTTGAGTTTTTACGCTCAGTTCAAACGGGTGAAGCCGGGACGGTTCAAAATTGCCGTCTGTGACGGGACGGCCTGTCACATCAAGGGGTCGCCGCTGATTTCGGAATGGATCAGTGCCGAACTGAAGATCAAGCCGGGTGAGACGGATGAGCGGGGACATTTTTCGTTGGAAACGGTGGCCTGCCTGGGATGTTGCAGTCTGGCTCCGGTCATGAGCATTAACGGCCGCGTGTTCGGCAAACTCGACCGCAAGGGAACGGTGAAAATTCTCAAGGAGTATGCTGCCAAATGAATGTTGGAATTCAGAAGATCCGGGTTGGGACCGCTTCCTGCGGTATCGCCGCCGGGGCAGGGGCCGTGTTGGAGTCGCTGCGGGCGATTGCCCACGGTATTCCGGTGGAGGAGACCGGTTGTATTGGCCATTGTTACGCCGAACCGCTGGTGGAGGTGGTGACGACGGACGGGCGTTCTATTTTTTATTCCCAGGTACGGGGAGATGAACAGTCCGCGGAAGCGATTCTCAATTTGAGCGAAGTCGGCCGTTTTGAAATCCCGGCGGGCCGCAAAGCCAAGGAACTGGTCAAGGTGATGGCGCTGGCCGGACGGATCAACCCGGTTTCGTTTGAAGACTATGTGGCGCATGATGGTTATGTCGCGCTGCGTCGGGCGTTGTCCATGCGTCCGGAAGAGGTTGTGGCGGAGGTGAAGCTTTCCGGGCTGCGCGGTCGCGGCGGCGGTGGTTTCCCCACCGGGAACAAATGGGGGTTTCTGGCGGCGAAGCAGGCGGAACAGAAGATTCTGATCTGCAATGCCGATGAAGGCGATCCGGGGGCGTTCATGGACCGGTCGCTGATGGAGAGCGTGCCGCATCAGATGCTGGAAGGGATGTTGATTGCGGCCCACGCTACCGGCGCCACCCGTTTGTTCATTTATTGTCGGGCGGAATATCCGATGGCCATCCGGCACCTGCAGATCGCCATTAAACAGATTTACGAGCACAAGCTCAACGTGATTGACGGGCGTGAGCTGGAGATCATCATCAAGGAAGGCGCGGGCGCTTTTGTCTGTGGAGAAGAAACTGCGCTGATTCATTCGCTCGAAGGTAAGCGCGGGATGCCGCGTTTCCGGCCGCCTTTCCCGACCGACAGCGGGTGGAAGGGGTATCCGACAATGATCAACAACGTGGAAACCTTCGGCAACATCCCGCTGATTCTGCGGGAGGGCGGCGAAAAATTCGCCTCCGTCGGTACCGCCGGAAGCAAGGGGACCAAATTGTTCGCGCTGGCGGGCGATTTGAAGTATCCGGGGCTGGTGGAAGTGCCGATGGGGATCACGCTGGCGGAGATCGTGTTTGACATCGGTGGTGCCGACCCGAATGAGGTCAAGGCGGTACAGACCGGCGGGCCGTCCGGCGGCTGTATTCCGGTGGAGAAATTCGATACGCCGGTGGATTACGATTCGCTGCGGAGCCTGGGAGCGATCATGGGGTCCGGCGGGATGATCGTGATCGGACGGAAGCGCTGCATGGTGGAAACAGCGCGTTATTTTCTGGATTTCACCCATCGGGAAAGCTGTGGCAAATGCACGTTCTGCCGCGTTGGTACCAAACGGATGTTCGAAACGCTGTGCCGGATTACTGAGGGGAAAGGGCAGCTGTCCGATCTGGATTTTCTGGAAGACCTCGGCAAAAAAGTCCGGGCGGGATCGCTCTGCGGTCTGGGACAGACTGCGCCGAATCCGGTGCTGGCCACGCTGCGCTATTTCCGCAATGAATACCTGGAACATGTCGAACAGCACCGCTGCCGGGCCTTGAGCTGTTCGGCGCTGGTGGATGTAAAACTGGATCAGAGCCGGTGCATCAAGTGCAAACTGTGTATAAAAGGATGTCCGGTTGGTGCGATTTCTGATGATTTCGTGGTGGACAACAGTCTCTGCACGCGCTGCAACAGCTGTATCGAAGTCTGTCCGAAGAAAGCGATCGGCCGAGTCGAAAAAGGAGAGGGAAGTACCCGATGAACAAGATTGAATTCACTCTGGACGGCAAACCGGTCAGCGCCGCTCCCGGCCAGACCATTCTGGAGGTTGCCACGGCGAACGGCATTTTCATTCCGACCTTGTGCGGAGAGCGGCGGATTTCCAAGTCGACCAGCTGTTTTGTCTGCGTGGTCCGGGACCGGAAAACCGGTCGTTTTCTGCCGTCCTGTTCCAGCCGTCCGGCTCCCGGGCAGGATGTGGATGCCAGTTCCGAAGAGGTGCAGGATATGCGCCGCACGGCACTGAATTTGCTGCTGAGCGAACATACCGGCGATTGCGAGGCCCCCTGCACGATGGCCTGCCCGGCCCATGCATCGGTGGAGGAATACGTCCGGGCCGGCAAGAACGGCGATTTCCTGGAAAGCTTGAAGATTATCAAAGAGCGCATTCCGCTGCCGATGAGCATCGGTCGGGTCTGTCCGCGTTTCTGCGAAAAGGACTGCCGTCGGAACGTGTACGGCAAGCCGGTGGCGATCAATGATTTCAAGCGTCTTGCCGCGGATCTTTACTACGACGAGTATCTGGAGACGCTGCCGCCGGAAACGGGGCGGCGCGTGGCCATTGTCGGCGGGGGGCCGGCGGGGCTGGCGACGGCGTATTTTCTGCGGCGCAACGGGGTGGCGGCGACGATTTTCGAAGCCATGCCGCAGGCGGGGGGGATGCTGCGTTACGGTATTCCCGCCTACCGGCTGCCGAAGGAGATCCTGGATCGGGAGCTGGCGCACTTCGATCGGCTCGGCGTGCAGTTCGAATATAACCGCAAACTGGGGGAAAACCTCTCTCTCGAAGAGTTGAAGCGGGATTTTGATGCCGTGGCGATTACGGTGGGCTGCTGGCAGGCTTCCGGAATGCGTTGTGAAGGCGAGGAGCTGGCGCTGCAGGGGATCGATTTTCTCCGCGCAGTGGCGCTCGCCGGCAACAAAGGGGCGAATCCCGGCAAGGTGGTGGTCATCGGCGGCGGTAATACTGCCATGGACTGTGTTCGCACCGCGGTACGGCTGGGGAGTCCCGACGTCAACTGTTTCTACCGCCGGACCGAGGCGGAAATGCCGGCGGAAAAGATTGAAATCCACGAGGCGCGCGAAGAAGGCGTGCAGTTCCATTTTCTGGTAGCGCCGGTATCGTTGCGCCGTGAAGGGGATCACCTGGTCCTGACCTGCCGCCGGATGGAGCTCGGGGAACCGGATGCCTCCGGACGGCGCAAACCGGTGCCGGTGGCGGGCAGTGATTTTGAAGTGGTGGCGGATACGGTGATTGCGGCGATCGGTCAGACGACGCTGGCACCGGCCGGTCTGGAAACGGACCGTCGCGGCAATTTGCGGATTGCCGCCGGTGCGTCGCGGGTGGCCGATCGGGTTTATGCCGCCGGAGACTGTGTTTCCGGTGCGGCGACCGTGGTGGAGGCGGTGGGGGCCGCCCGGGTGATGGCGCTGGAAATCATCAGCGGGTTCTCCGGGAAAGAATACCGGCCCGAGCCGATGGTAAACGTGTCGCGCGGGCATTGGCAGAGTCTGAAGAAGGAAAATCTGGTGTTTCTGCGCACGGACGTTTCCGAGGCCGACCGGGAAAAACAGGAGTTGATTCCGCTGGAGGAACGCCGCACGACCTTCCACGAAGTGTGCCACACCATGACGCCGGAACAGATCCAGCGCGAAGGAAAGCGCTGTATCGAATGCAGCTGCACGGCTAAAGGCGATTGCAAACTGCGGCAGCATGCGGAACGCTGTGGTGCTTCGCCGGACGCCATTCCGGGAGAAAAACTGCCGGTCGTTTACGATACCCGGCATCCGGTGATTATTCAGGACCGCGGCAAATGCATCAAATGCGGCATTTGCGTAAAGGTGTGCTCGGAAGTGGTGAATCTTTCTCTGCTTTCGCCGAAGCGGCGCGGATTTTTCACCTATGTGGGGACCGCTTTCGACCGGGGCTTCCCGGAAAGTTGTGCGGAGTGCGGCGAATGCATCAATGCCTGCCCGGTGGGCGCGCTGGACTGGCGGTTGAAGAAATAACGGCCGCCACAGCGTTTTAACAGGATGGAGCAGTCCGGAATTTTACCGAAATTCCGGACTGTTTTTTTATGTAATAAAAAGCAGAAAAGAGGGGATATAGATGTTTTTTTACTTCTATTTTAACAGGTTATGAAAATATCCGTCATTTTTTTGAAATGACGAATGGATCCGTCATTTTATGCCGGTTGCCGTAACAGGATGGTGGGAAGACGACGACGGGGGGAAGGGAGATACCCGGAGCAAAAGGAGGGGGCGTGGTTCTGTTACTTGGCGCCTGAATTCAGTTTTCCCAATGCTTTCAATCGATCCCGGAGATCGGCGGCGCGTTCGAATTCGAGAGCCTCGGCGGCTTCGAGCATTTCCTTTTCCAATTCGGCGGTAAACTGCTCCAGCTCCTGCGTGCTCAGTCCCAGACGGTCGAGATCAACTGCGCCGTCCGCCGTGCCGGCTGTATCCAGAACGGTACCGGCCAGACGGGCGGGGACCGGACGTTTTTTGACCGGTGCGCCCGCAGTGACCACTTCGTTGATGGTCGGAACGGTATTGCGCACGATGGTTTTCGGGACAATGCCGTTCCGGCGATTGTATTCCTCCTGCCGGGCACGGCGTGCGGCACTGCCTTCGATCAGCGCCTTCATACTTGGGGTAACTGTATCCCCGTAAAGAATGACTCGGCCGTCAGCGTTTCTCGCGGCCCGGCCCGCCACCTGTATCAGTGAGCGCTCCGAACGTAGAAATCCCTCTTTGTCCGCATCCAGAATCGCCACCAGTGCCACTTCCGGCAGGTCGATCCCTTCCCGCAGAAGGTTGATGCCGATCAGGCAATCGAAATCTCCCGCACGCAGCCGGGTAAGTACTCGGACCCGCTCCAGCGCGTCCATTTCGGAATGCAGATAACTGGTATTGATCCCCAGTTCCGTCAGATAATCGGCCAGCCGCTCTGCACTTTTCTTGGTCATGGTGGTTACCAGGGTGCGCTGGCCCCGGGCGGCGACGGCACGGATTTCCGCCATCACGTCGTCGATCTGGCCTTCCAGCGGGCGGACTTCGATGAGGGGGTCCAGCAGTCCGGTGGGGCGCACGACCTGTTCGACCGGTTTGCCGCCCCGCGCCAGTTCATAGGGGCCGGGGGTGGCGGAAACATAGATGGTGTCGCCCTTGAGCGCTTCGAATTCGTCGAACTTCAACGGACGGTTATCCAGGGCGGAGGGAAGACGGAAGCCATGTTCGATCAACGTCTGTTTCCGGTTCCGGTCGGCCTTGTACATGGCCTGAAGCTGAGGCAGGGTGACATGTGACTCGTCAATAACAGTCAGGAAGTCGTCCGGAAAAAAGTCCAGAAGGCAATACGGCCGACTGCCCGGTAAACGGTTGGAGAGATACATCGAATAATTTTCAATGCCGCTGCAATAGCCGATTTCCTGCATCATTTCCAGGTCGTAGGTTACGCGCTGGTAGAGGCGCTGCGCCTCCACCAGTCGGCCGGCCTGTTCAAATTCGGCAACACGTGCGCGCATTTCCGCAGTGATGCCCGCGGCGGCGGCTTCAATGCGCTCCTGCGGCAGTACGAAATGACGGCACGGGAAAAGCGTTACTTTTCGCGGACGGGTTTTGACGGCGCCGTTGACGGCGTTCCGACGCTCCAGGGATTCGATTTCGTCTCCCCAGAAGGTGATGCGGATGAAGTCATCCCGCTGCGGTTCGTATACATCCACGGAGTCGCCGCGCACCCGGAACTGGCCTTTTTCCGGGGCAGTGTCGTTGCGTTCATACTGAATATCCACCAGGCGCCGGAGCACTTCATCGCGCCCGATGGTGTCGCCGATTTCCAGAACAACGCACATGTCGGCGTAATCGTCCGGAGAGCCCAGACCGTAGATACAGGAGACGCTGGCGACGATGATCACATCGCGGCGTTCCACGAGGCTGGCGGTGGCGGAGAGGCGGAGTTTTTCGATATTCTCGTTGATGGAAGCATCCTTGGCGATATAGGTGTCTGTCTGAGGAATATAGGATTCCGGCAGATAATAGTCATAGTAGCTGATGAAGTACTCCACGGCGTTTTCGGGGAAAAATCCCTTGAACTCGCTGAAGAGCTGAGCCGCCAGCGTTTTATTGTGCGACAACACCAGCACCGGACGGTCCAGTCGGGCAATCACGTTGGCCAGGGTGAATGTTTTGCCGGAACCGGTTACTCCGAGCAGAATCTGTTCCCGTTGTCCAGCTTGCAGCTGTCGGGACAGCGTTCGGATGGCTTCCGGCTGATCCCCTGCCGGCTGGTAGTTGGAATGCAGCTGAAAGAGTCCCATCGGATCGACTCAGACTTCCAGTGTCATACCGTCAAAGCCCACCTCAATTTCATGAGGGGAGAAGTAATCAACCAGTTGTTCGTGTATGGTGTTGCCGTTGTGACTGAAATGGTTGGCGATCACCCGCGCATCCGCTGCCAGCAAATCGCGCCGCCGCAGTTCATCGCGGAAGCGCACTGTGGCCGCTACTCCCATATGTCCCTGGTCATGGTCCGCGAATTTCAGTGCCATGGTCGTATCAATGACTGCGGCGTTGATTTTCCGGTCCCGGAGGAGGTCAAAGGCCTCCGGTTTCCAGAAGCCGGTGTCGTTGGCGATCAGCAGTGTACGGCCGTTGCGGCAGAAAAGGAAGTTCAACGGATCCAATTCTATGGCATGGGTGGCGGGAATCGCCGTGATTTCCAGATCGCCGTCGGTGATCCGGTCTCCCGGACTGAGCAGATGGAAGTCACAATGCAGTTCCGCCAGAGAGGTCCGGCTTTTTTCCGCCAGAACCTGTTCCAGCAGATCATAAGTCGGTCGGGAGCCGAAGAGGGCGAGATTGCGGGTGACCCGGCTGAAGCCCGGCTGCCGCCAGGAAAGCTCTACAGGATTACAGTGGTCTGAGTGGGCATGGGTGAAAAATACCCGGTTGATTTCGGTCAGGTTTATTCCAAAGGCGACGGTTTGCCAGAAGGCATCCGGACCGAAATCCACCAGCGTATCCGCATCAATCCAGTAAGCGGTTCGGCGGCGGATGTCTTTGCCACCATGGCGGCGGGCGTAAGCGCAGACTTCACATTCACACCACAGAGCGGGGACCGCTTCCGCCGCGGCGGAGCCGAGAATTGTCAGTTTCATGATATCGTACCCTTTAAAAAAACGAATTTCGGTGATAAATTACATGGTGTTTTCAACAAATTCAAGATTTACAGGATGGAACTTATGCACAGAATGAAAGCATGTTTGAAGTGCGTCCGCTGCGGACGTGATTATGAACTCGACCAGCCCCGTTATCTTTGCGATTGCGGGGGGACGCTTGACTTGCACCGCGATCTTTCGGGGGTGGACGGAGAGGAGCTGAAGGCGCTTTGGGAGTCCCGCTGGGGAGCGAAACGCGGCGTGGATGCTTCCGGCGTATGGCGGTACCGGGAACTGATTTTCGATCTTCCGCCGGAAGAGATTGTCACCCGACAGGAAGGTAATACCCGACTTTATCCGGCGGGCAAGGCCGGGGAGTATGCAGGCCTGAAACATTTTCTGTTGAAACATGAAGGGGAAAACCCCACCGGCAGCTTCAAAGATCGTGGGATGACCTGCGGCGTGACTGCGGCAAAATTCTACCGGGCCCGGAATGTGGCCTGTGCCAGTACCGGCAATACCAGCGCCAGCATGGCTTCCTATGCGGCGGTTTGCGGGATGAATTCGGTAATTTTCATTCCTGAGGGGAAGATCGCATACGGCAAACTGGCACAGGCGCTCGCCTTCGGCGGGCGGACGCTGCAGATTCGCGGGAATTTCGATGACGCGATGGCTCTGGTGCAGGAGGTGTGCCGGGAGTTGCACATTTATCTGCTCAATTCGATCAATCCCTTCCGGATCGAAGGGCAGAAGGCGATCGGTTTTGAAATTCTGCAGCAGCTGGACTGGCAGGTGCCGGACTGGTTTGTCATCCCCGGCGGTAACCTCGGCAACAACAGCGCTTTGAGCAAAGGGATGGAGGAACTGTATCAGCTGGGAATTATCGACCGGATTCCGCGGATTGCGGTCATTCAGGCGGAAGGCGCGGCGCCGCTGGCACACATGTGGAAACAGCATACGCCGTTTGAGCCTGTTCGCAATCCGGAAACCATCGCGACCGCGATCAAGATCGGCAACCCGGTTTCCTGGGAAAAATCCCTGCGCGGTCTGAAATGGTCGAATGGCGTGGTGGAGAGCGTTTCCGAACAGGAAATCATGGACGCCAAAGCCATGGTGGATGCCGCCGGCATCGGTGCGGAACCCGCTTCCTGCTGCTCGGTTGCCGGAGCGAAAAAGCTCGTGGACACCGGGGTGATCGATCCGGAAGCCACTGTTGTCGGCATCCTGACCGGTAACGTTCTGAAAGATCCGGATGCGGTGATCGGTTATCACAAGGATGAGCTGGGACACCTTGGAATCCGGGGAACGTATGCCAACCGGCCGCAGGTGATCGATCCGACGCTGGATGCCGTTCGCGCTGCGTTGAATCTGTAGAACAGACTGAACGGAAAGGGCTGTGGAGCATGTTGGACACCGTATCAGTCGCGCTGCCGGAGAACGGTTACGACATTCTGATCGGTCCCCTGTCTGAAACCGCGGCCCGGTTCCGGAGGCTGGCGGCAGGGCGGCGGGTATTGGCGGTGGCTGATACTCATACCGGGAGCATTCTGCCGGAGGGGACTGCATTATTTTTCACCTCCGGGGCAGGTGGAGAATTTGTTTTCCCGGCCGGTGAAGCGTCAAAGACATTCGCCACCGCGGCCGCCATCTGCGCTGCGGCTGCCCGGCAGAAGTGCGATCGGCGTTCGCTTTTTGTGGCTCTCGGGGGCGGGGTGGTCGGGGATCTGACCGGTTTTGCGGCGGCCATTTACATGCGTGGGGTGGATTTTGTTCAGGTGCCGACCTCCCTGCTGGCCATGGTGGATTCCTCAGTCGGGGGAAAAACCGGTGTGGATTTGCCGGAAGGTAAGAATCTGGCGGGGGCTTTTCACCAGCCGCGTCTGGTGCTGATTGATCCGGCATTTCTCCGGACGTTGCCGATGCGGGAACGGATCGGTGCGCTGGCGGAAGTGATCAAGTACGGCGTCATTCTGGATGGCGCGTTTTTCTCGTTTCTGGAACAACATGCTGCCGGACTGACGGCGGAAGTGACGGATCCGGCATTGTTCGGCCGGATCATTCGCCGCTGCTGCGAACTGAAAGCCGCCATTGTGGTCGAGGATGAGCAGGAACATGGTAGACGCGCCTTGCTCAATTACGGACATACCTTTGGCCACGCGGTGGAATTGCTTTCCAACTTTTCGCTGAGCCACGGTGAATCCGTAGCCATCGGGATGGCGATTGCGGGGCGTCTGGCCGTCACCACCGGGTTCTGGAGCCGGGAGGATGAGTTGCGGCAGAACGCGCTGTTGCGTGCCGCGGGGTTGCCGGTGCGGCTGCCCCGGAAATACAATGCCGCCGCTCTGCTGGAGATTATGCGGCATGATAAAAAATGCCGGGACGGCCGGGTGGTTGTCGTGCTGCCATGCGGTATCGGGCGCGCGCAGGTGGTGGCGGATCTGGAACCGGTGCGGCTGATGGAGGCGATGGAACAGTGCCATGACTGAACGCGAGGCATGCATTATTTTCAATATGATTTCCGGTATCGGGCATGCCAAATATCGGGCATTATGCGAATACTTCGGCTCCGGCGCGGCGGCGTTGGAGCAGCCCGAGGAAGCGTTGCGCGAGGTCCCCGGCATCGGACCGCAGCTGGCGGGAAGGGTTGCGGATTTCCGACGGGAAATTGACTGGCAGGAGGAAATGGAATTCGCCGAACGCGGCGGGGTGCGGATTCTGACGCTGGCCGATGAGGCGTACCCGGGAATTCTCCGGGAGTTATACGATCCGCCGCTGGTATTGTATGTCCGGGGAGTACTGCCAGAATTCGGTTGTGGACAGGCACTGGCGGTAGTCGGTTCGCGACGCATGTCGCGGTATGGTGCCGAAATTACCGCGATGCTGACGGCTGATGCGGTAGCGGCGGGGATGGTGATTATCTCCGGTCTGGCGTTTGGGGTGGATACTGTGGCGCATTCCACGACGGTGGAACGCGGCGGGGTGACGGTGGCGGTGCTGGGGGGCGGTCTGGCGCGGCTCCATCCACAGGAAAACTTGCCGCTGGCCAGACGGATTATTGAAACAGGTGGCGCGCTTATCAGTGAATTTCCGATGCGTTTCCCGGTGAATCGGACCTCGTTTCCCAGGCGGAACCGGATTGTGGCACGTCTGGCGGACGCGGTGCTGGTAACGGAGGCCGGGTTGGATTCCGGAGCGATGATTACCGCCAACCTGGCTTTGGAAGCAGGGGTGCAGGTGCTGGCGGTGCCGGGACGGATTGACAATCCCCAGTCCCGGGGCTGCCACAAATTGCTTCGTGACGGTGCGGTGCTGGTGGAACAGATCGGGGATATTCTGGAGGCGATGGGCAGCGGTCTTTTGCCGTTTTCCCGTCAGCTCGGCGAGCCGGAAATTGCCTATGCGCCCCGCAGCACTTCCGATTTGCCGGAGGATGCGGCGCGGGTGCTGGAAATTCTGCGCGCTGGCGAATGTACTTTTGATGAACTGGCTGTTCGAACCGGGCTGGATTCGGGGAATCTCGGGGGAATTCTGCTGCGTCTGGAAATGCAGCTGCTGGTGCGGCACAGCGCGGATCAGGTGTATTCGCTGCGAGCCTGAAGCGCACTCCGGCAAAGAGAAGAAGGAGCTCGGAATAGATCGGGGGGCCATTCCGAGGCACCTTCGCATTTTTAGAGTTGCAGCTGATCCAGCGCTGACCAAGGTGAATCTTGATCCGGTTCCGATGTGCAGGAACAGGTTTCCTGATTCAGGTTGGCGCCGCATTGCGGGCACAGGCCCCGGCAGTCCGGAGAGCAGAGCAGATTCATCGGCAGCAGCAGCAGCGCCTCTTCACGGACATCATCGGTGATGTCCAGCTCCTCTTCCGGAAGATTGTCGTAGAATAAACAGAGATGGGCATTGCGCAGGGTCTGCTCCACCTCTTCAAGGCAGCGTCCGCAGCTGCCGCCGATCCGATAGGATATTTCCCCTTCCACCAGCGCGCCGTTGGAAACGCTCCGGGCCGTGAGGCGATAGGTGAGCGGCGAGAGAATTGTCAAAGCCGAACTCGGCTGGACGCCGAGCAGTTCCGCGGGCTCCGTTCCTTCCAGGTCGACCGGTTGTTTGGCGAGCAGGCCGAGATGAATTTTAATCATGGGTCATTCCCCCCGATTTTTTTCCGCGAGCTTCTGCCGCACTGCCTTTACCACCGGAGCGGGGACATACTGGGCGAAGTCTCCGCCGAGACAGGCCACTTCCTTAACCATACGGGAACTGACGAAGGAGTTATTCGCAGTCGGCATCATGAAGATGGTTTCACATTCCGCACGCAGGCTCCGGTTCATCAAAGCCATCTGCAACTCGTATTCGAAGTCGGAGAAGGCCCGCAGGCCGCGCAGGACCGCCTGGGCGTTGAGCCGCACCATGGCATCTACCAGCAGGCCCTGAAAAGATACTACCTGCACATTATGCAGATGGCGGCAGCACTCTTCAATGATTTTTTCCCGTTCCTCCAGATCGAACATCGGATGCTTTTCCAGGTTGATCGCCACTGCGACGATCACCTGGTCAAAGAGCTGGGCGGCCCGTTCCACCAGGTCCATGTGGCCGTTGGTGAATGGATCGAAACTTCCCGGATAAAGAACACGTTTCATGTTTTCCTCATTTTTTTCGAACGTCGGATGAAGACATCCGGAGTCGTCGATTTTTCGTCAATTTTCCGTCATTTTATATATGTGAGCTCAAAAAAGAAGCCGTCATTTAAGGAAACCGGATTTGACTTTCTCCGTATAGTAATATACAGTATTCCCGTAGGAATGCAACCGCGCCGGGATAAGGCACGGTGAGAGAACGGGACATTTCGGAAATGACGGGATTGTTTGAAGACGCCGGTTTGACCGGTCGAAGGGTGGCGGTCGGAATCGGGGTGTTTGACGGCGTACACCGGGGACATCAACTGTTGCTTGCCGAACTGGCGGAGATGGCGCGGGAAACGGAAGCCGTGCCGGTGGCGATGACTTTCGTGCCGCATCCCCGGGAAGTTCTTTGTCCGCAGGATCCGCCGCGGCTGCTGATGCCACCGAAGGAACGACTGCGACTGCTGCGACATTACGGGGCGGCGGAGGCGGTGGTGATTCGGTTTTCTCCGGAATTTGCCGGATTGGCGTCGGAGGAGTTTCTCCAGCGACTGTTGCGAATTTCCAGTACGGTAACGGGGATCTGTGTCGGGTCAGATTGGCGTTTCGGAGCGAAGGCGGCGGGCAATGCCGCTTTGCTGGCCGACTACTGTCGGGAACATGCACTCGCATTTCGGGCTGTTCCAGAATTACGGATCGAGGGGGAAGTGGTCAGCAGCACCGCGATCCGCCGGGCGGTGGCTTCGGGATTGCTGGCCCGTGCAGAAGCCCTGCTGGGACGGCCTTACCGGTTGACGGGAATTGTGGAGCCCGGCTACCATGCCGCCGGGCGGGAATTGAAACGGCCAACCGCCAATCTGGCGGTGGATACCGGGATTCTACCGCCGGATGGCGTGTATGCGGCGCGGGCACTGGTTGCGGGGATTGCGCATCCGGCCGCGGTCAACCTGGGGGTGGCGCCGACATTCGGCTGGCCGGAGGGGAGACGACGGCTGGAGGTGCACGTCCTGGACTTTTCCGGCAACCTTTACGGTATGGAAATCGGGGTGGAGCTGATCCGTCATCTGCGTCCGGAACGAGCGTTTTCCGGCGTGGAGGAGCTGCGACGACAGATTGAACAGGACATCGAGGTGATCCGGGAAGAATTTTTACGGAGGCGGGAGAAACCATGACGGAAGAGAAAAAAACGTATTTAACCTCGGATCTGGCACAGGAACTGGGCGTGCCGCGAACTACGGTCAACGACTGGTTGAACCGCTATGGTGCCTATCTGGAGTTCGAATATCGCGGCAAGCGAAAGGCTTATTCCTCCGGTGCATTGAGTGTATTGCGGGAAGTGGCAGCACTGCGGGATGCCGGGAAATCGGCTTTTGAAGTTGAGGCGGAACTGGCCCGCCGCCACGGGTTGCGTCCGGAGGTGGCTCCGGAGACTGCGCCTGCCCCTGCTGCAGCAGGGGCCGCAGGAGAGAATGCCGCAGTGTCGGAGGAGGCACCCAATACCGCGCTGGCGGTGCGGGAAGAAGGCACGGAGGCGATGATGCGGGCACAGCAGGATCTGGCGCGTCTTTTTTCCGTGTTGGAGGAGCAGGAAAAGCAGCGGCATACGACAGCGCGGCGATTCTGGTGGATGCTGGGGCTGGTGATTTTGTTGCTGTTGCTGGCGGTGGGGCTGCCGCTGCTGCTTTTTACGGGGCGGCTGCTGGAGCGGCTGCAGGAAGAGCGGGCGGCGGATATTCAGCAATGGTCGTCGCTGCAGGAACAATCTGGTGCGCTGAGTGGCAAAGTCGAGGCGACGCAGCAGTTGATTTCAGTGCTGCAGGAAGAGCAGCGTCGAAATGCCGCGGCGTCGCGCCATGCGGAGACAGAGGCGACTCGGATGCGTCGGGAGCAGCAGGCGGAATTGGAAAAAATGACGGTTTCCCTGGATCGCGATCGAGAAGATTATCAGCGAAATTTGCAGGCATTGCAGAAAGAACTGGAACAGCAACGTCGGGAGGCGGAAACCGTCCGGCAGCGCTGGGAGCAGGAAACCGGCAGACGCCATGAGGCGGAATTGGCACGGTTGAAGGAGGACTTTGCCGTCCGGCAGCGCGAATTGCTGGAGAAACTGGAAAAGGAAGTCGCCGCCCGCAAGGCTGCGGAAAACCGGGCCGAAGCAGAATCGGAAACGGCACAGACGCAACCGGCGGTGGCAAATCCGGTCAATCCGGCTGTTTCTGCCGGAACGACCGCGGGAAAGGAGCAGCCATGATTGTCGGCATCGGTGTGGACCTGGTGGAAATTGAACGGATCCGGAAACTGCTGGAACGTTTTGACGGCGCTTTTGTAGAGAAAACTTTTACTCTGGCCGAACGGCAGGAGGCGGCGGAACGCAACGATCCTTCGATTTACTATGCGGGACGCTGGGCGGTCAAGGAGGCGGTTTCCAAGGCGCTGGGGTGCGGCATCGGTGCCGGATGCGCCCTGCTGGACGTGGAGTGCCGCAATGGTGAAAATGGCCGGCCTTATGTGAAAATGCGGGGAGCGGCTGCGGAGACCTTTCGGAAACTGGGCGGCGGCGCAGTGCATCTTTCCCTGACACACGAGGCTCGGTATGCCGTAGCCAGTGTGGTGCTGGAGAAAGCCTGAGGCACGTGTCTCATCCAGGCTCAGAAGCTCAACTCCCGCCGGAGTACCCGAAGCACAGTGCGCAGCAGATTGCCGCCGATGGAGGCGTAACGCCGAATGCGCGTCGTTCCCGAGCGGCCAGTCGGAAGAGTCTGGTCCGTCAGCAGTACTTCTACCCGGTAACAGGCCGTCTGCGGCAGAAATGCGTTTTCCTCAATCGGCGTAGTCAGGATCGGGCCGCCGAATGCATCCAGCAAGGGAGAGGGGGACAGCAGAGTGGTGACTTCGCGGATGGAGGTGATTTTTCCGGGATAGGAAGGGAGATCACCATTCAGCTCGACGCTGACCGTATCGCCCACGCGTAGAAATTTTACGTCTTCTTCCGATACGTAAGCGGTGATCTGTGGTGACTGAGAGGGGTGAATTTCTCCGATCAGATCTCCGCGATTCAGTCGCTTGCCCGGAGTCAGATGGCGGTCCCGACGGGTGAAAATGCCGTCCAGAGGGGCCTTGGTGGCGAGCAGTTCCCGGCGACGCAATGTTTCTTCCCGGGTCGCGCGGCTGCTTTCCAGAGATTCACGGATGATTGCGACCTGGCCGAGCAGTTGATCGGAGCGCTCCGCCTGATCAAGCTGTTCTGAATCCAGCGCAATACCGACATCCGCTTCCTGGAGACGCCAATCCAGCTGGGGATTTTCCTGAAGCAGCAGCAGATCTCCGGCTGTCACCCGACTGCCGTCCTCAGGCGGCAGTTGGACCGCAATGCCGTTTTCCGGTGCGTAGATCATGACGGCTCCGGGGGCGGCAACTTCGCAGGGAGCGGCGATTCTCCAGGGCAGCGGCACGGCCAGAAGCGCGATGATCAGGGCCGCGCCGGAAAGAGACAGCAGCGCTTTGCGGCGATTCATTCGTTTTCTGTTCATAAACAATGCCTTCCCTTCTCCCATAATCGGTTTTAAAATCATCAGATAAACTTCCAGAATCAGCAATACGATCCCCACCGCCTTGGCGAAATTGAAATAAACCAGCAGAATGATCGACAAATACAGGAAAATCCGGTAGAAAAACATCCCGAATCCGTAAGCGATCAAAAATGCACGTTTCCAGCCGCGCGACGGATCCGGTTCCGCCGGCAGGCCGAAAAGATAATGCCGCCACAGGTTGCGTACCACAATGGTGCCGCGTTTCTGTAGATTGTCAATGTTGACCAGGTCCATGAGCATGTAGTAGCCGTCGTAACGGATGAACGGGTTCCCGTTGATCAGCACCGTGTTGATAATGCTGACCGCAAAAATATAATAGGAAACCGCATGAGTCAACCCCGGCCCGGTGTTGGTCCAGACCAGCGCCGCAATGCCGCCGATGATCAGTTCGCTGAAAATGCCCGCCCCGTCGATGAGAAAACGGCGGTAACGGTCCCGTACCCGCCAGGAGTCCGTCAGGTCCGTATAAAGCCGGGGAAAGAAGAAGATGAATGCCACCCCCATCCGCCGCACCCGGCAGCCGAAATGCCGGGCGGTATAAGCGTGGGAAAACTCATGGATGACTTTTATGACCATGACGGCAATGGAATAACGGATCATGCCCTGCAGCGAAATCGAATTCAGAAATGCATCCGTGAAGCGGTACCAGTTGACGATTAAACACAGGTAGCCGATTCCGGCCAGTACCCGCAGCGCCGCCAGCACCCAGCGGTTGAAAACCGTCTCCACCACGTCCCGGGTGCGACAGATGAACCGGTCCGGCGACCAGAGGGGAATCCGGAAGAACAAATAGTAATTCAGCATCATATGCCAGAACATCTTCTTGCGCATTTCCCGCATTTTCATGCACCGTTCCTCCGAGGTCCGGTAACCGGGACGCAGCAGTCCGTTCTGGTACATGAAAGCGGAGAGCAACAGCAGCCGTTCCGGCGCAACCCTGAGACCGGCATTGGCCAGTTTGGCGACGAAAGCCTGTGGTTCCGGGTTGCCGGTCCAGAGGCGGATGATCCGGTAGTCTTCGTCTGTGATGCGGAAATAGGTGTCGGCGACCGGGTCGAAAATCACCCAGGTGGCTTCGCCGAATTCATTCCGGTCGCCGCGAAACAATTCCAGATCCGGTCGCAGTTCGCCCAGTCGCTGCGGGGGCGTCTGGACGCCCTTTCGCGGAGGAGGCGTCGGTGTGGTGGTCTCTGGTGTCGGCAGCGATTCCGGGGAGAGCGGGGCTGCGACATTGTCTTCTCGAATGATCATGAGTGGTACCGCATCAGAGTTGTCGGTACCATAACACCAGGTGCCGGAAAAGGTAATACCCCAGCGTCACCCGCGGTCCCGCAATCCGGGCGATGCCGCGCATGCCGCAAATCAGTTCCAGGTTTGCCGGAGCGGAAAAATCAGCGCGGATCAAATAACAATAGGTTCGGCGCGGTGTCAGCAGCGGCCGTCCGGTTACGTTCTGGATTCGTGCGGGAATCGCCACTTCCGGACGTGCGTGCAAATACAGGGTAATCGCGGTTTCTTCGTTCAATACTGAGGCGTTGCGTTCATCCAGTGCGATTTCGGCCACCATATCGCCGGTGCCCAGCACTTCAAAAAGTTTTTCGCCGGGACGAACCGCCTTGCCGGAGAGCTTGTCGGCGTCGCCTGCATCGAGAATGCCGTCGACTTCCGCTGTTACCCGACTGCGGGCAAGGTACCATTCGTTGCGCTCAATGTCGATGGCGGCTTTTTCCTTTTGCAGTTCCAGCAATTTGATCTGGGCACGTTTGGCCGGGTCCAGGAAGGACTGCCGGCGGGTCAGATCCAGCTGGGCATTGATCCGGTTGTATTCATTGCGGGCGGTTTCCAGATTGAATTGTCGCTCATCGGTTTCAAACAGAATGACCGGATCACCTTTCCGTACCGGATCGCCGCTTTTGAAAAGACAGCGGTCAATGACCCCTTCAAATGGTGAATAGGCAATCGATTCCCGTGCCGGAATCAATTCAAATTCCGCCGAAACCGTCTGGCGGATTCGTACCAGAACCGTCGACAGAGCGAAGAGCAGCAGAAGGACCAGAATCAGACGGGACGGCCGCATCCAGCTGCGACGTTCCAGCAGGCGGTGGTGCCATGACTTCTTTTTGCGGCTGGTGACGTAGAACAACGATTCGGAATAATGTTCCTTGAGCAGCGCCAGCAGTGCGGGTGCCACGGCCCGGGATTCCGGTTTGTCGAATTCAACCAGCCAGAGAAAATCGGCTTCGTCCGCATTTTTACGGCCTGCCTGGCGAAACGGCACCAGATAAAGCAGGGGAGAAGTCGCCTGCAGGGCGGCAAAAGCCTCCTCGGCTTCTGCGGATGCGCCGTTTTCATCCAGAACTTCTTCGGTCAGTTCCGTGACTTTCTCCAGTCGGCGGAATTTCCGGATCAGGGCGAGTACATGGTGCGCATATTCGGTATTGGCGTTGACTGCGGTTTGACCGGTGACCGCCGTCAGCCGGGGGGCGTTGCCGCGCAGATCAATCAGGGCGGAGCGGTAATAGGGCAGCAGCAGCACGCTGTTGTTTACAACGTGTCCGGCCCAATCGGCTAATTCCTCTTTGTCATAGGCTTCGTGGCCGAGTCGAATAACGGCGGAGAGCGCATTGAGCTTGCCGCGCAGGATCTGCAGCTCGGAAGACGGGGCGGACTGGCTCATGGCTGCGTCTCCGGGGACTTGGCGATGGCGGGGGAGGCCGGAAGCAGGACGCCGGACATGCCGGCGGCCAGTTTCCCATCAGTGTTGTCTATACTGATTTTGATTTCAAAGGTGCGACTGCCGGAGTCCACTTCCGCGGAAATCTGGGTGATTTTCCCGGTATGAATGGTATTGGTTTCATCGATACGGATGCGGCGGGTTTCGCCGAGTTTCACCTGATTGCGCAAAGCGGAATCCACATGCAGAGCGGCCAGAAGGGTTTGGTCGTCCAGAATCTGCAGCACCTGCTGACCGACCCGGACGAATTCGTGTTCCTGCGCCAGTTTGCGGACCACACGACCGGAAAACGGTGCACGGATGGTACAATCGGCCAGTTCTTTTTCGTTCAGTTTCTGGGCGGCCTGCATGCCGAGCAGCCGAGCTTCTGCGACTTCCACTTCCAAGTTGGCACGATCCATCTCCTGTTGTCCCTGAATCCCCTTTTTGAAGAGATCGGCAACGGTTTCACGATTTTTTCTGGCATACTCCAGGCCTGCTTCCGCTTCCCGGGTGGAAGCCTGGCTGCGCAGCAGGCGTTGACGGAAGGCGGAGTCGTCGAACTGGATCAGTACGTCCCCCTCCTGAAAAGCCTCTCCTTCCTGGTGGTGATGCTTGAGGATGCTGCTTTCCACCTGACTGGAAAGGATCGCGTGGCGCAGCGGGAACAGCACCGTACGGGGGCCGGTTTCCTCCGGCGATGCGGCCAAAACCGTCAAGACGCTGCTGAAACTGACGATGACAGTGAGAAAAATTCGAACAATCATAGGTATTTTAGTATGAGACAGGTTCTTTATGAATGTTTTTTATTGGATGATGAACTTGGCGTCCAGTTTGTCTGCGGTCTGGAGTAGTTTCAGAAATTCCGATTCGGTATATTTGAATTCACTGTGAAGGAAACTGACCAGCCGCCGACAGCTGGAGAGATTCTCTAAGGGATAAGAGCGGATTTCACCATTGACGAACAGCACATGAAACCGATCCTGGTGGTTGAAGGGCCAGTCGACCACCAGCGGCAGATACGGCGGCGACTGCCGCGTGGCGCCGCCGAAATAGACATAGGAACAATTGTCATAATCGAAGCTCTGGGCATCCTTTGCCGGCTGGTCGCCCCGGGCGGCGGGACAAAGTGCCGCATCGGGTGGGATGTTGCCGGCGGCGATTAATTCCCGGAATCCTTCGATATCATTTCCTGCAGGGAAACGGCCGTCATGGGCATCGGCGTAAGCTGCCAGACCCTTCTGGAGTTGTTGCATACGATTGCCGCATTCCTGAAAATCCGCATTTTCTTGCGCATCATCCTGCTGATCTTCGGCGCTGTTGAACATTTCGAGAGACAGCTGCAGGAGCATCGGCGTCAGGCTCAGGCCGAACTGAGTGGTATTGAGGTCCCAGCCGGAGTTCCCTTCCACCAGGAGTCCGTTGGATTCTTTCCGCATGATGTACAGCTGGTTCGGCAACTCTACCGGTATGGCGATCCCGTTGCAGATTTCGGGCGTGAGGGTGGTCAGCAAGTTTCCCAGGCCCGCGCTGGAGTAGAAAAATCCCGTTCCCTCCATTTTCAAGCCGGAGGTCAGCGCGGCGAATTGCTCCGTATCGGCGAGCACGGGGATCCCTTCTTTGAACGCTGGAATAGCCTGTTCATCGGAGTAGAGACAAAGGCTGTTTTCGCCTGCCATCAAAACCGGCGTAAACGGCAGCACGGCACCTAACTGGGACAGTTTGCGCGTGGTTCCGGCCTCTGGTGTTTCTTCAAAATGGGTGAGTTTCCGGAAAATTTTGTTGCCGTGGTCTGGCATGCCTATCAGGAATGAGATCGGCATTCCCCCATTCTGCTTTTCGGGGGGCACGGGGCGAAGCAGCACGAACCATTCGCCTCCCATTGCTGGGAAAAACTCTCTCACGCTATCGGGAATGGTTAGCGTGGGACGTCCTTCCTTGGCGAAATTTGCGGCGATTCGTTCGAAAAACTCAAGGAAGCGTTCCGGGTAAAATTCAAAATCCGCGACGAAGAGCGCATCGGCCGGAATTGCCCTCAGGTGATCGCGCAGATCCCGATTTTTCGTACCGAAAAGCTGCCAGAGCAATCCCTGCCCCATTCCGGGGCCGTATCCGGCATAGGAGACATTGCGGTAACGGACCGGGCTGTCCGGCGGCAGATTCAGCGGGACGGAACTGGAGCCCGCGGCCACTTCTCCATCCAGCCCGGCCAGAGAGATGCCGAGCATGACGGTATTCAGAAGACCGGCCAGTTTTTCCCGATCGGCCGGCGGTAGATCGGACTGGAGAATGGCCTGGCTGACACGGTCGCCATAGGCGTACAGTGAGGCCAGAGTCGCGGTAAGTTCAGAGTACTGGTAATAGCTGCCGCCGGGATTCAGGTGGGAAGTTACCTGTTCATGCAGTGTTTTCTGAGGGGAGGCAGGTTCCGTGGTATGACAGCCGCACAGAAAGGCCAGTGTTGCTGCGATGATTCCTGATATGATCGGTTTATTTTTCATTGACTCCACTCCCCTGTCCCGGTTTTCATCAACAATGCCCGAATGTCTTCATGAAAGCTAATGTAGCACGGAATTGCCCGGAAGACAATCATTTCCGGAAAAATCCCGGCTTTTTTCCCGGACGCTTCCGGCATCAGGCACGGATCCGCCGGAAACAGCCGGTGAATCTGGCGCAGAATTTTGGTATGATTTCAGAAACTGCAGCGTTTTCAGACCGTCAAACCAGCGGTCGAAAGCCTGCCGGGCTGCCCCGTTCCGGGCCGGAAGGTTCCGTATTACCGAGGGCCAGACGGTGTAAAAACCATGTTGCCGGAGAAAGTGACGGATGGGGTCCGTCACTTTTTCGTCAAATTTTTCAATATTTCGAAGTGTTTCGTCATCAGCTGCTTTTAGCAATATCTTCAAGGCGGCAAAGGCGGTATTCGCATATTCCGGCAGGGGTTGCCCCGCCAGTTGTGCCCGGATCGCCGGACCGGTGCCGAAAGGGACCCGGTCGGACGGTCTTGCCGCCGGGAATACCAGCGGCTCCGGATATTCAATGACCGGAGCGATTTTCCGGACGGCCTGAAGAAAGTAAAAGTCCTCCGCACCGCTTCGTACCCGCATGCCGCCCGCGGCGATATAGACCGGAACCCGAACCGCCATGGCCGAACCGATGGTGTGGAAGGCATAGGGCGATCCGGCCTCTTTCAGGCGCGCGACGTAATCCGCCATATAGCGTTCATAGGCGCGAATGGCGCTTTCCTCTGCCGCCGTTTTGCCGGGTCGATGCCGGACGGCAATGCTGACCGCACCGGCTTCTGGGTGGGTCCGGAAACATTCCTCCAGCCGCTCCAGATAATCCGGCGCCACCGGAGAATCGGCATCAAGGCAGCAGAGAAACGCCTCTTCCCGTTGTTCCGGTGCCAGCAGCGTCAGGGCACAATCCAGTCCGATTCTGCGCGCCTCGCCCACGCCGCGGAGTAATTCATTCCCTGCGGAGGCTGCGTCGATCCAGAAAAGTGTCTCTCCAGGGATGAGTCCCTGCAGCAGTTCCGGAGCGGCCGTGCGCAACTGCCGCAGAAGGGTTTCATCGGCTGCGCGCCGTTTTTCCGGGGTGTCCGGCGGGTGGTTGACGACCAGCAGGATGCCGGTGGAGGTGCTGAGGGGACGGTTCAGGGCAAGCGACAGACTTTTCAGAGTATCCGGCAGTTCTTCCAGTTCATCCATGACAGGAATGACGATGAAACGGCCGAAGACAGGCGGCGGCGTCAATGGCTCCAGCGGACGGAACAGCGCCTTTTTCCGATATTTATTCCACTCGTGTTCCGTGATTTTCACTTGAAAGTTCTCTCCGGTCAAGGTATTGTATAAACATGACACAGAAACAGAAACAATCGCTCTTCCCGTTTCCGGCTCACCGCCGACAATGCCGGTGACTCCGGTGTTTTTTACCGGCTCCGGAAAACATGGTTCCCGGTCATCCGGCCGTGCACCGCGGGATGCCGGACTTGAATGAACTTACAATAAGACTTGATAAGGATTTTTGCAAAATGTCTGAGGAAAATATTTCCACGCCTTCTCTTGATTTTATCCGCGAAATCGTCGCCGCAGACCTGGCTGCCGGCCGGTATGACGGCAAGGTGGTGACCCGCTTCCCACCGGAACCGAATGGTTATTTGCATATCGGCCACGCCAAGGCCATCTGCCTTGATTTCGGGGTTGCCCGTGAAAACGGCGGCTGTTGTCATCTTCGCATGGACGATACCAATCCGACCAAAGAGGATACCGAATATGTGGATTCCATTGCCGAAGACATCCGGTGGCTCGGATATGATTTCGGTGACACCATCTATTACGCTTCGGATTATTTTGAGAAAATGTACGAATGCGCGCTGGAGCTGATCCGGCGTGGGAAAGCCTATGTCTGTGATCTTTCTCCCGAGGAGTGGGAGAAATATCGCGGGAATTCCGCAGTTCCGGGGACCAATCCGCCGGGACGCTCCCGGTCTGTCGAGGAAAATCTGGATCTTTTCCAGCGGATGCGGGCGGGGGAATTTCCGGATGGATCCATGGTGTTGCGGGCCGCAATCGACATGCAGTCGCCCAATATTCATATGCGCGACCCGGTCCTGTACCGGATCCGGCGCGCCGAACATTTCCGGCAGGGGAACGAGTGGTGTATTTACCCGATGTATGACTTCGCCCACTGTCTGGAGGACGCATTCGAGGGGGTGACGCATTCGTTCTGCACGCTGGAGTTTGAGATCCATCGGCCACTGTATGACTGGGTGCTGGAGGCGATCGATTTCCCGCATCGCCCGCATCAGTATGAATTTTCCCGGCTCCAGCTCTCCTACACGGTGATGAGCAAGCGCAAGCTTTTGCAGCTGGTCAAGGAGCATTACGTTGAGGGCTGGGACGATCCCCGGATGCCGACGCTGTGCGGCTTGCGTCGCCGCGGAGTGCCGCCTGCCGCCATCCGCAATTTCAGTGCGGGGCTGGGGGTGACCAAGATCAACAGTGTAACCGACCTTGCGGTGCTGGAACGCTGTATCCGTGAGGAGTTAAACCGGACGGCGTCCCGGTTCATGGCGGTGCTGGATCCATTGAAGGTGACCTTGAAGAACTACCCGGAAGGGCAGGTCGAAATGGTTCAGGGGATCAACAATCCGGAAGATCCCGCTGCGGGCACCCGGGAGATCCCGTTCGGGCGGGAATTGTACATCGAACGGTCCGATTTCATGATGGAGCCGCCCAAAGGGTATTTCCGGCTGGCGCCGGGGCGTGAGGTGCGGCTTCGGTATGGATACTTCATCCGCTGCGAAGAGGTGATTACCGATGCGGAAGGCCGGGTGGTGGAGCTGATCTGCACCTACGATCCCGAAACCCGTGGCGGCTCCGCCCCGGACGGCCGCAAGGTCAAAGGAACCATTCACTGGGTGGAAAAATCCCGGGCGCTGCCGGGTACGGTCCGCTTGTATGACCGGCTGTTTTCCGTAGAACAGCCCGGAGCGGACGGAACGGATTTCCTGACGCAGCTTAATCCCGATTCGCTCAAGACGGCGGAATGTTTGCTGGAGCCGGCGCTGGCTTCTGTGGCAGTTGGAGAGACGGTGCAGTTTGAGCGGCAGGGATATTTCGCACTGGATCGGGATTCCCGGCCCGGCCGTCCCGTGTTCAACCGCACGGTCACGCTCAAGGATTCCTGGGCGAAAATGCAGGGGAAATAACGCGGCACTGCCGGGCGCACATCGGCGCGTCAGGACTGGATTCTTTCAATCAGCCGGGTAGTGGAAAAGCCGGGCACGAAGGGTTTGAAAACGATTCGCGTTCCGGCTTTCTGCAGGGCGCCGCGTTCTTCCGGATCGAGTTTTTCGACCGTATAGTCTCCGCCTTTGACGTAAAGATCCGGCGCCAGTGCCGCCAGTTCCGCGGCGCAGCGGGCGCTGTTGAAAATCACGGCTGCATCTACACAACGCAAACTGCACAGCAGATAAGATCGGCTGTATTCATCGACCACCGGGCGTGACGGTCCTTTCAGAGCTCGAACCGAGGCATCGGAATTGACCAGGACCAGCAGGGCGTCGCCGAGTTCGCGGCTTTCCCGCAGATAGGCCGCGTGCCCGCGGTGAAGCAGGTCGAAACAGCCGTTGGTGATGACCAGCTGTTTGCCCTCTCTGCGCAGTTGATTTCTCCAGACGACGGCGTCGGCCAGCGTCAGGATACGGCTTGCCGGATCCGGCGTGAAAGTCATGATTGCACCTCCGGTTCCAGCGGACGGACTTTTACACCGGCCTCGCGCAACAGCGCCAGAGACGTTTGATCGATGGAGTAGCGCCGGTGGTAAATCACTTCGCGGATTCCGGCGTTGATGATCATTTTTGCGCATTGCAGGCAGGGGCTGAAGGTCGTGTAGAGAATGGCATCCTTTACCGCGATGCCGTGGTAGGCAGCCTGCACGATGGCATTTTCTTCCGCGTGGCTGCACAGACATTCGGTCAATCCGGTGCCGCTGGGAACGTCGGAGTTGCAACGGGGACAGCCGCCGTCGCAACAATTGCGCACGCCCCGCGGGGTGCCGTTGTAACCGGTGGAGATAATCCGGCAGTCCCGGACGATGACGGCGGCGACCTGCCGCCGCGAACAGTTGCTCCGGGTGGCGGCCACACCGGCGATGCTCATGAAATAGGTGTCCCAGTCGGGACGGATTCTGGTTTCTTTTTGCGTCATGAATTCGAACCTTTCGGAAAAAGGCGTTTCCAAAGTGGCTTGCAATCAGCCGCGAATATGATACTATATGTTTACTATAACGACATGGGGAAGCGGAAGCAAGGAGGAAGAGGCATGATTTCGCCGGAATATCAGACTTTATGGGAAAACTATCCGGACACTGCCGTCGTATTCGGCGATAATCCGGGGCCGTCGCTGATCCGGCTGCTGCTGGAGCGGCGTTCCCGCAGGATCGCTCTGTTTACGGGGAGACACAGCGTCGATGAGACCGGCATTTTTTCCCGTTTTGCGCGTTTGACGGCGGAGGTGCCGGTAACAACTGTGCGTTTTCGGGAGATTTCTCCGGAGCCGGATGTGGAGACCATAGAACGGATGACCGCCTTTCTCCGAGCGGAAAATCCGGATACGGTCATTGCTCTGGGGGGCGGTAGCGTCATGGACGCGGCCAAGGCGGCTTATCTCGTCTATCAGGCTGGAGGGACGGTGGCGGATTATTTCGGATCGGATCGGTATACGCAGGCATTTCCGGGGGGGAATCCGGACCGGGTGATCTGTTTCCCGACCACATCCGGTACCGGTTCGGAGGTGACGCTTTACAGCAACATCGTGGATCGCAGACTCGGGGTGAAGAAACTGATCAGCGATCCGGCAATCATTCCCGCCTGTTCGTTTGTGATACCGGATTTTGCCGCCTCCATGCCGCGGGCTGTAACGCTGGCTACCGGCTGCGATGCGCTGGCCCATTTGATCGAAGGATTTCTGAATATCGGGCAGGACGGAAGGCATGCGGCGGCCAACGACTGGGCCTTGACCGGAATCCGACTGATTGAACGATATCTTCCGGAAGCGCTGGATGCTCCGGGAGCGGATTCCCGCGCGGCGATGGCTGCGGCTTCCTGCCTGGGAGGGATGGTGATCCGCTACAAATCGACCGGATTGCCGCACCTTTGCAGCTTTTCCTGGTTCGGTCGGATTGCTCACGGGCTGGCGGTGGTTATGCTGTTGCCGGCGGCCTGGGAGTTTTATCTGGGGCGGCCGGAGGTGGCGGAGCGGACGATGCTGCTGCGTTCCATATTCCCCGGGGATTCGCCCGAAGCGGTGGTGGCCTCTTTCCGGAAATTCCTGTCCCGTTGCGGCGTGCCGGAATCGCTGGGCGCGTTTCCGGAGATTACCCCGGAATTGTTGGAACGCACCGCCCGGAGCGCCGCGGAAAATCCGATGAAACTTCAGCTGGCGCCACGGCCGGTGCCGCTGGAAGATTCCTGTCGGATCATTTCCGAAATATTAAGGAAAAGTTGAAAAACTTCCAGGAAGAGCCGTGTAGTCAAATGTGCGGCTGGAGCGATTCCGCGACTGTATGAGATGCGAATGGCCGGCTTTCTGCGGAAGGGAGAGGGGAAGCACCCATGAAATTTTCCGATGCGTGGCGAATAGCGGGAATGCTTCCGGCATTGGGGCTTCACTCCTGCCGGAAGAGTGACCGGTTGCTGGCTTTGAGGCCGCCGGAGCAGTGGAATGGACGCCTGGTGGTGTTGGTACATGGTTTGACTCACCGCGGGGTGGTTTTGAAAAATCTCGGAAATTTTCTCCGAACTCGTGGCTACCGGGTGTGGCTTTATGATTATTCCACCTACAATCGGAAATCCCTGATGGGGCACAGTTCGAACCTGCGGAACCGGCTTGAGGAGCTGGTGCGCCGGCAGCCGGCGGAAGCGCCGCTGGATCTGGTAACCCACAGTATGGGCGGTTTGCTGTTTCGGGCCGCGTGGGCAGAGGCGTCACCGGAATTGCACGCCCGGTTCGGCCGCATAGTGATGCTGGCGCCGCCGAACCGGGGATCGCGTGCGGCGAGCCGGGCGCTGCGACTGTTGCCCGTACTGCGGCATATTTCGCCGCCGCTGGCGGATCTGCGGCGCGAGCCGGATTCCACGGCTAATCAACTGCCCTGGCCCGAGAAAATCGAGATCGGCATTATTTCCGGAAGCCGGGACTGGGAAGTGCGGCCAGACGAATGGCCGATGCCGGGAATGACGGATCATTGGGCGGCGATTGGCGGTCATGCATTTTTGATGCAGCGGCATGCGGTTTGGATGCAAGTGGCTGATTTTCTGAAGACAGGACGCTTTCGGAAAGAAAAAAATTCCGGAACTGACGATGAAAATGACGGAGAAGTGACGGCGGAATAACGGCGTCATCCGAAAGATTAAAAGGATGTCCGTCGGGATCAGAACAAATCTTCCAACGCTGCAATGGCGGTTTCAGCGGGGATGTCGGTCATGCATTCCGGGTTGTTCCGGGGACAGGTTCGGGCGAAGCAGGGGGAACAGGAGCGGCCGGAATAGAGAATTTTCCAGTTGTTCCCGATCGGGCCGGTAGCGGAATAATCCGTCGAACCGAAGACTGCCACTCCCGGCCGTCCCATCGCCGCCGCCAGATGCATGACACCGCTGTCGTTGGCGATGACTGCGCGTGCGGAACGTACCAGGTACATCAAGGCGGTCATGTCGGTTTTTCCCATCATATTGAAGAATTTGCTCGGGGGGAGTCCGGTGGCGATTTCCTCGCCGATCGGTGCTTCTCCTGCTGTGCCTACCGTGGCAGCGATCCCGCCGCGGGCGATCCAGGCTGCTGCGGTACGGTTGAAATTTTCGCTGCTCCAGCGTTTTGCCGCTCCGTAAGCGGCTCCCGCGGCCAGAATCAGCAGCTTCGGATGGTCACACAACGCGCGGACTTCCGGACTCAACTGGAAAAACGGTCGGGCAATCCGGATTTCCGGCAGAGTTCCGTCCCATTCCGGCGCCCCCAGAGCCCGTACGATAGCCAGATATTTATTGGCGTGGTGCATTCGGTTCAATTCGTGATCCCGCCGCCCGGGAAAGGCGAAGCTGCGTCGCAGCAGCAGAGAGCGGCACCGGGCCGAGGCCCCGTAAAGCGGCCCCGCTCCGGCCAGGCGCAACATCAGTGCATCCCGGAACGAATTGTTGAATAATACTCCGAAACCCGGAGAAAAGCGCCGTACCATCATCAATTCTTCCAATCGCCACCGGCGGTGGGCATCATGCAGCGGCAGAATCAGATCCACCCACGGCAGCGCGTGATAAAACGGTCGCATTCCGCGGGGCGTGATAACTGCCAGCGCACAGTGTTCCGGCAGCATGTTCTTCAACTGTCGCAGTGCCGGAAGCGCCATAACGGCGTCTCCCAGCCAGTTGGGCATCCGGACCACTACGCCGTTGCGCATGGTTTCGGGCGGGATCGGGGTGACCGGGAACGCCGGGGCGCCGAATTCACGGCGGATGTCCAGAGAATGCAGCAGCTTGTCCAATGGTTTCGTCATGATTTTGAATGCGGTTGTTCTCCGCAATCTGTTGCGGCGGGTTGCCGTTTTGCTTCGTTCCAAAGGGTTTCCAACAGCTCGATGCCGGCTTCTGCGGGGGCGATGCCGCGGCGTTTCAATTCCTTTTCCACCAGCTGAAAGCGATGGATGAACTTTTCATTGGTCTGACGCAGCAATTCCTCGGAAGTGCGGCGTTTCCGGAAGCGTGCCAGATTGGTCACGGCAAACAGCAGATCACCGAGCTCCTCATCGGTGTGCTCCGCATCACCGGAGGCCATTGCCTCCCGTAGTTCGGCGAGCTCCTCGGCAATTTTATCCAGAATTTCCGTTTCCCGGCTCCAGTCGAAGCCCACTTTGGCCACTTTTTTCTGAATTTTTTCCGCCCGGTCGAGTGCGCTCAGGTGCCGGGGGACCCCGTCGAGCACCGATTCACGGGGCGGGCGATTCTCGCCGGCTTTGATTTTCTCCCAGATGGCCAGGACGTCAGTGGCGGATTCGGCGGTGGCGTCGCCGAATACATGGGCGTGGCGGCGTACCATTTTTGCATTGACGTTGCGGAAAACGTCTTCCAGGGTAAATTCTCCGCGTTCCGCGGCAACTACGGCCTGAAACACAACATTCATCATCACGTCGCCCAGTTCATCGCAGATTTCGGCAGGTTCCCGGCGGTCCACCGCATCCAGAAATTCGGCGCATTCCTCCGACAGGCAACGGGCCAGCGTCTCCCGGGTCTGTTCGCGATCCCACGGACAGCCACCGGGAGCCCGCAGTTTCTCGAGAATCAGCCGCAGGGAGTCAATGTTCGGCGGCAGATGATGAAAATCAGGTGAAGCAGCCATTTTTACCAGGTGAATCCCATATTGAAGTGAAAACGCAGTTTGCTGGATACATCGTCCTGATTGTTGACTACCGGATAAGCCAGGTCCAGTTTGAGCGGTGCATTGATCATCGGCAGCTGGATACGCAGGCCGTAACCGGCGCCGACGTTGATCCCGCCGGGGCCGAAGCTGCAGGCATTTTCCCAGGTATTGCCGATATCCACAAAAGCGGCACCGCGGATGAAACTCCAGATCGGATGGCTGATTTCAAAGGTTCCCAGGAACATGGTCTGGCCGCCCATGGCGTCACCGTCATGGTTGAGCGGAGAGACTTCACGGAAGGGGAAGCCGCGCAGGGAGTCGCCGCCCCCGAGGAAATACCGTTCGAAGAGCGGTACGTTGTCGTTGCGGTTGAATGCGGAGACCGTACCGATGCGGAATCCGCCCATGGCCACAATAGCCTTTTCAAAGAAGGAGTGGTAATAGCTGCCCTTGGCTTCCACCCGGTAGAAGTTGCTGGAGGAGCCCATAATTTTCGGAGAGACTGCGGCCAGCAGATTCAGGTTGTAACCGGAAGTCGGGAATACCAGACTGTCCCGCGTATCGCGGTCAAGCATCAGCGAGGTCTGGCTGACCCATTGGCGGCCCCGTTCCTCCCGCAGTTCGGGGCCGACGTGGTGGGACATATCCAGGACGTTGACTTGTTCGAACTTGTATGCTCCGGTGATGGTGGTGAAGTCATCAAAAATTTTGCGGCTCAGGGACACTCGTCCGCCGTAACGGCGTTCGTCCCAGTGTTCAAAGTCCATCTGGTTGCCGTAAAGCGACAGATCGAATCGCATGGGCAGGTCGAACAGCCAGGGTTCCGTAAAGTCGAAGTTGAAACCCATGCGTTCAATCCCGACCAGTGCCTGCAGCCGGAGCCGCTGACCGCCGCCGTAGAACCAGTTGCCGGGGCTAAAAAGATCAAAGTTGTTACTGGAGATTTCCGCCATTCCGACCAGGCTGTTGACGTCGGAGAAGCCGGCGCCGACTTTGAACTGGAAACGGTCTTCCTTTTCTTCCACGCGGATATTGACGTCTTTTTCGTTCACGGCATCAGCATTGGCCGTGGTGGCTTCCACTTTGTGGAAATACCCCATCCCCATCAGGCGGGATTTACTCACTTCGATGCGGTTGCGGTCCACCGGGTCGCCGGGCTGAATGGCGAGTTCCCGACGAATGACTTTGTCTTTCGTATAGGTGTTGCCGGAAATGACGACGTCCCGGATGGTGTAGCGGCGACCTTCCGTGATTTCAAAGTGGATGTCCACCGTATGATTGCGGAAGTCGGCAAGCCGGACCGGTCGGACGACGACATCGACATACCCCAGGGATTCGTAATAATCGGAAATTGCCCGGGTTGCTTCCGTCTCCAGAGTGCCGTTGAAAGTTTCTCCCGTCTTCAGCCGGATCAGGGCTTCCAGTTCCGGAGTGGGAACGACGGTGTTGCCGGTGATGGTGATATGGGCCACCTGATAGGGTTCGCCTTCGGTGACATGGAACGTCAGATCCACATATTCAGGGTCGTCCGGGGTGGGGGTGATATCGATCTTGTCTACTTTGAAGTCCAAATAGCCTTTGTCCAGATAAAGGCTGCGAACACGGGCCTCATCGGTTTCCAGTTCGGAGCGGTCAAGCAGCCCGGTGTTGAAATAACTTCCCACCCACGGCAGGGCGTTCCAGAAGGAATAGCGGTTGGCGATAGCACTTTTCAGATCGGATTGAGAATAGGCGGTGGCGCCTTCGAACTTGACATGGTCGACTTTCAACCGGAGGTTTTCGTGAATGCGGAAAACAACATTCACCTGATCCGGCCCGGCCGGTTCGATGACGGGAGTGACGGTGGCCTCGTTGTAACCTTTTTCCTTGTAGAAGTTTCGGATTGCGGTGAGACTTTCGCGCAACTTCGCGTCATGAAGCGGAGCATCGGCGGCGAGGGTGATCAGCGGTTCCAGATCGTCTGCTGGAAACTTGGCATTGCCGTCAAGAGTGATTTTCCGGACCTGTGGCTTCAGGCGCAGTCGGAAAGTGAGTTTGACATCGCCGTCGGCTTGCGGCTCGGTCTGGGAGACGATGTCGGAAAAATTACCGGTGGCGTAAAGACGCTTGATGTCTTCGTCAACGAGGTCGCTTGTGTATTCACTGCCGGGACGGAGACGGATGTTGTAGTAGATTTGTTCCTCAGACAGGGGGGTGGCGCCCTGCTGTTCGAAACGGATGTCGGTGATTTTTGCTGCGGAGAGGGTGCAGGCGCTCCATACCGCCAGCATTGTCATGGTCCATTTGGCCGGGGATTTCACGTCGGGACTCCGGAACTGTTATGGGTTGAAAAATCATACAATCTCTCTAATATAGCGTCTCTTTCGACAAAAATCCAATTTCGGCGGCTTTCCGGGGAAAATATCCGGGAAATTCCTGAAGAATTCCGGAAAAATGTGAGATAGAGGGAGGTTTTCTGAAAAATGCGGCTTGACTTTGTTTGCTGATGTGCTATTTTAAGGGGCATTATGGGCGGTTAGCTCAGCTGGCTAGAGCGCTGCTTTCACACGGCAGAGGTCATGGGTTCGAGTCCCCTACCGCCCACCAATTTCAAAATTCTCCGCCGACCGGTCTTCTGGTCGGTTTTTTCGTTTTGGGGGTAAATTTGAGCTCAACTCGCGTTTTGCCCGAAAGCGGAGAATCTCCACTTTTCTCTTATGAAGGTGT
>CALXOD010000022.1 GCA_944389925.1 uncultured Victivallaceae bacterium | reverse complement strand
GTCTTTTCCACTACAACCTGCAGCAAACTACCCGGGTGTTCAACAAATTTCAAATCCGGATGCGTTTTTCTCACCTCTTCCAGCCGGGCAATGAAATGCCGGTCATAACGATCCCGCTCCGGCAACTCCACCACCCCCACCGGCATCTCCCGCAGCAAACGCTGCAATCCTTTCACCGCCCCGCTCCGGGGGCGACTGAATACCACCCGGTCAACCCGCCGGATTCCACGTTCCCGCAGAAAATCCGCCAGCGCCCGCGCTGAGCCCGCATCCGGAACATTGCAGATGATGCCAACCCCGGCTTCCGGGTCCGCCACCGCCACCGACGGAAAATCCATTCCACCCTCCCGGCACACCAGAATCCCCGGCACCGACCGTTCCGGCAACAGATGCCAGAATCCGAGCATACCCAACAATACTGCCGCTGCCAGCCAGCGGCGCAGCACCCCCCGCCCCGGCCAGAGCAATCCCGCCAGCGCCCCGTAAAATATCCAGACCGTCCATCCGTCCGGCCGTCCCGAAGCTGTCGCCTCAAACCAGTTCGCCACCGTCCCCGCCACCAGATCCAGAAATGCAAACAAACCATCCAGCAACCGGGCCAGCAACCAATCCCAGCCATTCCACAGCCAGCCGGACAGCAATTTCAACAACATCACCGCAAACATCCATCCCACCACCGGCAACAGGAGAATGTTCGCCGCCACCGCTCCGGGGAAAAACATCCCCTGAAACGCCAGCGAAATCGCCGCCCCGCCCAGAAACGCAGCCGTACAGGAAATCACCGCCAGCAGCACCTCCCGGCGCCATTGCAGTTTCCGATGCAGTTGATTCCGCAACGGAGAAGGCGGCATCCACGACTCCGGATCGTAAAAAATCCCCCGGCTCCGCTGCCAATTCCGCGCCAGCAACAGCAACACTCCGGTAATCACAAAAGAATATAAAAATCCCGCATCCCGTACATACGCAGGCTGTAACACCACCAGAACCGCGGCCAGTACTCCCAATATATTCAGCGGCGAAGTCCGCATCAACATTGCCCGCAGCAAGCACCAGACCGTGATCATTCCGAAAGCTCTCACCGCGGGAGCATTGGCTCCGGTCGTCACTACATAAACCAGGATCAGCAGCGGCAGCACCAGATGTCGTATTCTAAACGGAAGCGGTCGCAACAACCAGAACAATACCAACGCCAACGCCCCCACATGCAATCCGCTGACCGCGTACAAATGAATCGTCCCGGAACGTATCAGTTCCAGCCGTGTGCGATCATCCATCCCGCTTCGACAGCCGAAAAAGAGTCCTGCTGCGTTGGCCGCAAAACGCGGATCATTCATCCTGCGGACCACTGCCTCCAGACACCGGTCACGCATCCGCAGAATCCTCCCCATCCACCCCGGCTTACGTCCAATCCGCTGCACGGAATCCGCCCGGAAAATCGCCGCGCTATCCCGAACCGCCAAATACCGCGCAAACGTATTCTCCATCCGATCCGGCAACAGGGTTCCATCGGGAGCCAGCCGCACCGATTGCCGCCGCGGCAGTTGAAAACGTCCGGAAACCAGCAGCAGATCTCCGTATTCCGGCCGGAAATCACTTCCGTAAGGCAGATACAGCAAGGTCTTCCCCGACACCGTTCTCCAATCCGTCTCTCCGGCCAGACGAAAAGCGATCACCTCACTTTTCAAGGGTGCAGGCGGAGTCAGCCAGGCACATCCGGTCACCCCTGCATCCGTCACCCGTACGCGCAACTCCCCTCCCCGGTTCCGGTTTCCCAGCAATGCGGCATAATGCTCTTCCCCGAATTCGTTCTGCATCCGGGCGGAAGCAAATCCCGCCAGAACTGCTGCCAGCAGCATCCCTGCCTGACGCCACGGCAATACCAGAAAGAATGTAGCTGTAACAACAGCAAAAAGCGCGATCCCCGCGCCTCCCTGTTGCAGGCAGACTCCGGAAACCGCGCCAATGACCAGCAGCCATTCCAAACGCACCCGATTCTTCGGAAAAAACGGAATGGTCATGGTCTCCCATTCAATTTGCCGGCACGAGCTTTTCTCCAAGACTCATCGGACTGTCGGTATCCACATAACAGCCTTCACCGTAGATGGAAGCTTTGCGGGTCGGCCGCATTTTTTCCACCAGAACTTTGGAAATTTTCCCGTTTTCCGGCCGGATGACCATTGAGCATTGATCATACCCGTATCCCTGATAACCGGTGAAAAATTCCACCTCGGCCCGCTTGCCAGGTTCGACCTTCACGCTGAAGTCCTTCTTGTAAGGGGTCTTGAGCGAACGCGGAAACCGGCTTTCGATAGTGAACTTCAAAGTGTCCCCCTCCACTTCATCAACATCGAAGGAAGCCACATACCAACCGGGAATCAACGGCGCCGTACAATTGCTCCGACTGCTCCAGAGGTTGGTCACTTCGACGCCGTACTTCTCCGCCGGCACGGCGGTGGGCGGAACGGTTTCCGCCTTCAGCACGTCTGCCAGCATTTTCGCAAGCAGCGTATACCCTTCTTCATTGGGATGCAGCCGAATGATACTCCGCCAGTTCGGCATCGGCCGGAGCGAATTTTCATACTCGACCCACACCACCTTGCCGGAGGGAAAAAGTTTCTGAAATTCCGCCCGGAGAATCTTATTGGCTTCCTGATTGGCGGCATCGCGGTATTTCATGTCTTCCGGATTGTTCGGATTGCCGCAGGGAAGCAGGCTGCCCAGAAAGATTTTTTCCGTACAGGGACGGGCTTCCAGGTGCCGGATGATCTCCACAATGGCGTCCACTGTCTTGCGGGCCCGGGCGGGCACATCTTCCGCCTTTCTGGCCCCCGAGTTGTCATTAACCCCGATCAGAACGTGATAATAGCGGCTGTCCGGCACTGAGGCTTTGCTGTCAATGCGCGCCAGCACCCGACCGGTCGTATTGCCGCCTTCGCCGGCATGACTGTAACCGTCCTTGGCGGTATGAGTCCCCATAAAAGCCAGTTCCGGCATTTCAATCAACAAAAACTTCCGCCAGCAATCTCCGAGTCCAGCCCAGGTAATGCTGTCACCGATCATGCAGAGTTCAATCTGTTTTCCGGCATAATCCTCCACCTTCGGTTCTCCTCCGGACAACGCCGGACCGACCAGCGCCGCGCCCAACAACAGTGCACTCCACCATTTCATAGCGTATTCCTTTCCTGATGCCATGTTTCATCAATGGTCGTTAACCGGGTACAATACTCATCAAAGGAAAAAATACAAGTTCGGAATTCCACTGTTGATATTTTTCGGGTTGGAATTATAGTGTACGATAGAGGTGGAAAAATCATGAGGAGACCGATTATGTGGACAAAACTGCTGCTGCCGCCGGTCTGTCTGCTGACTGCACTGACCGTTATGGCGGAATACCCGCCGATGGATATCCAGACCCAGGACGGACAAACCTTTCAAAACGCCATCATTGAAGGCGTCAACCCCAGCGGCATTGACATCGGCTACGTCAATACCGAAGGGTATTATGTGTTAAAAGGACTAAGCTTCAAAAATCTCCCTGAAGATCTCCAGGAACGTTTCGGCTATGATCCGCAGGAAGAGCAGGAGTTCGAGAAGAAAGTACAGGCCTATTCCGGGAAAAACATGGAAAGCGTCACGGAAGATGCCAAAGCCCGTCTGGAACGGATTGTCCGGGAAATCAAGGCAAAATTCGCCGGTGAAAACATCACGATCCGACCGGCAGATCTGCGTTTTGCCATTTATTCGGGGCGCAGCTCCGTAAAGGTACGGACCGTTGCCCCTACCCGTTCCGGCTGCGTGGTGAAAATTACCGGACACGTTTCCGGCGTGGAACTGAAAAAAGACCTCATCCAAATCGACGGCGGCAATCTTCCCGATGACGGCGACTGGAGCGGCTTCATCTATCCAACCGGCTTGAAAGCCCGCTACAAAGGCGAAGAAATTCCCGTCTATACCGACAGTCTGGACCGCGCTGCGGAACTGGTGGAGCGCTATCTGGATATCTACGGAGCCTATGCCGCCGCCAATCCAGGCGAAGCTGACCTGTCCGACACTGCGCCGGAACAGGCTCTGGCAGGCAGCAACAATGCCACCAGTCAAACGCCTGCCGATACCACCAATGCGCCCCAAACACAGGATACCGACAAATCGGATGATTCCAATGACGGAACCCTTGGAAAAGTCCCCTATTACGGCAACAACGACCCATATTATTACAGCGGCTTCGGAGGTGTCTACACCTATTACATCGGCCTCAGTTATCGGCCGGTCTGCTGGTGGAATCGTCATCATCGACCGCCCCACCGCCCACCACGTCCCGGCTGGGATCGCCCTCCCCGACCGGGTCGGCCGGACGGAGATCGTCCGCATCGCCCGAGTCGACCGGATGGCGATAAACCGCAACGCCCAAGCCGACCGGATGGCGACAGGCCGCATCGTCCCAACCGACCGGATGGTAATCGGCCATTCCGCCCGGGAACTTCCGGGCGACCGCAGGTGATCATTCCCCTGAAACGTCCAACTCAATCCGGGACGACACCTCCGGCAACGGTAACACCGTCTCGGCCACAACCGCAGCAGCCTCCTGCCGTTCAAACCCGACCGGCGCAGGTGATTCAGTCCGCGAAACCGGCCAATACGCCTGTCCCCTCCACTCCGGCGAAGGTGACGTTACCCGCCCCCGGTTCCCTCAACCGGGTGCAACCGCGTTCGATGCCGATCAAAACACGAACTACGCCTTATATTATTCAACGCTCCGGCAATTTCAGTCGTCTGCGGCGCTGAATAGCAGCATTCACCGGAACTGCGCTAGCATCGGCCGTTTTTCACGAGTTGTTCCTTGAAGACTCGGCCGCATTGTTCGCAATCCCAGGGTATGTTCTGAAATTCCATATCTGAAAAGGAGATTTTCCATGGAAATTTTACTGCATGTCAATTATCTGGAAGGAGATGGCAATGCATTGGAGCGTTTGTTCCGTCTTGCCGCCGACAACGGCTGTGACGGCGTCGAACTACGCTGGCGCTACCGTTACCAGGATCGTACCCAGGCGCAATATCAGGAGACTGTCGCCGCGCTGAAAGACCGCTATCCGGATCTGACCATCGTCTTCGGCGGCTGTATTGATTTCTGCCGGGGAGAGGCGGAAACGGTGCGCCGGGATACGGAACAATTTGAAGAATTTCTGCTCTGGGCGAAACAGGCGTGCGGCACTCCGCTGATCAACTTTTTCACCGGTGTCATGGTTCGCCCCGGCGGGAATTTCATGGAGTTCGACCGCAACGGCAGCGGCATGGCCGAAGAAGCCGACTTCGACCGCGCCGCAGCTGGTCTGCGAAGAGTCGGCGACCGTGCCGCTGAACTGGGCATGAAAATCGCTCTTGAAACCCATAATGGGTATCTGCATGACCTCGCCACTCCCTGCCGCAAACTGATGGAACGGACACACCACCCGGCAGTGGGGCTGAATTACGATCAGGGCAATATTCAGCTGAACCGGAACGGTGAAACCATTGAGCAGGTCTTTGACATCGCGGGCCGTTACATCACCTATGCCCACTTGAAAAACCTGTTCGTTCTGAACGGCGCCTTCGTTATCACTCATCTGGATCAGGGCATGATCAACCAGCGAAAAGTCCTCGAACTGCTTCAAAAGACCGGGACCGTCGATCGTATCGCCATCGAATACCCGTCCACCGGAGATGGCACCATCGCCGCTCGTCGCGATATGGAGTACATTCGTTTTCTCCAAGAACAGCTCCAGTTCTGAAATGAAAATGCAACAGCCTCTTGAAGCTGTTGATTTCAGTTTCACTTTCATAAAAAAACGCGGCAGACTGAAAATATCTGCCGCGTTTTTTATCACGTTTGCCCCCCGACAGGACCGGAGGCGTTCTCCGATCCCGACGGGATACTGCCGGACTCAGTCCTCGTGGTGATGATGGCAACCGCAACCGCAGCCGCACTCATCCCCCTCTTCCTCATCTTCATCCTCGTAACGCACGAAGTGTTCGCTGATCCGCTGTACCACCGCCTCCGGCGTGAATCCGAATTTTTCCGCCAGCACCTTGTAAGGCGCCGACGCCCCGAAATGATCCAGCCCGATCGCCAGTCCGTCGATACCGATGAACCGCTGCCAGCCGAAAGTCGATGCCGCTTCCAGAGACACCCGGCAGCCGCACCATGACGGCAATACCGATTCCCGGTATTCCTCATCCTGCTTCAGGAAAAGTTCCTGCGAAGGCATCGACACCACCCGGACCCGCACTTCCAGCTTCCGCAACATGTCGGCAGTCTGAAGCGCCAGGTTGACTTCCGAACCGGTCGCGATCAGAATCAGGTCAAAATCTTCATCATCGCTAAGCACATACGCCCCGCGTTCCACCGCTACTTCCCGGGCCTGTTCCGGAGTAAACGGAGCCAGATCCTGTCGCGTCAGCAACAGCACGACCGGACCGTCCGTTTCCAGCGCAACCGCCCAGGCCTGCGCCACTTCGTGCGCTTCCGCCGGCCGGATCACCGTCAAACCGGGAATCGACCGCAGCATGGCGATCTGTTCAATCGGTTCATGCGTCGGCCCGTCTTCTCCGACATAAAATGAATCGTGCGTAAACACATAAATTTCGTGCAGCTTCTGCAGTGCAGCCAACCGGATCGCCGGTTTCATATAATCCGAAAACACAAAGAAGGTCGAGGTATAAGGAATCACCGATCCCTGCAACGCCATCCCGTTTCCAGCCAGCCCCATGGCCAGTTCCCGGATACCGAAATGGATATTGCGTCCCAACCGGTTTTCCGCTGAAAAACTGCCGCCGTTCTTCACCGCAGTCTTAGTGGAAGGCGCCAGGTCAGCGGCCCCGCCCCACAATGCGGGCACCAGTTCCGCCGCCTTCTGCAGGACCGCGCCGCCGGCCGCCCGGGATGCGGCGGGCTTGTCCACCGGAATAACCTTCAGAAATTCCTCTTTCAGCCCCGCCGGGACCCGGCGGTTCAGCAGGGAATCCATCAACCGGGCACGTTCCGGATCCGCCTCGACAAAGGCCTGAAAACGCTTGTCCCAGGCTGCGGCATCCGCTTCCGCCTCCACCGCCCGTTCATGGCAGAATGCATATACATCCGGCTCCACGGTAAATGGTTCCGCCGGTAATCCAAGGTGCTGCTTCAATGCCGCCACCTCTTCCTCTCCGAGCGGCTCTCCATGCGTACAGGCCTTGCCTTCCTTATTGGGCGCTCCAAAACCAATCCGGGTCTTGCCGATCAACAACGTCGGCCGTCCGTCACCGGCCACGGCTTCGGCCAGACCGGCATCGCATTGTGCCGGATCATTGGCATCGGCGATGCGCAGCACCCGCCAGCCGTATGCTTCGAAACGCTTGCCCACATCCTCGCTGAACGCCAGAGCCGTATCACCTTCGATGGTAATGGCGTTATCGTCGTAAAACACAATCAGATTCCCCAGCCGCAGATTTCCCGCAAGGGATGCCGCCTCCGCGGTACACCCCTCCATCATGCAGCCGTCGCCGCTGATAACAAAAATGCGGTTTTCCGGCAATCCACTTGCCTCCAGCCCGGTCCGGGCCGCAAAATATTTTTCCGCCATGGCCATCCCCACCGCCGAAGCAAATCCGCTGCCCAGCGGTCCGGTGGTAATATCCACTCCTGCGGTGTGCCCGTACTCCGGATGACCGGGGGTCAGGCTGCCCCACTGCCGGAAATTCTTCAGATCCTCCATGGTCAGGCCGCATTCAAAAAGATGCAGCAACGCATATTGCAGCATGGAGCCATGACCGGCGGAAAGCACGAAGCGGTCCCGGCCAATCCATCCGGGATTCCGGGGATTGAAGCGCAAATATTTCGCCCAGAGCGTCACGGCAAAATCAGCGCAGCCCAGCGGCATGCCGGGGTGCCCGGATCTGGCTTTCTGAATGGCGTCGGCGGCAAGCCCGCGCACCGCATCGGCGGTCCGGGCGGCCCGTTTCTGGTCGTACATCGGGAAAATCCTTTCTTTTTTCCGGTCGAGGCATTGGCAATTCCTCCCGGAAGACTTACAGTATAGAGAATATGAAATAATTAACACCGCCGAAGCGGAAATTTCAAGTCTTATTTTGCTGAAAACATGACCGAACGATTCATCACTTCCACGCTCAACAAACGCGACCCGGCCCGGGAAAACACTTTGCGTCCCCCCAGTTTCGCCGACTTTCCGGGGCAGGACAAAGTCAAGGATCAACTCGAACTCTTCGTGCACGCCGCCCGGGAACGGGGAGAGGCACTGGACCATATCCTGCTTTCCGGTCCTCCGGGACTCGGAAAAACCACTCTGGCCTACATCATCGCCAACGAACGCGGCTGCAACCTGAAAAGTTCCAGCGGGCCCGCGATCGAAAAACCCGGAGACCTTGCCGGCCTCCTGACTTCCCTGCAGGAAGGAGACATCCTCTTCATCGACGAAATCCATCGCCTCAATACCACTGTGGAGGAATACCTCTACAGCGCCATGGAGGATTTTTTCATCGATATCATGCTTGAACAGGGGCCCGGGGCGCGCTCGGTCCGGTTGAATGTACCGCATTTCACGCTGATCGGAGCCACCACCCGACAGGGGATGATCTCCGCACCGCTGCGTTCCCGCTTCGGACTCAACATCCGACTGGATTACTATGATCCGCGGAGCTTGGCGCAGATCATCACCCGTTCCGCGGGCATTCTCGGCATCGCCATCGAACCGGAAGGCGCCGCCGAAATCGCCGGACGCAGCCGCGGCACGCCCCGCATTGCCAACAACCTCCTGCGCCGGGCGCGCGACTACGCCCAGGTGCGGGCGGATTCGGTTATTACGGAGGGGGTCGCCCAGCAGGCACTGGAAATGCTTCAGATCGACTGTGACGGGCTGGATGACATGGACGTGCGAATCCTTGAAGTCATCATCGCCAACTTCGGCGGCGGTCCGGTGGGCCTGAAGAACATCGCCGTTTCCGTAGGAGAAGAAGAAGGTTCGATCGAAGACGTTTACGAACCGTTCCTGATCCAGAAAGGCTACCTCGTACGCACTCCGAAAGGACGCGTCGCCACGCCGAAAGCCTGGGAAAAACTGGGACTCAAGGCAACAACACGAAATCATCAGGGGGAACTGTTTTGAAGCAGTCTCATCCGTTTTTTGACTGAAGAAGAAAATGACTGATTATCGGACCACCATCGATCATGCCGACGTGCAAGATGAATGCCTGGCGACTATCCGCCTCCAGAACGCCTTCATCAACCGTGTTTACGGCTGGATGTGCGCGGGACTGGCGCTGACCGGTGCTCTGGCCTGGCTTCTGGCGGCGGACCAACGGCTGATTCAGGCAATCGCTTCCAATCAACTGTTGTTTTTCGGTATCTGCCTGGCGGAGTTGCTGCTCGTGCTCGGACTCACCGCCGCAATCAACCGGATTTCCGCCGTGGCGGCAACTGTGGGTTTTCTGGCCTATGCGGCGTTGAACAGCGTGCTGTTTTCCATGATCTTTCTGCTTTACACCGGAGAATCGATCGCCGCGACGTTCTTCGCCACCAGCCTGACCTTCGGGGCTGCCAGCCTGTACGGATACCTGACGAAACGGGATTTGTCGACGGTCGGGCGGTTCGTTTTCATGGCACTTTGCGGTTTTCTGATCGGAACGCTGATCAACCTGTTCTGGGCCAACAGCACACTTTACTGGATTCTGACCTACTGCGGCATCTTCATTTTCGCCGGGCTGACGGCTTACGATACCCAGAAGATCCGGGCAATGGCCCTGGCAGCCTCCCGCATCGACGGTGAAACCAGCCGAAAAATCGCAATCATGGGCGCATTGGCGCTTTATCTGGACTTCATTAACCTCTTCCTGCTGCTGCTCCGACTCTTCGGGCGGCGCAGATGAAACCTGGAAAGGACCTCTGAAAAAATGGCGGCACCCTGGGCCCTGGCTCTGCTGGAACTGCAGAAAATCGATCTGCGCATTCGTGATTTGAATACCCGTCTAACGCTTCTTCCCAAAGAACGCCGGCGCATCGCCGATGCCAAGGCAGCGATTGACGCCGAAGTCGAGCACTATCGGAAAAAAGTCAAAGCAACGGAACTTGCCATCCGGCAGGCCGAATCCGAAGTCAATACGATCGAGCACAGCATTCAGAAACTCCAGCAGCAATCCGCGCTGGTCAAGAAAAATGCCGAGTATCAGACCATGATGGCGGAAATCGCCATGAGCCGGAAACGCATCGGCGAACTCGAAACCACCGCACTCGAACAATATGATCAACTGGAAAAACAGCAGGAGGACTTGAAACGGCAAACCGCCGAAGCCTCCGCCCGGATCCGCGCGCTCAAGGCCGAATGGATGGAATTCGATCAACTGGAAAAAGAAGTCCGTCAGGAAATCACTACACAGCAGCAGTCGCGTACCGTTGCCGCCGGGAAAATTGAAAAGTCCCTGGTGGAGCGTTACGACTCTCTGCTGAAAGAAGGGGATACCACACCGGTGTCCCCCATCACCGACGGCATCTGCGGCAATTGTTTTCTCAAACTGACGCCCCAGACCATGACCCATGCACGACGCGGTGCCGTCACCGAGTGTGATCATTGCCGCCATCTGGTTTATCTGGAAGACCTCTGAGACAGGAGCAACACCGTACATGCCCCAGACACTGACCGACAAAATCACGGTAGACTGGAAAAGCCTGATCTATCGCGGCGTGGAATCCGATGAACTGGACTACAAAGCCGCCATGAATTGGAACCGCCTCCCCCGCCCCGGCCGCGCCAAGCTGGTTCGCCACTGCCTGGCCATGGCCAACACCAAAGGCGGTTATGTCATTGTCGGTGTCGGTGAAGACGCCTCGGGACATCCTTCTGTCTATACCGGACTGAATCGGGAGGAGGCCCATTCCTTTGATCCTTCCATCGTCGGTCCTTTTATCAACCGTCACGTGGAGCCGCCGATCGATTTCACCATCGAACGCCCGCTCGTGGATGGGAAACGCTATGCCGTTTTCGTCATCCGCCCCTTTTCTTCGCTCCCGCATGTCTGTGCAAACGGGGTGGAAGGCGAATTGCAGCAGGGGGTGTTCTACATTCGCACCACCGACGCATCCAGCCGTCCGGCGGTCCGGGCCATGGAACTGCATCAGCTCATTCAGCGTGCGCTCCGCAATCAACGGGAACTGCTCGGACGTATGTTGCGCGGCATTCTTTATGAAAACCGGGAACAGACGGAAAAACCCAACCTGCGTTTCAGCGATGATGCGGCTACAGCCAGAAATTATTTTCTCCGCCGCCATCCCCTGCCCGCAGATGCGGATATGATCCGACTGGAGATTGTCGTCGCGCTTCCGGAATACGATCCGGAACGCTTCACCTTCGCCGAACTGCGCCGCGCTGCGGAAGCGGCGCGACAGCCCCGCACAGAAGAGGAATGGCTGGCCCCCGGAGAACTGGAAAAGGCTTACTGCACCAATACCGCATTGCGGATTTTTCCGGAAAACACCACGAAATTCTGCCAGATCGGCAAAAGCGGCTTGCTGTTTTACACCCGGCTGTGCCCTACGCCGGATCGCCGCCTGCCCTGCGAGTTTCTATTGAAATTTTCCGCCGAGGCCGTGGATTTCATCAGCCGTCTTTATTCTGAACTCGGATTCGTGGAACAGATGCTGGAAATGCGTGTCACGCTCGCCAATACCGATCGCCTGGTCCTGACCGCGACCTCCCCGGAACCACGCCGCACCCGTCAAGGGCGCCCCATCCGAACCGCGTTGTTGCAGGATTCTGAACCCTGTCGGATTGCCGAAGTGAAAACGACACTGCGCCGCACGGCAGCGGACCTGGCCAGCGGCTGCGAAGCCCATGCCGCACGGCTGATGCGGGAAATCGGCGAACGCTTCAATCTGGATGAACGTGTTTACCGGCAGCTGCCGAAACTGATGCGAACCTATCTGGATAAACGCTGACTCAGCGAGTCAGCCAACCGGAACGGTGAAACGAAAACAGCGCGAACGGCGCAATCCAGAACATCGCTATAAAACCGAACAACGCATAGAAGTACACCATGCATGTCCCGCTGCAACCGCGCCGGAGAAAGTAGACGCTCGCCGGAAACACAGCCGACAGCACCAGTACCGGCAGCAGCGACAGCAGAAACGCTCCCAGCGTGGCAATCATACAGTACAGGAAAAGAAATGCAGCAAACACCGGCGTTACCATCCAGCATAACTGCATAACCAGGTTCACTACCAGTGCCATCCGGCTGTAGGCGGCACGGCGGCGGAAATTGAAGGCAAACAACAGCATTTCCAGATTTTCCCGAATATTGCTGCGTGCCCAGCGGATCAACATCCGGGACAGCCCATAATACGTCTCCGGCACCCGGGTCAGAACGATGGCGGATCGCTGAAACACCACGGCATAACCGGATTTCAAAATCAGATTGGTCAATGCCCGGTCTTCGCCGATGTTGGCCGGACGCCCGAGAAACTGCTGATTCACCCATTCATCAATTCTCGGCATCACCACTGCGCGACGACAGGCCGTCAAAGCTCCGGGGGAACAAAAAACCGCACGCACCGCACTCTGCGCCGCGCGGATCAGATCAAAGCTGAAAACAAAGTTCACATCCAGCATCTTGGGAATTAAACCACCATCCCAATTCAAGACTTTCACATTGCCGGCCACTCCGCCGACCTCCGGATAGCGGACAAAAGGAGAAACCATACGCCGCAGCGTATCCGGCAGAATAATCGAGTCACTGTCAATCGAAATCACGATTTCCCCATGTGAGGCCAGAAAACCGGCATGCATGGCGCCTCGTTTTCCGCGATTCCGCTCCAGATTGATTGCATGAATCCGACCGCCGGACTCCGCCGCAGCCCGGGAAATCCACACCCAGGTATCATCGCGGCTGCCGTCATTGACAGCCATGATCTCCAGCTTGTCCGGCGGATAGTCTCCGGCCAGAATGCTATGCAGTGTTTCCAGCACATGACGCCCTTCATTGTAGGCGGGGACAATCACAGTACAGGTTGGAAGTTCCGCATCCGATACCGGCTCAACCTCCCGGTAACGCCGGACAGCCAGCGATACCACCCAGATGAAATACAGAATACTTGCCGCACTCAGCACCACTCCGCAACATTCGACCCATTCCGTTACTGCCGGATTGATCACCGTCACAGTCAAAGCGCTTCGATCCAGCACACACAGCACCACGATCATCAGAGCGGGAATGACCAGTAACAATGCCAGATTCAACCACCGCCGCCACCGGGCGGGTGAACCTTCTCCATTCCCGGCGTTCATGGGGAACGGCATTCCGGGTGTGTTTTCATCTCTACGCAACATATTCCGGCAACTTTCCGAAAGAATAATCTGCAAAAAAAAGAACGGAGAATCAATCGCACCCATTCCCCGTTTTTCAGTCCATTTTCGTAATATATCACGAAAACGGAATTTTACAACCACGACTCCTCCGCACTGTTATCGCGGAGGAGTTGTCCCGCGGCCGGCATCATTCAATACCGATAACTCCACAGCTCCGGCCCGCAGGCAAAATAGATCCGCCCGCCACTGACTGTACCACCGGAAGTGATACGTTTCGGAACATCCGTCAATTTCCGCAAAGTGCCGGACTCCGGCAGAAATTCCGCAACGCCCCGTTCCATAAGAACCAAAATGCGATTCCCGTCGCTCTGAAGCATCCGCGGCCCCTGCTGCCAGATCATTCGGCCCATCTCAAGCGGCTCAATCGCAATGTTTTTCTCCAGCGTACGCTTTGCCGGATCAAACACCAGCAGCTTGTCCAGGTCAGCGGCAATCAACACCTTGCCGTCGGCAAGCGGCAGCATGGAATAATAGGATTTCACCCCCGCAACCGGTTTTCCCCGCCAGATGAAGGCCTCTTTTTCCAAATCGAAAATGCCGAGTTCCGCCTCCTTCGCAATCGTACGCCCGCCGGTTCCCGGAGTCACCGTTCCTCCACACAGCAACGTCTTTTCGCTCAGCGGCAACAGACTGTTAACCGACTGGGGCGACATCATCCGATTCTGCGGGATGATCCGCATGCTGCGACGCTCGCGGTCAGCCAACACCAGTCCGCCTCCGGTACGACCGTATCCGGGAGTACCGGCCATGACCAGCGTACGCTGATCCGGCATCAAAACGATGTAACTCGGACGGTGGATTTCCGGTGTCGCCTCGCCGAAGTTATAGGGATTGTCGTTCGGATGAGGTTTCTTTTCCACCCCGGTGAAAGGTTTGGTGATGTCCCAGTCCAACAGCGCCCCATTGCCGTAACCGCCGACGAAAAGATGCGTGCCATCCGTCTGCAGGGCGTTCCACTGGTAAACCGCATTGCCGGTCCCCGTAAACGCCTGTTTGCCGGTATCAAAGATGAAATAGCGCATCGGATGCATGGCCGCGCCCCGAACCGTCCCATCCGGTAACGCTGCCATACTCATAATATATACTCCTTTGCTGGCGTAATCGATCGGCAACTCCCGCACCTTGCCATCCGGTTCGGTTACGGTCAGTTTGCGTTCAATCAAATCCAATTCCTTTAATTTTCCGCCGTTCTTCGGAAAATCCCGATGAACCAGGAACTGAGAACCGGTTACTGCGCCGGTGGCGGGAGTCCACACGGGCTTCTTTTCCAGACGTTCCGCCTTGCCGTTGTGCAGGACAAAATACGGTGTATTTTTACGCCGGATCCAGCCGTAGACTTTGCCATCCGCAGCCCGTTCCACCTGCCCCGTAGAAGGCACAATTTTCACCGCTTTCACCGGGCTAGAATCTCCCGCAGACGCTCAGCTGCCGCCCGTCCCAGTTCCCGGTCCGGCAATACCATATCCGGCAATCTGCAGAACGGAATCATCTCCACCGTGACCGGTCCCCGATACCCGATCCGCTCCAGCGCAGCAAGAATGGCCGGATAGTCCGCCTCTCCGACGGTAATGTCTTCTCCGAAGCCGTGCAGTCCCCCTCCGAAATCCTCCGACTTCCAGTTTTTGAAATGCACTCCTTTGATCCGTTCTCCCAGAATGTCGATCCAGTCCTGCGGATAGCCCACGTTCAAACAATTCGCCACGTCCAGATACGACCCCACCCAGGGAGATTCGAATTGATCGATAAACTGACGCATGGCAAAGGGATCAGTCAGAAATTTGTTCCAGACGTTTTCACAGGCAATGGCAACCCGACATTCCGCAGCCACGGGCAGCAGCTCCTGAATGGATTTTGTTGCCTGGCGCCACACCACAGCCGCGGGGGTCACCGGACAGGCGGGATCCCATCCGGCATTGACCACTCCGGGAATCACCAGGGCGCATTCCGCACCCAGTTCCGCGGCGATCCGCAGATAATCCCGAACCATCGCCACCGCATTGCGACGCGCTTCTTCATTCGGGGCGCTCAGCGGCTGACTCCAGCCGCATCCGCTCGCCACCGAGCGCAGGCCCAGGCCCCGCTCCCGGGCGTATTCCCGAATCCGGCGGCATTCGTCTGCCGGGATTCCCCAAGGCACGACGTCACCGATTGTCAGCTCCACACCATCCATCCCGAATTCGGCAGCGTCGTCGATGCAGGCGAACGCGTCGCGCTCTCCTCCGAATCCCCCCAGTACCCAGGCATTCAATGCAGCATAATACTTCATCTTCCTTCACCTCCGACAGTGAATATTCAACGATAATCCACAGTGACGGCGACACCGCCCTCTCCCAGCGAACGGCGCTCCGCCTCGTAAATCGCCATGCCGTCCAGAATATCCTGCAGCGGCAGGAACTTCCGGATGTCCGCCCGCCCCCGGACAGCATCCAGAAAGTGATCGATTTCGACGTGCCATCCGGTCGGCATGGATCCGGCCTCGAATTCCACTTTCTCCACAGCGCCATCCACATGGTACAGGAACATTCCTGTCGGTCCGCTGATAATGGTCGCCTTTTCTCCGATCAGCTGGAAACTCATTTCAAAAGGAGCCGTTTTCGCCGCGGACCAACCGCCTTCGGCACAGACAGCGGGCGTTTCGGCATCAAAATGATACAATGTGAAGACATGATCATAAATCCCGGTTTTATACGTTGTTCCAACCGATGATACGGCCTTCGGACGACCACAGAAATAGAGCACTTCATCTATATCATGCATATGCAGATCCAGCAGTGCCCCACCACTGAGTTCATCCTTCATGTACCAGTTCTGCCAGCCGTTCCCGTCCACATTCGGAGAAAAACGTTTAAAAAAAGCACTGCGGATCTTCCCCAGCCGCCCGGCAGCGACCTCTTCAAAAGCCCGGCGGTATTCCGGCCAGGCACGTACACATAGCCCGACAGTAAAACAACGGTCCGATTCCCGGGCCGCGGCGACGATGGCTGCAGCCTGTTCATAATCAAGTGCCACCGGTTTCTCCAGCAGAACGTGCTTACCGGCGCGTAATGCGGCGATGGCAACATCGGCATGCAGATAAGTGGGCAAACAGATGTCCACTTCTTCCACTTCCGGATCGGCCAGCAACGCTGCGGCATTCTCGTAGACGCGAATACCGGTCAGATCGATGCGGTCATTTCGACCGCCGCCGATATTGCCGACCACTTTGCGAATGTCGCCGGCACGTTTGTCCGAATCGATATCGGCGACAGCCACCACACGGCTCTTGGGATTGCTCCGGTGAATGGCGAGATGCGTGGTGCCCATGAATCCGAGACCGATGATTCCGACTTTTACGGGTTCCATGATCCTTTTCCCTTTCTGTGTGAAAAATTACGGAATGGCGCATCCGTTTATCATAGTTTATCGGATTTTTCCCTGTTTGTGAATGGTGAAGACGGCAAAAAACTGGACAATCAGGCAAAAATACGCTATCTTAATCCAATCATATGATCTGAATTTACTAAGGGAACACCGATGAAACGGGATCTTGAACTGCTGCTGGATGAACGTATCAACCGGATTTTCCAGAATTTCTCGGACAGTTTCGGAGTAACCATCCTCTTCTGTACTCCGGACGGCGAAATCCGACGGCGGCGACGCATGAATGCCCCCTACTGCGAATTAATCCAGCAGGCAGTCTGTTCCCGGGCCGACTGCGAAGCCAATGACCGGACTGCCAGAAACTGCTGCCTGGCCCGGGGACGGCTCTATCCCTACCGTTGCCATGCCGGTGTGGAAGAAGCGATCGCGCCCATTCGGGCAGGAGAAGAACTGCTGGGCTTCTCCATGTTCGGACAATTCCGTACCGCGCCGGAGCCTCCGGAAAGCGTTCTGCGGCGCTGCCCGCCGGAACGACGCGGAGAACTGCTCCGGACCTATCGTTCACTTCCGGAATTCACTCCGGAACGGCTGGAGCCAGTACTGGGGCTCTTCGAAATGCTTGTCGACTATATCATTGACCATGAATTGATTGTCAAAAAAGATTCTGTCTCCGTCCGGGAGCTGGAGCGATGGCTGCGCCGCCATTGTGCTGAACCGCTGACGGTTGCCGACGCAGCACGGCAGCTGCATTGCAGTCCCTCTACTGTGACACATCAACTCCGCCGCAAGCTCGGAATGTCATTTCAGGAACTGCTGATCGAACTGCGTCTCGCCCGGGCGGAACAGTTAATGACCGCCGACCCCGGGTTATCGGTCAAAGAGGCGGCAGCGGCTGTCGGCTATGCCGACGCAGGTTATTTTTCACGATTGTATCATAAAAAACGGGGCATGACACCGGGGCATTTCCGGCGCCATGCGGAAACGATTGGAGAATCTGTTCTTGAAAACCATATGCATTGACTTTGAAACCGCCAACGCAGCACGCGCCAGCGCCTGTTCCGTCGGCATCGCCGTCATTACTGATGACGTCATTACCTTCACCACCGAGCAATTGATAAAACCGCCTCCGGCCTGTGCCCGTTTTGATCCTTTCAACGTCGCCATCCACGGCATTCATGAAACCGACGTGGCAGATGCTCCAGAGTTCGGCGACCTCGCACCGCGGCTGATGCCATTGTTGACGGGCAACCTTCTTGTAGCCCATAATGCCGCTTTTGATCTGTCGGTCCTGCGAGCCCTCTGCGACACCTACGGTCTGCCCTACCCCACATGCAAGTATCTATGCAGCTGCAAAACCGCCGCCCGACTCTGGCCGCAGCTGGAAAATCACAAGCTTAATACCCTGTGTGATTTCATCGGCCATCGCTTCCATCACCATAACGCTGCAGCGGACGCCGAAGCCGCCGCCCATCTGCTGTTGGCCATGCAGCGCGAATGCGCCGCTGCCACGCCGCTGGAACTGGCCATGCGCCTCGAAGTTCGACCGGGCAGTCTCTTTCCCGGCGGCTATACCCCGTGCAGCACCCGACGCAGCAGCACCACCTGCCGCCGAAAAATGCACTGACACCCCCCTGAACGCCCAACAGCGCTGTACCTTAATGGCCGGTGGAATCCTCTCGATCTACCGGCGGCAGCATGGATTGTATGTAGGCGGCTACGACCGCAACTTTGCGCGCAGTAATTTCACTGCCGTTGATCACGACGTCCGCGAGAGCCCGGAGCGGCTCATAAAACTCCTGATGCCGGAAGCGCTGGGTTCCAAGGAAATAATCCGCCTCCTCCTCCAGCGTCACCCCCAGCGCCATGCGCCGCCGGATCCGCCGATAAAAGCGCTCATCAGAAGGCGTGTCGACAAATACCGTCAGATCGTAACGACTCCGCACCGATTCGAGATACAGCGCGAAAATGCCTTCGACCACCACCACCTCCGCTCCGGAACCGGCCGCTTCGCCAAAGGCCGCAACAAACCTGTCCAGATCCCAGCTTGCCGGTTGATTGAAGTCTTCCAGAAAATTCCCGGAAAAACGGGACTTCATCCGCGGCTTCTCCTTCCGGAAAAACGTGTCGGTGTGAATCTGCATCACCCTCCGTCCCGCCAGACGTTCCACCAGACGCTCTGTCAGAAAACTCTTTCCGGAGGCGCTGCCGCCACCGATGCCGACCAGAAACGGTGCCATCACCCACTCCTCCCCGAGTTATTTACTCACCGCTGTCTGCAGGGACCGTTGCGTCCATTACACTCCGGCTTCTCCGAGAAACATCCGCAACAGCAGCGGAATCGTCAGCAGAGAAATCAGCGTAGTAATAATAATCGCCTGCCCTGCGAAGTCTTCACATCCACCGTAACGCCGCGCCACCAGCACCGAACTGGAAGCCGCCGGCATCAGCGCCACCACCAGCGTCACCAGCAGCACATCCGCCGGAAGCGGCAGTAATTTCAACACTGCGCCGATCAAGACCGGAATCACCAGCAACCGGACCAGCGTCAGATAGGTCATGTCAAATTTGTGCGTCCAGATCCGGCGCCAGCACTGGGCCAACGCGATACCAATCAGCAGCAGCATGAATGGTACCGCCATGTTGCCCATGCTGCGAATTGCCTTGGCCAGCGGCCCAACCACCGGAATGCCCAGAAAAGCGACCACCAATGCCGCCACTACAGCCGCCAGGTTGATCGACCAGATACTCCGGATCGATTGTGCCCAGCTGCCGCCACCGTTCAATGTCATGATACCGATGGTCCAGAAACCGATGGTTGAACCGACATTCATCATCAGAAGCAATGCAATATGGCGGTCATTGCCGATGTTCTGCAATACGATCAACGGCAGAAAGACATAATTGTTGATCGCACAGATATGGTGAAAAGTCCGCTCGCGTTCCGGCGTACGGTTCTTCATGAATTTTTTTAAAAACCATCCGGCCGCGCCACCGAATGCCATCAGGCCGAACCCGAGTACCGGCATCAGCCAGAGTTCATTCAGCCGTTCCGGATCGAAGCTCGACGTAATCGTGGAAAAAGTCAGCATCGGGAAAAAGAAATCCAGCGTCAATTTCCCCAGTTTATCCAGATCGTCCGGATGGATCATCCCCTTTTTCCAGACGAACACCCCGAATCCGAAAACGATGAACGTCTCCAGAATCGCCATGAAAACCTTCAGCAACATGGCGTCACTTTCCCTTTCAGATACGGCCGCAGATAACGCCCGGTATGCGAGGCCTCCACCCGCGCCACCTCTTCCGGAGTACCGCAGGCCACCAGTTCGCCGCCGCCGGAACCGCCTTCCGGCCCGAGATCCAGCACATAGTCGGCGCACTTGATCACGTCAAGGTTATGTTCGATCACCAGCACGGTATTGCCGAGGTCGCGTAATTTCAGCAGCACTTTCATGAGTTGTTCAATATCCGCCAGATGCAATCCGGTCGTGGGTTCATCCAGCACATAAAGCGTATGTCCACGCGGCACCCGGGCCAGTTCGGCGGCCAGTTTCACCCGCTGAGCCTCGCCGCCGGAAAGGGTGGTCGCCGGCTGCCCCAGCTGCACATATCCCAGTCCGACCTCCCGCAGCGTCGCCAGTTTCCGGGAAAGCGCGGGAAATGCATCGAAAAATTCCGCAGCCTGATTGACGGTCATCTCCAGCACATCGGCAATGCTGCGCTTTTTATAATGCACCGACAACGTCTCCTTGTTGAAGCGCCGGCCGCCGCAGGCGGAGCACTCCACGTAAACATCGGAGAGAAACTGCATTTCGATCTTTTTAATGCCGTCGCCCTTGCACTCCTCGCAGCGTCCGCCTTTGACGTTGAAGCTGTAACGTCCGGGGCCGAACCCCCGGACTTTGGATTCCGGAAGCTCTGCAAACAGTTTCCGAATCGCTCCAAAGGCATCCGTGTAGGTCGCCGGATTCGAACGCGGGGTTCGCCCGATCGGACTCTGATCGATGACAATCGTCTTATCCACATACTGAAGGCCCCGGATGGAATCGTGTTCCCCGGGCGGCAGATCCTGAACTTTCTGCTGCCGGTTGAGCGCCCGCACCAGAATTTCGTTGATCAGAGAACTCTTGCCGGAACCGGAAACGCCGGTCACACAGCAGAAGGTGCCGAGCGGAATGTCTACATCGATATTCTTGAGATTGTTGTGGCGCGCACCGCGAATAGAGATTTTCCTGCCGTTCCCCCGGCAACGTTTTTCCGGGACCGCCAGCTCACGCCGGCCGGACAGAAACGCTCCGGTGAGAGATCGCTCCGAACGTTTGATTTCCTCCGGCGTCCCGGCGGCCACCAGCTCGCCGCCGAGCCGCCCCGCACCAGGACCGAGGTCCAACACATAATCCGCCCGGTTGATGGTATCGAGGTCATGTTCCACGACCAGGACGGTATTGCCGAGATCCCGAAGCCGGGCCAGTGTATCCAGCAGTCGATCGTTGTCCCGCTGGTGCAGTCCGATGCTCGGTTCATCCAGAATATACAGCACGCCCACCAGACTGCAGCCCAGCTGCGTTGCCAGTCGGATGCGCTGCGCCTCACCGCCGGAAAGGGTATGACTGATCCGGTCCAGCGTCAGGTAACTCAACCCCACGTCCCGCAGAAACGTCAAGCGACTGCGGATTTCCTTGAGCACGTCTCCGGCAATTGCCGCCGCCTCGCCTTCAAGATTCAGCTTTTCGACAAAGGCCAATGCCTGCTCCACCGAAAGCGCATTGAATTCGTGAATCCCGAGACCTCCCACCGTCACTGCCAGACTGACCGGATTGAGACGCGCCCCTTTGCAGGCCGGGCAGACGCGGGGCGCGAGATATTCTTTCAAGCGCTCGCGCACGGAATCCGATTCCGTTTCAACCATACGGCGACGCAAATTTTCCAGAATCCCCTCAAAAGGCTTGCTCCACCGGTATTTGCGTCCATGCATGTAGTAATCGAACTCCAGCGGTTCGTCGCCGCTCCCGTAGAGCAGCAACTTCCGGATGGACTCCGGCAGTTCCCGGAAGGGCCGGGTCAACATATCGGGGCAGTTCCAGCATTCGGCAATCTTGCGCAGCAGCAGATTGTAATACATGATCAAATGGCGCGGCCCCCGCCGCCAGCCCGGAATCGCACCGTTTTTGATGGACAGCGAATCATCCGGAATCACCAGCGCCGGATCCATGACCTGCAGAATCCCCAACCCGTTACATTCGGGACAGGCTCCGTAGGGAGCATTAAAGGAAAAATTCCGCGGCTGGAGTTCACCGTAACTGACGCCACAGGCAAGACAGGCCAGTTTTTCACTGTGCTGTTCTTCCAGATAGGCGGGACCGGACGGATCGGGATTCTCCAGCAGCACGGTGATAACGCCGTTGCCGTGCCGCAGCGCAGTCTCCACCGAATCGGTCAGCCGGGCGGAATCCATCCGCCCTGACACCAGCCGGTCCACTACGGCTTCAATGGTGTGCCGTTTGTTCTTATCCGGCACCGCCTCCCCAAACTCGTCCAGCAGCACAATTTCCCCGTCGATACGGGCTCGGACAAATCCTTCGGAGCGCAAATCGGCGAGCACCTCCCGGTGTTCCCCCTTGCGCCCGACCACGAAAGGCGCGAGCAGCATCAGCTTCCGCCCGGGTTCGACAGCGGCAAGGAGTTCGGCAATCTTCTGCGCCGACTGGGACTCCAGTTTTCGGCCACACCGCGGACAATGCGGAATGCCGACATGCGCGTAAAGCAGCCGCAGATAATCGTATATTTCCGTCACCGTCGCCACCGTGGAGCGGGGGGTGCCTCCTGCCGTGCGCTGTTCGATGGCAATGGCGGGCGAAAGCCCTTCTATATGCTCCACCTTCGGTTTCTGCAACCGGTCGAGAAACTGCCGGGCGTAGGCGGAAAGACTCTCCACATAGCGTCGCTGTCCTTCGGCGTAAAGCGTATCAAAGGCAAGAGAGGATTTTCCCGAACCGCTCAGGCCGGTGATCACCACCAGTTTATTGCGTGGAATAACCGCGTCAATATGTTTCAGATTATGCTGACTCGCATCGCGAATGATGATATTTTCCAACATGATGTTCCGCCGCTCCGGGGCGCGCCTGTTTGGATCGCCGGATCAGTCGACCGTCCGGCAGGGAATAAAAGTTTGAATCTTGCCGTTGCCCCAGTCCTGCAACGCCCGGTAAATCTCTCGGCCCATCGCGGAATAATCCTGTACCGCAGATACGATATATTCTCCAGTCGTGCGACGGGCATGGGGATTGTCGAAATCAGAATAAAAAAGATCCACGCCAAACTGCAGCTTCCGTTGGCGTGCCCATTGGATCACCGCACCGGAAAACGCCAGCGAAGGAGCGCACATCAGTACCGGTTTGCCCGGCACGATCGGCAATTCGCACAACATCCGGAAAACCTCTTCGTAATCCGTCGTCTCCGCCTCGCAGATCCGGTAAAACAGCTGATCAGCCGCACATTCGTCTACAAACCCGGCCCGGCGCTCCCGCTCCACAAAACAGCTCCCCGCACTGCGGGCCGTGATGAAAAACATCTGCGCACCTCCTCCGGCAGCCGTCACATTGTACCGTACCAGCTCCCGAACCGCCGCCCGGTGATTGGTGGAAATATAATTCAAATCCGCGCCGTACCGATTGACAAACAGGACTTTGTCCGGAAATTCCGCAAGTTTTTCCAGCTGCGCGTCCTGCGGCATCACCGCCACCAGACAGTCATACCGTTCCACAAATTCCGGAGAGGGAGTGAAATGCTTGATGTCGATGAATTCCAGATTGAATTCCCCTGCCCGGTAAAGCAGCGGATTCAACAGACTCATCTCCGCAGTCTCCCCGTGTACGCCCGTCCCCGGCAAACTGCGCTCCAGCTGGGACACAAACGCAACCCGGCGCGGCGGCTGCTGTCCTGTAAACACCGTCCCCCCCCGACGACTGGTACTCAGTACGCCGCAATCCACCAATTCCTTCAACGCCTGATTGATGGTGGTCCGGGTCACACCGAATTTGGTAATCAGTTCTTCCCGCGTGGGAATCCGTTCCCCCGCCGGATAAACGCCGGAGCGGAGTTCGGCCAGCAGTTGTCGTTTGACCAGTTCATATTTCGGCAGATGCGCCATGGTGCCACCTTTCCGGGGGGACAGAAAGGGGCTGGAGTCCCCGCTTCTGTCCGATTCTCTTTATCATTTTATAATATGGCACGTTTTTCTACAAAAAGCAAGATAAAACCGGTTTTTTCCCATTCTTTTCTGATAGTTCCAATGAAAAACTTTGCGTTCCTCTGTCCGGGATACCCGGATAAAATTCTTGCAATTGCCTTTCTCTGGAATTACCTTAAAGATAAGTAAGGACGGCGGAGTGGCTGGAAAATAGAATCGTTATGCCGGCAGGTGATGGGCATGCCGCCATATTTTCCGGCCCTCTACTTAAACAGCAACCAGGAGCGTCTCCATGTTTTATTGTGGATTTGCGGATGAAGCCTCCCGCAGCATCGACGGACAGATCGCGGCCACTCTAGCTCTGGGCTGGCGCCATATCGAGCCCCGCTACGTTGGAGAAACACAGTTTCACGATCTCGATGATGCCGCTTTCGACGAAGTCGCCGGGAAACTGGAGGACGCCGGCATCCAAATTCCCTGCCTGGGATCTGCGGTGGCAAACTGGCAATGCGATCCCTTCAGCGACGAGGACTTCGAGCGCAGCCTGGCGATGCTGGAACGAGCGCTCACGCGAATGCGGCGCCTGAAATGCCGCCTTCTGCGAGGGATGAGTTTTCTAGTACAACCGCAACGTCCCCCTTTTGATCCGGAAGTAGAGAAGGCCGTCTTTGCCAAAGTCACCCGACTCGTCCACCGCTGCGAAGAAGAAGGTGTGATATACGGCCATGAAAACTGCCGCAACTACGGCGGCCAGTCCGCCCGGCATTCGCTGCGACTGCTGGAACACATCCAGTCCCCCGCATTGAAGCTGGTCTTCGACACCGGCAATCCTCTCTGGACCCTTGACCGCAGTACCCCGGATACCGGCGGACGGTTGCAGGACTCCTGGGACTTCTACCGACAGGTCCGGGAGGAAATTGTTCATGTGCACATCAAGGACGGTCACCGATTCGCCGCTTCCTCCGACAATGCCGCCGTATTGCCGACGCTCCCGGGTGAAGGCGAAGGCGCGGTAGAAAAAATCGTCGGAGACCTGTTGCAACGTGGCTACGATGGCGGTTTTTCCATAGAGCCGCATCTGCCGCTGCGTTTTATCGACGACCGTGCGGAGGAACGCGATCAGGCAGCCATCGCCGCCTACATTGCCTACGGACGGGCCTTCATGCAGCTGGTGGCACGGGTACGCCCGGCAGAACGGGGATAAATACCTCCCACGGTATTACGACACAAGAGATACATGTATCCACTTCCTGCTGTGCGCATAAATTCTTCTGGCGAAAATCCGCTCGGCGATTGACAAAGCAGAAAGATCATGCTACCTTCCCTCTGTCTGAACGGGATCCCGGAACCGCATACCGTTTTTTATGAAAACTAACGGCAATGCCTGCCTCCCTCCCGGCTTCATCCCGGCAGCAGCGATCGAACGACAATCGAAAGGATGAAAGATGGACTTCTGGAAATCTCTCTTTGCCGGCGGCGTGCTGCTGACCGGCGCGGCGGCTATGGCGCTTGCGGTTGAAGCTGAATCCGGTCGCTCGGAAACCCAAAGCATCCGGATTGAAAATCGGAAAAACGCTTCCGGCGGCAAACTCGTCCGACTCCATGGTACCGTCCGGCTGAAAAATCCTCCGCAACCAGACACTCCGGCAGATCTTGTCATTCCCATTGCCGTTGAAAAAACCGGTGGCTATGATATTTCGCTGCGATTCTACGCGCCCGACGGCAGCAGCGACTCCTTTTATTACACCGTTAATCAAAACCCGGTCAGCGAAATGCATACCGGATCCCATCCCGACGGAGCGGAACTTTCCCTCGGCGCCGTGCGGCTGGAAAAAGGAACCAATTTCTTGAAATTCTGGACACGCGAACCCCGGCTGGGGGTGGATGCCATCACCCTGACTCCCGGCAAAATGCCGCTCGGCCGGCCGCTCACTTTGCAGGCGGAAGCCGCCCGGTTTCCGGCTGACCGTGTCGAGATCGTGGAACAATCCAAGTTCGCCGGCGGCAAGGGGCTGGCGCTGAAACCCGGCGTGAAGCCGCAGAGCGGCACACCAACCGGTGCCCCCGATCTATGTTTTGAAGTCACCATGCCGGAGGGCCGCTACCAGATCCGGACAGTCACTTCGGCCACGCCGGAAAAACACCGGGAAATCCTCAATCTGAGTAAAACCGCTTCGCTCCGTGTGGACGTCGCTGTCGGCGATCAGCTGAAACAGAGACTCTGCGCCTTCTCGCCGTGGCAGCCGCGGGAATACGCCCGGAATACGCTCGGAAAATTCAATTTCTCCGGCGGCAAAGACCTCGTAAAAATCTGGCTCCCGGAAGGCATGGCGCTGGATGAAATCACCATCGCCCCCTATACTCCTCCTGCCATTCCCCCCGCCGCTGCCGCCTATGTCCCGAAACATCTGCCGCCGAAAGACCGGCCCCGTCTCCTGGTCACCCGAAAACTGCTGCCGGAAATCAAAGCCAATCTGAATCTGGGTGAAAACCGGGAAGTCTGGAAACAGATGCAGCGTCTGGCGGAAAAACCGTATCCCTTCACCCCGCCTGAGTCCGGCTCGGTCGATTATGATGCCCGGCTGGAAACCGCCGTCCGCAACAAAGCCTTCGTTTATCTGATGACCGGCAACACCGCCCTCGGCAAGGAAGCGGTGAAGCTGACACGTGACTATCTTAGTTGCGTCGAATTCGGAAACATGCTCGACATCACGCGCGAAATTGGCCGGGCAATCTATTCCGCAGCACTGGTCTATGACTGGTGTTATGATCTTATGACCCCGGAAGATCGTCAGTCCATCCGCGAAAATATGATGCGCCTTGCCGACGATATGGAAATCGGCTGGCCCCCCTTCCTCCAGAATATCGTCAACGGCCATGGCAACGAACACCAGGTGTCTCGGGATCTTTTCTCCATGGCTGTGGCGATTTATGATGAGGACCCGGAACCGTACCGGCTCTGCATTTACCGGATGCTGGAGGAGCTGTCGCCGATGCACACGTTCGAATATTCCGGTGGCCGTCACAATCAGGGCATGAGTTACGGTCTCAGCCGCTTCACCTGCGACATGCTCGCCGCATGGAACATCAAACGGACGCTGGGACTCGATCTCTTCGGAGAAGGTGTGAAAAAAGTTCCTTATGCCTGGATTTATATGCGGCTTCCAGACGGCACGCTGATGCGCGACGGCGATGACTTCATCGCCTATCAGCAGCGAGGCAAGTACTGGAGCAACCCCATGACCGCCTTCCTCTGCTATACCTATGCCGACGATCCCATCCTCAAGGGAGATTATGAACGTCAGGCCGCCTCATGGGGACGGATGGAACCCCTGCTTTACCTGCTGCATAACGATCCAAAAATCAAGGCGGAACCAGATCGCAGCAGCCTGCCGCTCACCCATTACATGCCCGAGCCCTATCCGGCGATGGTGGCACGGACCGGCTGGGATTTCGGCAAGGATGCCAACGACGCAATCGTCTATCTGACCGGCGGCGGCTTCCAGTCGGGGAATCACCAGCACCTCAACGCCGGCGATTTCCAGATCTACTACCGCGGAATGCTGGCGGCGGACCTCGGCACCTATCGGTTTTACGGTACGCCCTACGACATGAAATTCAACAAGACCTCGGTCTCGCACAACGTGATGCTTTTCCGCACGCCGGAAAAGAACGACGACGGCGGTCAGGTCTACCACTCCGCCTCGCCCAACAATATGAAGGAGCTGTTGGAAAAAACCCGCAACGGCAGAATGCTTGCCGCCGCCTTCGGCCCGTCAGCGGTCCGGCCCTTCTTCAGCGTATTCAAAACGGATACAGCAGCAGGCTATGCCCGGGGACGCCTGGTGGGAAACATCCGAAATTTTGTCGTACTCAACCTCGGTGATCCCAAACGCCCGATGGTGGTGATCGTGCTGGATGCCGTCGTACCGAAAACCTCCGGGCTGACGCCCTACTGGCCGCTCAACAGCTGGGGCAAACCCTCCATCGCCGAACCAGGTCGGATCGTCGTCGACACGCTCAACGGCGAAGGCCGGCTGACGCTGAACACATTGCTGCCCGCGCCCGATGAGCTGAACGTCACCACCGCCACCGGCAAGGAAACCTACAACGTCTTCGGCAACCAGTATGAAGCCCCCTTCACCGAACTGGAAGAGGTCAACGGTTCGCGCACGGTCTTCTCGCTGAAGAAACCGGTCAACGGGCCGTTCACGTTCCTCAACGTCATGCAGCTGACACGCAATGTTCCGGGCGTGACGGCGTTGCCGGTGAAATTTTCGGAACAGAACGGTGCCTGCACCATTCAGCTGGATCACCGGACCGTGAATCTCGCCCGCGACGGTCAGAACCGAACCCGGGAACTGACGGTGTCGGTCGCCGGAGCGGTCGGACGGCAACAGGTGCTGATCACGGACCTCGCTCCCGGCCACTGGCTGGTGCAGAACGCGGATACCGGCAAAACCCTGGGCGCCGCCACGGTAAAGGCCGATGACGGAACGTTGTTCTTCATCGCCGAGTCCGGGAAATACCGGATTACGCCTCATGCGGCGGCAGACGCCCCCGCCCTGCCGGATTACAGCCGGGAAGAAGCTCCGATGGAAAAACCGACGAGCGTCAACTGGAGCCCGCGTTGAGTCCATCCTGAAGCGACGGCGCCTGGTTACAGCCTGGCGCCGTTTTTTTCGGCTCGTCCCGGTTCAAACCGGTTTATACGCCCCAACTCAGCAAGCCAATCACTACCAGAAGTGAATAAAAAATACCGCCGAAACACAACGTCAGACATTCTACGCACGACCAAGAAATCTCCCGCCGCCGCAGTCGGATCATTCCTGCCAGCACCAACAGGTATCCGCCGAGAAGCCCCCCCACAAGAAACCGTTCAAACCGGCATAAAAACCACTGTTCGACATTCCCATGAGTAACAGCATCCCGATGCTGTACGCCAGCCAGACCACAGTTCCACCGATCAAACCGCGCTCCTGACGGTTCTTTGCCGCGGCGAAAAGGAACTTCCGGCTCAACCAGGCAATCAATAACGCTTCCGCCGCAAGAATGCTTACTACCACCATTGCAATTCGTCTGCCCGGATACCGCTCACTATTCCGAACCGCTCCGGTAATCGAAGGCCACCAGGCGGGGAGCGTGAGACTCTCTTCCATGCGCTCCGATCCCGGCTGTCGCCAGAGCAGTCGCACCTCTTCCCACGGATCCGGTTGAATTTTCAAATAAGCAGCGACAAGGGATCGGCTCATCTCCATCCGTTCTGCGGCGGGCACAGGCGCAGATAGCGACAGATCGATCCTGGATTTCCAGCCATTTTCCCGCCAGCTTGTCACCGACTCAACCGCCGGAAAAGACCGTTTGAAATCAGCCTGTGACATCAACACCTGCCATCGCGGTTTTCGATCATCCTGCAGATAACCGTAATCGATATTCTGCACAACGAGCAATCCCAGCAGCACACAGAATCCGGGGAGGCAAATCACCAACAGCGGCAGAATCCGCTCCCGGAAACAACAGAAGCCGACCAATCCCCCCGCAGCCCAAGTGACCGCCCCGAACAAGCAGAAAACATACAGCGACCGAAAAACTGCCACACTCATTTCTTCGTAGGCCATCTTTTTCTCCTTATCTCTTCCGCCCCCCGCCCCCCCTTCTTTTCTCTCTGCCCCTCCGGAAGTTATCCCTGTATATATCATCACCCAGAACTGTCCGTTCCTGCTTCGATCACACAATTCTCTGAACGGAAGAACCATATCACATTTTTTCTAAAAAAGCAAAATTCGCCATCCAATTCCTTCTCTCTCACAGGAACTGCATGGCGAAAAGGCAGAAAAACCGGCTTTTCCGGCTTTTCTTTAATAACCGGCACGATACCAGTTGGAGCGTTGCGAAGCAAGGCCGTAGGTAAGTTTGTAAACAGCAGTGGAACTGTTTCCGAAAAGCCCGCGGCTGTTGCCAGTGGCGGCATGGCCATCCACATAGGCAATATTGGTCATGCCGCCATGACGGCTCAGACCGTTGTTGTAATCCAGTCCGTCAATGGTATAGGCGGCGTTGGCAGCGGCGTTTGGATAGGCCCAGGTGGCGGCATCCGGCCGGGCGTTCTCCAGCACCGACATTGCCCGTGACGGGTGACCGACCTGGGTCACTTTCTGGGTAATATAGGTTGTATGCATCACTCCCGCACTGGTAAAACTGCCGTGAAGCTACTGGTTGACCGCATAAGCACCGTAATTGTACTTTGAAATTTCCAGCTCGGACGGACAGGTAATCCCTTTGAAATAATCCCGCTTGATGAATGTAAGTCCATAATTGCAGGGAGAACGATCCGAAAATTTCCCCATCGCCTCCGTCCACGGCCGTATCCCTTGATCGTTGTTCCAGTAGTTCTGCAACGGCAGCTGTCCCGGCACCAGATAGTCATCAAAATCGTTGGCATACATGGTCATCGCCGATGCAATCTGTTTGGAATTATTGAGACATTGCGTCAATCTCGCTTTTTCCCGGGCCTGATTCAGAGCCGGCAGCAACATGGAGGCAAGAATCGCAATGATGGCGATCACCACCAGCAGTTCAATCAACGTGAATTTTTGCTTATTCCTCATTTTCTTTTCCTTATCTCCTCTCTGGTTGTCATGGGCACTTGAATTTTCATGAGTTTTCGGGCTGCATGGGAGGGATGTCATAACGGTTCATTCCGGCATCCGTTTCCGGACAGGCATTGTTCTTTGCCGATTCCTGTCGGAATATCATCCGAATCAAACCGGCATGGCGACTCCGTCTGAAGCGACCGCAACGTCTCGCCCCGGCAATAGTTCAACGGCAATGCGGCATGTATCGGCGCCTCCACCCGCCGCTCTATCAGATCAATCAGATGCCGCACGGCAAGCACTCCGAATTCACGTTTGGTCGGAAATCGGTAACTGGTCACCGGTATTCCTTCGAATTCAAATTCTCCAATATCTTCATTTTCAGCCGTCACCACCGAAATATCCTCCGGCACCCGGATTCCACGCCTGGCCAGCGCCCGCATCGTCCCTCCCAGGAAACGGGTTCGATAAACAAAAATCAGCGTCGGCCGCGGCGATAAACGCAAAAGGCCGTCAACCGCCGTCTCGAAATCAGCCTCGGTCATCCGCTCCGGAATCCGTTTGATCAACGCCGGCGAATAGGTCCCGAACTCTCGAAGAACCAATTGATGAGCCGGAATATGACGTGAATAAGCAAAACTCGTCACCTCTGTGCCGATCACGGCAAACCGCCGATGCCCCCAGTTGCAGGCAAGTTCCCGAAATACCCGGGCAATCTCTTCTACGCTGGCTTCCTCCAGATAATTGATCGAGTGAAAATCAGCTTCCCGATTGATCATGATATAATGGAGCTTGCGGAAAAGTCCCCCCAGCAGAAACTGCTCAAAAACTTCGGGATCTCCGCCATGAACAATGACATGATTCACCTGATAGTGCCGGATATTCTCCTCCAGAGTTCCCCCGAGATGAGGAATCATGGTCAGCCGGTAACCATGCCTGGCAGCCTCCGTCGCTGCCCCGGTGAAAATGTCTGCGAATTCCGGTGCCCTGGCTACAATCGGCTCGGCACAGTCGCGTCCGAACATCGGTAGATAAAAACCGATGTCCCGATTGTCCGGTACGGCATCCGGTTTGCCGCAGACCGTACTTCCCACGCCCCGGATGCGGCGGATCAGCCCATCGGCAGTCAGTCGCTTCATCGCCTGATTGATCGTCTCTCGGGCAACCCCGTAAAGTTCGCCCAGCTCTCCGGTGGTCGGCAGCATGGCTCCGGATGCGAGCGTACCATCGGCAATCTGTCTGCGAAGATCCTGATAGATCAGATCGGATTTAGATGTAAATTGGATCATGGCCGCCCTCCTTCTTCCGGAACAGTCACACCATTACGGAATACGTCCCCGGAATACTCTTTGAACGTCTTCTCCGGCAACCCGGAAATACTTCCGTCGAAAAGGTTATCTCGCAAAAATAATCCACTCCCCTTCTCCAGCTTAAAAACAGGATTGAGAAAACAACTGTCGACAGCCCGGAAATCCCCCCCCGGAGCAGAACTTCTCCAATGGGATCACAGTGATTGACCCCAACCCACACCTTGTTCCCGGTATGGTTATCGATACGGAATCGCCCCCGCCCAGCTCCGGTGGCCACCACGTTCTCAATCACCACTCGGGCCGGAGTACGTACCTGATGTGCGTAGTCAAAATCCGCAAGCGTCCGATAACTGAAAATCGTAAAGTCTCGTGGTGCATCTACCGTAAGGTCACGCAACGTGATCGTACCGAAGAGATCGCCGACATCCACCCGGTTGAGAAAAATGGATTCCGCATTGCGGATGCGACAGTTTTCAATCGTGATATTGCCGCCGGCGAAAACCAGTGCATGGCTTGGTGCAAAACTCCATTTTTCCAACTCGATTTTCGGAGTACAATAGCCGGGGACATGGACAGAAAGAGCATTGAGCTCCACATCGCGAATGGTGTAATTCATGCCGTAATGGTCATCAATAACGTTGTAAAATCCACCATTGACGGTAATATTTTTCCCATGTCGTCCGGCCATGCCTTTACGGGCATTGAGCGATACGCAGTTGTTATAGACGACATGGGCGGCATTGTTATGAAGAATGTTATACCCGAGCCCCTGGAAGGTCGCTCCGGAAAACCGACTGTCGTTAACGGTCACCCCCACACAATTCGCGACGGTAAAGAGGGTGGAAAGCATCATTTTCCGGTCGATTCCCGCGATCTGCAACCGGTTGTAGGTGACAGAACTCCGGGTGTTGGCGAACAGCGCAGCATAAACCGGCTTGAAACCTTCGGAAGCATTTTCCATAAAGCTCTCGATACGCAGGTTGTTGATAGTCAGCGGCACCTGGGGCGGAACATAACGGATGGAACGCGTCACCTTGACCCAAAGCCGGATTGAATCCTCACTTTTGTCGGGATAGACCAGCTTTCTGCGCTCACCGACTGCCGGCGAAACAGGACCGATGACTGCCTTTCCCTTGAAAGGATGAGTATAATCCGTTCCTGGTCCAGAAGGGTAACTGGCTTTGTAGAGTTCGCCGGCGACTCTGACGTAATCGCCACGACGGTACGTCTGTTTTTCACTCCACTCCGGAGCCTTTCCGTCAGCAGCCCGATAACCAAAGCAGAATTCAGGAAAAACATCGCCTTGCGGCGAAACCAGCTGCACGACATCGTTGGGTGTATAGAACTCATCACCTTTCATATTCATCCGGGCGGTAAAAAAATCAGTACCGCGTACTATAAGAGTTCCTCCCGGCTCCAGAGTCATCTTTTTTGCCGGATCTCGAGCCAACGGGATATCAGCAAAGCAACCGAGCTTGAAATCTCCTGCCCGGATCTCTCCGAAAGCGGCGGGATCCAATTCCACCGGCTCCTGATCCGGCACGACGGAAATCAGCACATTCTTCCGCACCGGATACGCCGTCATATAGGTATTGCTGAACTCTCCCTTGTTCTCTTCGTCCGGTTCAACCGGCAAACGCAATACTCCATAATTATCGATATTGCAACGGAACTTGACGCTGTTCTCAATCCGGTAAATCCCTTGTGGAATCATCAATTTACGCGCGGTCGAAGTTCGCGCCAGATCAGCCGCCTGCTGTAATGCTCCCGAATCATCCCGGCGTCCATCCCCAGTTGCCCCGAACCATTGCGGCAGAACAAAAGGGGTTTTCAGTGCTCCAACCACCCGACCGGAACCGCTGAAGATCTGTCGTTCACCAGCCCGTAGAGAACCATTGACGGTCAGAGTGGTTCCCGTGGCAAGCTCCAGCATGCCTGTCCCGGTAAACTCCAACTCCACTGTCTCCGGAATCGTCACCGAAGCATTCAGTTTGTACGGCGCGTCGATCCGCAGGATACCACTTTCCTTCGCTGCTGCCAGCCGGGCGGAGAACTCATCAGCGCAGCATCCGATCATCCCCCCCAAAAAAAATGGCTATCATCATCCATCCTGCCCTTGGGAAACGCATATCTTCCTCCTGTTATTCCAATTAATAGAATTATTCCACTTGATTTTACTAAATTATATCTTAAAATAAGACAAATGTCAAGAAAAAACCTTAAAAAACAGAAAAAAAAAGAAGATCCCAAAAGTCTAATTATCAGACTTTTAGCGAAACACCCGTCTCTTATTGAACAAAAAAAACACCTGTTCAGTCGCGCAGCCGAAGCAATCCCCCCGCCCTCGCCTCGGTCTTGGATTTGTTCTGGCATGCGATAAAAGATGACTTAAAAAGCAGCAAGGAAATGGTATGCCTGACGAAGTGCTCTGCCGTAATTACCCGGCAGCCAATTCTGCACTTCTGCCTCGATGATTTTTATAAAGCAACTGCATTTGATTCAATGGCTGGTCTTTTTCTTCATACTCTATTTTTGACTGCCTTGGATTACTAATCGGAAGAAAGAATGAGTGCTTGTCAGGGAGCAGAAATAAAAAAAACGGCAACGATTGTTGCCGTTTTGAGCTCAAAAATGGTGGTGGGAGATGGATTCGAACCATCGAAGTCGGTGACAGCAGATTTACAGTCTGTATTTTTACGCTCAAAAATTGATTTTTTATCCGAGAAATATCCTTGAATTCCATTTCTTACGTGCTATTTTAGCTTCAGGAAGAATCTCTGAATAACACGGAGGAACACGCGGAATCATGGCTCGGCATACAACTGGCAAGCTCTATACCAGCGGCAAAAAAGGGTATTATTATTTTCGTTATACGGCAAATGGCAAGGATTTTCGCGTTCGGTTGCTTGACCTCAATGGTAAGCCCATTACCCGTGAACCGGAAGCCAAAAAGGCAGCAGCAAGAATTTTGCGTCCCTTGAATGAAAGCGACAGAGCCGAACAACTGCGTATTCTGAAAAATTCTCTCTCCGATGCAGAAGAAGCGGCGAATCAAGCTAAGATTGAGCTGGTCAACAGTAAAGCAACCATTATGGCAGGTTGGGAACTCTTCATGAGCTGCCCGAAACGTCCGGCCAGTTGCAAACGCTATTCATCGGCGGACATTCCTCCTCATACCACGGCCGCCAACTATCGAAGTTATTACCGGCGCTTCGCTGAGTGGCTCAAGGCAAATCATAAAGAGATATCGTTACTCGGCGATATAACGCCGGAAGTTGCAGATAAATTCATGGATGCAGTCAGACGTGAAAACGCTTCTGGCACATACAACAAGTATCTGCAATTTTTTAATTGCTTTTTCAATACGTTGGCAGGGGCTCAGAAAATAAACAGCACAAATCCGTTTCAGGATATTGATCGTCAGGAGCACCGTTACAACAGTAAAAAGCCTCTGGCTCTGGAGCAAATAACAACACTGATCAATTCAGCCACCGGTGATATGCGTATCCTGATCGCTTTAGGATATTTTACCGGCCTGCGTCTGGGAGATTGCTGCACTCTACTGTGGCACGAAATTGATTTATCGAGAAAAATCATCGAACGCATTCCGCGAAAAACAGAACATACCATCAAGGATCGTTCACAAGCTGTCGTTAAAATCGGCATTCCGCCGGCTCTATTCGAAATGCTGACAGCGATACCGGAAAATGAACGTCAGAATTATCTCTTGCCTGATTTTGCAGAAAAATATCTATCAGGCGGCGATCAGCAAATCACCAAGAAGATTCTGAAGCATTTTAAAAAGTGCAACATAGAAATACATCGTCCCGGGACCGGTCGCCGAATGGTTCTAGATCCCGAAACGGGAAAACCCATGATTGACAAGGCGACAGGAAAAACGAAAACGACAGGTACGCGCGCAGTGGTTGAAATGGGGTTTCATTCCCTTCGTTATTCTTATATAAGCCACAATGCCGAAGCCGGAACGCCCGCCGCAATTATCCAGAAGAATGCAGGACATGCGAATCCTGCAATGACTGAACATTATACGAAGATCAGTGATACTGCCGCCGTTCGCTATGCAGAAGTCTTACAATTGCCTGCCTGCAATAACGAGGACGAATTCCAGTCAGAACGGGAAATATTGCACCGGTTGGTGGATAAGCTGCCGCTTGAGCAGATTCGCAAGCTAATCGGATTTATCAAAATGGGAGAGTTGTTATGACAGTCATAAATGAAATGGCTCGGGAACAAATGCAATCCAAAGGACTCCTTACTGGTGGGTATAAACAGCTCGGCAAATTTTGCCAGAAGGAGTTAGCCAATGATGAATTGGCAATGTTCAATTATATTTTGCTTAAATTAAGTACTAGTTGTTACCGTAACCTGTTTGATTATTTAGCAGAAGGGAAAGATTTTTCTGGACAATCCGGAGAATACGCCAAACAACTATTGAGTGCTCTTTGCTACCCCAATAGTAATTCATATCACATTTTAAAACTGATAACTGCTGCAAATTACACAAATTTACAAAAAGTTGCTTCCGAAAGTAATTATACCTCCGATATCAGATCATTTATCCATACCTGCCAAGAGTGCGACTTTGCTTTATTGTGTGCAGAATATTGGTTCGATGCGATTTATCTGGACATGATAAAAGCAGAAAAATTTGTTGACAAAAATATTTTCATAAGTAATATCAGCGTATTTTCAAATAATTATACCAAAGCTATAGAGTCGCAGTTTGCTGCGATCTTTTCCATCATAGGAATGACGAAAGCATTAAGTACCGACAGGACAATCAAGGAACTGGAAAAATATAAAGATAAAATCCCTGAACTTCAAAATACGATTGATATTTTGCAGCAGGAAAGGAAAGAAACACTCAACGACATCAGATCAGAGGTGAAAAGCATAAGTTCTAGTATCAGATTTCAAGCAGAGGATGCTGAAGACCTTTATGCCAAATTACCGGAAATTGCCGACAACGTTATCAAGAGGAGACTGCTAAATCGGAAACTCTCCCCCCGATCACTCGAAGATAAATTGCGAAAAAAGCTGAAAGACGACAAAGCTCACTCAATTGAGGTTAATGGAAAAACAAGCTATTGGCGTCTTCAGGATATTTGTAAAATATTGGCAGCTTTCAATAATACTCTCTCTCTAGGAGGATGGCTAGGAGAGTTGGAGTGCATAGGGACTGCCAAGAAAAATTTGAAAATAAGACAATGACTCCCTAGAAACCAGATAGAGAACTGCAAAAAAGTAAAATTGCAGTTTTCTAAAAAAAAATACAATTTTTTTCTGAGGTTGATTGTACTGCAGAAGTACATTCAACCTCTTTTTTTTGCAGAGAATTGCAGGAGTGCGGGTATAATTAGTATCAGTTTCATGAAACAACAAAAAGTATCACCAATCACAAAAAGGAAAAAACATGAAGGTCAAAACACCAACTCCGGCAGTTTTGTCTGCGGCTGTCGCAATCCTGCAACCGTATATTCCCGAGCTTTCGCCGCACAATTTGATCGAGGCGCTCAAAAACCATAATCCGGCTGAGCCGAAGGAGGCAGTAAAACAGCAACCGCTGACTCGTCAGGAAGTAGCCAAACTGCTTCGAATCAGTTTGAATACGGTGAACCGCTATCTCAATCAGGGAAAGCTGCAACGGGTTCAATTATCATCACACGCAGTCCGCATCAGTCCGGAAAGCGTGGACACATTGTTAAATAATCAGAAATGAGAGGTTATCTATGAATAATAAAAAAATAGGGGTCCCCGCCAAGTTGCAGTTGACCAGGGACCAGAGAACACTCTGTAATAACAATAGCGTCAAATCGCATCAGGAAAGGCAGGACGCTGAAATGCTGCTGCAGCAGATATCGGCTGACTTGCCATATACCGAGTGGTTTCGGGTAGCTGCTGCACTGAAAGGATGCGGAGTAAACTTCTCCGTCTTCGATGAATGGTCCGCAACCACACCGGAGAGATATGATGCGGAAGTCGCTCAGAAGACCTGGAATCGGGCTGCAGCAGAAGGAAAGGAACGAGTTGGAATCGGCACGTTGAAGATGCTGACCGGACAGTTTCCGAAGTCACAGCCGGCGTCCCCGGCAGAAATGTTGCCAGTACCGCAAGGCAAAGAGGCAATGGCAACCCAGGCCATAACCTTTATGGAAAAAATGTTTATGCCCGGGGAATACTTTGAACTCGTAATACAGTCGATCTGTCAGGAAGGCAAATACCGCCCCTTACGTTCTGCTCAAGCGGTGAAGAAACGTTTCGATGACAGCCAACGGGACTCCACATTCAACAGTTTGCTGGAAATCATCAGCCAAACGGAACAGGGTGCATGGATATCTCTGAATCCGCTGCAGCAGCAGATCACCGGTAAGGCGCCCAAAGATTCCGACGTTACGAACTTGCGGTATACGCTTGTGGAAGCGGATGATTTATCCAAGGAAGAACAATGGTCACGCATCAGAAAACTTAATTTGCCGGTAAAAGCGGTAGTCTGGTCCGGTGGAAAAAGTTTACATGTAATCGTCAAAATTGATGCGGGACAAGATCGGAAACTTTATAGGAAACGGGTAGAGTTGCTGTATTGCTATCTGACCCGGAAAAAGTTTCCGTATGATTGCGCCAATCGCAACCCGAGCCGTTTGACTCGTGTCCCCGGCATTTTTCGGGGGGATGACATGCAATATCTGGTTGCGGAAGAATTCGGCCCCCGTTCTTGGGACGACTTTGAACGCCAATTACCGGCAGATATGAAGAAAAAACCGGATCGCCGAGCGTTGACATCGCCTGTCAATGGTATGCTCGGCGGACGTCCTCCCATGCCGATAACTCAATTGGCACGACAGTTCGCTGCTGAAAACAGCCTTGCAGAACAGTATACTTTGCGGTGTTGGCGGGGAACGTGGTGGCACTATTCTGATTGTGCCTGGAAGGAACTTCCGGTACAGGATCTGGAAATGATGGTAACAGGCTTTTTACAACGCCAGAAAATGGAAGAACAAATGCGTATCGGCAACAATGTAATCAATGATATAATCGCCAACCTTCGTGCCGATGAGTTATGCGGTTTGCCGCGGCATAAGTATAACATGCCATGTTTTCTACCGGATGGCGAATCAGCGGAAGACTTCATGAGTTTCAGAAACGGGCTTGCAAAACTCTCGCCTCTTTGGTTGTTTCCTGACACTCCGGCAGAGTTGTTGCCGCATACTCCCAGATTTTTCAGTCGGCGTGATGTGGACTACGATTTTCTACCGGAAGCAGAGTGTCCGGAATGGAACAACTATCTGGAAACTACCTTCGACACCCCGGAGATGAGGACTGCCCTGCAAATGTGCTTTGGCTATATCCTCTCTCGGAAGCAGTGTTTCAATATCGGTTTCTTCTGGATCGGACGCGGCGGAGATGGCAAATCGGTTGCAGCACATATTCTTCGCAAGCTGGTAGGAGAAAGTAATACCTGCTGCCTTCCCTTCGGGGACCTCGGCAACCGTTTTTCTTCCTGGCTTCTGACAGAACATACCCTCAATCTGGTTGAGGAACTGCCTGTCAATGGAGAGCAGAAAAACCTTGCAGACAGTGAAAAGATCTTTAAAATGGTTACGGATGGAGCAGTCATCCCTGCCGAACGTAAATTCCAAGCGCCGACAGATGCGCGGGCCAAAGCACGCTGTGTATTTCTCGCCAATGAATTGCCGACTTTCTTGGATCGCACGGATGGTTTGTGGGACCGGCTGGTTGTTCTGCAATTCACCCGCCGCTTTCGTAATACAGGAGATGAAAAGCCGGGCTTGAAGTACCAGTTGGAACAAGAATTACCGGGGATTTTCAACTGGGCCATAACTGGAATGCGCCAGCTTTCTCAACATACTCGTTTCCCAATTCCGGAAGCAGCAAGAGAACTGCAAAAGCAGCACCGTTTGAATTGTGACCATGAAGCGGAATTTTTAAGCGAAACCCTTCAGGAAGATCCGGCAGGAGTACTCGAAAGACAGTCCATTTATAGGAATTACAGACTCTGGATGGAAGAACACGGTTATCGCCCGGTGGGGCAGAACCGGTTCAATGCTGCAGTACAGGCACGCTTCCCCGAAGTCAGGATTGGACGGATACGATCCCCCCGGGATCTCCAAGTCTGGTTCGGCATCCGGTACTGCGCTTGTAATATTGGTGGTGGGGACGGTGGGAACACTGCCGTTATCCAGTAAGAGGAAACCTAAATAAACAACAAGAAAAAAGGGGACTGGCATGGTGACTTACCATTTAGGTTTTCTGAAGAAGAAACTGTCGGGTGTCACCACCGTCCCCATACGAGGATGAACATGGAATATGGTTTTCTGAATCCGGAACAACATTTCGCTCTGGAACTGATGCTGGCCGGCGAGAATGTTTTCCTGACCGGTGAAGCGGGAACAGGGAAATCGACTCTCCTGCGTGCTTTCCGGGAAAAGTGCGACACGGAACGTACGGTTTTTCTTGCACCTACCGGGCTTGCCGCATCGAATATCAAAGGGCAGACAATACACAGCTTCTGCCATCTGAAGCCGGGTCTTCAGACTCCGGACACACTTGGAGAGCTCGGCAGCTCGCGTCAGCGCCAGTTACTCAGCACGGTACGGACGATCGTCATCGACGAAATATCCATGGTGCGTTCTGATGTGTTCTCGGCAATTGATCACCGTTTGCGGGAAGCGGCAACCGGCATTAACCGCTTTCGTCCATTTGCCGGGAAACAGGTCATTGTATGCGGCGACTTCTTTCAGTTGCCGCCGGTTATTTCCACTGATACGGAGGAGTTGTACCTTCAAAACTATTTAGGCGGGAAGTATCCATTTCAAACCCGCCTCTGGGAGGAAACAGAGTTTCATCCGTTGGTACTGAAACAGGTACACCGGCAGGGTAACGACCGACTCTTTATGCAAATTTTAAACAATATCCGGCACGGCGATGTTACACAGCGCAACATCGTACTGCCCGGATCGCGTATCCGGCTCAACAGCATAGCTGTACTCAACAAACTCTGTGCAGGACATCCGCAGGACGAAGTAGGAACGGCACAGCCCATCTGTCTTTGCACTACCCGTCGTGAAGCAGAAGAAGTCAATCGCCGTTGCTCTTCTCAGCTGGATTCCAGGGAGGAGATATTCAAAGCACAGATTGTCGGAAAGTTTCCGGAAAAGGACTATCCGACAGCGGTCAATCTGGTGCTGCAACCCGGAGCACGGGTAATGACGCTGGTCAATAAACGCAATCCTGATGGTACCTATGAATACATCAACGGCGATCTCGGCGTTATCGCCGGAATTACCTGCAATCAAAACGGACTCGGGAATGTCATCGTACAATTTGACGACAACCGCGTTTCCGTGATTGAGCCGGCAAAGTGGTCGGTATACCGCTATGAACAGGAATGGGACCGCAATAGCGGGCGTGGACTGATCAAACAGATTGAGACAGGTTTCTTCATCCAGATTCCTCTCCGCCTTGCCTGGGCGGTGACGATTCATAAAAGTCAGGGCATGGGCTTCGACCGTGCACGTCTCTTTCTGGGAAACGGATGTTTCGCCAGCGGTCAGTTATATACGGCGTTGTCGCGCTGCCGAAGCCTTGAAGGCTTGCGGCTGGAACGGAAAGTGTACAAGGAAGACACCCTAGTCGATACAAATGTCGTAAACTTTTATCAACAACTGGAAAAGTCCTGCCACGAGGAGAATGTTTCCCTGAAACAACTGTTGACGCATTCGGAATGATTTGCCGTAGTTTCCCGGTGTCCTCTGTAAGAAATGATATCCGGGCAGGTAGATGACAGCAACGGATTTTCAGGTACGGCATTGACGAAGGAATACTTGCCTTTTCTTAAAGTCATTCGGTGCAGCTTCCTGAAAATCCGCCTTTTTCATTGATCTTCACAGGAAGGCAATCGATTGTTTCTTGAAAAGCCTCGATATCGGATTATATTCATTCCGGTATATTGAAGGCAACTGAGGCAAATGTAATAAGCTCCCCACGGGTGGCTTGCTGTATGGGGAGCCGGGCATCTCCCGATATTTTCCCGCTATGGATGAAACTGCCTGCAGCCATGAACCTGAAAGCCGGGTGTGAAGACCGGACCGGAAGAAATGGAACATTAACTTTACAAGCCGGCGAGGCAACATTATGACCAACGACAAACAGAACTTCTATATAGATGCAGTCAAATCAATCAAGACCGCTATCCTGAAAAGCCGTTATCTTGCGGCACGGCTGGCCAATGCGGAACAACTGAAGCTCTATTTCAGCATTGGTGGTTATGTTTCAGCCAACACCCGGCATGGGAAATGGGGGAGCGGCGCCATTGAAGCCATTTCCAGACAGCTTCAGGCCGAACTCCCCGGCCTGAGGGGATTCTCTGCGACCAGTATCCGCTATATGAGATTGTTTTATGAATCCTGGGCGGCAGACGGCAATGAAATTCATCACTCGGCAAGTGATGAATTGCTTTCCTCGGATCATCACTCGACAGGTGATGATTTTCCGGTTCTGAAGTTTTCCGGCTTCCCTCTTCCGGCAGGCGATGAATTGTCCGCTAACGAGATTCAGGCATTTTTGGCTGTCGGCTTTACGCACCACCGGTACATCCTTGCCGCCTGCAAGGAACCGGAAGAACGCTGGTATTATATCCTCCAGTGCGCTTCCCGGTTCTGGAGTGTGGAAACGTTGAAAGCCCACCTTCAGGCGGACGACTATCACCGGCTCGGAACATTGCCGAACAATTTTGCATTGACGATGCCGGATGAAAAACAGGCGGCCCGGGCTGTCCGCGCATTCAAAGACGAGTACCTTTTGGACTACATCAACATCGAAGATGCAAGCGATGACGCAGATGTGGACGAACGGGTACTGGAAACCGCACTGGTCGGGGAAATCAAACGTTTTATTCAGTCTCTCGGTGCGGACTTCTGCTTTGTCGGCAATCAGTACCGCATCATCGTCGAAGACCGGGAGTTTTTCGTGGACCTGCTTTTCTATCACCGGGCCTTGCGCTCTCTGGTCGCGGTGGAACTCAAGCGCGGGGAGTTCAAACCGGCATATCTGGGCCAGTTGAATTTCTATCTTTCCGCATTGGACGACAAGGTGCGTCACCCGGATGAGAACAGGAGCATCGGACTTCTTCTTTGCCAGAAGGCGCGGCGCGGTATCGTTGAACTTGCGGTAAGGGACTTCAACAAACCGATGGGCGTGGCCGTCTATCACCTCAATTCTGAAATACCGCAGCCCTATCAGTCGCTGATTCCGTTGATCGACGGTGTGGAAAAAATCCTCAATCGCGGGGCAGAAAACGAGTAGCCGGAATATTATCCGGCAGAAAGTAGCCGGACTTCATTCTGTGAAAGTACGCTTATCCGGGCCCAGCGGCATATTGGACAATTCCTTATAGATGCGGACGCTTTCCCGGAGTTCGGCTATAAGTTGGTCGTCAGCCTGAAGCTCGGCAAGACGCTCCCGGCATTCCGCACACTCTTTCAGATGGGAAGCACACTGGATGCGGCCGAGGACGCCCATTTGTCTGTGACGATAAAGCTCAAGTTTCTCACTGGTATAGTGTTTCATTGCCGCGCCTCCAACTCTCCGATGATCGCTTTCAATTTCGCCACGCAGCGGCTCCGGGCGGTATACACGCTGGAAACGGAGAGATTCAGGAACTCCGCAGTATCGGTCACACTCTTCCGTTTCATTGCGTACATTTCAAATGCCTGATAAGTAACGGATGCGACCTGGCCCCGCAGTTCCGCCAAAGCCTGTGTCATCAGGTGCTGGCGCCACTCATTTTCCCATTGCTCGTCGCAATTGCGGGATGGATCAGGTATTGCGTGTGCCAGACCGTCCAGCGGAGCCTGATTGCGGCGGGAGCGCAGAATCTTCAGTGCATGATTCGTCACGACCCGGCGCAGAAAATCGCGAAAACGCCCCTTCTTTTCATCATACCGAAAAGTCAGTTCTTCCGGAACACTATCGATATCGTACCTGCCGTGAAACAAATCCTTCTGAAAAAATTCCAGCATAACCTTCTGCACCAGTTCGGCGAGTTCCTGCGTCCGCAGACTGAAGTCCATTCCGCGCCGCAGAATCAGCGGCTTGTAAGTTTCATAAAACTCATGCCAGCCGATTTCGTCACCTTCGCGAACCTTCCGCAACAGCGATTTTTTTGTGGTGTATGCCATGTTGAACCATTCCTTGTAATCAACTCCCGGAAAGAAGGACGATTCTTACAGGGCTACGACAAGTTTTTTAAATGTTTCTGCGCGTTCACCCAAAAAGCGCTCCTGCTTGGCGACAAATGAAAGCCAGTATGTTTCCTGCTCGCGCTCCAGAAAGAAATCCCATTGCATGACATTGGCATTTTCACAGATACGACATTCAATTTCACGATTGCAGATATTTACCTGCAGCCATGAATGCGGATACAATGCATATCCTTCCGGCGACAACAGGAATTTCTTCCACTCCTCCTCCGTGCGTTTCGGCATCGGCGGCAGCTTGGCGATCAGGATATAATCCTGAAACAGCTTATCGGAGTCGTCAAACACCAGTAAATCAGCCTTCAGGCGTTTCAACGCCGCCGACTCAACTTTCCGAAGACTTGGCTGTGGTTCAAATCGAATGCCACTGTCACCAATCATCTCTTCCTTTTTGCGAAGTAGATCATTCATAGCAAAGGCCATATAATAGAATGATGCAACTGAGTCGAATTTTTCGAAGGCATCCAGCCGTTCACGCTTCTCCAATCGCTTACGCTCTTCCGGGGTACAGGTCAACTCAGACGCCAATTTTCGCAGAGACAGAATCCGGGCAGTTAACGGATTCATATTTTTCGTTACTGCCGGTAACCGCCATGTTTCGTAATGCCGCTCTATCTTTTCCGGCCTTGGCTTCTCCCCTTTTTTCACTATGACTGGTTTCGGTGGCGGCAGGAGTGACGGTTCTTCTTCCGTTTCCGGTACTTGTGCAAAATCAGGAACAAAAACGACCTCATATTCAGCTTCCGGCAGTGTTGTTTTCCCGGTTGCGGCAGGAACCGGTGTTGACGGTACGGACGGCTGTTCCACTGTTGCCGAAACAGCCGGTGCTGATGTTGTGCCCTTGAAACGCGGCCCAAATATTACTCCACTGACAATAAGCACGATTGCCGCCGTCATCCACAATAACAATTTTGCAGTCGTGCGTTTATGTGCAACAAGCCGTTCACGCAGAGTTATCGGCGTTTGCTCCCGTGCAATGATGCTGTCCAGCTCTCGGGAGAAGGCATCAAGACTGGTCAGCCGCGTTGATGCACTGCGCTCACACGCACGGCAGGCCAGATGGTTCAGCCGCCGAATTTGCGGAGTGTGCGGCAGGTTCGTCGGGAGAGCCGGAAATTCCTCCGGTGCATTGCCGGTAATCATACAATACAGAACCATGCCGAGAGCGTAGACGTCGCCCGCCTTGCCGACAGTGCCGGGTGAACTCGTACCATCACGAACTTCCGGAGGAATAAATCCCAGCGTTCCGGCCAGCGACATGCTCGATGTATCGGCAGTGACCATTCCGACATCACCGAGAACGGCGCGGCCGTGGATAAATAAAATATTGGCCGGTTTGATGTCGCGGTGAACCATACCGACGGCATGAAGCGCGGCAAGACCGGCAATCAGTTCACGCATGATAACGGTGATGTCCAGTTGCCGGTGCTGACGGATACGGTTCTCCAAGGTGTCGGGGATGTACGAATCTTCCGTTGAAAGGTTGTCGGCGGCATCCATGGTGTACCAGAGGAAATCTTCATCCATGGCTACATGGTGAATGGAAAGCACATTCGGGTGCTCCGGCAGCGTCAGACGCAATGCCACCACACTTTTGAGTTCAGCATTCTGCTTCGTCTTCTGAATCAGCTTCAACGCCAGAATCTTACCGGTAATATCCCGGCATAGCCAGACCTCGCCATACGCGCCGCTGCCGCAACGCCGGACGAGGGTCAAATTATGAAACTGTACATCTGTGTTCAACAATTCTCTGTACTCCTTTTGCGATGTTCACGAAGAAAATATCACTCTTTGCATTGAAAATCAATTTCTGTTTAAAGAAAGACGATATGCTGAATTTGCATTTTTGTAATTATGGCAGTACATTCAATACGGGTAAGTCCGGAGAAATGGACTTGTCTTATAGATCGACAGCTTGATCGGTGGGATTGCAACTCGAAGAAAACTTGCAAACTTTTTATTGAGTACCCGCAAAAACGACCGGATCAGAGCGTGCCGCTGTGCGTTTGTTCTACTGACGTACTTGTGGCACGTTCTCGGTGTTTCGTTTGCGGGTGACGGGCTTGCAAGTGCCTCTTCGTTGCAGCGAATACAGAGAACGTGCTTTTTTTTCTGCACTTTTTCCCGACTTCACGTAAGATTCCCTCGATTGAGAAGTAGTTGAAAAGAAAATCAACAATTACGGGAGTCATATGTAGAAAGAAATGCAGATATGAAAAAGAAAAGATTCATTATCTGGTTGATTGTCGCAACATTGTTGGTCTTAGGAACTATTGCTCCTATTGCACCTGTTGCTATTCGCACAATGCAAAATACGCAAAATGAATATCCTCCTGCCGCAAGACTTTATACAAAGGTGAACTTCAGAGAAGTTGCACTTCAGTCTTTTTCTGTTCCGATCACATGGGGATTCATCAACTCAGGAGAATCAACGGAGGGGATCGGGTTAAACCTATTTGCAGTAAAAAAAGCATTTCCCCATGAGAAGGATATTTTCGTTGTTCTGGCGGGAAAAGCTTTCTATAAAAAAGGAAATGAAGTTCAACAATCTGACGCAGAAGTTCGAGTTGCACTATCAGTTATCCCGGATAATGGTTGGCTTTCTGTTACAAATGTTTCCATTGATACAATAAATTTCTTTGATTTTTCCGATACCCAGCAAAAAGAGTTTCTGCTAAATCAGGAAAATATTGTTGTTGAATTAGAAAAACATATTTCCACAAAACTATTGAAAATTCCGGCTCCCGTAAAACGGATCTATGAAATGACAAATGACCAAATCATCTTCTTTGTGGAATAAAAATGCTAAAAAAAATACAAAACCTATTACTGTTTTTGCTCACTTCCGTTCCTATTGTATGTTTTGCACACGGAAGTGCGAAGTTGCACTATGATGACTTTACTGGTATTTTCAATGGCTATGGAGATGACGCATTTAAGGAACTCTCGTATACCATCAGTTCTGGTATTGACCATGATCTTCCAGAAGCTTTTCGACAGCAATTAGGGAAAATTCCGGGAAACCATCGTATTTTAGGACATGGCTGGACTTTGAATGACTCTATCCCGCAAGAAACGCTAAATTTACTTGCAAAAAATTATCCGGGGAAAGAAAAAGAAATCATAGAATTATGGAGAACTTTTGTCAAGCGTATCAATGGCGAGGCCGTTCGGCTTACGGGGCTTCCTCCGAAACAGGCAAACGCTCTTGCTTCTCTCTTATACGATATTCACCTGCTGGGAGATCTTGAGCCAGATAATACTTTAATCAAACTAGTGCTTCCCGAAGATCAAATTATCAGAAACATCGAAAAGAATACTGAGATTCTGTTCAAAAATAAGCCCGAATATATCTCTTTTCTTAAAAAGCGACTAATAAAGGTGCTGAAGCGTGGGGGAAAGAATCAACAGGCAGTTGCAGAATCTTTGATGACTGAGTTATACTCAACACGCATGGGTGACATGCTCTATGCCACTTGGGGTAATACATTAAAAACCAAATATTCTATTGATCGGGCAGTTCTTGCAAATGCTCGCCGAGCAGAAAGAATAGCAAGACCCATAGCGAAGATTCCCGGTATGAAAAGAATCCCGAAAGAAGCTGCTGATTTTGCAAAGATACCAGGAGTAAAGTTCACTCGTGGTCTTTTACAAGAACACAAAATAAATGGAAAAACCGTTCGAACCTTGAGTATCCCAATCTCCCCCGCGAAAGCAAGCATTTCAGCAGGAGTTATGACACTTGTTTTTACAGAGGGAATTACAGTTTACAAATTTTCCCGGGGCTCAATTTCAGAAGAAGAATTTATCAAAGAAAGTGCAAAAAATTGTGGGGGAGCTATTGTTGCTGGTACTGCCACCTATGTTCTTGTTGCGCTTGGAGCAACTCCCACTGGGTGGATTGTTATAGGGACCGGTATTACAACAGAGCTTGTTTATGAGGTTGCTTTTGAATGGATTTATAAAGAGTTCGCAAGACCTACAATCTCAATGAAAGATATTCTCGGCTATCTTCCTACTGAGATTCAACAGCGCACAAGTGTTTTTGATGAAAGCGGATTCGAGTCCTTCTTGGAGATTAATCAAAAGAGAATATCATCTCTTGAGTTCACGAATCAAGCAGAATCCCCTTTTGAATATTCTACACAGAGCAATAGCCCATTGGACAATTTTACCAAGAAAAAAAGCCCTTTTGAGATAGGAATAGACTAAATGAAATCCAAAATTTTTAAATCAGCCCTTTCGCTTGCAATTTCACTTTGCATTACAGGTTGTGAAACAACGAAACAAACAGCCCACGAGGATCTCCTTCTTCCGCCCCTAGCAGATGTCGAAGTAAGTCATAATACATTGACGTCTAAAGTTGCCTATAGGAATTCAGATGGCTATTTTGAGTTGTCTGGAACAGAAGATGGGCTGACAAATTTTACTGTCACAAGAGACAAGGCTGATATACGGGATTTAGCATCATTCAGCACGGCTCTGTATCGTCGTGAGTTGTCTCCTAAATTAAAAAACGGAGAGAAACTATCCAGACTTGAACTTCAACTATTGGATTTTTGTGTTTTTACACAGATTTCAGCAATTCGTGCTTATTCTTTTACTGCGTTGCAAGATATGCTTGAGAATACCGCCTCCCCCGCCCCAACCGACAATCCTAATTTTAAGGATATTACCAAAAAAATAGAGAAAAACTTCGGGGAACAGGTTCGAGACGTTTCGTATAAAATGCAGAAAGATTTTGGCAAATCTGATTCAGCTTTGCGTAAAAAAATTGCTATATGGGGAGCCCAATTCCACCCGATTGAAGACAAAGTTTTAGTAGCGGATCTTTTTCGCATCCAAGAAAGTACACACCAAAAGATAGATGGATTCCAATGGCGGCAGTTGTGGTTATATGTACCTTATGTGAATTTGATAACTTTGCAGTGGGAAAAGGATTTCCACGAAACAAAAGCATTAAGACCATATAAGGCTTATAAGGCCGCCCCTCATGCAACAGCAATGCAGTGGAAAGCATTAAACAATAGTATGGCTTTTCATATTAAAGATCTGCAAAGTATCTATGGGGATATGGAAATTTATTTATCAAAAGTAACAGATTCTCGTTCGCGTTCCGATATTGATGACTTTAAGCTGGAAACAGACAACGATTTAAGATCAGCTATCATGTTACACTCCTTTGTTTTCAACGACTTACCTTATTCTATATTCTGCAAAAACGCATATATTGAAGTTCAAAATTGTAAGTATGCTTATAAGGATGATGAAGATGCGATGGAGGATGTTGTTAATAAATTTGTAGTGAGAACAAATGGAGCTGATATGCTTACTCAGATTCGTTCTCCGCACACAGCCGATATTTACGTTCAATTCTTGGAACTTATTAAGAGCGAATGGGGAGATTCTCGTTACAAAAACTATCTACAGAAAACAAAGTTGTATGAGTTAGATCAGTTTAGTCCGTCATATTTTGGGAAGAACACGGTAAAGTAAAAGGCCATAAATATAGGCTATCAATACACCAAGGCTCATTCTTATTTCTGTCAAGAAAAGGGAAACGAAAAACTATCAAATCCAAAGGGAATACGAACATCAAAGTTTGGTTCAAGCTCTGCGAACAAACAGATGGTATTGCGAGAAATATGGTTTTGAACCGCTGTCCCTGCTTTCCGCTCCAAAGGAGCTGGATAAGAAAGAGAAGCAGGAGGAGCACGAGCAGAAAGAATTGGAAAAACTGAAGGAAAAACTGAGAGAATTGGAAGAGAAAGAGAAAGAAACATGAAGTTTCCGGGATGCAGTAGTATTATTTTGGGAGTAATCATATTATGCCTTTGGGGCATGAGAGATTGTACACAAAAAATGGAAGAAAAATATGTTTCAATGCCATCCTCCCAAACTACCGAGCCACAAAATGACAGGAATCCCTTTTTCAAGGGCCTGGATGAAACCCTGAAACGAATACTTATATTTATTTCTATTTTATTTGTATTGAGCCTGATCACTGGTCTAACTGAAGATCAAGAAGATAAAGATCAGAAAGATTAATAAGTTAATTTAATATAATCATTGATATAAAAAACTACAAATATTGAAGATATTAATATGCAGAAAATTAAATGGTTAATTATGGCAATTTGCGGCCTTACCTCTGCTACAGTGGTATTGGGTTGTAAAGCCTGTCCCCAGACTGCATCAGTACCGCAGGATATGACTGTTACGACACTGGCGGCGTATGCTCCCGTACACCCGTTTAGTGACCTGCCGACAGTCACCGGCAGCGGCAGAGAGGTGACGGTAGACGGCCTCTTGTTTCCGGTCAGCAGCGCCGCCGAGAATGTCGGCTATATGCTGCTGGAAGCACTCGGAAGCGACGACTTCCGAACAATCTGTTTCGTTTATGCGCCGAATCCGCAGCAGCTCGATAAATTCGCCGGGAAGATAGTGCAGGCCGTTGGCCGAAGCTACCGGGTCGAGGGATGGGAGATGCCGGTAATGAGGCTCGAAACCATTGCCGCTAATGAGACCGAAACCGATATGAAAGTCAGCGCCGCCGTGGAGACCCGCGCACAGCTTGAGCTTGGAACCAGATACTATAACTGTCAGGATTACGCTGCCGCCATCCCGCATTATCAGAAGGCCGCCGCCAACGGATCAAAGCGGGCGCAGTTCTATCTGGCTAAATGCCGCTTTTTCGGACAGGGAGTTACCGGGAACAAAGCCGAAGCCCTGAAGGAGATTACCGTCTTGGCTGAGAAGGGACACGGCGAATCTCAATTCTTTCTGGCGGCCTGCTGTTATACTGGTGATGGTATGGAACCCAACCGTCCAGAGAGTTGGAAATGGTGCCGCCGCGCCGCTGAAAATAACGTTACCGGAGCCGTACTCAAAATGGTTGAATATTACGATGAGGTGGAACCGGATAAAGAACAACTGGCATTCTGGGCCGGGAAAGCAGTCGAACATGCCGACAAGGGGGATGCAACGGCGCAATTCTGGGTCGGGCTTTGGTACTCCAAAGGCGGCGTGATCCAGAAAGAGCCGGACGAAGCCAAATGCCGGGAGTATATCAGACGTGCCGCAGAACAGCAGCATCCTGACGCTGTTAAACTGATGAACGCATTTGAAAAATGATTTGAGT
>CALXOD010000021.1 GCA_944389925.1 uncultured Victivallaceae bacterium | reverse complement strand
CCGGGTGACTGCCACGAAGGTGGAGGCCGGCGGCACCATTAATGGATTTGTCGTCCAGGAGGACAATGATTATGAATCCGGTATCCATGTATCGCATGCCGTGGTAACCGGTTCCGCTTTCCTGGGAAGGGAGCAGACTGCGACGAGTACGACGGTGCGCAGCGGCGGGGTGATGGACATCCGCCCCGGGAGCGTGATCATCAACGATGTGGTGAACTACTACTGCGGCAGTGCGACGGCGACGACGGTGCTCGACGGCGGGCTGATGACGGTCAACGGGAAGGGGGGCCGTGCGACCGCTACGGCAGTGTCCGGCGGAGTGATGGTGGTCTACGGCGGTCATGCGACGTTGACGATGGTGACTGACGGCGGGGGGATGCATGTTTCCAGTGGCGGCACTGCGACATCGACGACGGTGCACAGCGGCGGGGCGATGACGGTGTCCGGCGGCACTGCGATATCGACGACGGTGCACAGCGGCGGGATGATGACGATTGATTCTTATGGTGCTCATCGCGGCACGCTGACCATCCTGGACGGCGGTTGGGTAGTCTGTGGTGGGCAGATTGATTTTACGGTGGCCGGTCGCAATTCCGGGGACGGCTGGATCATCAACAACCTGGCCGCCATTGACGGAAATGCGACTTACTCCATTACTGTTTCCGATGATCAGGCGGCCGGGACTTATCGGCTTGCACAACAGGCGGAAGATTTCACGGCAAGCATCAATGTCTTACGCGAAGATGGCGCCTACGTGGGGGCCTTCGGGGATGATATCACCGTGTTGGAGTACGGCGATTATACCTATTCTCTCGAGCGGAACAACGGCGATCTGCTGTTGACGGTTTCCCGGGAAGGCGGGACGCCCGAACCTCCCGACACGACGCCGCCGGAGGCGCCGGTCATTGCCGCGGACATTACGACCCCGACCAACGGAGTGGTGAAGCTCACCGCCGCCTTCAGTGACGACAGCGTGGTGCGGGAGTATTCTCTGGACAACCAGTACTGGCAGCCGTACACCTCTGCGGTGGAAGTAATGGAGAATGGTACGGTCTGGTTCCGCGGAACGGACGCCGCCGGAAACAGCAGTACGGCCTCTTATGTCGTGGGAAACATTGATAGAATTCCTCCTAAAGCGCCGACGGTCTCCGCTGATACCACAGATCCGGTGATGGGCAGCGTGACATTGACGGCGGTCTTCAGCGCCGACAGCGTGTTGCAGGAGTATTCGCTGGACAATCAGCACTGGCAGCCGTACACCTCCGCAGTGGAAGTGGCGGCGAACGGCACGGTCTGGTTCCGCGGGACGGACGCCGCCGGAAACATCTCCTCCATTACCAGTTATCAAGTGAGCAACATCATCGGCGGCGCGGGAACGGAGCCACCGGACGTGGTGTACATCCGTTCGACCTTTACCGCGGCCAACACCGCCGGCAAGCAACAGAACGGAACGGCGCTGGTTTATGGGTACAACGCTTTCTCCCGGGTGGCGGACGCCGGAGCAGTCTGGAGCGGTGCCGACGGAATGCGTCTGATTACGCTGGATGCGCAGACGACGCTTGATGCGGATTCGCTGCCGGAGGGGATAAAATTCCTGGCGGGAGCCCCGGTTACGACGACGGAAAAAACGTCTGCCGGATACTCGAGCAGCAAGACCTCCATTGCGGCGATGAATCGTCTGACGATCACCGGGGGATCTGCCGGAACAACGTGTTTTGATGCCTATTCCTCCATGACGCTGCTGGACGGTGCGGTGATTCATTCGGCTATCGGCGGACGGGAAACGGTTTTGGCAGAAAAACGGATTACTAGCACCCCTGCGGGAGCGGTTACCACTACGCAAAAGCATACCTCCAGTTACGCCGCTTCCGGGAAGTTCACCGCGTCCGGCAACGCACATTCCGACGAGGTGGCCCGGTACAGTACCGTGCAATTGGAGAGCGGGGCTGCGGTTGCGACGCTTTCCGGAGGCAGTGCCAACAGCAGTTCTTCGGAAAAGACCGTGGAGAGCTTCGGTGAAACCCGGCTGACCCTGTCGCAGTCGGAAGCGCAAAGCGTCGGCGGCAAGGCAGTGCTGAGCGACGGGGCGCACACGGAGACTATGAGCGGATTCAGCAGTGTGACGTTGACCGCCGCCTCCGCCGGCACCATCCGCAACGGCACCAGCAGAAAAACCGCTTCGGAAACCTCAACTTATCGGACTGATGCCGTGACCCGCAAGGTAACGACCAGTACGCAGTTCTCCACGTCCGGCATTCTGACCGCAACAGGAGCGGTGATCGACGCTATTCAGGGGTTCAGCACGGTGAAGTTGACCGACTCCACCGTCAGTGGCGCACTTCAGCGTCTGGCGGAGTCCGGGGATCTCTGTGGGTCCTACAGGGAGACACTCCGCGTTCAAACCGACAAAACTGGTACTGTCAGCGGTACTTATGAACTTTCCTCCGTCTATGCCCGTTCCGGTTCTTTGACGGTAACGGGGAAAGAGACTGCCGCTTTTGTGGGGGATGTTGTTAATTTCAACACTGTTACGCTGACAAATTCGACGGCGGGCGACATTCGTAACTTCGTTGCAGCTAAGAGGACGAAAAAGTATGAAAACAACTGGGGCGACGCAACGGAATACGGACAGCCGGGCGCATATGAACCTGCTTTCGATCCGGAAACGGCCGAACTTCTGAGTTCTCTGGATCAATATTCTGCTTCGGGTACGGTAACTCTGACGGCATCGGAGGCGGGTGCGGTCAGCGGTTATCAGAAGGTGATTCTGAAAGAGGGCGCGCACTCGGGAGCAGTGACCGCGATTACAGAAATCGCGGAGCAGTCCCTGATCTGCGGTTCCAGCAAAGAGACCGTCACGAACAACGTGAAAACAGTCGGCGGTCTGTTGTCCGGGACGTATCAGCGCACTTTGACAGTAACGACCGCTGCGTCCGTAAGTGTGAAGGACGGTTCCGTCGGTGGTGACATTGCCGGTTACCGGAATGTGACATTGACCCGGGCGACGGTATCGGGTGGCGTGGACTTCGGAGAAGCTCACACGTACCGTTATAGTAAAACGTATCGGAAGGGCGTGGCCACGATTAACGAAACGGATACTTATACCCGCAACGGGGTATTCAGTGCGACAGATTCGACCATCGGCGGCGACATTACCGGGTATTCGACGGTACGGCTGACCGATTCAACGGCCGGTGACATCCGTCAAGGTACTCTATTCAAGGTGGTCAACGGCGTGGAAACCCATCGTCTGACTGGTTCGGTTACGTTGAAAAATGCGGCTGCCGGGACTGTCGCCAATTTCAGCAGTGTCAGTTTAAGCGACAGTTCCGCTGCGTCCATTACCAATGTCACCAAGGTGACCGTGAGCAAAGGCGACAATGTTATTTCAGCCGGTTATTCCGGAACTTCCGGTAATGACAAACTGATGGTGAACCGGGGTGCAGTGCTGACGACCGGATCCGTGAATCTCGGCAGCGAGTCCGGCGATATCCTGACGGTCAACGGTACCCTGGTGCTGACCGGGGCGGACGTGACAGCAGGGAAAATCGTCGGCACCGGGGAGATTGCCGCGTCCAGCGCGGTCTTTGCCGAATTGGCACTGGATTTCGAACGGGTGCTTGATCTTGGGGAAACCTCGGAGAACTTCCGGGGAACGGCTTACGAGAATGCCGATGACCTCTGGAAGAACGCCGTTCGCTGGGATGGCCTCGATTCATTCGACGGCTGGCTGGGCGGCTGGGGAGAAGGCCGGGATACGGTAGATCACATCCGTTTTTATGCCGAGACCGGTACTTCGTTGCGAATCACCGGCGCGAGTGACTATGAAATACTGGATATTCATGGCAATCAACTGGCCGGTTTGTCGGAAAGCGGGGAATATATTCTTCGGCTGAAACACGAGGAAGATACCTCCATCAGCTATTCGATTGCCCTGGCCTGAAAAATCAAACCGGCGGTCTCGCGCTTTGCCGCAACGAGACCGCCGGCAGTTGTTTCCCTTTTACTGGCTCCTGTCGGCAACGGGGCTGGTTCAGCGGTAAACGACGCGTCGGAAATTCTTTTTGCCCGCACGCAAAAGCAGTTCGCCGTCTGTGAAATCCGCGAATGTGATCTGCTGTTTCACATCAATGATCTTCCGGTCATTGACGCTGACGCCGCCGCCCTGAATCAGGCGACGCGCATCGCTGGTGGATTTACAGATGCCGCATTCCACCAGCAGCCGGGCAAGTCCCAGACCTTCACCCTCAAAAACGGCACGGTCCAACTCAGTTACCGGCAATTCAATTTTTGCCGCCGTCTGGTCCACTGCGGCGATCCGGCTGGTGGTTGCGATCCGTTTTTCCGGGTCGGCAAAACCGAATTTGCCGCCTGCCGTCAGAAACGCCTCCCGGGCAGCCGCTTCTCCATGTGCCAGCATAGTGGCTTCAAACGCCAGAATTTCCTTGGCCCGGTTGATATTGGCGCCTTCCGCCGTCAATGTCTCGATTTCAGCTACCGGGAGCGGCGAGAAATAGAGCAGCAGCCGCCGCACCGCGGCATCATCGGCATTGCGCCAGAATTGATAGTAATCGAAAACGCTGGTGCGGTTGACATCCAGCCAGACATTGTTGCCGCCCGCCGTTTTTCCGAACTTCTGGCCGTTACTGTCGAGCAGCAGCGGAATGGTCATGCACTGTACTTCGTTGCCGCTCTTGCGACGGACCAGCTCTGTGCCTGCCACCATGTTGCCCCACTGGTCCTGACCGCCGAACTGCATTTTGCAGTTGAGATCGCGGTTCAGTATATAGAAGTCGTAAGCCTGAAGAATCGAGTAGTTGAACTCCAGAAACGACAAGCCGGTTTCCAGGCGGGACTTGACCGATTCCTGCGCCATCATCCGGTTGACGCTGAAGTAATGACCGATCTCCCGCAGAAAGTCGATATAGCGGATGTCCTTGAACCAGTCCAGATTGTTGACAAAGCAGGCCGCTCCATCTTCTACGGAAATAAAGCGGGCCAGCTGTTGTTTCAAGGATTCGACATTGGCTGCTACCACCTCCTTGGTCAGGATCGGACGCGCAGTTGTTTTACCGGAGGGATCCCCGATTTGTCCGGTGGCACCGCCGACCAGAACAATGGGAATATGGCCGGCTTTTTGCAGCAGTCGCATGGCCATGACCGGAAGCAGGTGCCCGACGTGCAGACTGCTGCCGGTGGGATCGAATCCCACGTAAAACCGGATGCTCTCGGTAGTCAACAGTTTTTCAATGGCTTCCGCGTCGGTTTCCTGATAACAGAATCCGCGCGCCTTGAGTTCCTGATAGATACTCATCGCCGACAGGCTCCTTGCTTTCATGCCGCTGCGCTTTCGCTCGGAGGAGCCCGGTGTTTTCCGCTCCGCCGCGCCAGCGCACGTTTTTTTATTAAAAATAAAAGACGGCCGCTTTGCAGTCAACCGTCTCTCCGTTCCATTCGAGAATCGTTGAACGATTCCGGAACCATCCGTTTCGCCGTTGTCCGCAACGGTACGTCTGTTCCGGAACGGCAGTGCCGGACGGTTTGCTGCGTCCGTGCCCGCTGCCTCTAATAAGCTGTTTCGCCGATCATGGAGTCTAAACAGCTTGAATATAATTATACTACGCAAATTTTTGCAAGTCAAACGAAAAAATACTTTTTTTAAACAAAAAACGATGTTTGAAAATTGAACTTCGATATTTTCGGTGTATAATAAAGTAATACATCGGGATTATGACATCCTGCAGGCAACCCTATAAAGATAGCGAGGGAAACATGGCAAAACATCTGAATGCGATCCCGACCAAGCATGCCAAGCTGGTCGAATGGGTCGAACAGTGGGCGGCGATCTGCAAGCCCGAAGGCATTTACTGGTGTGACGGCAGCAAAGCCGAATATGACCGTCTGGCCGAAGAAATGGTGCAGTCCGGCCTGGCCGTCCGGTTGAATCCGGCCAAGAAGCCGAACAGTTTGCTGTTCCGCTCCGATCCGTCCGACGTGGCCCGGGTGGAAAACCGTACCTTCATCGCCAGCGAAAAGCAGGAAGATGCCGGTCCGACCAACAACTGGATCGATCCCAAGGAACTTAAGAAAACCATGCTGGGCCTGTATGACGGCTGCATGAAGGGACGGATTCTGTATGTGATTCCGTTCTCCATGGGGCCGGTGGGGTCCAATATTGCCAAAATCGGCGTCGAGCTGACGGACTCCGCCTATGTGGTCATCAATATGCACATTATGACCCGGGTCGGTACCAAGGTTCTGGAAGTGCTCGGCGACAAGGGTGAATTCGTGCCCTGCGTGCACTCGGTCGGCAAACCGCTGGCCGAAGGCGAATCAGATCATGGCATCTGGCCCTGCGCGCCGATTGAAAAGAAATATATTGCCCATTTCCCGGAAACCCGCGAAATCTGGTCGTTCGGTTCCGGTTACGGCGGCAATGCGTTGCTCGGTAAGAAATGCCTGGCGCTCCGTATCGCTTCAGTACAGGCCCGCGATGAAGGCTGGATGGCCGAACATATGCTGATCCTCAAGCTGACCAGCCCCGAAGGCAAGGTCAAATATGTGGCCGGCGCCTTCCCGTCCGCCTGCGGTAAGACCAACCTCGCCATGCTGATCCCGACGTTGAAGGGCTGGAAGGTCGAAACCATCGGCGACGATATCGCCTGGATGAAGTTCGGCAAAGATGGTCGTCTGTACGCGATCAATCCGGAAGCCGGTTTCTTCGGCGTGGCGCCCGGGACCAATATGGAATCGAACAAGAACGCCATGATTTCCGCTTCCCGCGACACGATCTTCACCAACGTCGCCCTGACGGAAGATGGTGATGTCTGGTGGGAAGGCATCGGTTATGATGCCCCCGGAACCCTCATCGACTGGAAGGGCCAGAAGTGGGATGCCGCCACCGCGACGGAAAAGGCCGCCCATCCGAACGCCCGTTTCACTGCACGCGCTTCGAACTGCCCGGCCATCGCTCCCGAATGGGAAGATCCCGCCGGCGTGCCGATCGATGCGTTCCTCTTCGGCGGTCGCCGTCCGAACACCATTCCGCTGGTGCATCAGTCGATGTCCTGGGAACATGGTGTATTCATGGGATCGATCGTCGGCTCCGAAGTGACCGCGGCCGCGCTCGACCTGAAGGCCGGTACCGTCCGTCGTGACCCCTTCGCCATGTTGCCGTTCTGCGGCTACAACATGGGAGATTACTTTGCCCACTGGCTGGAAATCGGTCAGAAGAGCACTGCGGACAAACTTCCGAAGATTTTCTTCGTGAACTGGTTCCGCAAGACTGCCGACGGTCGTTGGTTGTGGCCGGGATTTGGCGACAACAGCCGCGTGCTGAAGTGGATCTTCGAACGCTGCGATGGTACCGGCAAGGCGGTGGAAACGCAGATCGGCTATATGCCGACGGTCGATGCGATTGATCGGACCGGTCTGGAAGATAAAGTGACTGATGCGGATATGAAGGAACTTCTGGCTCTCGATATCGATGGCTGGAAGAAAGAATTCGACAGCATCAAGGTGCATTACGAAAAGTTCGGCGACAAGCTGCCGCAGGCTCTGCGCGATCAGCTGAAGGCCTTGGAACAGCGTCTTGCCAAATAAGCGTTTTTTGAAACGCGATGTGAACGGACGGAAGAGATTCCGTCCGTTTTTTTGCCGTCGCGGGTGGCGCGGCGGTATGGATGATGCTACATTGTCATCCAGCCATTTCCAATGAACAGAAAAGGATTGTTTATCATGCGTTTACTTCCTCTGCTTCTGCTGTGCGTCTGCTGCGGCACACTGGTCGCCGCGGAGGCGCCGGCTGCGTCCGAAAAAAAAGCACCGCAGCCCCGTAAGAAACGGACGTTGCCGCAATGGGATTTTGTGCCTCGTGCCGAATTTGAAGCGAACTTCGCCGAATTTTCCAAGCGCCTGCGTAAGCAGGGGCCGGAACGGGTTGCTCCTGAGGTGAAAGTGGAAAAAGAGGAGCGTTTTCCCGGTTACATTCGCCGTCTGGTCAGTTACCGGGTCGGCGAAGAGGAACGGATCACCGGCTGGCTGCTGATACCGGATGATTTGAAGCCCGGAGAGAAACGTCCGCTCATGTTGACGTTGCACGGAACCAATGTATACGGAAAAGATGCTGCGATCGGCTTTTACGATGCGTATCCAGCGGGCGATGCGAAAGAACAGGCGGCACGGGCCAATCGGGCATTTGCTCTGGATCTGGTGCAGCGGGGATTTATCTGTTTTGCCCCTGACCGGGCCGGTTATGGAGAACGTGCTCCGGCTGGTGTGCCGCGCGGCATTCCGGCGATGAATGCTTATATGAAGGATTTCCAGGAAAAATATCCGCAGTGGGATTATCATCACGGCAAGGTGGTGCAGGATTTGCAGCAGGCATTGGATTTTCTGGTGGAATTGCCGGAAGTGGATGCGGAGCATATCGGCACGATCGGCCATTCGCTGGGCGGCAGGGACAGCATGGAAATCGCTGCATTTGATCCCCGGATCAAGGCGGTGGTCATGAGTTGTGGCGGCAACCTCAGCTACCAGCCGCAGTTATGGCAGGACGCCGCGGCGCAGCGGTCTTTCGCCACTCAGGGGAGGTTGAACAGCCAGGGGGTGTCCACCAACTTTTTCCTCCAGGCGATTGCACCACGGGCATTTCTCGGCATTCTGGCACTGAACGATTATCTGACGGATTATCCCTCCAATTTGATCGATGCAGCCAGACCGTTCCGGTCTTATTATGACATGCTGCTGGGGGAAAAGAAGCTGCCGGAGAGTGACCGTCTGCAAATTCTGTTGCATAGTGCGGGGCACGATGCGCCGTTGGAGGTGCGACAGGCGGCCTACGCCTGGTTGGAACGGCAGCTGAATTTACATCGCTAAAATATTGATTACAGCAGGCAAACGGCTTCCGGAACAAATTCCGGAAGCCGTTTTTTTATATTGGGCGTTTTACACCTGATCCGGCAGGAAGGCAGCCTGTTGCAGCAGGAGATTCCGGAGTTCCGGATAGGGGAGGGTGGTTACATTGCCGTCCCGTTTCGCCGCCAGCGCTGCTGCCGCTCCTGCCGCGTGTCCGAGTGCTCCGGCACAAGGAGTGGTGCGGAAGGCAGCCTGGGCCGCGAATTCTCCGGAAATCGCCCGGCCGGTGACCAGCAGGTTTTTTACCTCCGGCGCATACAGCGACCGATACGGAATCGTGTAATATTCTCCCGGGTGGAGGTGACCATGTCGGGATTCCGCCGGATTTCCAGTCGGGCTGTGAATGTCGATCGGATAAGCGTTGCAGGCGACGGCATCCGGAAACTTGATGGCTCCCAGCACATCTTCTGCCCGAAGTACGTAAGCTCCCCGCAGTTGACGACTGGAGCGAATCCCAACCTGGGGACCGCTGAAAGCCAGTCGGGCGGCCGAAAATCCGGCAACGCGTTTTCGCAGGAACGCCATGAGTTGGTCAACCTGTTCCCGGCCGGCCATTTCCGCTTGTGACAATGCGAATGGATCGGTAGGATCCAGATCGACGATGCGACTGGTGTTGACGATGACTTCGCCCGGGTTGGCGGTTTCGAAAAACAATACATCTTCCCGGGGGAATGTGATTTCCCCTGCTTCCCGCGCCTGCCGGAGGGTTTCGACAAAGCCGCCGATCGACAGCCGGGGAGCCCGGTCGATGATCGAGGTATCACCTTTCAATCGGGGGAATTCTTCCGGATGCGCATGAATGTAGGCACGAACTGCGGGAATGTCTACATTATACACTTTCAAGTTCATCGTCATCGGTTGACACCGTCCATCCTCCGGCCGTCCTTTGACGGTGGGGGCTCCTGCGAGCACTGCCAGGTCGGCGTTACCGGTGGCATCGACGAAAACCCGGGCGCGCACTTCCAGCTGATGGACGCCGGATTGCAGACGGACGGCGGTAACAACTCCGTCTTCCATGACACAGCCGGTCAACTGTGAGTGAAAAAGTACCCGGACGGCAGCTTCCCGGCACATCCGGTCCAGCTCCAGTTTCATGGCCTCCGCGTCGAAGGGGGTGACGCTGAATGTGTAACCGGTTGTGTCCACCAGGTGTCCCGGAGACGCATGGTGTCGTTGCAACCGTTCGATCAGCTCTCCATTCAATCCACGCACTACCTGCCGGTCACCGGCATGAAAGGTCATCATCGGCCCGACGCCGCCGGCAGTCAGCATGCCGCCGAGAAATCCGTAACGTTCTGCAAGCAGAACCTGCTGTCCCGTCCTTGCTGCGGCCACTGCCGCCAGTGTACCGGAAATGCCGCCGCCGATGACGACAATATCCGCATTCAACGAATTCATTTTCTGAATATTCCTTATTTTCATTAATGGCCCTGTCGAGCTTGTTTGTCTGAAGAGGGAGAGTATTTTTTGACAGCGGTAGGAGGCGGAGGCTGAGACTCCACTGTATTCGGTAAATCTCCGTCAAATGCTACGGTGCCGTCTGGTCGGATTTGTTTGATATGCAGTCCGGGAACTCCGTTCCGGCGAAATGTGAGTTCCCAGCGTGTTCCATGATCGTCGGTGAGACGGACTTGTGCCGTTTCCGCCGTCGTATTGAGTTCCGGCGAGACATCGGGGGCATCCGGTCCGGCGCCGGCTTTTAAGACATGCAGAAATTCACTGCGTGTCTGCGCCGGTCCGGCGTCGGAGACTTCCAGACGCCACTTGCCGGTGAGACGGTATTTCCGATCCCAGTGGTCGCCGCCTTCCGGAAGCCAGTTGCAGCCGGAGGCCCAGAATTCCCGGCCGGGTCCGCCCTCCAGGTGAATGGTCGGCGTTTCCGGCAGAAGAGTGTGCAGATAAAGCACACCGCCTTGGTCAAATCGCCAGCAATTGCCGGAGCGCTGCACCGGGCGGTTCTGTGCATGGAACAAGATCTCTTTTTTCTGCTCCGGCTTTTGCGATTCCACCCGGTCGAACAGCACGAAGAGATCCGGTTTGAGGTAGACGAATTGCCGGATCACCTCCCGGCTTTTGGTCGCGGCGTAACTGCCGGTGGCATCGCCCGCGGCGTAGAGAAAGTCGTCTGTGCTCTGAAGTGCCAGCGCTTTGGCCCCGCCGATTCGGCTTTGGCCGCCATGGGAATAGACGGTTTTTCCGTCCGATTGGAAGCCCCACGGCTTCCAGAAGGGAGCGATCGGTTCCTCTGGCTGATGAATGAGAATCGAATTATGCGCCACCGTCTGGGCTGCGAAAAGGTGATGTTGTGCCGTACTGCAGCGGGTTCCGGCGTCCAGTGCGAGAAAACCATTTTTATAAATCACAAAGCTCAGCTCATCATAATGCTGGTGTGTGCTCCGGGAGCCGCCGAAACGGAAGGCGGCATAGGTATCCGTTTTGTCCGTTCCGGACCGCATGAGAAGCAGTCCAAAGCCGGGATTATAAAAATAGCGGGGACTTTTCGGAGGCGTTTTCTCCGGAACGGCAAGTTCCGCCGGATTGAAATGCGTGAGTGCAAAGGGCAGAAATGGATAAAGGGCACTGAATTTACGGATTTTTTCCGGCAGTCGCCGGATGATCGCCCGTACGGCCGGCATTTGTTCCGGACGGGAGGCCCCGTAAAAATGGATCACCTGCGCCAGATGGGTATACATGGAGTCCGCAGACTGACGGTTGTCCATGTGCATGAGATCACCGATCCCGTGGAATAAATATCGTCCCGCCGGATTGATGTCGATGGCTGCAAAGTCAAACCAGCGGGGGTAATCGCACATTTGCGGCCAGCGGTCGGCGACGTCTTCGCCGAAAGCCGAGCGCCACAAATGAAAAAAGAAAAACGTGGCATACGGGTAAGGACCGAAACTGTAGGTTACGGTTGAAGACACCAGCAGCCCGGATCCGGCGGAGAGAGTTTCCCGGTAATTAAGCATATCAACGTATTGTTTGACGCCGAATCGCAGCATTTCTTCGGCGCGGGCATCGTCGATGCCGTCCCCGTAAGCCGCCAGTCCGGCGAAAAGGAGCATGCTGTTCTCGCCGTAATTGCCGTTTTGAACACCGCCGGTGGTACGGCGGAACGTGAATGCGCCGCCGCTGCGGGATTTACTCAGATAATCAAGAATCGGCAACAGAATTTCGCGACGCTCCTCCGGTGTCAGTGCATTGTAAATCCAGTCGTAGGCGAGAATCATGTTGATCCGGAAATTGGCCTGCCAGTCTACCCAGCGCTGCAGTTTTTCCGAGAGTTCCAGGATTTTCAGAGAAGTCCGCAGATAGGCAAGAGATTTGCGGGCATAACGCTTTTCATCGGTAATCAAATACAGCAGGGCCGCCTGATTGGCCTGACAGGCGAAGTCATTTTCAAACATCCGATAGGTATAGGTGGAGGGCCAGGCAGGTTTCACCTCTCCATCCGGGGTACGGGTAATGTGAGCCTCGCTATATTTCATTACCGGGATCTCCGGTAGGGCGTCCACTGTTTTCTGCAGTTTCTGAAATTCTTCACTGCAGATGGTCTGGGCTCTTTGGCGCAGAGCTGGAAGATCGTCAGAAGTGAAAATCATGCGCGGATGATGGGGCCGGATACGTTCGATCCAGTTGTCCTCAGCGGGGAAGCGGGAGGATTCTGATGCAGTTCCTCGGTAGAGGATTCCCCCCAACAGCGACAGGGCCAGAACTATTTGTGTGAATCCATGCTTTTTCATGCGACAACTCCTTTCATGACCAGAGACCACCCGACTTGAATGGTTTCGGTGAGTTTTTGTTAAAAATAATGAAATCTACCGCTAAGATCAAGAGGAAAAATATAAAAAAAAGAAAAAATTCCCTAAAAATGCAATAAAAACACTTGAAAATGTGTTCTTTTTGATACATCGTATCTTTTATGTGACAGGGAGCGCGTTTTTTTAAGCAGGAGAGTTATGTTATGGAAAAAGTAAAAAAACGGCGTTCGCCCATCATGGAACGCTTGATGGCGGACATGGAGCAGTGCATTCGCGACAATGAATTCAGCGTCAATTCCATGATGCCGTCCATCCGGGTTCTGGCTGCCCGTTATTCAGCCAGTCCACGCACGGTTGAATCGGCACTGCGGCAGATGTGCGATCGTAATTTGCTGCAGCGGGTGCCGAATCGTGGTTTCAAGGTATTGGAGAACGGAACCTCCGGCAATGCCCGGATTGCCATTCTGCATCAGGCGCACGGCATGCTTGATCCCAGGCCGGCGATTGCGGCGGCAATTTACAACCGTCTGGACTTTTATGGGTATCAGTGGGATTCCTTTGACTTGATGGAGCGGCGTCCGGAACTGGAATTTCTCAAGGAAAATTATGCCGCAGTGATTTTTGCACGTCAGCTGCATCGCGGGGATTATGCGGAACGACTGACCCGCTCCGGCATGATTCAGGTGATTGCCGGTCGCGAAACGGATGTGGATGTCCCCTCCAGCTACGTGGATCGCGAGGCGTTGATCCGGTCTACCGTCAGGATGCTGTTTGATATGGGGCATCGGGATATCGCCCTGGTGGTTCGACATGAAGACCGCTATTTCTATCCACGTATGATCCGCGCGTATCATGAGATCCTGGCGGAACTCGGTTTACGGGATGATGAAAATTCTCTTGCCGTTATGCGCCATGATTTTGAGTTAGGTGCTTACCTGTGTGGTCGGGACTTGCTGAATCGTTCCCATTTGCCGACTGCGGTGATTGTTTCCCGGGATTATCAGGCTTGCGGGGTTCACCAGGCCTGTATCGAAAAAGGCCTGGTGGTAGGGCGGGATATTTCTCTGATCGGCTACGATGATATCGGCTGGACTGCGGGACGGGATTTCCTGACTACCTATGTGGAGCCTTGCGAGGAGCTGGGGGGGGCCGCTGTCGATGTGTTGCGTTCGATTCTGACCGGCGATGGAGGGATGCTTCAAAGAGAAGTGAAACCCGCTCTCAAGATGCGCCGTTCCCTGGCGCCCATCGTGGAATTCTGAGCTCGCAAAAGAAAAAAACGAAAAAAATAATGAGATTGTATTGACTTTTTTGATGCGATTTACTATAATAGATACAGTGAATCATTTAAAATAATATTGAATGATACAGTTTTGTGGCAGGTGGCCCTGCAAATGGTGGGGAATGTGGAAAGAGAGTCCAGTGCCGGCCGCTATGAGGATGTTGTCCGTTCTGTACTGTTGAGGTACTGGAGACGGGAATAAGTTGAGTCTGGAGCAGTTCAAAAAGTATAGAAAATTCGTTTTGACGGGTTGACATTGCCCCCGTTTTTTATTATAATAATTACGGTGGTGTATTTTTAGTAGATAATCATATTGTGGAAGAAGAGTGAGAGCAACAGTATTACAACTTCCCGGTTCGATGGGCATGTGACGCAGCAGAATGTGCCGGCACTTACGGCTGAGGCGATTTTCAATACTCCGCCTTTCACCAACGGCGGTACGAGCAAAAGGGGGCATGTGGATAACCATTTTGATGATTTGTGAGGGGAGTTTTCCTGGTTGTGTGCTTGGATGATCTACGGCTTATCAAAAAAAGTCGATCATGTAACAGTAATTGTATGTCCCATTAAGACAGGAGTGTGTGGAAAATGAGACGTAAGTGTGGTTTTACCCTGATTGAACTTCTGGTGGTGATTGCCATTATCGCCATTCTGGCGTCCATGCTGCTGCCTTCTCTGAACAAGGCACGGGAAAAAGCGAAGGCAGCCAGCTGTATCAGCAATTTGCGTCAGGTTGTCCAGGCAAAAACCATTTATCTCGGCGACCATGATATGGGGATCCGCGCTGGTGTTTTGTATAAGGACAATTATGTCACCAGCCTGGTCAAGGCCAAGTATGTTTCCAATGCGAAATTCACCAACTGTCCCGGTTATCCCTTTCCTGCCCGCTATGGGGTGAATACCAAGGTGGCGATTGATCAAGGTTGGTTTTCCTATGGAGCCGGCATGGGAGGGCAGGATGCCGGTGGAAAGAATGCCTATGTTTTGAGTTATAAAGGAGTGCGGCATCCTTCGAATACGGTGATGGTGGCCGATTCCTTCCGGAATGATGGCGGTGAGCCGTTTTCTCCGGGAAGTTGGGTTTGTCCTTTCCCTCTGATGCGGTATGATACCTATAATGCCACGAAGTACGGGCATCTGTGGATGGCGCACAGCAATCGTGCCAATATCGGCTTTGTGGATGGTCATGTGGCTTCTGTTCAGGCAGGGCAGCTGCAGTATAAAGATTCGAATAAGCCGGTTGCAGGAGAGATCGTTATGTGGACGTGGACCGGCGGCGTCAGTCAAGGCGCTAAGGCTTTCAAAGCCTACTGCGATGCGAATAAGGAATTGAAAACGCTCTAAACGGGAAACCGTGGGGCTTGGCGGAAGGCGGCCGGAAAGAGTCCGCCTTCCGTTTTTTTTTGCAATAGATCGGTTATGATGGACAATCAGGGAAGAGAAAAATGAATGACTGCAAAGTATGGATCGCTGCCGCCGCATGTCTGATTGCCGGCGCATATTCGACCGCTGCTGATCGACCGATGGCCGGGCGGGAAATGCTGAACATCAATGGCAGAGATGGACGGCAATATCTGGTAGAAGAACTTGGGCGGCCGGTGCAGGCCAAAGATACTCCGGTTTCCGCAGTTTGTGATGCACCGGACAAAGGCACGATCGTCTGGGGCGTGGTTTCCTCCGAAGATGCTTTTGGCGTGCTGGGGCGCGGTCTGGAGAACGGCAAGTCATATTGGGTGGATTTGCGTAAATTCGGCAATTCCCGGGCCGCCGTTTCCGGGTATGGAACACGGATTTTCATCGTAACCGGTTCTCCATTGAAAGTGCTGCGCTATGATGTTGCAGACGGAAAACTGACGGAAATAAGAACCTATCCGAATATCGTCAACGCTTACTGGCATGATGGTTACGCCGTTTCCGCCGATGGGAGTCAAATGTATGTCGGCTGTTATCCCGGGACCTTTCTGATTGGGGTGGATCTGAAAAAGTCTCAAGCATTTGATCCGGTAAAAGTGCAGAACAGTCCGGATCAGAAATATATTGTTCTGCCTGCAATGGATGATCGCGGTATTTTGTTTCTGCCGGTTGGGCTGGCTCGGCCGGAGCTCTACACCATGGAGCCGGGCACCGGGAAACTCCGGCAGATTCTGACGAAAGAGCAGCAGGATGCGCTGGTGAAGCAGCGGATGTTCCGGCCGCTGGTATTCCTGAATCCAGATGGTCTGGTTTATATGAAGATCGGGAATGATTACTTCCGCTGCGATCTGGAAGGGTTGACTCCGTCGGAACGGCGCAATTGCGAAAAACTGCCGAACAATCTGCGGCTCGGCAGCCGGAAAACCCTGACGTCTAAGGGCGAACGTGCGGTTCGTTTCGGGGAAGGGGGACTGACGGTGGTGCGCGGCAGCGGCGCCCGGGCGCAAGTCCGGAAGCTGCCGGTCGATTATGAGCCGGCGGGTATTGACGTCTTCGGCGCGCACGAGGTGCGGGACGGCGTATTGTACGGAAGCAGCGTGTTCCCGGGGCGGATTTACGCGGTGGATCTCCGGAAGATGACGGGAGAGGATCTCGGATTTCTCACCAACGGGCAGATTCAGTGCTACGATATCGTCAACATGCCGGCAGGGCTGGTTCTGTCCAGTTACGTGGGGGCCAATCTTAATTTTTACGATCCGGCACAGCCGCGGGAAGCGGGCAAGAATCCTCGTTTTATCCGCTCTCTGGAAAAAGAACATCAGGAACGGATTCAGCGTCTGACCCGAGTCGGAGATCACTTTGTCTACGGCGGCACCGTGCCCCGCAAAGGAGCGATCGGAGGGGGAATCATGAAGTTGGATATGCGCGATTTTTCCGTACGGTTCTGGCGGGATGTGATCAAAGACCAGAGCGTCAAGAATCTGGTGGCGCTGCCAGGGGGAAAACTCTTGTGCGGCGGCAGTTCCATTGAGGGCGGAACCGGCGCAAAACCGGTGGCGAAGGAAGCGGAATTGTTCCTGTGGGATACGGCGTCCGATCGAGTGATCTGGCACGCGGCGGTGGTTCCCGGCGCGACCAAATATGTCGGGACGGGAGTGACAGCCGACGGTAAGGTATTGACTTTCGCCAGAATGCCGGAAGGCGGTTATACCTGGGTGGTTTTCGATCCGGAAACACGGACTGTCGCCGCTTCCGGAAAAGTAGAGGCGGACATTCATCAGGATGTATATACACAACCTGAGCCGATGGGGCCGGAACGGAAAAATTATTGTTTCGGCAGCGGCTGGCTCGGCGTCTATTCGCCGGAAAGCGGTCGGGTGGAAACCGTTTTCATCGAACCGAAGCTGAAAAATCGCTCCTGGCAGTTTCTGCATATCGAACCGGATGGCTGGATGTATTTCCCGCTTGGTACGAAACTGATGCGGATGAAACTGTTTTAACACATTCGGGGGTACAGGGAATGTTTCAGCCTGATTATCGGAATTTAGTTGAGGCAGCCTGCCACCGCCGCCCCGTTCGCATGCCTTTTTATGATCATGCCGTGGCGCCGGAGGTGATTGAGGCGATTGACGGGGTGTCGCTGCAGGGACTGCAGGAGGGAGATGAGGCGGATCTCCGGGAGTTTTTCCGACGTTATGCCGGATTCTTTCTGAGACATGAATACGATACGGTTTCCTTTGAATGCGGGGTGTGCGGCATATTGCCCGGAGGAGGGGCCCTGGTCGGGCATGAAACTCCGTCAATCGGGAACCGGGCTGCTTTTGAAAGCTATCCCTGGGAACGACTGCCGGAACTGTATTGGGAGCGTTATGAACGTTGTTTTGCGGCGTTGAGCGAGGCGCTTCCTCCGGGGATGAAGGTGGTCGGAGGCGTAGGCTACGGTATTTTCGAGATCGTTCAGGATTTGACCGGATATGAAAATCTCTGTCTGATGCAGATGGATGAGCCGGAGCTTTTCGCCGCGCTTTTCCAGCGGGTGGGTGAGCTGCATCTGACGCTGTGGCGGGAGCTGCTGAAGCGTCATGGCGATGATTTTGCGGTTTGCCGGATCGGTGATGATATGGGATATCGCACTTCCACGTTGCTGGCGCCGGAAATCTTTTTGCAGCATTCCATCCCGCATTACCGGAAGATTATCTCTCTGATCCATGCCGCAGGGAAGCCGTTTCTGCTGCATTCCTGCGGGAAGATTTTCCCGATCATGGATGCCCTGATTGAAGAGGCGGGCATTGATGCCAAACATTCCAATGAGGATGCCATTGCGCCTTTTGATGAATGGATTGACCGTTATGGTGACCGGATCGGTCTATTCGGGGGGATCGATGTTGATGTGATCTGCCGATCTACTCCGGAAGAGGTGTATGCGTATGTTCTGGATCACGGGACACGGTATCGGCAGCGAATCAGCGGGTATGCGATGGGGACCGGAAATTCAGTGCCGGCCTATATGCCGGCGGAAGGATTTCTGGCTATGAATCGGGCCGGACGGGAAATCCGGAGACGGGAAGCTGGCGGACAGGTGGAAAAATAGAGATTCGGATAGTATAATATATAATAAGCTGGAAAGAGGAACGGGAAAAGATTATGCGCAGAGTTTTTGCAACGGCGGTGCTGGCAATGATGATGACCGGGACTGTCCTGGCCGGAAGAGGTGGGGTGATGCGTCAGATTCTGACGTTTGAAACGCCATCGGATCTGTCAACGATGAAGATCGAACGAACGGATGCTGCCGGCTTGTCCGATCGGCATTTTCTGTCCGGGAAACATTCGCTGCAATGGCGTTATCGGGGCGGGGAGTCGCTGCAGCTTGGATTGGAAAAATTTTATGTGGATAACGATGCCGCCACCAAAGAATACGGCAATCCGGCCGTGTCGGTGGTGGTACTGCATTTATATCAGGAACAGCCTCAGCCCGGGAAAAAATTGCGGGTGGAATTCGGACGCAGTGATCGTCAGGAGGCGGATTGCTGGTTTGATTTCGGGCTGGATTTTTCCGGTTGGAGGACCGGTTGGGTGGCGTACAGCCGCGACATGCAGGGAACTCCCCATCCGGATATGGATTTCATTCGGCTGAAGGCTCCGGAGGGAAGCGAAGGTACACTGTTTCTTGATGACTTGATCCCCTGCGTGGTCATTGACCGGCGGCATCAGGAGCCGGATCTGCAGTTGCCGTTCGTGCGTTATTCGGATGAGTTCGATAACCGCGAAACGTTGGGAAATCCCTGGCTGACGACTCATCTGAAGCCGGAAATGGCAAAAGAGTTGTCGGCGGAGGAAACAGCGGGATTCCGCACGATTGAACGGCATTTTGACGAGGATTTCAACGGCGAAAATCCGAAAATGATCGCGCCGGCCGCAGTGCCGAAACAAATGGAATCGATTCGTAAGGCATTTGAGGAATTTGGGATTCGTCGTTCTGCCGACGGGGTGATTACCGGGCGTCCTGTTTTCTTCGTCATCAATCCGCGCATGTACGAACTGGTGCGCAACGGAGCTGAGATTTCCAAGGACTTTGTGTTGGTACGTCAGTATGGCACGATGATGTTGCGTCTTGCCCAGAGCTACCGGCGTACGTCCGATCCGGAATTTCGCCGGATGCTGGGAGAATATTTTGAATTAATGGTGCGCCATCTGCTGGATCAAGGCTATGTGTATGGCAGCAATATGGGGGCGCGGCATATTGCCGGATACGGCACGCGGGAGATGTTCGGGGCATTGATCCTGATGCGGGATCTGCTGGCGGAAAAAGGCTTGCGAGAAGAGATCTTCCGGATGGGGCAGTGGCATTTCGATTTGAACTCCACGTTGGATGAGCGCTATTATATTCTGCCGAACGCGGACCAGTTCAACATCGACATGCGGTCCATGCTGATTTCGATCATGATGCTGCCGGATACGCCGGAGAAGGCGGCGCGGCTGAAGGCCTTCAGCGCCTTTTTCAATCGCAACCTCTCCTGGGAAACTCCCGGCTGGATGGGCGGGTTCAAGCCGGACGGCATGGTATTCCATCACTGGGGGCATTATCCGGCTTACGTGTACGGGGCCATGGCCGGAGCGTCCCGGGTCTGCTGGCTGCTTTCGGACACGCCGTGGGCGGCGACTCCGGAAGCGCTGAAAACGCTGAAAAAAGCGATCAACGCCGCGGACGTCTACTGTATTTCCGACACGGCGCTGGCATTGCACGGGCGGGTGCCGTTCCGGATTATGAGCAACAGCATGATCGCCTTCTGCGCCCGGATGCTGGGCAAGGCCGGAGATGCGCAGATGGCGTCCCTCTATCGTCGGCTCGGCGGGGCAAAGGCGGCGGCGGAACCGTTGTTCCGGGACGTGGCGCAGGCGCCGCTGCCGCAGGGACATTGGAGTTTCAATTACGGCGGCATGGGGGTGCACCGCTACCATGACAAAGCAGTGACGTTGAAGACCTACAACCATTACGTGTGGGGATACGAATCTTATTTGTTCACCCTGGAAGGCACGAATCGTT
>CALXOD010000020.1 GCA_944389925.1 uncultured Victivallaceae bacterium | reverse complement strand
CGCAGGCGTCGATGCCAGGCCGTGAGGTCATCGTTGCTCTCGAACTCCAGAAGCGGAATGGCATTCCCGACGATGAAAACGTTGAAGGTTCCCTCTATCATCTGCTGCTCATTGGAGTGTTTCAGCTCAACCCGCAAGGTATCGTCCCCCACCAGAGACTTCAGAATTCCCATGCCGTGGGAGGTAAAGAACGAAGTTTGCGACTCCTTCCCTGTCAACAATGTCTTGCCGAGAAAGGCGCTGGTTTCAAAGCGGCTTCCGATACAGCCGGGACGGATCTGCATGCTGTTGAGAGGTCCCACCAGTAACTCAAGGAGGTTCGCGACCGTTCCTTTTCCACTGCCGCCGGAACCGGTCAGCAGGAGAATACTCTGCGTGAGATTTCGCCCCAGCAGGCATTGACCAAAATACTTTTGCAGAAGCTCCACATCATCTTCTTCCATCAATGGAGACAGCAGTTGTTCCTTGAACCGGGAACAATCCGCGGCTGGATCGTAAAAGATATCGCAGCGGTGGCGGCTGTGATAATCCGGCGAAAACGGACGCATTTCCCATTCGCCGGAGTCTGTAAGTTCCACCATCGTGTTCCGGCAGTGAACCCAGTTCCCCGAGGAAGAGAAAAAGGCGGTTTCCACTTCAGCTTGAACTTCCAGATAGGTCAGGATATCTCGGATCGCCGCAGGACGCTGATATCGGGCGAGTTCACATTCGATTCCGCGTCGGCTCGCAAATTCCCGAACCGCAAGACCGACTTGTGAGATCATCTCACTCTGTCTTTGAGGTTGCCACAGACCGCTTGCCGGCGAATATTGATAAAACTGCTTCTCGTTGGGCAGATAGATGCAGCGGGTTTGCTGACGGTAAAGTTCGGCAAAGCTCTGCAAGCCGAGGATGAATTTAGAACCGTCACTCATGAGAAGCGATCCATACTTCTCTTCGATTTTGTGAATGATCTCATTCATAGTGAAATACCTTTCCGCAGGTTGAAATCGTCAAATGCGGAAAAGGTAACACTACCGTAAATACTCCGCCAACCAGCATATTCCCGCAGATGGTAATCGGAACGATTCGGCTGGAAACCGAAATTTCAGGTTCTTCGGATTCTTTCCGACGGAATGAACCCGAGTCGTCCAAATGAAAAAAATCAATTATTTTTGAGTTATTTGTCGGCGGGAAAATTGTGTAGCAAAAAAATGTGGCAGAAATGTGGCATTTTCTCCTCGAATCGGGCACTTGGGGAGAGAATCGGCAACAGTGGGCAAAAAAATACGGGACCCCGAGTTTGAGCTCAGATTCCCGGAATTTCGGCATAAAAATGGTCGGGATAGAGAGATTTGAACTCTCGACCTTTTGACCCCCAGTCAAACGCGCTAGACCAGGCTGCGCTATATCCCGACAGCTTTCTTTCGAAAGCAGTTCTAATATAATCGACTTTCGGGCGATTGCAAGTTTTTTTCCCTGTTTTCTAGGCAAGGTATCCGAAAAAAAAGATCCGACCGTTCTCGATCGGATCTGTGAACGTTTTCGGAACCGTTAAAGTTTTTCCACACCGTCCACCAATACCGATTGCACTTTGAAGTCCGCATTCAACAGTACGATGTCCGCCGCATAGCCCGGAGCCAGACGTCCCACTCCCGGCAAGCCCAGTGCCTGAGCCTGTGCCCAGGAGGTCGATTTCACCAGCTCCCGGAGCGGAAGTCCGGTTACTTCCGCTACGTTCCGCAAGGCATCCGCCAGCTGTAACGTACTTCCGGCAAGTGCACCGTTGGAGGCCAGACGGGCCGCTCCGTCTTTGACGATTACCGCCAGTCCGCCCAGATCGGACGGTCCGTCCGGCAACCCGGAGGCGCGCATCGCATCGCTGATCAACTGAATGTGTTCCGCACCCTTCAACTGGAAAATCAGTTTGATCATGTCCGGACAGATATGCAGCTTGTCGCAGATGAACTCGATGAACACCTCCCGGTGCAGCAGCCCCGCTCCAACCAGACCGATGTCCCGGTGATGCAAGGCCGTCATCTGATTGCAGTAATGGCTCAGATTGACCAGACCGTGTTCATACGCTTTGCGGAAGTCTGAATAGGTCGCAGCACTGTGGACGCAGGACGGCGTGATGCCGCAGGAGAGAAGTTCCGCCGCAAACTGTGCGCCGCCTTCCACCTCTACGGCATAGGAAACTTTCAGCACCGGGAAAATAGCTGCCAGACGCAACACTTCCTGGATGTCCGGCTTACGGACATAGGCCGGATTTTGCGCCCCAAGGCATTTCGGATTGATGAACGGCCCTTCCAGATGCACCCCGGGGACCTTGCAGCCCGGCGAGCCGGCTTCGACATAATGACGTGCCGTCTGCATCGCGGCAGCCAGCTGTTGTTCCGGCAGAGTCAGGGTGGTTGGGAGAAGGGTAGTCACCCCTTCCTTGAGTTTATCCGTCGCAATGGTGGTGATCGCAGCATCTGTCGCATCGCTGAAATCCACACCCGAACGTCCGTGACAGTGAATGTCGATGAATCCCGGCAACGCCATCAGATCCGTAGCGTCAACAACCCGGTCCGCGCCGGGCAAGGGGTCGCCCGCAGCGAAAACCCGCGCAATTCTGGTGTCTTCAATCAGAATCGAAGCGTTCTGAAGATCAACGTCAGGGGAGATCAGACGACAGTTGCGAATCAACGTTTTCATCTTCGTATTCCTTTCCGATTTTCCCTGCGGGGGTTATTTCCTGATTTCCGGAAGACTGGCGGCGATGACGGCCTGACCGTGGCGTTTGAATTTTTCATCCGGCACGCGGAACGTAATCTGGCGGGCCAGTTCCGGAAATTCGGTTTCCAGCACCTTACGGGCTTCTTCAATGATGACTTCGCCGCCTTCGCCAGAGGAGACTCGGCCAAGAATCAGCAGATTGCGGATTTCGTAAAATTCCGCATAATGCGCGATCGCGTAGCCGAAGCAGACCCCGATCGTCCGGTAGATCGCCGCGGCACGGGGATCTTTTTCCTTCATCAGCGCCTGTACCGCCTCCAGCTGTTTCGGGAACGGCATGTCCGCAGGGAAGCCGAGACCGGCAACCTTGGCCAGGCGCGCCACTCCCTGCTGGCAGAAATACTGGACTCCGCAACCGATATCCCCGGACCATTCATCAGCGGGGGCGTTTTCGCGGTAATCCACCGGGGTGAAGGCCAGTTCGTTGAGCCAGTCGGTGATGTTGCCGTTAAGGTTGACGTAACCCGCCGCCACGCTGGTACCCATGGAAATGCCGATTACACCGGTGGCTTCCATGGACATGGCGCCGGCCAGAGCAGTTACTTCTCCGTCGTTGGCAACAATGAAGGGAACACCGTAGACCTTGCTGATTTCATCAAACATCGGTACAACGGTTTTTTTGAATTCCTCTTCGGGCACGCCACGGAAGAGGGAGGCGATACGAGGCTGATTGTCCACATACACGCCGGCCGCGGAACCGCCGATGGCGTCCACGCGCGGCAGTTTTTCGGCTGCGCGGCGCAGAGAATCGAGAATGCCGGCACGATGGTACTCCGGGTCCTTCTGGAAATAGGGATCCCAGACAACCTCTTCCGTGTGAACAACTTTTCCGTCAATGGTAGCGGCGCATTTCCGGTCGGAACCGCCGAGGTCAAAGCCGATCCGGCAGCCGTCAAGATGGCCACCGAGTTTCATGGAAATTTCATGGGATTCCGGCGCGGCGGAAGCGGGCGCGGCAACTACCTCGAAGGGGCGGCCGTAAATACGTTCTCCCATGATTTTATAGTCAAAAGCACGCGCGCCGTCTGCGGAATAAATTTTCCGGATGTCGTCGGCCAGGGCATCGCAGCCGGCGATAAGAACTTTATAACCGCCCTTCATCCAGAGCAGGAACTTGATCAATCGTTCCACATATTTCACGTTGAGCGCAGCCGCATCACCAGTATGCGGGAAGATTGCAGTTTTCAGCGTGGAAATCGTGCCGTTGGGGCGGTACAGGGCGATCGTAATATCGACGCCGTTGCCGGATTCCCGGACCATGCGGCGATATTCGCGATTCCACAATACGGCCGGCAAGTATTCCGGATCAAGTTCCGGGCGAATGGCGGGATGTACTGAAACATTCATTTTTAAACTCCTTTGATAATAGGTTTAAAAACCATCTGAAAATCAATATAGCGTGGCTTTGGCAATAGGCAAGCGGCAATTTTCCGAAAGTCGGAAAAATTCTTTGGGCAGAAAAAAATACGGGAAACGCCCCGCGTGGAGGCGCTTCCCGTGAAGTTGCCGTTTTCAGGCAACGCGATGCCGTACCGTCAGATGCCGAGGTCGATCATGGCGTCGGCCACCTTGCGGAAGCCGGCGATATTGGCGCCGAGTACATAATTGTCCGGTTGTCCGAATTCAGAGGCGGCGCGCCGTGCCGCGTTGTGGATGTTGACCATGATGCCGCGCAACCGCTGATCGACTTCTTCGCCGGTCCAGTTGAGGCGGATGGAATTCTGGCTCATTTCCAGCCCGCTGGTGGCGACGCCGCCGGCGTTGGCGGCTTTTCCGGGGCCGAAGAGGACGCCGGCGCTGAGGAAGATTTCGGTAGCTTCCAAGGTGGACGGCATGTTGGCACCTTCGGAAACGCAGATGCAGCCGTTCTTGACCAGTTCGCGGGCGTCGGCGCCGTCCAGTTCATTCTGAGTGGCACAGGGCAGGGCGATTTCCGCCGGGGCCAGCCGCCAGGGGCGTTCGCCGGGCACGAAGCGGGCGGAGGGATATTGCTGGACGTATTCGCTGATGCGGCCGCGGCGCAGGTTTTTGAGTTCCATGATGAAGGCGAGTTTTTCGGCGTCGATGCCGGATTCGTCGATTATCGTGCCGCTGGAATCGGACATGGAAATGACTTTCCCCCCCAGTTCAGCGGCTTTTTTGGCCGCATACTGGGCCACGTTGCCGGAACCGGAAATCAGCACCCGGCGACCGTCGAAAGAGGCGCCGCGGGTATGGAGCATTTCGGTGGCGAAATAGACGTTTCCGTAACCGGTGGCTTCCGGACGGATCAGGCTGCCACCCCAGTTGACTCCCTTGCCGGTGAGGACGCTGTCATAAGAATTGACGATCTTTTTGTACTGGCCGAAGAGATAGCCGATTTCCCGGGCCCCGACGCCGATGTCGCCGGCGGGAACGTCGGTTGATGGACCGATATGCCGGAAGAGTTCCCGCATGAAACTCTGGCAGAAAACCATGACTTCCCGGTCGGATTTGCCTTTGGGGTCGAAGTCGCTGCCGCCTTTGCCGCCTCCCATGGGAAGCGTAGTCAGGCTGTTTTTGAAAATCTGCTCAAACCCGAGAAATTTCAAGATACTCAGATTGACGGACGGGTGAAAGCGCAGTCCCCCCTTGTAGGGCCCGATCGCGCTGTTGAACTGAACACGGTATCCGGTATTGACCTGGATTTCTCCCGCGTCATCGAGCCACGGCACCTGAAAAATAATGATACGTTCCGGATTGACAAGCCGCTCCAGGATCCGATTTTTCCGATATTTGTCCTCCCGGTCGAGCAGGGGGCAGAGAGAGCTGAGAACTTCGGTTACGCTCTGCAGAAATTCTTTTTCGTGGCTTTTTTGCTGATAGAGTTTTTCCAAAACTTCCTGAACATAAGCATTCATTCGTATCATCCTTTCACATGCCCGGCGGCAAGGCCGTCTTTTTACAATTTATGAAAACAACAAAAAGGCACAGCATGATTTGTGCCAGTTTTTAAAAACGGAGCGTTTTCAGGATAAAAACAGGAAAGAAAAGCATAGAAACAGGTACTTGATTACAAGAAAAAAGTTACAAAAATGTCGCTCTGGATAGAATTGTTGCAAAAATGTTATTTTTGAAGGTGGGAACTTGCAGTTGGGAGTGGAAGCTGCTGAAAAGTTACAAAAATGTTACTTTTGGGGGGGTAAAAATTAAGGATTCGGACTCTTTGGGCATTTGCAATCCGGAAACAGGGGCGTTATATTTCCAGCGTTTCGCTTTCTAAGGATGCAGCTGAAAAAATGGAGAGATGCATGAAAAAGATTTTTGCAGCAACGGGCGCGTGCCTTCTGGCTTCGACGCTATGGGGTGCCCCCCGGACGACGGTAATCGAAGCGGAATCTGCAAAACTGGATTCCGATCGGGTGGAAGTGCTCAACAGCGGGAAATTGCCGAAGGACGGGAGAGCTGTGGTTTTACGCTCCGGCGTCGCTTCCCGCGTGCATGAACGAGGCAGTGCGCCGGATCTGTCGATCCGGGTGAAGGTGCCGGCGGGGCGGTACGTCATGAGAACCTACGCCGTTACTGACGCCGAAGGGGAAGCGCTTATGGCCAAGGCGAAAACCAAATACGAATCTCTTTTCATGCAGGTGCAGCAGGACGATCGCCAGCCCGGCAAGAAAGTGGTTTATGTGCCTTGGAACCGTCCGCTCCAGACGACGGGGAAGTACGATTTGAAACCCGGTTCGGAATTGAAGATCTGGCTGCCGCGTGGTGTGATGCTCGATCGGATTGAATTGGAACCTTACACGCCGCCGGCAGTGCCGAAAGCAGCCCGGAATTATCAGCCGCCGATTGTCCCGGCGGCGGAGCACCCCCGGGTGCTGGTCAATCCCGCCGAACTGGAACGGGTCCGGCGCAATCTGACGCGGGGCGAGAACCAGGCCGTGTGGGAAAAAGTGCAGGCCTCTGCTGCCGCGCCGATTGAATATCAGTACGATCCCGAAGAGGACATTCAGTACAAGCCGAAGCTGGAACGTGCGGCACAGGATAAGGCGTTTGTATTTCTGATGACCGGCGATCGGAAGATCGGTCGGGAAGCCGTCGATTTCATGCTGGAATACCTGTCCCAGGTGCAGTTCAACAACCTGTTGGATATCACCCGGGAGATCGGTCGGGCGCTGATGGCCGGATCGCTGGTGTATGATTACTGTTATGATCTGATGACGCCGGAGGAACGGCGCATCATGAGCAGCAATCTAGTACGCATCGCCGATGATATGGAAATCGGCTGGCCGCCCTTCAGGCAGACCATTGTGAACGGGCACGGTGCTGAAGCGCAGGTCAACCGCGATCTGCTGACGATGGCGATTGCGATTTATGGAGAAGACGACGAGCCGTATCGCTATTGTTCGTACCGGATTCTGGAGGAGTTAGTGCCGATGCGGGCTTTTGAATACCGTTCGAATCGGCATAATCAGGGCTGGGGATACGGAGCTTACCGCTTCCCCTTTGAAATGCATGCCGCATGGCTGATGCGGCGGATGGCCGGACGGGAGGTGTTCGATCCTTCGATTAAAACGGTTTATTTTCATTGGCTGTACGGACGGCTGCCGGACGGGTCGGCGATGCTGGATGGCGACGGCAGTCTGTCGCGGGGGTATTTCCGGCGGCCGTTGACGGCGTTCATGTGTTACAGCTACGCCGCCGACCCGCTGTTCAAGGGAGAATTTGAAAAACAGGGTGCGAAGGTAGACGACCCGTTGCTGTTTCTGTTACTGAACGACCCGGATCTGAAGGCGGAAAAGAGTCTGGAGTCGCTGCCGACCGCGCATTATTTCCGGGATGTGCTGCCGTCCATTATTTTCCGGACCGGCTGGGATATCGGACCGGATTCGAATGACGTCTTCATCGAAATGAAGGGGGGCGGTTATGGCTTCGCCAACCACCAGCATGTGGATGCCGGGGCGTTTCAGATTTTCTACCGCGGCTATCTCGCGACCGATCTCGGCATGTACAAATTTTCCGGAACACCATATGATTACGGATTCAACAAGCGTTCCATCGCGCACAACGTAATGCTGGTGTACGATCCGCAGGAGAAATTCGGACGCGGCAATCCCTCCAATGACGGCGGACAGCGAGTCGTGGAGAGGACGCCGACCAGCGTGAAAATGCTGACTACCGATCCGGAGTTTCTGACCGGGCGCACCCTCGGGGCTGATTTCGGGCCGGATGCGCAGCGCCCCGAATACGCTTATCTTAAATCCGATCTCGCGCCGGCGTATTCGAAGAAGATCAAGGCGTACACCCGGACATTCTGCGCCCTGAGTATCGGTGATGCCGAAACCCCGGCGGTGCTGTTGACGGTGGATCGGGTGATCAGTTCGAAACCGGAATTTTCCAAGTATTATTCGCTCAATTCGTTGTTTGAACCGAAACAGAACGGTGACGCCTGGGAAATTACCACCGACCGTCCCCGTCCCGGAAGACTGACGGTACGGATGCTGCTCCCGGAAAATCCGGAAGTGACCGTGGCGCAAGGGCCTGAAACCTGGAATGTTTTTGGTACGCAGCTGACTGCTCCGGTGCCGAATCGCCCGCAGGCGAAAGGGTTCCGGACTATGTTCACTCCCCGGAAGAAGCAGGCGGATGATCTTTTTGTGGCGGCCATGACGGTGGGACCGGCGACGGCTGCGGCTCCGGCGGTGAACTGGCGACGGAATGCGGAAAATATCCAGATTGATGTCAAGGATTTTGTGGTGGTGCTTGGCACGGAAAATGACGCGGTCAAGCGGGAATTCACCGTAAAAACTGGTGAAAACGCGTCTTACCGAGTTTTGCTGGCGGGATTGGCCCCTGGCAAATGGCGGCTTACCGGAGCGAATGAAAATCGGGAATTTACCGTTGATGCCGAGAAGACGACGGCATTTTTCCGGTTGCCCGGTGGAGAATACCGGGTGGCGCCTTTGCGCTGAAAAACAGGGGGCTTCCCCGGAAAAGGGGAAGCCTCACAGAGAAAAAAATAACCGGCAACTGGAACGTGGTTCCCGTTGCCGGTTATTCTTTTTACTTTTCAGTTATTCCGCTTGGACCCGGATGGTGAAAATGATTTGCCGATCACGGTCGGGTTGGAAGGCTTCCCACGGGCGGTAGTAACGGGCGATAATCGTCGTCGTTCCGGTCTGTACCGCACGCAGATTCAGTTGTATGCTGCCGGGGGCGCCCACCAGATGGCTGGAAGCGGCAGGTGGCAGAAACTCTTCGCTCTCCTTCTGGACCGCGTCTCCCTGGATTTCCCAGTGCCACTGATAACCAGTGGCTGGATTGGCCGGGAGAAGAATTCGTACCGTGTCTCCTCGCTGGACGGAAACGGTCCCGTTGGCAACCTTTTCGGTCAATACCACGGGGCCGTTTCCGAGGGAACCGCATCCGGCAGCCAGCAATGCCGTCAGCAGCATGACGGCAGGAAGCAGGATGAAACTGCGCTGGATGAAGGGATACCGGTTCATTGAATGATGAAGCAACGGTCCAGGATCAGGTCGTTGCTGTACTCCTTTTCCGGGAACTGTTTTTCCGAGCCGTACTGGGGGCGTGATTCGTAGACGATGTTGCGGCGGCATCCTTTTGTCCGGTTGCCGGAGATTTCCATCGTCGACGGGTCGAACCCGAGCCGTTCGGACAGGAACCGGCGGGCCTCTTCCACCGACATTTTTTGGAAAGCCTTCGCTTCTTTATCATGAATGAGATAGGACTTCCCGGGCGGGTTGTAGCCACTGTGGTGGTAAAGCAGCATCATGCTGCGCGGCGAGGGTTTGTGGTATTCAAACAGGTTATTCCGGAGTGCGAATTTCTGGGAAAAATATTCATAATGCGCCGGTTCGTCGTAATCGACGAAAAGCGGCATTGACACGAACGGTGCCCCCGGATAATGTCCGGTATCCTCGAAACGGTTGTCTTCCACGACGATGTCATTGATGTTATTCCGGAAACGCACATAGTCGCCGGCACAGTCGCGGAAGAAGTTTCGCCGGACGGTCAATCCCGTGCAGTGATTGGCATTGTAAAGCATATGGGCGTGCGAATCATAGCCGATGGTGTCGAAGACATTGTCTTCCCAGGTGACGTTTCGGCAACCTTGCCCATTGGCTCCACTGGCGCCGAAGATCAGGTTCGGCATATCTTTCCACTGGCAGTGGCGCACCGTGACGTTCGGGGTGTCCCGGAACTGAATGGCATAACCGACGACGCCTTTGCCGGTGAAATGCAGATTCTCGACCGTGACGTTCTGACTGTTGCGGAACGTGATCAGATTGGGCCAGTTGTTCCGGTCGGTCGGATCCGGATTATCTCCGGGGTCCCGGGAGAAAACAGATCCGCCGTCCGGTGCGCCCTGAATCGTCAGGCGGTTTTCCGGATGGCCGACTCTGCTGATCGATACGCTGCTGGTGCGGTCGCCGGGGTAAGTGGTAAGGTATTTCCCCGCGGCAAGGCGAACCGTTACCGGAGCTTCCTGCAGGAGGGTGTTGACCTGTTTCCAGAATGCGGGGGCGCGGAACGCTGCCGCGTTTTCCGGAGAGCGTGCGTCGCCGGTGCCCTGCGCCTGCGGCGCGGCATACAGCATTACCGGCTCCGCGGCGCAGAGCAGACCTCCACAGGTGATGAGCAGGAGAAGACCAGTCAGAACGGGGGAGGGGGCATTCATTGTGCGTTCTCCACTTCCACATCCGTGAGATCAGCCTTTACCCAGGCGCAGCGGAATGCCACCGAACCGGATTTGACCGCCTCATCCGAGGTGAAGCTCATGGAGAGCGTGGTCAGGACTTTCCCCTGGTCGTCAAGTACTTCTCCGATAACCGATTCCGGCGTAAGCTTCATACGGAGTTTGTATTCCACGCCGTATTGCCACTGGAAGGCTTCCCGGACTTTTCCCTTGATGATACCGGCTTCGGATCCCCATTTGCCTTCCTTCATCTGGCCGAATTCAATGAACCCCTTGCGTCCGGTCTGGTCCGGCGGCTCCACCAGGGCAAGTTGAATGAAGTTTTTCTTGTCGCGCATCAGCAGGAGACCGCAGATTTTCCAGGCATCGGCCGGGGCGTTTTTCTCCATGATTTTCACTTCTGCGGTGACGGTGGCGGAGCGGTATTCCACCGGATTTTTCAATGTGAGAATCTGATCATAGCGGTTTCCATTGACCTGAATGCCATCTTCGATCGCGGTCCAGCCTTTGCGAAGGGTCCAGGCATCGGATTTGAGTTCGAGTTCGTCCGCCTGGAGCGTCAGTACGACTCCGGCGGCCAGGAGGGACATCCAGATCTTTTTCATGGCAGAAATTCCTTTCCGCGGTGTTGGTTGAATACCGCATTGTCTATATATTGCCGTTTTCTGAAAAAATCAAGCCTTCATTGGAAAAAAGGGACTCGTTCCAGCCGGAAATGATGCAGTTCCTCCTCATCGTAAAAGACCTTGTCCAGAAACAACCCGTGCGGCGGTGCGGTTTCCGGTGCGGCCACGCGGTTTCTGGCGGCAAGGATCGTACCGACTGCCTCCGGGGTGATCGCACCGGCACCGGCCGCTTCGAGCGCGCCGGTAAGGCAGCGGATCATCTTGTACAGGAAACCGTTTCCGACGAAGGTCAGACAGAGGTAATTGCCGAAGCAGTCCTGTTCGATCCGATAGATGGTACGAACTGCTTCTTCGATTTTGCTGCGTTCCACCACGAAACTGGAAAAATCGTGTGTGCCCACCAGATACTGTGCCGCTTCCCGGATCCATTCCGGGCGGATCGGGCGGCGCGGCCGCCAGCTGTACCGGGCCGAAAACGGCGTGTCTTCGCCAAGATTCAATACATAGGTGTACGCCTTGCCCAGTGCATCGTACCGGGCGTGAAATTCCAGCGGGACTTCCCGAATGGAGGCGATGCGCACGTCGGACGGCATTAGACGGTTGAGGGCGGAACGGACTTTCTCCATCGGGATGGCGGGACGTTCCGGAGCCAGAAACGTTGCGGCGAAACCCAGCGCATGCACTCCCGCATCTGTCCGGCTGCTGCCGATGACGTGAATGGGGGTGCCGCCATACAACCGGGCCAGTGTCCGCTGCACTACTTCCTGAACCGCGAGTTTGTGTGGCTGGATCTGCCAGCCGCTGTATCCGGAGCCGTCAAAACAGATTTCCAGCAGAAAACGTCGTGCCGGAGTGTAAGAAGTTGCTTCGATTGCAGTCATAGATTTTCCTGAATTTGCATATTTTCACAGCCATTCCATGGCTACTTCGTCCCAGAAGGAGAGGCCCCGGGGAGTCAGGCGCAGGTGATTGGCGTCGTTTTCCAGCAGACCCGGCAGGCGTGCTTCCAGATGACGGGCAGCGGTCAGTATCTGTTCCCATTCCGCCGGTGTTGCTCCCGGAAGCGCCAGATAATTTTCCCGCTGCCAGCCGGCGACGGTACGCAGGTTCATCACCAGAATTTCCCGGCGGCGCCGCTCCGGCGGCAGGCGGTCGACAGTGGGCGGTTCGCCCACAAGCCAACGCGAAAGTGAGGCGGGTTCCTGAAAACGGCATTCACCGTCATAGGAGGCTGCGGCGGGACCGAAGCCCGCCAGGCGTCCGCCCTGCCAGACACGCTGGTTGTGGCGGCATTCCCCTCCGGGACGGGCGTAATTGGAAACTTCGTACCGGAAGATTCCTCGTTCCGCCAGCCGTTCGCCTGCTGTTTTCCACAGGTCGGCGGCGAGATCATCGTCAATTTGCAATGCCGGATCGGCCGCCAGCCTGGTTCCTTCTTCCGGAGTCAGCGCATAGAGCGACAGATGATCCGCACCGCAATCCGCCGCCCAGCGCAGTTCTTTTTCCCACTGTGCCCGGGTTTGACTCGGGATGGCGTAGATGAAGTCGCAGTTCCAATGCGGAAAACCGGCGTCACCGATCCACTCCAGGGCGGCTGCGATCGCCCGGTCGGAGCAGTCCCGGCCGAGGCGTGAACGCAGTTCCCGGTCGAAAGACTGTATGCCGAGACTGATCCGGGTGACGTGCGCGGCAATCAGGCGGATTTTTTCACGGGTCAGCGTCTCCGGATTGGCCTCCAGCGAAATTTCCGCGTCCGGCATCAGCGGCAGCCGTCGCGCGATCAAGTCGAAAAGCCGTTCCAGATCAGCTTCCGTCAGCAGGGACGGCGTCCCCCCGCCGAAATAAACCGACTCCACCGGCGTATGGATGTCTGCGGCGTCGAGATCCCGTTCCAGCTTGTCCAGATAAAGCCGGACGGCTTCCGGTGTGGCCGCCGGTTCGGAATAAAAAGCACAGTAGGCGCATTTCCGCCGACAGAAGGGGATATGGATGTAGACTTGCAGCGCGTCGTTTTTCACTGCCGTCCCGCGGCCAGAGCGACGGCCACCAGAAACCGGATCCCGTTTCCGAGCGCCGCGTCGTTGAAATTGTACCGGGGATGATGCAGACCCGGGCTGTCCATGCCCATGCCGATCCGGGCGTAAATTCCCGGACAGCGTTCCAGATAATAGGAAAAATCCTCCGCCGCCATGGCCGGACGGTCCAGCTTCTGGAAAAATTCCTGCCCGAGAACGCTTTTTGCCGCTTCTTCCGCCAGATGGAAGGCCGATTCGGCATTGACGGTCACGCGGTAGTTCTCCCGGTAATCGATTTCGCAGCTTGCTCCGGTGGCGGCGCAGATGCCGTCCATGATTCGGCGGATGGCCGGTTCAAAACGGGCGGCGGCCTCCGGTGAAAGTGCCCGGCAGGTCCCGTTGAGTTCCGCGGAATCCGGAATCACGTTGGAGCTGTTTCCGGCAACGAAGCGACAGACGCTCAGCACCGCCGCGTCCTGTGGATCGAAGTTACGGGAAACGATCGTCTGGAGCGCCGAAACCGCCATGCAGCCGGTCACCAGCGGGTCAACGGTCTGCTCCGGTGCGCTGCCGTGCCCGCCGCGCCCGAAAATCCGGATCGTGAAATGCGCCGCCGATGCCATGATCGCGCCGGGGCGGGTGGCAATGACACCCACCGGTGTCTCCGGCCAGCCGTGGAGTGCGGCGACGAAATCGATTTTCGGTTGTTCCAGCACGCCGGCTTCTACCAGTTCCTTGCCCATGGAACGAACCTCTTCGCCAGGCTGAAAAATGAAGCGGATACTGCCGGAAACCTCCTGACGCATCTGCGACAGCACCCGTGCCGCCCCAATCAGCATGGCCATATGACCGTCATGGCCGCAGGCATGCATCATGCCGGGGTGTTCCGAACGGTAAGGCAGGTCGTTCTGTTCTTCCAGCGGCAGCGCGTCCATATCCGCCCGCAGCGCGACATGCCGTCCCGGCCGTGCACCGGCGAGGTCGCCGATTACGTCGGTCTTGAGTAACGGAGTGTGCCAGACAATCGGTGTTTCGGCCAGGGCCTCGCGGATCAGAGCGGCGGTTTGCCGTTCCTGACCGGCGATTTCCGGGATCCGATGCAGCCGATGCCGCCATTCGATGATGTCCGGCAGAATCGCTTCCACCAGCGCATCAATATTTCCGGTATTCATCATGCCTGCTCCGGATAGCGGTAGACGGTACGGCCGCCGACGATTGTCTGCCGTACCCGGCCGCGAACTTTCATGCCGCCGAAAGGCGTGTTGCGCGCTTTCGAGTGGAAGGTCGACGGATCGATTTCGTAGGCGCAGTCCGGATCGAAAACGGTGATGTCGGCGGGATGGCCTTCGGCCAGGTCACAGTGCCCGAGACCGAGAACTTCCGCCGGGCCGGTGGTGAATTTTGCAATCAGATCCGGCAGAGTGAGAATGCCGCTGTGCACCAGCAGCGTCAACGTGATCGGCAGTGCCGTCTCCAGCCCGATGATGCCGAACGGCGCATCGTCGAATTCCACCAGTTTGGCCGTTGCCGTATGCGGCGCATGGTCGGTGGCGATCACCGTGATGGTGCCGTCGGCCAGTCCGGCGATCAACGCCTGCCGGTCCGCTTCGGAACGCAGCGGCGGATTCATTTTGTAATTCGTGTCATACGTTTTGATACATTCGTCGGTGAGGGCGATGTGGTGCGGCGTGGCTTCCCCGGTGACGGGCAGTCCCTGGCGTCGGGCCTGCCGGATCAGATCGACGCTTTCGCGGGCACTGACGTGCTGAACGTGAATGCGGGCGCCGGTGAGACGGGACAGAATGATGTCGCGGGCCACCATCAGTTCTTCGGAAGCCGAGGCGATGCCGTTCATGCCGAGCAGCACCGACCATTCGCCTTCGTGCATGACGCCGTTGGCCGCCAGAAAGGCGTCTTCGCAATGATCGAGAATCGGCAATCCGAAGGAATGAGCGTATTCGGCCACATGACGCATCAGCGCATGATCCTGGATGCAGCCGCCGTCGTCACTTAACGCTACCACCCCGGCGGAATGGAGGCCGCCGATTCCGGCCATTTCCTTTCCGGCGCGGTTGCGGGTCAGGCAGCCGCAGGGCAGAACCCGGACCACGCCCTGCCGGGCGGCAGTCTGGCGGAGGTATTCGATGGCGCCGGGGGTATCCGCCGCGGGGGTGGTATTCGGCATGGCGACAATGGCGGTAAAACCGCCCGCCGCGGCTGCCATGGTGCCGGTGGCGATGGTTTCTGCGGCAGTATTGCCGGGTTGGCGCAGATGAACATGCAGGTCGATCAGTCCCGGGGTGACGACCAGACCGGAAACATCGATGATTTCCGGATTCCGGACGGTTTCCGGAGCCGTGATGAGTCCATCGGAAACGCCGATGTCCATGACGCGGTCGATACCGCGGGCCGGGTCGATGACCCGTCCGCCCTTGAGAATGAAGTTGGATGATTTCATTTGTTGCCACACCCCGCTACCAGGAACAGAACCGCCATACGCACTGCCAGGCCGTTGGTGACCTGTTCGAGAATGACCGAATTGGGCCCGTCCGCCACGGCGGAGTCCAGTTCCACGTCGCGATTGATCGGCCCCGGGTGCATGACCAGCGCGTCGGGGCGGAGATATTGAAAGGTTTCCTGATTCAGACCGAAAAACCGCGCGTATTCATTGACGCTCGGGAAAAATCCCGCCGTTTGCCGTTCATGTTGAATGCGCAGCAGATTGACCACATCTGCGTCCCGGAGCGCATCCCGGAGGTTATGGCAGACGCGGACGCCGACTTTCTCAAATTCACGCGGCACCAGCGTGGCGGGGCCGGCAAGGGTGACCCGCGCGCCGAGTTTGAGCAGTCCCCAGATGTTGCTGCGGGCAACCCGGCTGTGGAGAATGTCGCCGACGATGGTGACGTTCAGACCTGCCACCCGCCCTTTGCGCTGGCGGATGGTGAAGATGTCGAGAAGGGCCTGCGTCGGGTGACTGTGCGCTCCATCACCAGCGTTGATGACGCCGCAGCGGACGTTCTGGGCGATGAAATTCTGAGCTCCGGTAGCCCGATGGCGCATGACCAGCAAGTCCACCTGAAGAGCTTCAATATTACGCACGGTGTCCAGCAGGGTTTCGCCTTTTTTCAGGCTGCTGGCGTCGACGGCGACGTTGATGATGTCTGCGCTGAGCCGTTGCTCGGCCAGCTCAAAGGAGATGCGGGTGCGGGTGGAGGGTTCCACGAAGAAGTTCACCACGGTTTTGCCGCGGAGCGCGGGAACTTTTTTGACGTTGCGTTCCGACACCTTTTTAAATTCCTCAGCGGTGTCGAGAATGTATTCGATTTCTTCACGGCTCAGGTCGTAGAGACTGAGCAGATCTTTCCGATGCCATCTGAATTCCATAGCGGTCAGTCCGTATTTTGGGGCATTGCATCCCGGTGCCACGACACTTCGCGGATCGCGTCAATGCCGTCATTTTCCTTGAAGTCAACCCGGATTTTCCGATCGGCGGGCGCCTCGACGCGCAAGCCGACGTAATCGGCCCGGATCGGATATTCCGGCATACCCCGGTCAACCAGCACCGCCAGCCGGATCAGAGCCGGGCGACCGTAATCGGTTACCGCGTCCAGCGCGGCGCGGATACTGCGGCCGGAAGAGAGCACGTCATCGACGAGAATGACGCGTTTGTTTTCCATGTTGAACGGGATGACCGTTTCCCGGATCAGCGGCAGACCGCTGCGCAGTCCGACGTCGTCCCGGTACATGGAGATGTCCAGCTTGGCCAGTTCCGGACGGCAGCCTCCACTACGCTCGGCGATGGCTTCGATCAATCGTTCCGCGAGCGGAACGCCCTGTTTGTAAATGCCGATCAGGGCAAAGCCGCCGTTGTCGGATTCCGGATGGAATTCGGCGACGATGGCATCGGCCATGCGGGTGATGGCCGCAGCGATGGCTGCGGCGTCAAAAAGTTGTTTCTGTTCGGTCATATTGTGTCTGAAGTTTTCGCGGATTTGCTTTCCGCCCGTTTTGTCTGATGGAAAAGATACTGGCAAAACCCGTTTTTTTCAATCAAAAAAAGAGCTTTTACATCGGTATTTTTTGCAACCGCTCTCTCCGCAGCCTATAGTAGGAGTATGAAAAAAGTCAATACAATCTTTGTCTGGACGCCGGTTTCGGCTGCCGTTGCATTGTTAACGGGGCTGCTGGTGTGCAATGCCGCGATTCTGGGGAATCCGCCGTTCTGGGACGATATTCTGGGACTGCATGCACAGGCGCTGTTTCTGGCCGATCACGGATTCAGTCGCACGGCACTGTGCGACTCCGGGACGTTCTGGGAGGGGGGGGCGATGGTGTATCGCTGGAATATCCTGCCGTGGGGGTATGCGGTACTGTATCGGCTGCTGCCGGCAGAGATGGTACACGGAATCGGACACGTCTTCAATATCGGCTGTCTGGCCGCTGCCGCGACATTGATGGTCTTGGTTTTGCGACATTTCCGGTTCAGCTGGTGGGCAGCGCTGGGGTGGGGTGCAGCGGCACTGGCTGAGCCGCTGCTGGCTGCGCAGGGAGCCGCACTCGGTCAGGAGCCGCCACTGGTACTGGCCGGAATGATGGTGGTGGCCGCCGCCGGTTTCGGCCGCTGGCAACTGGCACTGGCGGCGGTGGTGGCGGTGGCGGCGATCAAACTCATGGCGGTGGTGCCGGCAGCGGCGCTGCTGGGGTATTTTCTGTTTCGTGCCTGGCGGTCGGCATCGCGGCGGCGGGAGATGCTGCAGGATGCCGCCTGGGCCGGAGTCCTGACGATTCTGACGGCATGGCTGTTGATTCATGATTCCGACGGAGCGGCGCAGACGATGACGGTACATAGTCTTATGGCGATGGTACTGGGGCGGATGCGGGAACATTTTTCGTTGTATTTTCCGCAGCTGGCAGTGCTGTTGGTGATGGCTGGGGCATTGACGGGATGGCGGGTGTGGCGGTTGATCCGGGAGGGAGGGACGGAGACGGAACCGGATCGTTTCCGATTGTTTTTATGGCTGTTTCAGGGAGGATTCTGGGGGGCGTATTTTTTCTATTCAGTTCCGTTGCCGCGTTATGCGGCGTTTGCAGTGATGCCGTTGATTCTGCTGCTGGCTCTGCTGCTGCCGGAAGTCCGGACATGGCGTCTCGGCGGCGGAGCGCTGCTGCTGGCGGCGAATCTGCTGTTGTGCGGTGGTGCTTTTTTTCCAAAACTTCCGCCGCCACGTCGGTATTCGGGAGAATTTCTGGAACGGAGCCGGGAATTTCTTCGGCAGATCGAACTGGACCGCCGGGTGACGGAGGCGCTGTCGCAGGAGGCAACCGGAACGCCGGTGGTGGCCAAGTGGCCGTATGTGCAGATGCTGGGGGAAGCGCGTTTCGGGTATGTCCGGCAGCCGTTGCCGGAGCTGTATTCGGCGGGAATCGTGCCGCGTTACCTGCCGCGAGTGCGGAAATATACCGGAAAAGAACTGGACACAAGGCCGGAGACGATTTATATTTTCGTATGTAATACGTTTGAATTTTTTCGCGATTTCGGCGTTCCGCTGGCGCCCCGGCCTGGAGACCGGGTGGTGTTTGCCGGAGACGATCGGGAAGCGCCGTTTCTGCTGTATCAGAGAGAGGAGAGAACGAGACCGTGAAGGAACAGGCCGATATCCGGCTTGCCGGGGAAAGCAACCGCGGTCTGGTGCGGGAGCGCAACGAGGATAATTTCTGTTGGGCAGCCTGTCCCGGCGATCGTGCCGCGCTGGCGGCAGTAGCGGACGGTATCGGCGGGTATCGGGACGGAGACGTGGCCAGTTTTGTCTGCTGCCGGAAATTGCTCGGTGCCTGGCGAAAATTGGACGCGAAGCGTTTGAATTCCGATGAAGCGGCGGAATTTCTGCAGCGGGAATTAACGGACATCAACCGGGAATTGTTTGAACACAACCGGCGGGAGCGCAATGGTGCGCCCATGGGTACAACGGTGGCGGCGGCGGTTTTTTTCCCGGAAGAGGCGGTGCTGGTGCATGCCGGCGACAGCCGGATTTACCAGTTCCATCCGGATACGGGGCTGGAGCAGCTGACAGAGGACCATACTTTGCTGGCCAAATTGGCGGAACGCGGCAGCCGTATCATGCCGCCACCGGCCGTGTTGGGAAATGTGATTTCCCGCGCACTGGGGCCCCGGCCCCGGCTGGAACTGGAATTGAAGCGGATTCCGCGTCTGCCGCAGACCCGTTATCTGCTCTGTTCTGACGGCATTTCCCGTTATCTGGAATCGGAAGTGATTGCCACTGCACTTTGTGAGTCCGACGGGCCGCGTGCGGCGGTCAATGCCCTGATGCGCGCGGCGCTGATCGCCGGAGGCAGAGATAATATCACGGTGATCTGCGCTTATCCCGGACGTAACCATATATAGGAGGAGTCATCATGGGACGGAACATTCTTTTCATCAGCGGGGGCCGACGGGACGGAAATACCATTGCCGCAGTTCGGGAAGCTGCTGCGGCAGCCGCTGCCGCCGGAGCGACGGTGGAAATCGTCGAAGCCATCAAGCTGGACGGCGTGGGGCGCGGTTGCGTCAGTTGTTTCGGTTGTCAGCGGTCGACGGAATTCCGCTGTGTGGTGGGCGATGAGGTGGCGCGGCTGATGGCACGGCTGGCGACGTTTGATACGGTGGTGCTGGCGACGCCGATCTATTTCTTTTCGTTCAGCACACAGCTGAAAGGCGTGATCGACCGGTTTTACTCGCAGGTGAAATATGAGGGGGACGTGATGCAATCGCCGTTGTCGGGGCTGCGTTTCGCATTGCTGGTGACCTCCGGGGACGGCGAGGCGAACAGTGGCTATGATGCGGTGCTGCAGAGTTATCGGCATATCGTCGGTTATTTCGGAGCGGCGAATGTCGGAGAGAGTTATTTCCCGCATTGTGGGCCGGAGGCGGCGGAGTTTCGCCGGGATCCGGAGCGGAAACGTCAGGCCGCCGCTTTCGGCGCTGCGATAGCCGCGGAATGAGTTTGGAGAAAGGAGTAGCCATGCGTATTTTTTTATTGCTGGGACTGCTGGCTGCCGGTCTGCCGTTGTCGGCCGGAACGCTGATTTACAAAACTGCGGATGGACAGGAGAAGATTGTTTCGCAGGTGACCATTATCAGTATTGCCAATCAGATGCTGACACTCAAGATCGACAGCGGTACCGAAACCATCCCGCTCCGTTCCCTGGTCAAGTATTACGACACCGATATTCGTGGCGGCGGCGAGTTTGAGGACAATACCGCAGCGTACAATATTACCCTGGGGACGGAAAAGTGCCCGACGGATGGCTATCAGGGCAGTTCCGAAAAACGGAAAACAGCGGAATTCACGATCGGCTATACCGTCCACCGCAAGCCGGGCGAAGCGCAGAAGAATGAATTGCGGGTGCCGTATCTGTATTTATTCGTTCTGACCAGCGGCGACAGCGGAGACCGGAATTTCTACAGCTATTCCTATCCGGATAAGGCGCGGGTGTCGATGAAAGCCTACGATGAGGCTAAAATGTTGGAAAAAGTCATCGCGCTTGACCGCCCGACTTATTATCCCGAGGACCGGGGCCGACTCGGTCGTCCCGCGCCGCGCAATGCCGGTATCGGCGGAGACCGGCTCGCCACTTTCAAACTGGACGGTATTAAAAAGCAGCGGATTATCGCCTGGTATCTGGTTGCCTGGGGGAAAAACCGGATTGAGGCGCAGAAATCCTGGCAGGACAGCGGTTACCGGATCTCCCGGAACTGGTGGATCCGTTGATGTCCGGCTGCGTCGGAAATTTCGACGGTCTGGTGCCGGAAACCATTCTTGCTGTCGCGGAAGAGGCGATGCATTGCCGTTTTTCCGGGGTTGTGCTGCCGTTGCCGAGTTACATTAACCGGGTGTATGAACTGGAGCGTTCTGACGGCGAACGGCTGATTTTCAAATTCTACCGTCCCGGACGCTGGAGTCGGGGGGCGCTGCTGGAGGAACACCTGTTCGTGCTGGATTGTCGTGCGGCGGAGATTCCGGTGGTGGCGCCCCTGCGGTTCCCGGGAGGAGGAACGTTGCAGGAAACGGCTGACGGGATATTTTTCGCCGCCTATCCCAAGCGATGGGGGCGGGCGCTGGAAATCACCGAAGACGATCAATGGCGACAGCTGGGCAGCCTGTTGGGGCGTCTTCACGTGGTCGGAGAAAAACGCGCCGGGCGCTTTCGGGTGCGGCTTGATCCGCTGGAAAGTACGGCAGCGGAATTGAATCATCTGCTGGATTCCGGTTTGATCGGTTCTGCGCCATATCGGGAGTTTGAAGATGCGGCCAGTGACGTGATGGAACTGCTGATCGACCGGTATGAACCGGCGGAGGAGATCCGGCTGCATGGCGACTGTCACGGAGGCAATATCTTAAGCCGTCCGGACGAAGGGTTGATGCTGATTGATTTTGACGATATGCTGCTTGGTCCGGCCGCACAGGATCTCTGGCTGCTTCTGCCCGGATACGCCGGGGATTGCCGCCGGGAGCTGGCGTTACTGCTGGAGGGATACCGTAGATTCCGGGAATTTCCGCAGCGGGAATGCCGAAGGATTGAACTGCTGCGGGCCATGCGGATGATTTACTTTCTGGACTGGTGCGGGCGGCAGAGTGAGGATTACAATTTTCACGATCGTTTTCCAGACTGGGGGGACGATCGTTTCTGGCGCAGAGAAAGTGCGGCATTGCGGACTCAGGCGGCAGTTATCCGGACCGATTCTTTCTGAAAAACGGAAAATAACCACTTCTCATACACTTCGGGATTTGCAAAAGTTGCGGAATGGTACTATTTTATAGATTGAACTGTTGTCGTGAATTACGTTTTTTGAGGAGTATTTTCGAATGAAGGATCTTCAGTCTTCCCAAGGCTTCATGTGCCATATGACCCCGTCTGCTACATTGGCTATTACCGCCAAGGCCAAGGAATTGAAAGCACAGGGGCTGGATGTTTGCAGCATGTGTGCGGGAGAACCGGATTTCGATACTCCCCGCGCCATCAAGGATGCCTGCATCGACGCACTGAATGCCGGTAAGGTGACTTACACTCCCGCCAGCGGTCTGGTGGAATTGCGGAAACTGGTGGCGGAAAAGTTTGTGCGGGACAACGGTATCAAGACCACCTGGGAGCAGACCGTGGTGGCTCCCGGAGCGAAATTTTCTGTTTTCAGTGCACTGGCAGCACTCTGCGGGCCCGGAGATGAAGTGATTCTGCCGGCGCCTTACTGGTTGAGTTATCCGGAAATGATCCGTGCCACGGGGGCCAAAGTGGTGGAACTGCCCACCCGCGCGGAGAACAATTATGAGGTGGATCCGGCGGAACTGGAGCGGTTGATCACGGACAATACACGGGCACTGATTCTCAATACGCCTTCCAATCCGACCGGGATTGTGTATCGGAAAGAGACGTTGGAACGGATTGCCGAAGTGGTGGTGCGGCGCAATATCATGGTAATTGCCGATGAAATTTATGAACGGCTCGTCTATGACGCTGCCAAGCCGCACGTCAGCATCGCCGCGCTGGGGGACGAAATCGGTGAACGTACAGTGACCGTGAACGGCTTCAGCAAGACCTATGCCATGACCGGGTGGCGTCTCGGCTACCTGACCGCGCCTCGCTGGCTGGCTAAGAAAATCATTGCGTTCCAGAGTCATACGACCAGCAATGCCACTACTTTCGCCCAGTACGGTGCGGTTGCGGCGTTGCAGGGGGCGGCGGAAGCGGAAGTAGCAATGATGTGCAAGGCGTTTGCCGCACGTCGGGATCTGATTTATGCGCTGGTCAGCGCGATTCCCGGCGTGAAGTGCGTGAAGCCGCAGGGGGCGTTTTATCTGTTCTGTGATGTGAGTTCATTCGGATTGTCGTCGGAGGAATTCTGCCATCGGCTGCTGGAAGAGGAGCGGCTGGCGGTCATTCCCTGCGGCGCATTCGGGGCGGAGGGGGCGATTCGACTGTCTTATGCGTGTTCTGAGGAGAACATCCGGGCCGCGGCGCAACGGCTGGCCCAGCTGTGCGCCAAATTAAAATAACCCACACCGGGGGGCCTGGCCGGAAAAGTCTTTTGAGGAGGAGACTTGGCATGATGAAGAGACTGATTGCCGCCGTTGTATCATCGGCGGCCATGGTCTTGCCGCTTGCCGGCTGCAAGACCGGAGGCGAGGAGGCGGCAGTGTCGCCGCCCGCGCCCATGACGCAATCCGAACAGGAGGAGGTTCGGAAGCTGGGGATCGGTTACGGGGAGGAAATTCTTGCCGGATTTCAATCCGGGAATTATGAAGCCACGGTCCGCCATTTTCCGGAGGAGCTCAAGCAGCGACTGACCGGGAAGGTGTTTTCCGAAACCTGCAAGGGACTTGGGCGCATTGTGCGTTACGAGTTTTTGACGGAGTTGCAAACACCGTTGATCAACAGTTATTTATGGAAGGTTACGGTGGAGCGGGCAGCGCAGTCGGAGAAACATGCCGGGAAAGTGATTACCGGCGATCTGCTTTTCTCGCTGCGGATTATCAAGAAGGACGGTCGTTATCAGATTGCCGCCTGTGGTTTCAATTAATCCGGTACAGGTGAAAAAATGCGTGGTTTGACGGAAAAACAACGGGAAATATTGAATTTTATCGAAGATTTTCAGGAACGGGCCGGAATGCCTCCGACCGTTCAGGAAATAGCAGATCATTTCAAGGTAAAAAGTTCGACTATTTTTGCTCATCTGCGGGCTCTTCAGCGCAAGAACCAGCTGGAACGCAGCTCGAAGGCCCGCAGCATCAGCCTGACCAGACAGCGCCTGCCACTGTCCCGGATGCCGTCCGGGATCTGGACGATCCCTCTGCTGGGACGGGTTTCTGCCGGAGTTCCTGCGGAAAGTCTGGAATACATGGAGGCCGAATGGCGGATTCCTGCCGGTTTTGCGGGGAGAACTTCTCCGGAAAAGCTGTTCGCTTTGCGGATACAGGGGGAAAGCATGCGGGATCTCGGCATGTTTGAGGGAGACGTGGTGATTGTCGCTCCCGTAGAGGATACTTTGCGTCCCGGCGATATCGTAGTGGCGCTGGTACAGGGAGGAGAGACCACGGTGAAGAGCTATTTCCCCGCAGCGGGAGGTGCCGTGGAACTGCGCCCGGCCAATCCTGCTTATCTGCCGCAATATTACGCGGCGGATCAGGTCAAAATTCAGGGACGGGTAATTGCCCTGCAGCGAAAATACTGATTGGGGGCAGCGGGGCGGTTCATCGCGAAGAGGGGGGGTACCGTTCACGGCATAGGGCGATGGAAGCGCTTCGTGAAAAATGACGGAGGCAGGAATGTCATGGGCATTCCTGCCTTTTTTGGCGCTGAAAAATATCGCCGTCCCCGCCGAAAATCCTGCCGGAAATTTGCAAACCCTCCGAAAACGATTACATTGTAAGAGAAACAATGAAAACATCAACCAGACAGGAGTTTTTTGAGTATGATGATCACGGCCGGAAAAATTGCGGAAATCGTCAAGGGGGAATTGCTCGGCTGCGCGGAGCGAGAAATCACCGGGGTTGCCTCCCTGAAAGATGCCAATGAACATCAAGTGTCGTTTCTGGGAAATAAAAAATACCAGCATCAGCTGGCGACTTCCCGGGCCGGCGTGGTATTGGTATCCCGGGATATGGCGGGCGAGGAGCGCGGCGATAAGACGTTCATTGTCTGTGAAAATGTCGATTACGCGTTCAGCCAGGCCATCATGGTGTTTGCTCCACCGCCGGTCCGGTTTGCGCCGGGGATTCATCCGAGCGCAGTGGTCGATCCCACTGCCAAAATCGGGCGGGATGTTCATATCGGACCCAACGCAGTGATCGACGCCGGAGCGGAAATCGGAGACGAAACCGTCATCGCCGCCGGCTGTTATATCGGTCATGAGGTGAAAATCGGTGCCCAGTGTCTGCTCTATCCCAATGTAACAGTCATGTACCGCTGTATTCTCGGGAACAAAGTGGTGCTGCACCCGGGCGTGGTGATCGGGGCCGATGGTTTCGGTTTTATTCCGACACCGAAGGGGCTGGTGAAGGTGCCGCAGACCGGGATTGTCCGGATCGATGATGATGTGGAAATTGGGGCCAATACCACGGTGGACCGTGCCCGGTTTGACAAGACCTGGATCAAATCCAACGTCAAGATCGACAATCAGGTCATGGTTGCCCATAACGTGGTGATCGGCGAAAGCTCGATTCTGGTCGCCCAGAGCGGCATTGCAGGAAGCGCCGAACTCGGCCGGGGTGTGATTCTTGCCGCCAAAGCCGGTGTCAATGGTCATATCACGCTCGGCGACGGCGTTCAGGTGGCAGGGACCTCCGGCGTGGTCAAGAGTCTGCCTGCGGGCGCCATCGCGGTGGGTACTCCGGCGGAAACCCAGCGCGAATTCATGGCGCGGCACACGCTGCCCAGCCGGTTTGAAAAACTCGCCGCCAAGGTCAAGGAACTCAAGGCGGAAGTGGAAGAACTCAAGAAGAAATGATGCGGAAATCAGCCGTCGGACATTTTCGGCGGAATATGCGGCGGAGTTGGCTGGCACTGCTGTGCGGCAGCGCCGCCGTTTTACTGCTTCCGGGGCCTGTCGGCGGGGAAGAGTCGGTGGTGCCTGATGCCTTGCGGGCAGCGGCGCTGCGGGGCGAGGTGGAGGCCCAGTTGCGGCTGGGCAGTGAATTTTTTCATGGTGTCAATCGTCCGCGCAATCCGGAACTGGCGGTGTACTGGTTCCGGAAGGCCGCCGCAGGAGGCAGTGCTGAAGCCCATTATAATCTGGGGATATGTCTGGAGGGAGGGATCGGCGCGATCCCATCCCGCCTGAAAGCCTACCGGGAATATGAAACAGCGGCGGCGGCAGGGGTGGTGCCGGCAAAATTCCGCCGGGCCATGCTGTTGCTGACCGGTATCCCGCCGGAAACGGAACAGAGTACGGTACTGCCCGGTGTGAATGCCGACCCGGAAAAGGCGAAAAGTTTGCTGCGGGAACTGGCGACTGCCGGATACATGCCGGCCAAGCGGGAACTGGCGGCCCTGACGCTGGATCGGAAAGCGGAGGAGCGCCGCCCGGAAGAATTGCGGGAAGCCATTGTGCTGCTGGAAGAGGCAGTGGAGGCCGGAGATGCCGGAGCCATGCGGCTTTTGGCCGATTGCTGTTACGGCGGGATCGGTATGGCACCGGATCATCCGCGCATGGCGAGTTTGTTACGGCGTGCCGCGGAGGCGGGAGATCCGGAGGCTGCCGGGAAACTGGCCTATTGTTACGAGAACGGTATCGGGGTGAAAACGGATGAGAAGGAAGCTTTCCGCTGGCTTGGCATTGCCGCTGAGTCCGGATTGCCGATGGCTCTGGCTAAATTGGGGGAGTATTACTGGAACGGTCGACTGGTGCCGCAGAACGTGCCGAAGGCAATCGAGCTTTATCGCGCGGCTGCCGAACGGGAAAATGGTTATGCGTTGTTCCGGCTCGGCGTCTGTGCCGCTGAAGGCATCGGATTGGAGAAAAACGACCAGGAGGCATTCCGCTATTTTCTTCGGGCCGCCCGGGTCGGCGATGTGAATGGTCAGGTCAATCTGGCACTGGCGTACCGGGATGGACGAGGACAGGCCGCCGATCCCGGAGCTGCCGCTTACTGGTTTCGGCGTGCGGCCGAGCAGGGAAATATTCGCGCCATGCGTGAGTACGGACTTTGTCTGATTTCCGGAATCGGAGTGCAGCGGGACCCGCGTGAAGGGTTGCGGTTGCTGCAGCGGGCTGCCGAAGCGGGGGATGCCGAGGCGCGGCAACTGCTGCGGTTATAAGGGTTTTTCCGGGATTTTGCCGGAAGGGACTTGTCAAGGCAGGCGCGGCGGTATACATTATACTTCTATCAGAAGAAGTAAGCATTACATACGGGAGTCTCATCGTTGTTTATGACCAGAATGTTTGCCGGGTTGTCCGGTATGGCGGCTTTGCTGCTGGCGGCGGCTGGATGCGCGACGCAGGTGGTGGTGCCGGAAGTCCTGCAGCAGCCGAAGGATGCGGCGATTTATACGCGTTTTAATCTGTGGTATTCTGATCCGTCGGATATTTCTTCTCTCAACGTTCAGCAGGGGCGTTTCCTGCCGGTCGGGAGCCGGGTGGAACCGGAATTTGCGACAGAGAAGGAACTGGTGTTCCGGGATGAGCAGGGGGCGCGTTATGTGATTGATTTTGATGCCGGCATGCGGATGTGTGCGATGCGTGATTTCATCCGGGAGTTCCTGACGCTGGATTCGCCGGAAAAGCAGTTCGAGGGAATACGCGCCGAGGCCTTGCCCTATATCCGGCGCGGCGAAGTGGTGCCGGGCATGTCACGGCAGGAGGTGCTGTTTGCCTACGGTCCGCCCCCGGCTTGCCGGACGCCGAGCCTGCGCAACGAAACCTGGATTTACTGGATTGCGCCGGAGCAGACCATCCGGGTGGTCTTCCGTAACGACAAGGTGCGCAATATCATCAACACCAACGAGTGAAGTCCGGTTGCGGAACGCAGGTGTCAGAAGGGGAGTTCTCCTCCAGCACCGCGCGGCGGGGTGTCCGGGGTAAAGTCATGCCATTCGCCGGTTTTCCCATCGTCGTGGGAGAGAATCTGAATTTTCCGCTCCATGGTTGCGAGCCGGGCACGGCAGACGGCGAGGAGACGACTGCCGGTTTCGTAATCGGAGATCAGATTTTCCAGCGGCAGTTTGCCGCTTTCCATTTTGGTGACGAGTTCTTCGAGGCGGGAAAGCGCCTCTTCGAATTTCAGTGACTCGAATTCATTTGCGGATGCGGTCATGTTTTGAGTTTTCTCCTGTTTCTTTTTTTCAGGAGAAAAACTATCGCATCCGGCAGGCTTTGTCAAGTACGGGGATGGAGATTTTCCCGGGAGAGGATGAAAAAAATGACAAATTACGGACGCCGCCGGAACGGTGCGGATCCCCGCGGGGTGTTTCCCGTCAGCCTGGGATGTCCGAAAAATCTGGTGGATACCGAGGTGATGGCGGGGATGCTGGCGACTTCCGGTTACCGGTTGACGCTGGATGAAGACTCGGCCTCTTTTTATCTGATCAATACCTGCGCATTTCTGCCTGCTGCCCGGGAGGAGGCTTATACGGCGATCCGGGATGCGGTGCGCTGGAAAAAACGTCGTCCCGGCCGCCGGATCGTGGTGACCGGGTGTCTGCCGGAAAAATTCCGGGACGGGTCCTTGAGCCAACGTTTTCCGCAGGTGGATATCTGGTTGCGGGTGGACGCGATACCGCAGCTGGCGGCAGTGCTTGACGGCGCGCCGGCGCCGGAATGCGGGGGCGAACCGGTATTTCTCTGCGACCATACCATGCCGCGTCTGCTGCTGACGATGCCGCATGTCGCTTATCTCAAAGTTGCCGACGGTTGTGACAATCGCTGTGCGTATTGTTCGATTCCCGGGATTCGCGGCGGCTTGCGGAGTCGCTCCGTCGAATCGGTGCTGGTCGAAGCTCGGCAGCTGCTGGAGGGTGGCGTGCGGGAACTGGTAGTCGTGGCGCAGGATATTACGGCTTACGGGCAGGATCGTCCGACGGCAGGAGAGAGTGCGGGGGGGCTGATCCGGGCATTGGATGCGCTTGACGGGGATTTCCGATTGCGGTTGCTTTATACCCATCCGGCGCATTATACCGCGGATTTTATTGACGCGGTGGCGGGATGTCGCCATGTGACGCCGTACCTGGATATCCCGCTGCAGCACATCAATGATCGGATTTTACGGGCAATGGGACGCAAAGTCGGCCGCGCTGATGTGGAAAAACTTTTGCAGACATTGCGGGAACGCATTCCGGGATTGGTGTTGCGTACGACGTTCATTGCCGGTCTGCCGGGGGAAACGGAAGCGGAGTTTGCGGAACTGGAGACGTTTATGCGTGAACAGCGTTTCGAACGCTGCGGGGTTTTCGCCTTTTCTCCGGAGCCGGGAACGCCGGCGGCGCGCATGCCGGATCAGGTGCCGGGCGAAGTCGCTGCAGAACGGGCAGCGGCTCTGATGGCATTGCAGCAGGAGATCATGTGCGAGCGCCATCAGGAATGGATCGGGCGCGTTGACCGGGTGCTGATTGACGCGGTTTCCGGGAGCCGGGCGTTCGGGCGGGGGACGGCGGATGCGCCGGATATCGACAATCGAGTGGTGATTTCCCGCGGGGGACGCTTGAAAGTGGGGAACTTTTATGATATAGTCATAACCGCCGCGGATGCTTACGAAATGCGCGGAGAATGGAAAGCCGGAACAGACGGGTGTGCCGCCATCCGGAGATGATTTTCTGAGGAAGAGTGGATGAATCTGCCGAATATTTTGACTGTGGGCCGGATGGTGCTGGTAATGATTTTCGTTGTATTGGCTGCCAATGCCGGCAAGGTGTTTTTCCCGGATGGCAGCATGCCGGATCGGGTGCTGGCCATCCGTATGACCGCTTATGTGCTGGCCATTCTGGCGGGCGTGACGGATCTGCTGGACGGTTATCTGGCCCGGAAGTGGAATCAGATTACCGATTTCGGAGCGCTGATGGATCCGCTGGCGGACAAAGTGTTTATTACCGCTACCATGCTGATGGCGGTGGAGTACCGGCTGATGCCGGCGTGGATCGTGGTGCTGGTGATCAGTCGTGAATTCATGGTGACCGGGCTGCGGACTCTGGCGGCCAAGCGCGGGATCGTCATTTCGGCGGACCGGTGGGGAAAACTGAAGACATTTCTGCAGATGCTGATGCTGGCGTTGGCCGGGGCATCCTGGGTGGGCTGGTTCGATTTGCACCATACGGTGGTTGCCGGGATCCGGTTGTGGAGTATCTGGATGGTCTTTTTAACCGGGATTGTGGCGGTGACGGTTTTTTCCGGAGTGGGATATTTCGTCCGGTACCGTGGCGTTTTTATGAAAACGGCGGCACAAGGTGACCGGCAGTCGTAAACTGATTGTCGTTGTTGCCGTCATTCTGGCGCCGGCGGTATGGTTTTTCTGCACGGCGGCTTCCCTGCCGCACGTGGCGGTGCTGACCGGATTGCTGCTGGCGGCATCCTGTTTTCGACGGCGCCCTCTGCCGGTTACGCACCGGACATTGATTTACAGCAGCCTGTTGGCAATCCTGCTGACGGTGCTGCTGGATTACGTCTTTCCGATGAGTGACGACCGTTTTGGTTTTCTGTCACTGTTGCTGCAACCGGAAATTGTGGTGCCGGTGCTTTTTTATTCCGCGGCAATTTCGACTTTCTTCCGGCGGGATGCGATTACGCTGGGGCTGGCGGCGGCAGCGGCGCTGACAGGATTGACTTTCTGCGGGGATATTCAGGGAGGGGCGTATAAAATACCGGCTTCTGGAGAAGGGAAGAGCGTATCCATTCTATTTCTTTATTTCGGGCTGCTTTATCCTGGGGCGATTCTTTTCTCTCTCCTGGCTGTGCTTGGTTCGATCCGGTGGCTGGAAATGCCGCGCGGCGGCTCCTGGCGGAGACGGCTGCTGGCCCCGGGCGCCATGGTGCTGGTGCTGCTGCTGGTCTGCGGCTTGTATTGGGGGTACCGGACCTGGGAAAGTGAGCTGCGGCAACTGGAATCTTTTTTATTGAGAGCAGGCATGCGCCGCGCGTCCGGTTGGCGGCAACGTGCGGGCGTGTTCGTGGATTCCCGGGTTGATTTGAAGCAGACGCTGTCGCCGGAACTGCAGGAAGACCAGTCCTCGATTATGATTGAAGCGGTGGGACGGACTCCGCCTGGGTATTTGCGGGGACGGGTATATGTGGCGTATGCAGACGGGGAATGGACGTCGCTGATGGAGCCGTCGGTTGCTCTGCCGTTTTCGGAATCTCCGGGAGCGCTGGCGGAACGGATATTCCGGTTGGATCCGGAAGCGTCCGGAACGGAGCGATGGGATTTATTTCTCTCTTCCCGACTGCGTACTTTTCTGCTTTATCATCCAGGGGGGGCGACGCATTTTGCGCTGATTGCCGATCGGGTCAACATGTCGCGGGAAGGCTCGCTGGAGATAACGGATTTTGTGCGGGATGGCGGGTGCACGGTTTTCGGCCGGCGTGGAGAGGTGGCGTCGCCGTACCCGGATGGAAGCGAACTTTCACCGTATCTGCGGCAGGTGCCGGAAGCACTGCGGCCGACGCTGCAGGAGGTGTTGTATGTCAACGGCATCCGTCATGGAATGCCGGATGCGGAAAAGTTCCGGCGGCTGCTGGAATTTTTCCGAAATTCATTCCAGTATTCACTGGATGTGAAGGGGGAGGGGGATATGGATCCAGTTCTTTATTTTCTCAATCGTTCCCGGCGGGGGCATTGTGAGCTGTTTGCCTCAGCCATGGTACTGTTGCTGCGGCAGGCGGGAGTTCCGGCACGTTATGTGACGGGATTCATCTGCGAGGAACCGCATGTTTCCGGACGCAGTTATCTGGCGCGTCTGGGCAATGCCCATGCCTGGGTGGAGGCTTACGACCGGGACCGCCGGGAATGGGTGCTGCTGGAGCCCACTCCGTCGATTCCGGCGGTGCAGCCGCGCGATTATGAGATGCTTCGGCAATACGGAGAATGGGGGACACTGCTGGCTCGGCAGCTGCTGGCACATCTGCGTCGCGGGCGTTTTGCCAGTGCTCTGCTGGAAGTGGGCACGGTGTTGGGGGATCTGGGACTGGCGGTGTTGCGCTGTCCTTTTTTCTATCTGGTGCCGGGGGGACTGCTGGGATGGTGGATATGGCGATATCGGAAACGTCGAGCCCGTATTCTGCGTTACGGTCCGGATCCGGAACGGCGAAAGCTTGCGGCGGAATATCGAAAGCGGCTGCGGCGTCTTCGGCGATCCGGAGTTCTGCCGCGCCGAATGGAACCGACCGCGGGTGAGTTGCTTGCCATCCTGGAAAACTTGCAGCTGGAGCCGGAGTGCAGGGAGGAATGGCGCCGGTATTTGCGGGAGTACTGCCGTCTCCGCTATCGGGTGGAAACACCGGCGGATTTGCGGAAAAAAACGTCCTGACAGTTGCAATCCCGCGGAATCCGGGTACATTAAAGTATCTTTTTATCAAAAAGTTCAATTCATATGGAAAAATACCGGAGTAGACAATGAGTGTGACGCTGCTGGTTCTCGCCGCCGGGATGGGCAGCCGCTACGGCGGTTTGAAACAACTGGATCCGCTTGGGCCGTCCGGCGAGACGCTGATGGATTACTCCATTTATGATGCGGTCCGGGCCGGCTTCAGCAAAGTGGTGTTTGTCATCCGGCGTGATATTGAACAGGAATTCCGGCGGGTGGTCGGCAGCCGGTATGCCGGCCGGGTAGCCGTTGATTATGCGTTTCAGAGCCTGGAGGATCTGCCGGCAGGTTTTTCCGTGCCGGAAGGACGGACCAAGCCGTGGGGGACAGGGCAGGCGGTTTATGCTGCGCGGGATGTGGTGCGGGAACCCTTTGCCGTGATCAACGCAGATGACTTTTACGGAGCAGACAGTTATCGGAAACTGGCCGCGTATCTTGCGAATTGTCGCAACGGCATGCCGATTGATGGTTGCATGTGCGGATTCCTGATGAAGAATACGTTATCTGCCAACGGCACAGTGTCCCGCGGTGTCTGCCAGATGGATGAAGCGGGCAATCTGGCCAAAGTGGTGGAACATACCAGGTTGGAGCGGCTGCCGGACGGCGGGGTGCTGAGTACACTGGAAGACGGCAGGACGGAACGTTTTACCGGGAACGAACTGGTGTCAATGAACTGCTGGGGATTTTCCTGTTCGCTGTTTGGAGAGCTGGAGCGGCTGTTCGCGGCATTTCTGGAGAAACATGGTACGGAGCTTAAGAGTGAGTTTTACATACCGTCAGTGGCGGATCAGCTGATCGCCGAAGGCCGGGCGTCGGTGCGGATGTTGACCAGCGAGGCGGAATGGTTCGGTGTTACTTACCGGGAAGATCGTCCGGTGGTGGTGGATGGACTGCAGCAGCTGGTGAAGGCGGGGATGTACCCTGAAAAGTTATTTTCATAACCGCCCCGGAGAAATTGCGGGATGACAGCATGATTCAGAAGAAACTCAGAAATATTTGCGAACAGTTCAAAATTTACGGTGACTACGTAGTGGCGGTGCCCTTCGGGTCCGGCCATATCAACGATACCTATCAGGTTACCTACGACCAGGGCGGGGTGCGGTTGCATTATACCCTGCAGCGGATTAATCACAATGTCTTCCAGAATCCGGCGCAGGTGATGGAAAACATTGACCGGGTCACCCGGCATGTGCTGCACAAAATTCGTTCCACCGGACAGGAGACTTACAAACGGACCATCCGCCTGCTGGAATCCCGGGCAGGGCTGCCTTATGTGCAGGATTCGGAGGGAGAATACTGGCGGATTTATATTTTCATTGAGAACGCCCGGACATACGATGTGCTGGAGAGCGTCGATCAGGCCTATCAGGCGGCTCGTACGTTCGGCACGTTTCAGTTGGATCTGGTGGATCTGCCGGGCCCGCGGCTGCACGAGACGATTCCCGATTTTCACAATACGCCCAAACGGATGGATGCGCTGGAGCGCGCTGTGGCTGCGGATCCGTGCGGAAGGGCCAAACTGGTGCAGCGTGAAATTGATTTTGCTCTGTCCCGCCGGGCGGATGCAGGACTGCTGTTGCAGTTGAATGCCGAGGGTTTGATCCCTGAACGGATCACGCACAATGATACCAAGCTGAACAATGTGCTGATCGACGATATTTCCGGCCAGGGGATCTGTGTGATTGACCTGGATACGGTTATGCCGGGACTGGCGCATTACGACTTTGGCGATATGGTGCGGACCGGAACCAGTCCGGCTGCGGAGGATGAGCGCAATCTGGAACGGGTGACCATGCAGTTCCCGATGTTCGAAGCGCTGTTGCGCGGTTACATGGCCAGCGCCGGGCAGTTTCTGACGTCAGTGGAGCGCGAGCAGTTGCCGTTTGCAGGCAAACTTATTACACTGGAAATCGGAGTTCGCTTCCTGACCGATTATCTGGAAGGGGACGTTTATTTCAAGACGCATCGTGAAGGGCACAATCTGGATCGCTGCCGAACCCAGTTCAAACTGGTGGAATCCATTGAGGCGCAGTTTGATCGGATGCATGCCCTGTTGAAAACACTGTAAACATTCACGGGAACGGAACGAGGGATTATGCGCATTCTCATTACCGGAGGCGCCGGATTTATCGGCAGTCACATTGCCGAATACTTTCAGGGTAAGGCGGAGGTCCGGGTGTTGGACAATCTGCGTTCAGGACACTTGGAAAATCTTGCCGGGCTGAATGTGGAATTTGTGCGGGGCGACGTCCGGGACCGGGTGACGGTGGCGGCGGCGATGGAAGGGGTGGATTATGTGTTTCATCTGGCGGCCATGATCAGCGTTCCGGAGTCCATGACGAAAGTTATTGAGTGCGTGGATCTCAATACGCAGGGGACGGTGATTGTGCTGGAAGAGGCCGCCCGGGCCGGCGTGAAGAAACTCTGTTTCAGCACCAGCGCCGCCATTTACGGCGACAATCCGGAAGTGCCCAAGCGGGAGACCATGCTGCCGGAGCCGAAAAGTCCGTATGCGATTACCAAGCTCGACGGGGAATATTACTGTCGGATGTTCACCGAGTCCGGGCGGTTGCAGACGGCCTGTCTGCGTTATTTCAACGTGTTCGGACCGCGTCAGGATCCGAAGAGCGCGTATGCGGCGGCTGTGCCGATTTTCACGGCCCGGGCCGTGGCCGGAGAACCGATCACCATTTACGGAGACGGTGAGCAGACGCGCGATTTTATTTACGTCAAGGATATTGCGGCGGCCAATGCCTTCATGGCGATGAGCGAATATACCGGTGTCTATAATGTGGCGTACGGTGGGCGGATTACCATCAACGATCTGGTGCGGACGATCCTGCGGCTCACGGGGTCGAACTCGAAAGTGGAGTACCAGCCGGAACGTGCCGGGGACGTTCGGCATTCGATGGCGGCGGTGGAGAAGCTGCAGGCGACCGGATTCCGTCCCGCGCACACCTTCGATGAAGGGTTGCGGGCCACCATTGACTACTTTATTTCGAAAACAGGGAAAGCGTAATTTTTTTTCCGGGCTTTTTAAAGCACCTTTATTTTAGGGATTCACAAAACAAGGAAGCAGAAAAATGGAAGTCATCATTCGTCCGACTACTGAATCCGCGGTGAAATTGACCGCCACTTTGATCGCCGACGCCCTTCGCGCCAAACCGAACATCTGTCTCGGACTGGCCACAGGCCGGACCATGGAAGCGGTTTATGCGGAGCTGGCCCGGATGCACCGGCAGGAATATCTGGATTTTTCGTTGGCTCGTTCGTTCAATTTGGACGAATATATCGGGCTCGGTCCGGACAACAAAAATTCCTATCGCTACTACATGAATTATCATTTGTTCAACAATATCAATATCGACAAGCGGAATACCTGTCTGCCCAATGGTCTGACCGATGATATTGAGCATGAAGGGGAGCGTTACGAACAGGCGATCCGGGAAGCCGGCGGGATCGATATCCAGTTGCTCGGCATTGGGCGTGATGGTCACATCGGCTTCAACGAACCGCTGTCTTCGCTGGCGTCCCGCACCCGTGCCAAGGCGTTGACGCCGGAAACCTTCGCGCAAAATTCGCCGCTGTTCGATCGGCCGGAAGATATGCCGAAGCGTGCCTTCACTATGGGGGTGGGGACCATTCTGGATGCCCGCAATGTATTGATGCTGGTGACTGGACGGGAAAAAGCTGAGATCCTGGCTGCCGCCGTTGAAGGACCGGTGACCTCCATGATTTCTGCTACGGCGCTGCAGCTGCACCCGCGGGCGGTGGTTGTGGCGGACGAGGAAGCCGGCGCCCTGCTCAAGGGACGGGAATATTACGACTGGATTTTCCAGAATGAACCCAAGTGGGCGGCCTATCGGAATATCTGATCCGTCAGAGAGTCTGAAAAAGGGAAGAGAAGGCGAAAAGTCTTCTCTTCCTTTTTTTCTTCCTTGATAAATGGAAGGAGGACGGGTATCATATACCGCGACGAATCGGGAACTCAATGGAAGGATCATGGGATCATGAAAGACTATGAACCGTGTTTCAGCGCGGAGGATTTGAGGGAAGCTGTCGGAGGTGTCTGGTGGAACGGTGTGATGCCGGGAGTGATTTCCGGTATCGGTACGGATACGCGTCTGTCGTTGACGGGAAAAATGTTTCTGGCACTGTGCGGGGAGAATTTTGACGCGCACGATTTTCTGGACCGGGCCCTGATGGCCGGTGCCGCGGCATTGTGCGTGGCAGCGGACAAGGTGGAGAAGATTCCCGCTGATTGTCCTGTGCCGGTATTGTTGGTGACAGATCCTCTGGAGGCCTATCAGGCCCTCGGTCGATTTCACCGTCTGCGTTTTCCGGATTTGAAAGTGGCCGCAGTCACCGGAAGTGTGGGCAAGACCAGCGTCAAGGAGATGTTGCGGGCAATTTTCCGCGCGGCCTGCGACGGTGATGACGAAAAGGTCCTGGCTACTGCAGGCAACACGAACAACCAGATCGGAGTACCACAGAATCTGCTGCGTCTCCGGGAATGGCATCGTTTTGCCGTTATTGAGATGGGAACGAATCATCCTGGTGAAATCGCACCGTTGAGCCGGACTGCTCTGCCGGAATGTGCTGTAATCAGTGCGATTGCTCCTTGTCATCTGGAGTTCCTGGGCTCTCTCGAGGGCGTTGCCCGGGAAAAAGCGCATATATGGGACGGCTTGCCGCCCGGAGGAGCGGCGGTGATGCCCGCAAATTGCGCGGGGCAGGGCATACTCGCAGAACGTGCGGCACAATTCCGGATTTATCGTTTTGGCCTGCCCGCATCTGGCGCGGAGGTGACGGCTGAATATCTGGGTGGCGATCTTGTCGGAAGCCGCTTTCGATTGCACATGGCCGGACGCAGTTGGGAGATTCAGTGGAAGTTATCCGGGGCGCATCAGGCACTGAATGCCGCTGCCGCCGCAGCGACAGCATGGGCGCTGGGGGTGGCTCCCGAGGTGATTGCTGCCGGGTTGCCGGGAACCACGTTACCGGGGATGCGCATGGCCCGCAGGGAGGCGGGGGGGGTGATTTATATCAATGATGCCTACAACGCCAGTCCGGAGAGCATGCTGGCCGCTTTCCGGCAATTAGCTGAGAGCATGGAGCCGAAACGTCTGCTGCTGGTGCTGGGCGACATGTTGGAGTTGGGGGCCGTAGAGGCAGCAGAACATCGGAAGATGTTGGAAACAGTGCGGCTTCAGCTGCCTGGTGCCCGGCTGTTAGCGGTGGGGCCGCGCTTCGCTGCTGCGGCGCAGGAGGTGGATCCGGCTATTTTGCAGGCGCAGGACAGTATTGCCGCGGCAGCAATGCTGGAAAAGCTGGTACACCCCGGAGATACGGTTTTTCTGAAGGGATCGCGCGGTATGGCACTGGAGAATATTCTGCCTGTGGAATGCCGGGATAAACATTGATGTATTTTGAAATTTGCGGTGTTTTTTTCAAATTAAATAATATTTTCCCCCATGGTCCGTTATATCCGTATGAGTCCGGGAGATCAACCCCCCGGGGAAAAGGAGTAGGAAAAATGATGGGAAAAATGCTTTCAGCTGTTGCCGCCCTGTTGCTGGTCGGCAGTCTGTCCGCCGCAGAACCGGAAAAACCCGCACCGCCGCCGAAAGACCGTCCGGAACCCGGATTGGCGGAACGCCACGGCGGACCGCGAGGAGGAATGTTCGGGCGCTTGAATGAGGAGGAACGGACGAAACTCAAGGATGCCCAGGAGGCCGTGCGAAAGGCAACAAAAGCCTATCGGGAAGACAAGAGTGAAGAAAATCTTGCGGCATTGAAGGCTGCGGTAAATGCCGCATACGATGTGCGCATTGCCGTTACCAAGTCTTCCGTTACCCGGAATCTCAATGAACAGCTGGAAAAAATGACCAAGGAAAAGGAAACCGCCACGGAAGCCATGCTCAAGCGGGCGATGGATCCGAAGTCCGGCAGGGAAGCTGGTCCCGGTGAACGCGGCGGCAGAGGAAAAGGCCCCCGCAAAGGAGGGCCCCGCGGCAACGATTGATTCGTGAGCTGTGGTTAGAAGAGGAGGAGCAGCCCGGAAGCTATATGCTTCCGGGCTGTTTTTTGGCAGCGTTCATTGAATGCCCGTTGCCTGTTGCCCCACCGGCTGGATGCGGTTTTAACGGGATCCGGAACTGCGGGATGAACGAGGTCTGCGGGATCTCAAAGTAGGTGATTCAGAATTTTCCGGTCGGTAATTGTGGATGACTTCGGTTTCCTTCGGTGTTACTTCCACCATCAGGCGTCGGGTATGTTCATCAAGAAGGTCGTCGGCAAAAATAACGGCAATCTTCCGTTGCGGCAGATCCCAGGTGATTTTTGCCTTTCCGGACTGGTCGCCGTTATAGCGGATATCGATCTCCGGTTCGTTGGTTCGAATCCGCACTGTTTCTTCCGGCGTGACGATTTTATTCGGGCGCAGCAGAGAGGCGCGGGCGATCTCGATGAGTTCCTCTTGTTCGGAACGGCTCAGGCCGTAGCAGGGTTTCCCCTCTGTGGTAACAGCGGTTCGACAACCCGCACAGACAAGCAGTGCGGCGGCGGGCAACAGACAAAATAAAAAAAAGTTTCTCATCGTTCAAAGTCCGGTTGGCAGATCAATCCATTCTGTTTCCAGTTGAAATTTCTCTTCGAGCAGTCGGAGCAGAGCCCGAACGCCGACGGTTTCGGAAGCGTAATGGCCCAGGGCAATCACGGCAAGATCCAGTTCCCGGGCCGCGTGGTACATGGTATGAGTAAATTCCCCAGTCAGCAGCGCGTCACATCCATGAGCTGCCGCATCCTGCAGCGCCTCGCTGCCGCCGCCGCCGGAAACAACAGATACTGACCGGAGCAGACGATTCGACGGCGCGAAGACTTCGGCCCGGCAGGAGAGCGCCTGTTCGTAAATGGCGGCAAAATCCGCCGCCTTCATCGCCTCCGGAAGATTTCCGAGAAATCCGATATCCACACCATCGTAATGACAGCAGCGCTGCAGATCGGTCAGTCGCCCCAAGGCGGCCAGGCGGGCGTTATTGCCGTAAAGCGCATGGGCATCCAGCGGCAGGTGAACGGCATACAGCGACATTCCATTGCGAAACAAGGTCTCCAGCCGTCGCGCCGTGATCCCCGTAAACCGGCGTGGCTCTGCACCCCAGCTCAGGCCGTGATGCACCAGCACCAGATCCGCTTCAGTTGCGGCTGCGGCTTCAAAAAGAGCCAGCGAGGCATCGACCCCGGCAACCACTTTGCGGATTTCCGGCCGTCCTTCCACCTGCAGACCATTGTTGGAGTGGTCGGAAGCGAAAGCCTCCAGCTCCAGTGTCCGGTTCAGAAAACAAGTCAGTCCTTTTAGTTGCATGCACTTTCTCCTTTAGCCGGCAATGGCTTGAAAAAACGATGTTGAATCACCTGCCAGCGTATTTCGCCGGCAGCTGCGGCCGCATCGGTCATGGCCTTCAGTTCCGTTTGTTCCCGCATGGCGGCGATGGCGCGGCGCTCCCCGCCGGTCAGCCGGAAAAGCACGGCGCGTGGATTGGTCACACCAAAGGCCGCCAGCTTTCGGTAGGCGCGAAAATATTCTCTGCGGCTCAGGGCGTTGCGTAACAGCAGCCAGCAGGGGTATCCCAATGCCGGCAGCCAGAACGGCCATACTGGAAAATGCGGCCAGACAAACGATTGAAGTACCTGAACCGTCATCAGCAGCAGCGCGGGAATCGTGAAGAAGAGTGCATCACGCTGCCGGATGAAACAGTTTCCCAGATAGCGCCGCAACCAGGACGGGCTGGTCTGGTAAGCAAAAAATTCCTCCAGCGCAATATCCCGCAATTCCTGTCGGAAGGAATGGCAGAGTTCGTGTGCCAGTAGCTCCCGGCGGTTGTAAATGAAAAAGCGGTGTTTTTTTCGAAAACTTGCCCGAATGAAAAATACTGCCAGTGGCATTTCCGTATCACTGATCAGACATCCTCCCCAGAGTAACCCGACATCGCGTGACAGAAAAAAACCGGGAAATTGATGCACGGAGAACCCATAAAGCGGCTCTGTGATCTCCGCCGCCTCAGCAATGATCTCGTTCGGAATACGATCCGCCGCCGATACTTTTACTGATTCAAATACCGTAACCTCCTGGTGCTTTTCCAGATCCTGGTCCAGTTGTTCGAGCAGCCTGCGGCGTTCCTGCAGCCGGGCACGATAGGTGTCCAGTGTTTCGCCGGGACCGGCCGGCAGTCCGGCAGCGTCCAGGGCGGTCAGCAATTCCAGTTCGACGGGACCGGTTTCCGGGAGATGGGGAGGGACATCCGGCACTTTATTTTACTCCGCTGATTGACTGGCGGCCCCATCCGGGGCAGCATTCTGCTGCGGAGCGGTCTGGGGTTTTTCCTGTTTCGGAGGGCGTTGATCACGTTTGCCTGGAGGATTGCCCTGCCGGGGATTCCGATCTCGCCCGTTCCGACGGGGTTCCTGTTCCTGTGTTGTGGAGGGAGGAGATTTTCGATCGTTGTTTTTACGGGGATGCTGGCGATTTTTGTCCGGAGGAAGAATCTGTACTTCGTCGCGTTTACAACGGATCTGATTACCGTTTTCCAGGCAGAGGGTCACCTCCTGCGTCAATAGATTCCGGTCGCTGACCCGGCCGCGCCCGGCGGAGCATTCGCACCAGTCACCGCGTCGCGGCATGTTTTTCTCCAGCTCCAGATAGCCTTCATGCTCAAACTTGAGACAGCATTTCAGTCGGCCACATACGCCGGAAATGGTCGCTGGAGTCAACGACAAATCCTGATCCTTGGCCATGCGTACATTAATGGAATTGAATTCTTTGAGAAAACGACAGCAGCAGAGTACCTGGCCACATACGGAAATGCCACCGTGAATGGCGCTTTCATCCCGCACGCCGATTTGACGCAGTTCGATCCGGGTATTCAGCGCCCGCGAAAGTTCTTTGACCAGTTCCCGGAAATCCACCCGTCCGTCCGCCGTGAACTGGATGGTCAGCAGTTTCCCGTCCAACGAGTAATGAGCGTTGAGCAGCTTCATCGGCAGGCCCAGGTGCTCCACCATCTGCTGGGCGGAACGCATGGCACCGCGGCAGCGACCCTGGTTGGCCGCGGCATTGGTCAGATCGTTGGCGTCGGCCTTACGCTGGACTACCGGCATTTCCAACCCCTTGCCGGCTTCCAGAGCCACGCCGATACGGGCAATGGTGCCGAAGTCATAGTAGAAGTCCTTGCGGATGACACATTGATCGTGCACCGCGAGGTTCAATTCTTCGGCGGCGCGCACCTGGTAGGAGGCGCCGTTATCCAGTTTTATGGTATAGATGCGTTCCATTCGTTTGAGATTCGCTTTCGGAGTGTTGGTTCCTGATTCATATGGTAATATAGCAGGAAAGACCGGGTCCGGCAAATGCTTTTTCCGCATCTGATCGAATTCTTGGCGGAGAATCCGGAAAAGAGTCGCGAAAAACCTGAATGCTGTCGGGATTTTTCGGCAATTAATGCCTTTCCGGGATTGATTTGCAGATAAAACACGATATATTCCCGCATAGCCGAAAACAGGCCTGAGACAGGAAGGGGGAATCTCCGGAATCGTGACTGCCAAAGAACTTCACTTGTTGAATGAACGCCGCCGGGTGCGTCGCCGGAATCTCAAGCGTTATCTCCACACGCAGAGTTTCAATCGTCTGGCGCAGAAGGCTGTCTGTACCCAGCGTCCGGTTCGGGATTGTGTGCGTCCGCGTCTGGTTTTGTCCGGAGTTGCTGTGTTGCTGCTGACAACCGGATTGTATTTTGTGATTTTTTAAGCCGCGGTTTGCGGCATGCGGGAGAATTTTTCCGATGAAAAAGGTGACAGATGATATTTCCAAGGCTTTCGATCGTTGTGTCGAAGCGTTGTCTCTGAACGAATTATCCCGGAGAACCGGGATCGGCATTTATACCTTGCGCAAGTTCGCTACCCGCCAGACCAACAGCATTCGCGAGGAGACATGGGATAAAATTTATCCAGTGCTGAAGCCGTACCTGATCGGCAACGATGCCGATGCGCCTTCAGTTCTGCCGCCGCGGATCGGGCCGACCGCTCGTCGACATCACGATCTGGTGGAGCTGGTCAGCGATCAGAAAATTCTTCTGGATGTTTTCGGAGCCCTGGCGCCACGCGATCGAAGCGAATGGCTCGACCGGTTGACGAAAGCGGCAGGCGGGGACGCTCCCGCATATGAACTCAGCAGTCTGACTGCGGATGAAAACCGCTTACTGGGGGTTTTCGACGCCCTGCCGCCGGAACGGCGTGAACCTCTGCTGCTGGAGCTGGTGGAGTATGCCGAGCTGGAGGTGCGTAAGCAACGCCGGGAGCTTTTCTGAGAACTTTTATCTGGAGGATGAGGGCCATCCGTGATAACGGGTGGCCTTTTTTGTTGACAGAACGTTCCTTGTGGTGATTTTTCGATGCAACATCCTGCAGGATGAACAAACAAGGACGATTTTGTTTTTTCTTCATGATAAAAAAACGGAAAAAAAAACTTTTCACGTTTGCAATCCGGATGATCGGTGTAATATTTTCAGTCTTGTTTTTGAATGAAATCGGCAGCAGACCGGCTGGCGGGGACATCAGATGCCTGCACGCAACAGGAGCAGCTTCCAGGGAGCGAAGCCGGTCGTCGGGTTTGCCGCATGAAAGAACTCTGGCAACTTAACCAATGAAGGGGAAGGGGCAATGCGAATCAACGTTCTGGACTATTATGACGCGGCGGATTGGGAACGGATCCGGGCGGAGGCGGACCGTCATGAATCGCCGTTTCTGGTGGTCAATTTGAACATCATCCAGGCGAAATACGAGGAGTTGCGCAAATACTTCCAGTTTGCGAAAATTTATTATGCGGTGAAAGCCAATCCCGCACCGGAAGTGATTACATTGCTGCGAGACCTGGGATCCTGTTTCGACATCGCTTCTATTTATGAGCTTGACCGGGTGCTTTCGCTCGGGGTTTCGCCCGACCGGATCAGTTACGGAAATACGATCAAAAAAGCCCGTGATGTCCGGTATTTCTATGAACGCGGTGTCCGGTTGTTTGCCACTGACAGCGAGGCGGATGTTCGCAATATCGCCCGCGAGGCGCCCGGATCGCGGATTTTCTGCCGGATTCTGACGGAAGGGTCGGAGACCGCCGACTGGCCGCTTTCTCGCAAGTTCGGTTGTCATCCGGATATGGCGATTGATCTGGTGCTGCTGGCCAGGGAGCTGGGGTTGGAGCCGTGCGGCATTTCCTTCCATGTCGGATCTCAGCAGCGTGACATTGGCGCCTGGGACTCGGCCATTGCCAAAGTGCGTTATATTTTCGACTACCTGAAGGGGGAAGGTGTCAAGCTGAGTTTGATCAACATGGGGGGGGGATTCCCTGCCAGCTATATTTCTAAAACCAACCCGATGGAGGTCTATTCCGAAGAAATCTGCCGATATCTGGAAGAGGACTTTGGCGACGATTTCCCGGAAATCATTCTGGAACCCGGTCGTTCGCTGGTTGGTGAGGCGGGCGTGCTGGTTTCCGAAGTGGTTCTGGTTTCTCAGAAGTCCTCCATGGGAGTGGATAAATGGGTCTATCTGGATACGGGAAAATTCAACGGTCTGGTGGAGACCTGGGATGAAAGCATCCGTTATCCGCTTTATTGTGAATCCCGCGGTGAGATGTCGGAAGATTTCATCATTGCCGGTCCGACCTGCGACAGTCAGGATATCATGTATGAGTTTTTCCGGAATCCGCTGCCGGCCTATATCAAGGCCGGAGACCGCATTTACTGGTTTTCCACCGGAGCGTATACGACGAGTTACTGCTCGGTGGAATTTAACGGTTTCCCACCGCTGAAGACCTATTTTGTAAAATAAAAGTTGGTTTTCTGATATTCCGGTTCCCTTGCGGAACCGGATTTTTTTTGCAGTGAAAGCAGCAGTTTTGTTACCGAAGACGGTATTTTCATGAAGTTTTCTTTTACGGGAGCGATTTTTTCCGGAAAGAGGCTTGCAATCCCCGGGCCTCCGGCTATTGTAAACTCGGAAGGAGGTTCCGGCATGCTTCCGGAGCTCTCCGGAAAGTCTCTATCAACGGGAAAGGAGTTCTTATGGTTACTGGTATTGTGTTGGTCAATGTGGAACGCCCCATGCTCCGGCAGGTGATCAATGATATTATGGCCCTGGACGGGGTCTCCGAAGTGTACGCGGTTGCCGGTGAATACGATCTCGTGGTGATGATCCGGGTGAATACCAATGCGGAACTTGCTGAAATTATTGCGACCAAGATGACTCGGGATATCAAGGGGATTATTCACACCAAGACGTTGGTGACGCTCAAGGCGGAATCCAAGTTCGATCTGGAAAAGCTTTTCAACCTCTGAGAAGGCTGAGCGAAAGAGTGTCGCCGGGGATTCCGATTCCTTGGCGGCAGAACGGAAATCTGGCACTTTGGTGGCAGGTTTCCGTTTTTTTCTGGTTGTTTTCTGATTGAGGGAAAAAAAAGAACGCGGCATAAACCGCGTTCTTTTTTCGTTCCGTTTTCGCAGTTCAGCGTTTCGAGAACTGGAACCGGCGACGGGCACCCGGCTGACCGGGTTTTTTGCGTTCCTTGACGCGGGCGTCGCGGGTGAGCATGCCGGCAGCCTTGAGGGCCGGCCGGAGCGTTTCGTCCATCAGGATCAGAGCGCGGGCGACCCCATGACGGAGAGCGCCGGCCTGACCGGCCATACCACCGCCATTCAAGGTGGCGGCAATGTCGATCTTGCCTTCGAAGTGAACCGTCTGGAGGACTTGGGCAACGTAGCCGCAAAGTGCTTCGCTCGGGAAATATTCATTCATGGCTTTGCCGTTGATGACGGCGACGCCGGTGCCCGGTTTAATCCGCACACGGGCAACGGCGCATTTCCGCCGTCCGGTGGCCCAGATTTCTTCAGTCTTTTTAGCCATCTTCCATTACTCCACAGTAACTTTGGTCGGGTTCTGAGCGGTATGCGGGTGTTCGCTGCCGGCGTAGACTTTCAGCTTTGCGAACTGGGCCCGGCCGAGACGTCCATGCGGCATCATGCCCCAGACGGCGGCTTTGATGATACGCACAGGATCCTTTTCCATCAGCTCAGCGGCGGTGGTTTCCTTGTAGCCGCTGCGGTAGCCGCTGTAGGTGGCATAAACCTTTTCCGTGGCTTTGCGACCGGTGAAAACCAGTTTGTCGGCGTTGATAACGATGACAAAAGCGCCGGTATCAATATGCGGGGTATAAGTCGGTTTGTCTTTGCCGCGGAGCGCATTGGCGATCCGGACGGCCAGCCGCCCGACAGGGGCTTCCGACGCATCGAACAGGATATGTTCCCGTTTGATCTCGCCGGTTTTGGCCAGATATGTTTTCATGTTTTTCTTGCCTTGCAGTTACGGTCCAAACTTTTTCGCACAAGTAGATCGATACGCTTTGTTCCGCTTCCGTTGGGGAGATGATCGGGATCCCCGTGGAGTCAGACCCTTTTAATGTATCGCAATTTTGAAAATATGCCAGTTTTTTTTGATAAAAAAGATGCATTTTTCATTGTCCTGCAGGAAAATACCGTCGAAATCCGGAGACTCCGACGGCATCCGTACAGGTTTTGAAACCGGTTACATCCAGTTTTTCAGCAGCTCGTCCCGGTCGTGAAGCGAGAGGTAGGCCGGCGGAATATCCAGGATGGTGAACGCACCTTTCCGACCTTCGCGGGACAGGCGTACCGCCGCACGGGCGTGTGCGACCAGTACTTGAGCGGTTGCTTCCGGGTTGCTGCCCCAGACGCAACGGTATTCGATGGCGGCCGCGTGTTGAGCATCGCCGGTTTTGCCGGAGGCCACGACACAGCCGTCATGGGGGAACCCGGCATATTTTTCGTCCAATTCCTGCTGGCTGACGAAATGGATGGTGGTGTCGTAAGGCGCAAAATAACCGGGCATTTCGCGGATGGTTTTTTCAACCGCAGCCGGATCGGCGCCGGGCTTCAGGACGACGAAGCATTCACGGGTGTGCATTTCACGGGCGCAGTAATCGGGATTTTCGCCGTTCCGGATACGTTCGATCGCGGTCGGAACCGCATGGGTATACTGGCGGGCGTCCTGAACTCCCTCGATGGTGCGCAGCGCATCCGAATGTCCCATGCTGAGTCCGCCGCGAGGAGTCAGTCCGTAGAAGCCGTAGGCACGGGAGCCGGGCAGGAAGGCGTTGGCCAACACCCGTTCCAGAGAGAAAATACCGGGGTCCCAGCCGGTGGAGATGATGGAGACGTGCCCTGATTCCGTGGCTGCCGCGTTCATGGCGGCGAAATATTCCGGGATACGGCTGTGGTTGTCGAAACTGTCGACAGTGTCAATGACGCGGACGAGTTCCGGACCCTGCTGCGGCAGGTCATTTTTGGAACCGCCGCAGAGAATGGCAATGTCGGGATGAAGTGCCTGCAGCCAGGCTTCGGCGGGAGCCACGGGCATGACGGGGCAGGCGCCGGCGACTTCCCGGGCGACGCGGTCGGGAGAACGGCTGACAATCCCGGCCAGCTCCATGTCGGGATTGCGTTCGATGGCCTGCCGGACGCCGCGGCCGATGTTGCCGTAGCCGACGATGAGTACACGGATCTTCTGCATAAAAATCCTCCTTGTTCCGGGGTATTTATAAGATGTTGTATCTTTTAATATAACTCCGGAAGAGGCTGGAATCAATGCTCTTTCCGGCGTTTTTCCAATTCGAAAACACAGCCCGGAGCGAAAAGATTGGGCAGCAGTCGCGCCGGTAGCTGGAAACGGGTCCCGACCGGATATTCCCGCACCACTGTGATTCCCAGTTTCCGGCAGAGCTGACGGAAATCGTTGACGGTACCGAGATGGATGTTCGGAGTATCATACCAGTGGTAGGGAATCGTTTCGGTCTCCGGCATGCGTCCGGAGACCAGCAGCCGCCAGCGACAGGGTAGATGTCCGAAATTGATGACGCTGACAATTGCGCGTCTTCCTACCCGGACGATTTCCCGCAGCAGCCGGTCAGGATACCGAACCTGCTGCAGCGTCTGGCTGAGAATGACAAAATCAAAATCTCCATCTTCGGCAAAATCCAGAGGATCATCCAGATTGCCGTGGATGACGGAAATGCCGTTTTCGATACAGCAGGCGATCATATCCTGATCAATTTCCACGCCGAGGCCGTCTACTGCTTTTTCCTGATGCAGCTGCCGCAGAAAGGTGCCGTCACCACAGCCGAGGTCCAGCACCCGTGTTCCCGGTTCTATAATGGCGGCGACGATGTCCAGGTCCCGTCGGCGAATCTGTTCTGCAGTCATTTCCGTCCCTCCCGTTGGTTGCGTAGAAAGGCGGAGACCATCGGCCCCAGCGTGTCGGTCTCCAGTAGAAATGCATCATGACCATAGTCGGATTCGATCTCGCAGAAACTGACTTTCAGGCGGTTTTTCAGCAGCGCGTGAACGATGGCCCGCGACTGGGCGGTCGGAAACAGCCAGTCGCTGGAAAACGATACCACCAGAAAATCCGCCTGTGCCGGAGCCAGCGCCCGGGCCAGATTTCCATCCGCGCGTTCCGCCAGATCGAAATAATCCATGGCACGGGTGATGTAGAAATAACTGTTTGCATCGAAGCGCTCGACGAAACGGCGTCCCTGGTGTTCCAGATAGCTTTCCACTGCGAAATCCCGCTGGAAGTCAAAGCCGTATTCATCGTGTTCCTGCAGTTCCCGTCCGAATTTCCGGCTCATGGATTCGTCGCTGAGATAGGTAATGTGGGCCAGCATCCGGGCCGTAGCCAGGCCCTGATCCGGGACCCGGTCCGGTTCGTAATCGCCGTTTTTCCAGTTGGGGTCATATTTGATAGCTTCCCGTCCCACCCAGTCGAAAGCAATGCTTTGCGGCGAGAGCTGAGCCGTGGTGGCGATCGGGATGGCACTCTGCACCATTTCCGGGTAACAGATGGCCCATTCCAGCGCCTGCATGCCACCCATGGAACCGCCGACCACGGAAAGCAACCGGCTGATTCCCAGATGATCGATCAGGCGTTTCTGGGCGCGCACCATATCGCGAATGGTGATGACCGGAAAATCCAGATTGTATCGTTTTCCGGTTGCCGGATTGATCGAACGCGGCCCGGTGGACCCGGCACAGCTGCCCAGCACGTTGCTGCAGATGACGAAATAACGATTGGTGTCGATCGGTTTCCCGGGACCGACCATGTCGTCCCACCAGCCGGGCTTGCGGTCTTCGGGTGTATGCCGTCCACACACATGGGCGTCACCGGAAAGAGCATGCAGAATCAGCACCGCATTGCCGCCGTCAGGAGCAAGTTCGCCGACACATTCATAGCGCAGGTTTACGTCCTGGAGTTTTCGACCGCAGTCCAGCTCCAGGGCGTCCGCCTCGTTTTCTCCGAAGCGGAAGTCCCGCGGGATGGTCAGCAGTGGTTCCGATGTATGATTCATGAAGGGATGATCCTTCCGTTTTTCCGTTTTCCCAGTATCCGTGATGGCGGAATCCGCTCCGGAAACGATCCGGGCGCCACGCATTACCCAGCGTAAGTCACTGGTATTATTTCCAAATAATATAGCTGAATTTTGTGTATTTTCAATATGTCGAACAATGTTTAATGAAGGAGAATTTTGCTTCTGGTGGGGACCGGGTGAGCGTTTTTTACTTGTTTTCTGCCGCGGCGGCTGTTTCTGCGGCATGCAGGTTCCGGAGTACTCCCTGGTGCTTCGGATCCAGTGCCAGGGCGGCACGGAAAAGGCGGACGGCTTCCGGAAAGTCGCCTCGCCGGAATGCCAGTAAACCGAGCGAGTTCAGTGCCGGTCGGTTTTGCGGATCCAGCTGGAGCACCCGGAGATAAGCCTTTTCTGCTGCGGCGGTATGGCCGGTTCGTTCCAGAGTCAGCGCCAGATTATAAGCCGCTCCGACGTGAAGAGGATTGCGATGGAGCGCCGCCTCGAAACATTGGCGTGCTTCCGGCAGACGATTTCTCTCCAGCGCCAGAGCGCCGAGGTTCATCAGGCTGTAGGCATCGTCCGGATCATTATCTGCAGCTTGCCGGTACCAGGATGCTGCGGTTTCGTGGTCATTGAGACTTCGGTGGATTTCGCCGAGCAGATTGGCATCACGGGCGCAATCATTGGAGTATTCAAAATTTCCAGTGAGGAGTGCAGCGGCTTCCCGGGGCCGATTCTGGCGGAAGAGAGCTTCGCCGATGAGGGAGACCGCCTCACTCCGGGTTTGCGATCGTTCCGGTGTAACTGCCAGGGAAGCAAGTACGACCAGCGTTCCTCCCAGAGCCGGAAGAATCCGTTGCCGCCACCGTTTTTCCGGCCATTGCAGATAAACGGCGGCGAGCATGAAGAGCGCGGGAAGCATGGCCAGCCGGTAACGTCCGCTGGTAACAGTCAACAGCTGGGTGGCGAAAAATGCACCGCCGAGCAGCAGCAGGTGGAGCTGGGCGGTCCGCTGCCGGTAGTCCGACAAAGTGGGATACAAGCCCGCCAGCGCCGCGATGAGCAGCAGCACGGTTCCCGCCACGGCACCGTGGCGTTGCAGCGGCGTGTAATAAAACAGCGCCGGTCCATCGGCTCCCGCCGGCAGTTCCAGGGGCGAAAAGATCAGCAGTGCTTTGCGAGCCAGCAGCAACAGTTCCGTACCCGGGTGGTGCAGCAGAAAATCACCGATTTGTTCCAGGTGGAGCCGGTCTTCGGAGACACCGCGGTTTCGCGCTTTTTCCGCCATGTCACGGTGGTGCTGCCGCCAGGCGCTGCCCGGACGCAAGTAACAACTGCCGTCGGCATCGGGATTATGGCCGAGATAAAGATTGAAGGCGCTGTTGGTTTGGATCAGAACCGGGCGGGCTGCCAGACGGCTTTGCATCCAGGAGACCGGCAGAATCGGGAGCAGCAGGGCGGCGGTGAAAATAGCGGCGGTCGTGTACCGTCGAAGGCATGCGTAGCGCAAAGCTTCAATGCCGGCGAAGAACAGGGCGGTGGGATGAATGATCGCTGCCAGTCCGGCAGCAAATCCACTTGTCGCGCTGCCGGCGAGTCGAGTTTTCAATGTGGTGGCTTCATCGTTTTTTTCAAGCAGGGCCACAGTCAGCAGCAGGACCGGCAGCAGCAGGGATTCGGAGATCAGTTCCGCCTGGTGGAAGATGGCCGCCGGATAGAGCATGGCAATGGCCAGAAAGATTTCCGGTGTCAGGTCCCGCGGGGCGGCCCGGCGGCGACGGAACTGGTAAAAACCGATCCAGGCCGCCCAGTTGATCAGGCTCTGGAGTCCCCGGACGATCGGAATGGAAAAGCCGCTCAACTGATATTGCAACGCCAGAAAGAAACTGTAAAGCGGTGCATGCAGATCCGGTTGAGAGCCGAGCCAGCCGCCGTTCAGAATTTCCCGGGCGCGGGCATCATATTCGGCGATATCCGGGCCCAGTGCGAGAGGGAAAAGGGGGGATGCTGCATATTCCCGCAGATATTCCCAGCGCAGCAATGCTCCAACGAGGATCACCCCCCCCACGATGATCCGGCGGATGCGGTTGCTGTCGGCGCGGTGTAAAAATTCAGCGACGCGGTGGAAAATCGAATTCATATTCGAATAGATCGCCGATTCGCTGGATGGCTTTTTCCTCATCCGGTCCCTCCACCCGCAGTTCGGCACGGTCGCCGCAGCCAAGTCCGAGAGAGATCAGGGAGAGGATGCTGTCCAGTTCGGTTTCCAGCCCGTCTTCCGTTTTGACCGTAAAGGTATGGTAGGGAAATTCCTGTTTGACCGCATTCAGAATCACACCGGACGGGCGACAATGGATGCCTGCCTCATTGTGAATGGTGACGGTTCTGAGTTTCATCTATGTGTTTCCTCCAGATGGTTCTGAGTATCGTTATGGCGCTGTTGCTCCGGCGTATGGAAAAATTCTCCGCGCTCTTCCCGTTCCGACGTCAGCAACCCGGCATGAACCAGTTCGGCAAGCCGGTGACGCAACGTCTCGGCATCCATGCCGACGGCGATGCGCAGGTCTTCCGCTGTAACGGGACGACGGGCGGCAAGTTCCAGAATCCGGCAGTCCGCTTCGGTTTGTACGGCCGGCAGACGCAGTTGGGCGCTTTTGTAACGGAACGGGCCCACGGCTTCCACGGGGACCAGCGGCTCCAGTGCGGCGATAAATCGCCGGGTATTGGCGGCGGTGGAGGGGCGAATCCAATCGACGCATCCGGGACGATCCAGCGTATTGAGCTGGACTTTGTCCACCTGCAATTCACCGATGATCCGGGCAAAGCGTGCGATGGAATCGTCGGAATCATTGATTCCGGGGACGATGAAAAGTTCCAGATAAACTCTGGCACGGGTTTCGGCGCAGAACTGTTTCAGTCCGGCGACGAGATCCGCGAAAGTGACCCCGGGCGCAGGTCGATTGATGGCGCGGAACTCCTCTTCATTGGACGCATCCAGAGACGGCACGACCAGGTCCACGGCGGCGATTTCGGCACGCAGTACCGGGTCTTTCAGGGAAACTGCGTTGGTGAGCAGGCAGATCCGATATTCCGGATAATGTTCCTTCAGAAATCGCGCCACCCGGCCGATACCGGCATGGAGCGTCGGTTCACCGGCTCCGGAAAAGGTAATGTAATCGAGTTCCGGGCGTTCCTTCAGTACGGAATCCAGCTCTCTGAGAACCTGTTCCGTCGGCACATATTCCCGCCGTTCCGTGGTTAGATGGTCGGTGGCGCCGGCTTCGCAGTAGATACAGTTCAGGGAACAGGTTTTCGGGCGGACGAGGTCCACCCCCAGAGAAACACCCAGTCGCCGGGAGGCTACCGGACCGAACACACAACTTCGCACCATAAACTTTTTTCTCCATGCGCCCAATCCCTCTGACCGGATCAGCGCGGGCATATAGTACACCGTATTGTGCTTTTTTACAACCCCGGTTTTCCGGTGCTCGGATCGAAAATGCCGCGAATACAGGAAAAGTCCGCTCCTTTTCGCCGATTCCTTTCTTCCGGGGGGGATGGCTGCCTTTACGGTTCAGGCGGCTTGCGCACCGCTCGGAACAACATGCCGAATCCCATCAGCGCCGATCCGATAAAGCCGACAATGCCGATGACCGGGATTCCGCTCCAGAGCGGAGGTTCCTTGGCCAGTACAATCAGGGAGGACCCGATGATCAATGCCGCCAGCACCACGGCGTAGGCGAGACGGTTAAAGGCGATCCGGAGCGTTTCCCGCAGCGGCAAAAGACCGTGGTGTTCCAGCCGGAAGGAGATTTCTCCTTTCTGCAGTTTATTTAACAGGATTTCGGCGGTATAGGGCAGTTCATTGGCCAGCGTTTCCAGGTCTGTCAATGTTTCTGTCAGGTTTTCCCGGCGTCGTCTCAGACTCAGCATTCGCCAGCGGGCCTGATGCATGGCGGACTGGAGGATTTCCATGATCTGCAAATCTGGATTCAGGCGGCGGGCAAGGGTTTCAATCGTGATCAGAGCCTTGAACATCACATAGAGGTCCGGGCGTAAGACGAGTCGATGGAAGGTGATTGTACGCATCAGCTGTTCCAGAATCCGCGCCAGACTGATCTTTTCCAGGGGCAGATAGAGGTTTTCCTCCACAAGATCGCCCAGGTCTCGCTCCAGCAGCATCAGGTTGGGGGGGGCACCGGTTTGAGTGGACAGGCGCAGAACGCAACGGACCAGCTGCTGGTGGTCCTTGCGCAGGATGACCTGGACGGTGCGGACAAAATCCCCGCGCTCCTGTTCACTGACCCTGCCCATCATGCCGAAATCAATGAAACACAGACGATTCCCCTCCAGAAAGAATATATTGCCGGGATGAGGATCCGCGTGAAAGAAACCATGCGTAAAAATCTGGGCCATCATGGCGTCCGCACCATATTTTGCCAGCAGCTTCAGATCGAACTGCTGCCGTAAATCCGGTTGTTCCAGTACGGTATCGGCGGGATATCCGGGGACCCGCTCCATGGTCAGCACCCGTGTGGAGGAAAGATTTTCATACACTTTCGGTACGAAAATGCCCGGCTGATGCGCCATGTCGGTGGCGAAGCGTCGCGCATGCGTGGCTTCCACCACATAATTAAGTTCCCGGGTCAGCACATGGGAAAATTCTTCGACGATCCGCGTTGGCTTGACCTGAGCCAGATCCAGGTCGGTATGTTCCAGCCTGGTTGCCAGATGATACATGATTTCCAGATCGATGGCGATCTTGCGTTCGATACCCGGCCGCTGTACCTTGACTACCACCTCAGTACCATCCGGCAGCACGGCATGATGCACCTGTCCGATGGAAGCGGCGGCGAAGGGTTCCGGCTCAATCGAGCGAAAACATTCTTCAATCGGTCGTTTCAGTTCCGATTCAATGATTTTCCGGGCATCCTCCCAGGCAAAACCAGGGACCTTATCTTGCAGCCGGGTCAGTTCCCGGACATATTCCGCCGGAAGCATGTCGGGACGCGAAGCGAGGATCTGGCCGAGTTTGACGAAGGTCGGTCCCAGTGTTTCCAACAGCATCCGAACTCGTTCCGGACGGGTGCGGCTGCGGGCGAGCGCTGCGCCCCGGCGCTGAAAGCGCAGCAGATTCCAGCGGCTTTTGGTATGATCAATTCCTTCTGGAATTCCGGCGAACAGGTCGCCGAATCCGAATACGAACAAGGCATCGATAATTTCCAGATAACGCCGGAAATTAGCATAGGACTGGTCGATGTGTGATAATTTCCGCAACAGCGACATGAGAACCCCCTGATCTGTTTTCCCCGTTCCAATATACGGCGTTCCCCGGCGATTGCAAATGGAATCTCCGACGGGGATTGAAAAAATGCCGGAGCAGAGTATATTCGAGGAAAATTTTTCAGTTGGAACAAGGGAGGATGATTGCATGAAAATGCCGCTTCTGGTGGTCGGCGCGGGGCCGGCGGGACTGTTTGCCGCGACTGCTGCCGCTGCATCCGGCGTTCCGGTAACGGTGCTGGAACGTCTGGGACGGCCTGGTGTCAAATTATCTGCCACCGGGGGCGGACGATGCAATCTGACCAATGCGCTGGATTCGGAACAGTTGGCGCGGAAGTTTGGCAGGCAGTGGCGTTTTATGCTGCCGGCGTTGACGTTGCTGCCGCCGTCGGCGTTGCGGCAGTGGTTTGAAGACCGAGGGGTTCCGCTGGAATTTCCGGACGGGTTTCATTGCTTTCCACGCTCCGGTCGGGCAAAGGACGTACTTGATGCGCTGCTGGAAGAGTGCCGCCTGCGACATGTGACAGTGTGTCCCAACTGTACGGTACGTGCACTGTGTCTGAAGCCGGAAGGCGTGGCGGGGGTGGAAACCGATTCCGGTTTTCTGGCGGCGGGAGCGGTGATTGTGGCGACCGGCGGCATGGGATATCCGCAACTGGGTGGGGGAAGTCTGGGGTATGCCCTGGCCCGGCAGGCCGGACATGAAATCGTTACGCCGGTACCGGCAATGGTCGGTCTGCGCACTCGGGAAGAATGGCCGGGGTTTTGTACCGGAATTGCACTGCCGGATGTCGCGGTGCGTGTGGCTCTGCCCGGAGAAAAGCAGCAGACCGGGCGAGGCGAACTGCTGTTTACTCATCATGGGGTTTCCGCTCCGGCCGTGCTGGATCTCTCGGGGCGGATTGGAGAATTGCTTACGGAGCGGACGGAGGTTCCGCTGGAATTCAATCTGTATCCGGAACGGAGTGCGGCGGATTGGCAGGAGGAGTTTCAACTCTGGCAGCGGCGGGATGGCAGAAAAACGGTCCGCCGGCTGCTGAGTGGATATTTTCCGGCCCGGATTGCTGCCGTATTATGGGAGGATGCGGCGACGACTGCGGCGGAATTTCCGGCTGCCGGGCGGGAACGGCTGGCGGCACGATTGACTCGGCTCCGGTTGCATGTTGTTGCAACCGAAGGCTGGCGTAAGGCAATGGTGACCCGCGGGGGAGTCGCTCTGGCCCGGGTAAATCCGCAAACATTGGAAAGCAGACTGATGCCGGGACTTTTCTTTGCCGGAGAAGTGCTGGATCTGGACGGTCCCTGCGGCGGCTACAACCTGCAGTGGGCATTCAGTTCCGGTATGCTGGCGGGCACACACGCTGCCCCGGCCATGACGTGACCGGGGAGGGTGAATGGGTTACTGGCGAATATCGCCGGCGATTTCCTTGTTCTGAAAGATGGCGATCGCCCACATGGCGCAGATGGCCACATAAAAAACCACATATCCGGCAGCCCAGGCCACATATGCCAAAGGAATCGTCCGATTGGCGGCAATTGCGTCCGCCAGCCAGAAATATTGCCAGTTCGGCAGGACCGCGTAGAGAATGCCGAAGAAGAAGTTAATGATTTCCGATCCCGTGTCCCGTCCGAAGAGATAACCGGAGATCAGTCCCAGGAAGAAGAAAAGCGTACAAAGCGTCAGATTGGCCACTACATCCAGCCGGGTGGCGAAAACCACCGCCAGCGTGGACATGGCGATTACCGCCAGATTGATCAGAATCAATGCGGCGCTCAGATCGCGCATGGACAGTGCCGGTGTTTCCCGCGAAAAGACACAGTAAATCACGAACAGTGGCATGAAGGCCGCCAGGGCCGTGGTGGCCACTGCGGAGAACGAACTGCCGCGCCAGAAGTTGGCCACCATGCCGACCACGCAGGCGGCGATGATGACTCCGAAAAAGGAGAAATAGGCCGCCATATCCATTCGGAACTGATCCACTGCAATATAGACGGAGACGAACGAGGCCAGGTTGCAGATCACCGTGAACAACGTGGCCGCCAGTACGATGCCGCAGATTTTCGCCAGTACAAAGGACCAGCGGTATACCGGCTTTGAGAGCAGCAGCAACACCGTTCCGTTATGCATTTCGCGGGAAACGGTATGGCTGGCGCACAGAACGGCACAGAACAGCCCGAACAGCAGGGACGTTGCCATGGAACTGTCCACCACCAGTTTGAGCTGTTCCGAGAAGACGAACAGCGCCATGGACGGAAAGTGTCCGATCAACACCACCGCACAGAGCAACATCAGGAAGTAGATCGGTTCCCGAATGGATTCCTTGAAGGTATTGTCGGTGATTTTGAAGAAATTGAACATGGCAATCCGTCCCCGGCGTGATGATTGGTGCTGTCGGATTTACCGGGCGGATTCCGCCGCCTGATCCGCTTTTTCCGCATCGGCGGGAGCTGTTGTTTCCGCAGGCTGGACCGGTTCTTCCTTTACGGTGTTTTCTTCCAGAGCAACCTCTTCAATGACCGGTTCCGCCTGAGCGGGAGCCTGCTTCGGCGCAGGTTTGCTGATCGGGCGATACAGCCGGGAATCGGAGAGCATTTTGTCCCGCAGTTTTTTGTAATCGGACCGGAGGCTGGAGATGTTCAACATATAAGCCAGTTCTTCGGCGATCCGTTCCCAGTCTTCGCAATCGGCGATGAAGAGCGGAATGCTGCGGTCCAGTTTGTTGATATATTTACGGGGCACATAGGATTCGTTGCCGAGGACCACGATCCGCCGCGGCGACAGAAAGCGGACAAACGCCGCCAGTTTGGATTCGGGAATTTCGATGGCCGGACCGCGGGACGGCACAAAGAAGATCCGGGTGTCTTCGCCCTGCGGGGCCGGGAAAATCAGATACGGCTGTTTGCTTTCCGCCTGGATCAGTTCCGCCAGCAGCCGGGGAGACTGGTTATTGGAGCAGACCACCAGAGTCACTACGTCCCGGGCAGGGCCGACCGAGGGCCAGCTGGCCGCAAAACTTGCCACGAAACAGAAAAGACCCAGCAGCGCCAACATGACCTTGATTGACCGATTACGCATTACAGTACCTCGCAAAAGTTGAATTTCAGGTGGATTCTCCACCCCGAATGATTGACCCACGATACATCCATACCATAAAATAGTACCGGTTTGCGCGGCGCGCAAATAAAAAACGCCGAAGGCGCGTTTTTTTTTACAAAAACCCGATTCCGTCCAGTCGGAGACTTGAAAAAAATCCGCACCTGCGGCACATTATCCGGTATGGTTCCGGTTGATATCGGACGGTGCCCTGCTAGCAAGAGGGAGCGCTGACGTTTGGTGAGGGGAGGAATGTGGGGGCAACAGCCGGAGGAGAAGAGAGTTTCGGGTGAATTTCTGGAAGAGACGATGAGTGTGCAATTGACGAATCTGCTGCCGGCAGAGGGAAATGGAAAACCCTGTGCTGCGCTTTTTCTGAGCGGAACCGGCAGCAATGCGGAGAAGTTGCTGGCCCGCTTCCGGGCCGCCGCCGATCCAGCCTGCCGTATTTCTGTAATCGTAACCGATGCTCCTGACCGCAGCAGTGCCGCGCGGCTGGCCCGGGAATATGATAAGCCGCTGGTGGCTCTGGATATTCGGGAGTTTTACCGGCGGGGCGGTCTGACTTCGATTTCATTGGCGACAGAGCGGGGACGGGAGCTGCGTGAAGAATGGACGGAGGCGCTGCGACGGTTGTTGCAACCCTATCGTATTGACTTCGGGATTCTTGCCGGTTTTGTTCCGTTGACTAATCTCACCGGGGATTTTCCCTGTCTCAATGTGCATCCCGCCGATCTGACGATCCGGGATGAGGCGGGCGGCCGGCTGCTTGCGGGATTGCACCGGATACCGGTGGAACGGGCACTGGCGGAAGGATATTGGCGTCTGCGTTCCAGTGTGATTCTGGCCCGTCCTTATACGAGGGACGGCAAAGGGGAGATGGATTCCGGTTTTATTCTGGGGGTCTCTCCCGCGGTGGCGGCAGAGACGGAAAATTTTTCCCGGGAGGATTTTTCGGCGATGCGTGCGGCTCGGCAGGCGGGAACGCTCCGGGAACGCCCGGATGATCTGGCCCGTTTGGCGGAAGCCAACATGGAACGAGTGAAGATCTGCGGGGATCATGTCGAGTTTCCGCAGGCGGTGGACCCGTTTGCCCTGGGACAGTCCGCGACGGACGAGCGACAGTTCTATTTCTGTTTGTCGG
>CALXOD010000019.1 GCA_944389925.1 uncultured Victivallaceae bacterium | reverse complement strand
CTGTTGCCGGCCTTGAACCGGGCCAGACACTCCGCCCAGAAGATCAGCTGTGCCTCCAACCTCAAGCAGATCGGTACCGCCCGGCATCTTTATGCCGTGGACAATGATGATTTCGCACCGGCGCATGCACATTGTAACGGCTTGAGTAAAGACGGGACCGGAGTTTCTTACTGGACCCATCTGTTAAGCCGCTATATTTCCTCCATTTCCGCAGACAAGGCAGATTCTATTGATGCCGGAAGCCGTGGCGCCCGCAAACGCGGGGTTTTCACCTGTCCGATCGCAATCAAAACCATTCCTCAAAGCCGGATTGATCAGGTTTCCGAATGGTATGATGTCTGTACCTATGGTGACAATTACACCGGCTGGAAGGCAGATGATGATCAGAAACATTGGGGAAGTGGGGCGTATTTTCAATATGGGAATCGTACAGATATCGCCCGCGGAGGCCCGTGTAAAGCATCGCAGGTCAAAGCCCCGAGCCGTTTTTTCACAGTTGCGGATAAAACGGACAACAACGCTCAGAACGTTCATGCCGCCGGTATTTTCTTTGCTCAGGGAAGAATATTCAACAAGACGCCGGACGACCCGTCTCTGTATTTGCAGCACGACAACAACAAGAGCCTGAATATGCTCTATTATGACGGTCATGTATCGGCGGAAACCAAAAGCGCCCTGTGTTCCGATGAATACAAAACCCGCTGGACCCGCCGCGGTACTCCTAATGACCAGCTGAATTAATTACGGTCTCCCGGGTGCGTCCGGTCAATTTCACATTTCTGGAGTATTCCACGAAACATTCAGCCATATAAACGCAGTAACCGTTTCCTTGATAACCCAAAGCAAATTCATAAAAATGCCCCAACTCCCCTTCCAATGGATCATTCTCCTCCTGCCGCTCCTGTATAATCCCGCTGCTATGAGCGAGGAAATCCGTTGGGATCTTGATGGAACAGCCACCGCTGAACCGGTGGAATACGCCTTCTGTCCGGCCGGACCGGAGGAGACCGGCCGCATTATGCCCCGTTATGTGCCGCAACTCGACATGCGGGGTATGCCCTGGACGTTGACCGGCACCTTTCAAACCGATTCCCCTGGGCATGCGGACAATCAGTATCTTCTCGGCACCCGGAACGGGGATTCGGAATATACCGGCTGGGCGCTGAGCTTCTGGCAGGGCAAAATAAGGCTGCTGGCCGCCGCCCACACCGCTCCTGGCAAACAACTGCTATCCAGGAAACGGTACGACGACGGCCAAGAACACCGCTTCCAACTGGCATACACGCCGGAACGAACCGAATTGAAAATCGACGGAGAATCCGTGGGGGTACTGGAAAAAGTCGGCGACCTCGGTCATGATCCGCGCCGACGCTTTGCGGTCGGAGCCTCCTGGGAGAAACAACGGTTTACGGTGTCCTTTCTCGGCAGAATCAGGAATTTGAAAATGAGCTATGGCACCGCCGACGCCACCCGTCTGGATGAAGCGTTGAAGAATCAGGCCAATCTTCCGCCGGAAACCGCCTGGATCGACGTCGCCGCACAGCATCCGGAATTCATCCGGGGACGCGGCTGGAACAACCGGGACTTTCCCTATCGACGGCTGCCGGAACGTTTCCGGGAAACAGTGCGGCCGCCGATATGGGCGCTCTCCACCCATTCCACCGGTATCTACCTGCATTTCAAGACGGTCAACGCCAATCGCTGGGGAATCCGCTGGACTCTGACCAGCAACGCTTTCATGCCGCATATGACTCCGCTCGGTATCAACGGTCTGGATGTATATGCCAAAATTGACGGAAAAAACTGGACCTGGGCCGCCAGCGCCCGTCCCCACCGCACGAATCAAGTCAATACCGTAAATCCGTTCATCCATCTGCCTTCAGGTAAAACGATGGAATTTCTGGTTTACCTGCCCCTCTATACCGGTGTTGAAAAAATCGAACTGACTCTCCCTCCGGGAGGCCGTCTTGAGCCGGCCGCCCCAGCCTTCCGGCCTGTTGTTTTCTACGGCACATCCATGACGCAGGGATGCAGTGCCTCCCGGCCGGGTATGGTCTATACGGCCATTCTGGGACGACGGCTGCATATACCGATCGTCAATCTCGGATTTTCCGGAAACGGCACCATGGACCCGGAATTTGTCGAAATACTGGCAGAAATCGATGCCGCCGCTTATGTTTTCGACGGCCAGGGAAATATGATCAAATTCTCCGAAGATGAAGTCAAAAAACGACTGACCGACTCCATCACCCGACTGCGGCAGCTCAAGCCGGAAATCCCGATCATTGTCATCGAATCTCCATTGCGTAACAATCCGAAATACGACGGCAGTCCGCGAATCGGCGACCATCGTCGCATTACCCGTCCCACCGTGCAGGAGCTGCAGAAAACGATTCCGCGTCTGTTCCTCGTGAACGGTGATGCCCTGCTGGGGACCGATACAGAAGCGACGATCGACGGCGCGCATCCGACGGATCTGGGCTTCTTTCGTTTTGCCGACGCGCTGGAACCCGTTCTCCGAGATATTCTAAAACGGAATGCGGGACATCCGCAACAAAATCAATAAGGGAAATAAAACAACAACATGCAGAAACTCATTTTTCGATTATACGGGATGATCCTGTTCCTTATCGCTGTCGTCGGCAGTGCGGAATCAGCCGACTGGCAGACCGGGAACATCGACCCTGCGTATCCGGTTTTCACGGACTGCTACCCACGGGAGGCACTGTTGGAGCAACCGATACCGGTACCCCGAGGCGGCCGGGTCATCTTTCTGGCCGTAACCCGCTCCGAAAAACCAACGGAAGTACGTTTTTCCTTCGCCGGTCCCCCCGAACACCTGGGAAAGCAGCCGTTTACCGGAACGACTGCCCTGCATGACCTCATTCCGGTTCACGTCGAAGGCAATCACCAGGGCGTGAAGAACTATCCCGACGGCGCCGCTCCGGAACACTGGAAACCGCATTTCATCCGCGAAGCCCCCTTCGATCTGCTGGAAGCCGTGGACAACGCCCCGCATGACAGATTGCACCTGGAATCGGGTAAAACCGGCGGCGTTCTGGCGGAAATCGCCATTCCGGAAGACGTTGCACCGGGTTTCTACCAGGGGAACATCATCGCACAATGCGGCTCGGGAAAGCGCCTTCTGCGTTATTCTTTTGAAGTGTTTCCAATTCGTATTCCTCCAGAGTATTTCATCGACTCCATGCACTGGCTGTGGATCGAACCGGAAAATCTTACCAGCGGCACCGTTCCGGAATACTGGAGTGAAGCCCACTGGCAGCTTATTGAACAGGCAGGCAGACAGTTGCGCCATGCAGGAGATAATGTGATTTTCACACCGCATATTTTCGGCAAAGTTCCGCTGATACCGACTGTGCAGGAGAACAACGGCCGTTATCGTTTTGACTTCACCGGATTCCGCCGCTGGTTGCAACTCTTCGATCGTCTGGGTTTCCGGGGATATGTCGGCACCCATTTGCACAGCTGGATGCTGCCGCTGCACATTCGCTGCGCCGACGGAAAAACGCGGGAACTGAAACTGGATGATCCGGAACGATTGGAAGTATTGCGCCAGTTCCTGCCGCAGCTTCACGCCGAACTGCAGCACGCCGGTTGCCTGAGTCGTTACCGCCAACACGTCATGGATGAACCCACAGATTCTCAAATTTCCCGTTACCGGGACTATGTCCGGCTGCTGCGCGAAACCATGCCCGGCGTAAGGAATATCGACGCCACCATCCGCACCGCTCTTTATCCGGACGTTGACGTTGCGGTCATACATCTTCAGAAACTTCGTTTCGGTCAGGCATTGAATGCCGAGCGGAAAAAACGGGGACAGGAATTCTGGATTTACTCCTCGTGCGACCCGCGCCCGCCCTTTCCGAACCGGCAGCTGGACCATCCGGCAGCAGGCAATCGGTTGTACCCGCTGCTCGCCTTCAAATACCGCTGCACCGGTTATCTCAACTGGGCGGCCAACGTTTACCGCGGCGCCGATGAATATGAAAATTCACTCGGGCCTTACCCCAATGGCAGTCAGAATCCCGGTCATCCGCCGGGAGATGCCTGGTTTTTCTATCGGGGACCGGATGGTTTGCGGACCGGCCTGCGTCAGCTCCATTACCGCGAAGGGATGGTCGATACGGCCCTGCTGCGGATGCTGGCGCAAGAGTCGCCGCAGCTGGCAGACGAATTGCTGGAACGGGTTTATTTTCCGGCCTGGGAAATGCCGGATCATCTGAACATCTATGCCATGCCGTTTGCCGGATACAGCGGACGGGCATTCGCGACGGAACCGGCACCATACCATGCGCTGCGCCGCAGAATCCTGCAACTTCTGTCGCATCAGCAGACACCGACTCAAAGAAATACGAATGCAAAACCATAACCTGGAAGGAGGTTTCCCATCATGCAGAAATTGATCTGTACCGGCCTGCTGGCCGCTGTCGCGCTGGCATTGACCGCCGCCGTTGAAAAACAGCCGCCGCCCGCCTGGATGCGTGCCCGATTGTCAGATCTGGGCAGTCCGACTTATGCCGATCGCTTCCCGGAGGAAGCGAATTTTTCCCAGCCGTTACAGACGCCGCGCGGCAACAAAGTTTCGTTCAAACTCAATTTGCTTCCGCCGGAAGATGCCGACGTAACGTTTGAACCTCGTCACTTCCTGCGTATCGGCGACAAGCTCAAATCCGATATTACCGTACAGGTACAACCATTGATTGCCGTGCGCGTCGAAGGAAATACTCAGTGGCCGGTGCAAAATTTTCCCGGTGGCCGAGTTCCGGAAAACTGGCATACCTATCAGATTCGGCGTGCCCCTTTTGATCTCTACGAAGTCGTCGATCCAGCAGTCATTACCGGCTGTCACTTGAAAAAGGACCAGGCGGTTTCCTTTCTGGTCACTCTGGATATCCCGGAAAAAACAGAAAAGGGCCTCTATCGCGGCGATTTTGTCATCGAAAGCGCCGGAAAAACCGCTATCCGACTGCCGATTACCGTAGAGGTCAGCTCCGTTAAACTGCCGGAACGCTTCTCGCTGGACTCCAATCACTGGCTGTTCCCGGAGCCGGTCAACCTGACCAGCGGCAAAGTGCCGGAATACTGGAGCGAAGAACACTGGAAACTGCTGGAAAATTCCGGCAAAGCCCTGCTGGCCTGCGGCGACAATATGATTTATACGCCGATCATCTTCGCGGAGACACCGCTGATTCAGACCGTAAAGACCCGGGATGGTCGTTATGAGTTCGACTTTGCCGGATTCCGTCGATGGATCACCACCTTCCGGAAGATCGGTTTCACCTACTTTGCCGGGACTCACATGGCCAGCTGGATGCTGCCGCTGTACGTGCAGGATCAGGCAACCGGCCAGCGCCGGAAAATCGCCCTGAATGACCCGGAATTCGTCGCAGTGCTGAATGCCTTCATGCCCCGGCTGCGGCAGGAACTGGAACAACTCGATGCTCTCGATTCCTATCGCCAGTATCAGAAGGACGAACCCCGGGAAAAAGATCTGGAAGCCTACCGGAAATTCGCCGAAATCCGTAAAAAGCACCTGCCCGGAGTCCGTTCGATTGATGCCGTGCTGGATCGGAAAAACCTCTTTGCCGATCTGGTTGATATTCAGGTTCTGAACCTCCCGGGAGCGTACCAGCTGCGCGACCGGATCAAAGCCGCTCCAGAACGCTACTGGCTGTATAACTGCACGTCCCCCTACCCGCCCTTCCCCAACCGCCATCTGGACCGGATGCCGGTGGAAAACCGGCTCTGGCCACTGATCGCCGCCGATTTCGGAGCCTCCGGATTTCTGAATTGGGCCGCCAACGTCTACCGGGGCGCGAATGAATACCAAACTTCGCTCGGGCCGATGCCGAACGGTTCCCAGAAACCCGGCCATCCCCCGGGGGACAACTGGTTTCTCTATCGCGGTCCGGAAGGATTGCGGCCCGGTGTGCGTATGCTCAATTACCGGGAGGGGCTGGTGGACGCTACGCTCTATGCAATGCTGGCCCGGAAAAATCCGGAAAGAGCCAAGGCGCTGGCCGGCCGGGTGATTTTCCCGGACATGCTCCGGATCTACGAACTGTCTCTGGGCTGGCGTGAAGCACCGGCTCTTTTCGGCCGCACCTATTCCGCCGATCCGGCGCAATATAATGTTCTGCGTGGCGAACTGCTGCGTGCCCTGGAAGAGGAGATGCCCTGACATGTTGCTTTATACCCTCGCCGTCACCCTCTGTTGCGCCGCAGAAATCGTCTGGCCGCTGGAACAGCATTCCGGTGTCGCCCGTCCGGAGGAGTTCACCCTGGAGAACTTTGCCGCGCCGGGACAGAACATCCCGGCATTGATTGATCGGCAATACCGCCCGGAGTGCGACATGAATGAACACGCCTGGACGCTTGCCGGTACGTTCCGCACCGCGACAGGCGGGGGAGCGACCCAGTACCTGGTCGGCAACCGCAGCCAGCGATCCGGTTATACCGGCTGGAATCTTCTGTTGCGTGATGGAAAACTGCAGTTGATGGTCATTCGCGACAAGCAGACGGGGAAAACGCTGACCAGCAACGCGCGTTACGATGATCAGAAAGAACACCGTTTCGAACTAAGTTACCACCCCGGACAGATACGACTTCAGGTAGACGGAGTCAAAGTGCTGGAAAGCAGCGTTTCCCGGACCGGAATAGATGAACGCCGCCGCTTCGCCGTCGGCAGTTTGAGCGAAAACGGCAAGGCGCTGCTGCCGTTTTCGGGAGCTCTGCGGGACTTCCATCTGACCACCGGCGCGCCGTCCGCGGCGGATGCGACGAAACTCGATCCCGAATTGCGGATGAACGAATCCGCCTCCCGGAAGGAACAGCAACCGTGGATCGACGTACTGGAAGCCTGTCCCGGCATCGTCCGCGGCCGCGGCTGGGATGATGCGGTGGAATACCGCCGCTTTCCGGAACGGATGGCAACAAAAGTCCGTAAAGAGGTATGGGCACTTTCCACCCATTCGGCCGGCTTGTATCTGCATTTCAAGCTGACCGGGGCGCGGCCGCTCGGCATTCGCTGGACTCTGACTTCGAACAATTATCTGCCGCACATGAGTCCGATCGGCATCAACGGTCTGGATGTCTACACACGTGTGGACGGTGAATGGCAGTGGCTGACCTCCGGACGCCCGTCACGACTGGAAGAAGTCAATGTCCAGGAAAGCCTGCTTTATACCCCACTGGACCGGCCCGCGGAATATATGATTTATCTGCCGCTCTACACCGGCGTGCGCAAACTGGAGCTGCTGCTGACCGAAAGCGTGATGCCGGAACCGGTAAAACCGACCGGCGCCCCGCTGGTCTTTTACGGAACCTCCATCACCCACGGGTGCAGCGCATCGCGCCCGGGGATGACCTATCCGGCGATTCTAGGGCGGCGCCTGGATCTGCCGGTCGTCAACCTCGGTTTTTCCGGAAACGGCACCATGGATCCGGAATTTGCGGAAATTCTGGCGGAAATTCCGGCTTCGGCGTATATTATCGACTGCCTGCCCAATATGACGAAAATGGCCGGCGATGAAGTACTCCGTCGCGCCCGCCATCTGGTGACGGAACTGCGCCGCCGCCGCCCCGACACGCCGATCGTGCTGGTGGAAGACCGCCCCTATGCCAACAGCCGTTACCGCCGGGAACCGCGGATTCAACCTCACTGGGAAAGCTTCCGGAAGTTTTTTGATGAACTCCGGAACGAGGGTTTTGACCGCTTATATTACGTACGCGGCGAAAACCTGATCGGCCGCGATAATGAAGCCACAGTGGACGGTTCCCATCCCACCGACCTGGGGATGATGCGTTATGCTGATGCCCTGGAACCAGTTTTGAAGGAAGCATTACAACGAAAGCAGTAGTCATCATGCCTGACATTCCCCTGATCCCCCTTCCCCGGTTCTGCCGTCGAAACAATCAAACCTTCCGGTTGACACCGGAAACCGTACTCGTGGCGGACACCGCCGAAGCCGCCGCAGCCGTAACGCTGCTGCAGGACATCATTCTTCAGGATACCGGCCTGGCACTGCCGATTACCGACCGCCCCGGAGAGGGCAGCGTCATCCGGTTTTCCGGCGGCGCACAGACCGCCGAAGATGAGGGCGGATTCCGCAACGAAGCCTACCGGCTGACGATCACCGATGCCGCGGTGGAGCTGGTGGCGGATACGCCCGACGGATTGGCGGCAGGAGTACAGACGCTCCGACAGCTGCTGCCGGAAGGCCCCGGCACGCTTCCCGGACTGGAGATCCGCGATGAACCACATTACCGCTGGCGCGGGATGCTGCTGGATTCCTCCCGGCATTTCTTTACCGTCGACGAGGTCTGCCGTCTGGTGGAGCTGATGGCACTGCACAAGTTCAACGTCTTGCACTGGCACCTGACCGATGATCAGGGCTGGCGACTGGAAAGCGCACGCTTCCCGCTCCTCACCCGGATCGGTTCCCGCCGTGCCTGTACCCAGACGAATCACAATACCGACCGCCCGATTCTCTACGATGACCAGCCGCATGGGGGCTTCTACACCCGGGACGATGTCCGGCGTGTCATCGATTTCGCAGCCCGACGCGGCATCCGGATCATGCCGGAAATCGACCTTCCGGGTCATGCCGAAGCCCTGCTGGCAGCGTATCCGGAGTTCGGAAATCTTCCCGGCTATCGTTACCAAGTCCGCGAACGATGGGGAATCAGCCGCCACACCCTCAACGTTGCGCAGGAAACCATCGCAGCCATGCAGAGTCTTTTCGAGGAAGTCGTCGAACTGTTTCCCTGGAAATGGATTCACATCGGCGGCGACGAGGTGGATCCGGGCGAATGGGCTGCCAGCCGCGATGCCCAGAACCGGATGGCGGAACTCGGCCTGCACAGCGAACGGGAACTGCAAAGTTACTTTCTGACCCAGATTTGCCGCCGTCTGACCGAACTCGGGCGCCGTCCCATCGGCTGGGACGAAATTCTCGAAGGCGGCCCGCCTGTCGGCGCCGCGGTCATGTGCTGGCACGGCAATGAAGGCGGTCTGCAGGCCGCCCGACTCGGTCTGGATACGGTCATGACGGACAGTGCGCAGGTTTATCTGAATCATTACCAGGCGGACCCGGTCACCGAACCGCTGTCGCACGGATATGAGCTGCCGATCGCGCTGGTGTATCGATTTGCGCCGGTGCCGCCCGGACTGGACGCGGAAACGGCACGCCATATTCTCGGCGGCCAGGGGGCCTTGTGGACGGAGTACATTCCAAATATGAAACATCTGGAATACATGATGTTTCCGCGTGCCTGCGCACTGGCGGAACGGCTGTGGCTGCCGCCGGACCAATGCGATTATCCGGATTTCCTGCTCCGCCTTCGTTGCCACCGGCAGCTGCTGAACCGGCACCGGGTGAACGCCCATATCCTGCCGTTGTAGAAGGAAAGGAAACCATGCGACGGGATTTTCTCGACTGGAGCGCCGGACGCCCCGTGTCCAAAATCATCGCCAAGGAAACGCTCAACCATCGCGGTCTGATCGAATGGGCTTCGGGGCTTGACGTCTACACCGACACCGCCGCGGCCTATCGCCGGGCGTATCAACGGCTCGGCATCGACCTCGTCAATCGCGTGCCGCTGACAAACGCTCCGCCGCCCTGTCCTGCTGATGCCACGCTGCCGGTGCCGGACCGGCCCTACCGGCGGCAGCCGCTCGGCGTCTATGACACGGTGGTACGGGAGCGTTACTGCTGCGCCGATCCGGAAGCGGTCTGGCATATGGACTTCCATCAACTGGAGTACACCGATCTACTGACGCCGGTGCCGCACGGCTGCGATCCGGAAGACATCCGGATGCGGGAAGCGGCGCTGGGGGAAATCGGCTGTTATTATCCGATGCTGTACACGACGCTCTTCATGGCGCCGGTGGAGTTTCTCGGCTGGGAAATCTTCATGGAGACGGCGTTTACGGAACCGGACCGGTTTCACGAACACGTGCTCCTGCCGTGGCTGGAGAAGGCGCGCGCCATCATCCGTGCCATGGCGATGGCGAGTTCCGCCCCGTGGGTGTTTCTGCACGACGATCTGGCGACGGCCGCCGGACCGGTGTTTCCACCCTCCTGGTATGAGGATTACATTTTTCCGCATTACCGGGAAATCTTCGCGGAAATCCGAGACTTCGACAAAAAAGTGATGCTGGTGGCGGACGGAAATATGTCCTCCTTTCTGCCGCGTCTGGCCGAACTCGGGCTGGACGGGCTGATGGGCGAAAATCCCGCTACGCCGCTCGAAGAGGCCCTGGCCTGGTTCGGCGACGGAGAACGCTTCTACATCGGCGGCATCGACACACGGCGTTTGACGTTCGACACACCGGAAGGCGTCCGGTCAATGACCCGCAACGTCATGAAGCTGGTGGAAAAATTCCCGCATTTCGCGCTCTCCTCCTGCGGCGGTCTGCATGGCAACATCCCGCTGGAAAATGCGATCGCCTATGTGGAAACCCGATTACATCCATGACGGAAAAATTCTATGAAACAGACATTTTTTTACATTCATCCCCCCTTGTTTCCGAAGTCTGCCGATGCTATAGTGAGGCCGTATCCATGGAAATTTCCCGACGGCTGACGCCGTTTCGGAGCGGCCGCCGGATTGCTCAGCAGCCTTTCCCCGCGGATGACGAACAAAACGAAAACAAACTGATTCCATCATTTTCAGAGTACATAGTTATGACAGCTCATTCCCCCTCTCTTCCCTCTCCTGCATTCGGCTCATGGCTGCAGATCGGCCATCCCGCCAATGCGGAAATTCTCGCCCGATGCGGCTTCCACTTTCTCGCGCTCGACTGCGAACACGGCGAAGCCGAAGATGCCGACATCGGCAATTTCTGCCGCGCCTGCCGCCCATACGGTGTCCTGCCGCTTGTCCGCGTCCGGGAAAACGCCGTGTTGCCCATTCGCCGCGCACTCGACCTCGGCGCCGCCGGCGTGATCGTGCCGCTGGTCGATTCCGCCGAAGAAGCCCGATCCGCCGTTTGTGCTGCCCATTATCCTCCGACAGGCATTCGCGGTTTCGCCTGGCAGCGGGGAAATGAGTGGGGCGCGGAATTCGACGCCTATGCCCGGGAATTCCGTCCGCTGGTGATCGCTATGATCGAATCGCGCGGCGCAGTGGAGCACTGCGACGAAATTATGGCCGTTGAAGGAATAGACGGTTGTCTGATCGGTCCGTATGATTTGTCCGGTTCTTACGGCATTACCGGACAGACCGGGCATCCGCTGATCGTACAGGGCTGTGCCGCCGTGGCGGAAAGCTGTCGCAGGAACGGCAAAATGGCCGGCCAGCACATCGTCACTCCGAATCCGGAAAACATTCAAACCGCACTGGCACAGGGCTACACCTTTCTGACTCTCGGCATGGACACCTTTTTCCTCCGCGCCGGTGCGGAAAAAATCTGGGAGATGCTACCGTGAATCTGCATGACAAAGCCCCCGAAATCGCCGCGCTCCGTCTGGGCATGGATTGGAGCGAAGCAGACCTGAACCGTCCTCACATCCTGCTGGAAAGCACCTTCGGCGACAGCCATCCCGGCAGTGCCGGACTGGACACGCTGGTCGATGCCGCCGCCCGGGGCGTGCAGTACGCCGGTGGGAAACCGTCACGTTTTACCGCGACCGACATCTGCGACGGCATTGCACAGGGCCACGAAGGGATGAATTATTCGCTGCTGTCGCGGGAGCTGATCGCCGCGATAGCGGAAATTCATGCCCGGGTCAACCTGCCGGACGCCATGATCTTTCTCTCCAGCTGCGACAAAGCGCTGCCGGGACATCTGATCGCATTAGCCCGGCTCAATCTACCGTCGCTGGTCATCCCCGGAGGAGTCATGCTGGAAGGCCCGGATCGGATGACGCTGGAACAGATCGGAAAATATCACAGCTACTGCAAACGCGGCATGATTTCCGAAGCGGAGTTTTTCGACTGGAAAAAACGTTCCTGTCCTAGCTGCGGCGCCTGTCAGTTCATGGGAACAGCCTGTACCATGCAGGTGATGACGGAAGCGCTGGGACTGGCGTTGCCGTTTTCCGCGCTTGCCCCGTTCGTTCTGCGTGAAATCCGCTGGAATGCCGAGGCCGCCGGTGAAGCGGCGGTGGCCCTGAGCCGCCGCGGACTGCTGCCGAAAGACATTCTCACACCGGACGCCTTCTACAATGCGGCGATCGTCCACGCAGCCATTTCCGGCTCGACCAACGCGCTGCTGCATCTGCCGGTGATTGCGAAGGAGGCCGGCATCGACTTCGGCGAAGCGGACTTCGACCGGATCGGACGCGACATTCCGTTTATCGGCAACGTCCGTCCGGCGGGGGCATTTGCCGGAGAATACTTCTGGTATGCCGGGGGCGTCCCGGCCCTGCTGCTGCGGCTCCGGGAACACCTGCGGCTCGACGTCATGACCGTAACCGGGAAAACCCTTGGAGAAAATCTTGAATCCGCGGAACGGCAGATCCGGGAAAACCGCCTCTATCTCAAACGTTTCGGCCTGGATGCCGAGGAAATTATCCGCCCGTTCGACCGTCCGGTCCGGGCCAACGGCGCCATCGCCTGTCTCTCCGGCAACCTCGCCCCCGGCGGCGCGGTCACCAAACCGGCGGCGATCGCTCCGGAAATGTGGAAGCATCGCGGTCCGGCACGGGTGTTCGAAGATGAACTTTCCGCACGTGACGCGGTAATCTCCGGCCGGATTCAGCCCGGCGATGTGGTGGTTATCCGGTACGTCGGCCCGATGGGATCGGGCATGCCGGAAATGTTCTACACCACCGAAGCCATCGCCGCGGATGAACGGCTGGCGGCGACGGTAGCGCTGGTGACCGACGGACGGTTTTCGGGAGCGACGCGCGGTCCGGCGATCGGCCACGTCCAGCCGGAAGCGGCGGCGGGAGGACCGATTGCGCTGATTCGGGAAGGCGACCTGGTGGAAATCGACATTCCCAACCGCCGCCTGGAAGTCCCCGGCGTGGATCTGGAAAGCCGGCGCGCCGACCTGAAACCATGGGAATGCCATGCTTCCGGCATTCTCGGCATCTACCAGAAAACCGTTCAACTGTGGCATTGAATCTTATGGAAAAAATTCTTGTAACCGCCCCGGAATACGACAAGGCAGCCGCCTTTTTCGAAACGCTCGAAGATTTTCAATGCATCCGGGTCCCCGACCGGGAACCGGAACTGGCGGCGGCCATCCGCCGCGAACAGGCCCGTTACGTCATCATCGGCGTGGTGAAATATACCGGTCCCCTGTACGACGCCCTGCCCGCGGGCGGGGTTATCGCCCGCTTCGGCGTGGGCCACGATGGCGTGGACAAGACACAGGCAGCCCGGCGCGGCATTCGCTGCACCAACACTCCCGGCGTGCTGGACGCCTCGGTTGCGGAATGCGCGGCGGGCATGCTGCTGCTGGCGGCGCGGCATTTCGCCGACACCATCGCCGACAATCGCCGCGGCGTCTGGGCACCCCGAATCGGAACGGAACTTGCCGGAAAAACCCTCGCCATCGCCGGTTGCGGCCATATCGGAAGCCGTCTCGCGGCCATTGCCCGAAACGGCTTCGGCATGACGATTTCCGGATTCGACATTGCCGCACCGCGGGACGCAAACTGTTATGACCGGTTCAGCACGGATTTTGCGCAGGCAGTCCGGGGAGCGCAGTTTCTATCACTGCACATTCCCGATCTGCCCGCGATCCGAGATTTTCTGAATGCCGGAAAACTCGCCGTGCTGGAGCCGGGCACCTGGGTGATCAATACCGCGCGTGGAGGCGTCGTAGATGAAAATGCACTGTACGATGCCGCCGCTTCCGGACGGATCGGTGGTGCGGTGCTGGATGTTTTCCGACAGGAACCCTATCATCCGGCCTCTCCCGGAAAAGATCTTCGAACGCTGCCGAATGTGCTGATGACTCCACACATCGGCAGCTCCACCGCAGAAGCCTGTCGACGCATGGCGGAGGCGGCAGTAACCAATATCCGTCATGCCCGCGATCGTCAATTCGATGCCATGACGACCGTTTCCCGACCATTCTGCCCGCGCCCGGACCGGAAGGAACTGTTCCGAAGAGACCTCCACGTTTCCCCGGGCGCGGCGGAAGGCGGCGATCTCTTCGACACTGCACAATTTCAATCCGTGTTCACGACAGAAAATCTGCAGTTGAGGCAGTCGCGCCATAGTACCGTCCGGATTCAGAATCTCACAAAGTACGCCGACCAGCGGTAATCCGGCGAGACGCATCAGATCCACCACCCCTTCGGTATGTCCCCGTCGCTCCAGCACGCCGCCGGGCCGCGCCAGCAGCGGAAAAAGGTGTCCCGGGGTATAAAAATCTGCCTGCGTCGCCTCTTCCCGCAGCATTTCCGCCACGGTTTTCGCCCGATCAAAAGCGGAAACTCCGGTGGTCGTTCCGGCAATGGCATCCAGACTCTGCGTGAATGCAGTTCCGCGCGGGTCGTGCTTTCCCGGCGGCACGGCAAGATTCAAGCGTGCCGCGATTTCTCCTCCGACCGGAGCGCAAAGCAATCCCCGTCCGTATGTCACCATAAAATTGATGTTGGCGGGAGTGGCAAAAGCACCGGCACAGATCAAGTCGCCTTCGTTTTCCCGGTTGTCGTCATCCACCAGCACCACGATTTCACCGGCGGCCAGAGCGGCGATGACCGTTTCGACAGAATCCATCATATTCTTCATTGTCCTTTCCCGAACGTTTCCGGGGAACGACAGGGAAAAGCTGGGCAGGCAGAAAACGCGGTTGACCATCACCGCGTTCCAAACTTCCACCACATGCAATGCGGCGGCCAGGTGCCCGTCTTCTCTCATCCAGACTCTCACTGTCGGTTCCGGATTTGCACCGGATCAGTCCCGGTTATTTTCTGCCGGGAGTCGCGGACTTTCACCGCCGGTGGGGAATTACACCCCGCCCCGAAGACGAATCGATTATTTTTTTGCCGTCCGACTGCGGCGAACGGCTGCTTTTATGATCCCATCGAATGCAGCCAATGGACTGCATTCAGCTTTTATTATAACACAAAATGTTGAAAATACAAGACCAATGCCGTCAGCGTCAGGAGTTCGCTCAACTCCTCAAAGGCACCAATGGTATCCCCCGTCGCACCGCCGATTACCCGGCTAGTCATCCGGCTCCATCCCCACGCTGCCACCGCCGGAAGCGGAAATCCGATCCAGAAAAGATCCGGATGCCACAATGCCGCGAGCGCCGGCGGAATCAACCCGGCAAGCATCATTCCCACCGTCGGTCTCCGCCCGAACCACAGCCCCCCCAATCCTCCTTCAGGCCGGGCATAACGGCTCATTGCTATATACCAGATCATGCCGGAGCGTCCACACAGCGCCGCCAATGCCGCCGCGACCGGAATCATTCCTGACGGAAGAGAGAGGAACATCGAGAACTTCAAACCGATCAGAGCCACGATCGCGCCCACCCCCATGCTGCCGATATGGCTGTCTCGCATGATTTCCAGTTTGCGCTCCCGGCTCCGACCGGAGAGAAATCCGTCAGCGGTATCCGCCAGGCCGTCCAGATGAAACCCCTTGGTCAGCACTTCCGGAAAAATCGCCATCAGCATCGCCGCAGCCGGCGCCGGAAACCAGCGTTCCATCAGCCACCCCACGCCGAAAACGATTGCGCCGAACAATACGCCTGCCAGCGGAAAGAGATTCAGCGACCGGCGCAATTCCGCTTCAGTCGGGCGGAAATTTCCGAGCGGCAGAATGCTCAGCATGGACACCGCGGCCAGAAACGTCCTCACTTCAAGCCCTCCGTCGTCACCCGGGCGGATTCGAACGTGGCCATTTGCGTCATCACGGCCGCCGCCGCATCCAGCAGCGGCAGTGCCAGTGCCGCGCCGGTCCCCTCCCCGAGCCGCAGCCCGAGATCCAGCAACGGACGACGCCCCAGCAATTCAGTCATCCGCACGTGGCCGGGTTCGGCACTGCCATGGGCCAGGATCATATAATCACGCGCCGCCGGAGCAATCGCCGCCGCAATCAAGGCTCCGGCGCTGGAAATGAAACCATCCACCACCACCGGCTTACGGCAACTCGCCGCGCCCAGGATCACACCGGCAATCCCTCCGATTTCAAATCCGCCGACTTTGGCCAGCACATCCAGCCCGTCAGCGGGATTCGGCCGGTTGTGCAGAATACCTTCCCGGATTACCGCCGCCTTGTGTGCCAGCCGGTCAACCGCCAGCCCCGCACCGCGGCCGACATATGGAACTGGATCCGTTTCGCCGGACAGCACGGTCACGATCGCCGACGAGGGAGAAGTATTGCCGATCCCCATCTCACCGGTCCCGAAAACATCCGTCTCAGCAGCCAGCTCCCGGGCAAGCCGGATCCCCTGTTCCAGGCTGGCGATCGCCTGTTCCCGGCTCATGGCCGGTCCCACGGAAAAATCCGCCGTTCCCCGTGCCACCTTGCAATCCCGCACCTTCCCCGCAGCAACCAGATCCGACAAATCGGAATCCACCCCCATATCCACAACCATGACGTCGGCCCCGGCAACCCGGCTCAAGACATTGATGCCGCCACCGCCCTGGACAAAATTCCGAACCATCTGCGTCGTCACCGAAGACGGTTGCGGGCAGACGCCCCGCCGGACAATTCCGTGATCACCGGCCATCAGAATTATGCGCTTGCGCCGAACCGGACAGCGCAAATCGCGAGTCATCCCCGCCAGCTCCACGGCCAGATCCAGAATCCGGCCCAACGCCCATTCCGGCATGGTCAACTGCAGAATGTGTTCCCGTGCCCGGTCACGGCAGTCGCCATCGGCCGGGACAATGGTTGATAAAGTTTCCTCCAGCAAACGCATCGTCTTCTTCTCCGTCCTCATTTTATCTTTTGCGCAATGCCCGCCACGGTAAGATACACCCGATCCGCCGCCGCCGCCAGAATCTGGGCGCAGCGCCCGGAAAGATCCCGAAACCGGCGTGCCAGCGGCGACTCCGGCACCAGACCGAGTCCAACCTCGTTGATTACCAGTACCGTCGTCCCGGGAATCCGCTGCAAACACGCAGCCAGGCTTTCGGCACGACGCGCCATTCCTGCCTCGTCCAAGTCTGGGTCGTGAAACAGCAGATTATTGATCCACAAGGTCAGGCAGTCGACCAGAATAGATTCCGCACCGGCGGCAGCGGCCCGTTCCAGTGCGTTTTCCAATTCGGTCTGCTCCTCGATCGTCGTCCAGTTTGCCCCGGCACGCAACCGACGGTGCCGGGCCACCCGGTCCGCCATCTCCGCATCGAGCACCGGACAGGTGGCAATGTAATAACGTCGTTCTCCCGCCGCACAGGCAAGCTGTTCCGCCCAGGTACTCTTCCCGGAACGTGCACCGCCGATTACCAGAATCACTTCATGCTTCATGCCAGACGCCTCCCTGCGTCCTTTGCAGTTTCACCCAGCCGCCGCGCGGCACTCGCGCCTCCAGCAGCCGGGATTCCGGAATCCCCCGCAACCCGGCCAGCCAATACATCAGGACACCGCCGTGAGTTACCACACCCGCCGTACCGGGGCCGGGTTCCCGGCGTTGAAAATCCTGCTGAAAATCCGCAATCCGTGCCCGGAACTCCGCCACCGATTCCCCTCCCGGAAAAACCATCGCATCCGGCGTCCGGGACCAGCACTCCAACTGTTCAGCAGTAGCGACAGCGGCAATTTCTTCGAAGGTTCGATTATCCCATTCCCCAAAATCCACTTCCGCCAGCCGTTCATCCGGAATGACCCGTGCGCAATGCAAACAGGCGGCACTCTCCCGTGCCCGGCGCAGGGGACTACAATAAACCACATCCAATGCTGGAAGCGGCAGTGACCGCATCCATCTGCGCCCCGCTTCCGAAAGCGGCGCATCGGTCCGCCCCACATATCGCCCCTGATATTCCTCCGGCAGCTCCCCATGCCGGATCAGGTAAAGAACATCCGCCATAATACCGCTCCCGCCAACAGTATCCCCACAAACACCCACGTCGCCGCATTCGCCAGTTGCCGCGCCCGTTTCAGATCCGCTACCGTCAATTGTGATCGCCCGTCCCCCCAGTATGGATATTCCTCGCATATGCCGTCATACACCGTCGGTCCTCCCAGCCGAATCCCCAGCGCGCCGGCAAAACCGGCCATGCCGTACCCCGAGTTCGGACTCGGGTGATCGTGCCGGTGCCGGATTCCCGTCCGCCAGGCCGTTCCCGGAACCCCTCCGCCCCGAAATGCCGCCAGAGAAATCGCCACCAGCGTCAATCGCGCCGGAAGAAAATGCGCCACATCGTCCATCCGGGCAGCCACCCGGCCAAACCGGAGATAACGTTCATTCCGATATCCCCACATGGCATCCAGTGTATTGACCGCCCGCAACCAGACCGCTCCAGCGGCAGCCCCGGGCAATCCCCCCGCCAGATATCCCACCGTCGCCCAGAACAACGGACTGGTAACCGCATCAATCAGATTTTCCCCCAGACTTTCAATGCCGCCGCGCACGATTTCGGACTCCGGCAGCGTGTCGGTATCGCGGCTGACGATCCGCGATAATGCCCGGCGGGCTTCCGGCAGCCGACCGTTTTTCAAGGGGGTTTCGATCGCCTGCGCGTGGTCGCAGAGACTGCGCAGCGCCACGGTAATATAGAGCCATATCACCGCCACGAACAATCCGACCCAGGGCAGTACCGCCCCGGTCAAGCGCACCGTCACCGCCGCTACAGCGGCCGGCAACAGCGTCAGCGCCAGCCAGCCGGCCAACCCGGCGTCTATCCCGTCTCCGAACATCCGGCGGCAACCGTTTTCCATCCGTTCCGCCATCCTGCCGAAAAGCACCACCGGATGCAACCGGCTCCGCGGATCCCCCAGCAGCCGATCCATCCCCAATCCCAATACCAGCAGTAAAATCAGCTGGAACATGTCGCCATCTCCTCAATCCATTGATCCAGCGCCGCCGGATTGGAAGCAAAATGCACATGCACGTAACTTCCCCAAACATGTCCGCGAACCCCGCCCGCCGGCTTCTCCGTCCCATCCCGGCCAACCGCCTGCCACAGCGCCGGTCCTGCCGGAGCCTCCGTCAAAGATGAATAATGAAATTCATGTCCGCGAACCCGTCCCCAGCGTCCCTGGCATTCCCGATAGCCGAGCGAAGTCAGACGGCGATTCATTTTCGCGTGTCCCGGCAGCAGGCCCGCCATCGGGAAACAGCGTCCGTCAAAATCGGTCAGAGATTCCAGTAAATACAAATACCCACCGCATTCCCCGTACACCGGACACCGGGCGGCACACGCCCGAAGCGCCGCCAGCATGGACGCATTGCCGGACAACTGCTCTGCAAAAAGCTCCGGATATCCGCCTCCCAGATATACGCCGTCCACCTTTTCCGGTAATGCCGCGTCAGTCAGCGGAGAAAAAAAGACCGTCTCCACTCCGCGTGCCCGCAGCATCTCCAGATTCTCCTCATAATAAAACTGAAACGCCGCATCCCGGGCGACCGCCAAACGCAATTTCCGCCGCAACGGTCGCCCAGCAACCGGTTCCGGCCATTGTTGTTCCGGATGCGGTCTCCGAGTGAGCTCCAACAACCGCTCCACATCCACAAATGCGTCCACCGCGTCGGCCAGACTCTCCAGCATCGCTTCCGGCAACTGCGCGGTATCCAGCCCGAGATGCCGTTCCGGCATCCGAAACTGTTCATCCTTCCGCAATGCCCCGAGCAGCGGCGGCAACCCCGCCTTTGCCAGTGCTTCGCGCAACAACTCCGCATGGCGCTCCGACCCCACCTGATTCGCCACTACCCCGGCAATCTGTACATCTTCCTGCCAGCGGACAAATCCCGCTACCAGTGGTGCAATCGACGCGCCAAGTCCGGAAGCGTTCACCGTCAGCACCACCGGCAGTTTCAACTGCGCGGCAATCGCTCCGGCACTGTCTGTCCCCCTCGCGTCGCGTCCATCAAAAAGCCCCATCACCCCCTCAACCACAGCCACGTCTGCTTCGGCGACACAACGATGCCAGGCGGATTCCACATTCCCGAAGAACCCGTCCAGGTTGACCGAAATCCGGCCTGCCGCCTGCCGATGCAACAACGGATCAATATAATCCGGACCGCATTTGAACGGCATCACCCGCAAACCACGCCGGGCCAGGCTTCGCAACAGGCCGAGCGTCAGCGTGGTCTTGCCACAACCGGAATTTGTACCACCGATCAGAAAGGATGAAAAATCATCGGCCGACATCGTATTTTTCCCGATACCCGCGCGGACAAAACATCCGTCCATTCCGCAGAATACAATGAGAATTTCCAATCAGTACCAGCGTCGTCATCTGCACGTCTTCCAGCGGGAACTCCTCCAGGCGCCCCAGGACAATCCGCTGATTGGCGCGATAAGCGTCGCGAACCAACGCAAAAGGCGGATTTTTCCCGCCTGCCCGAAATGTCTGTACGGCAAATTCCAGCAACTCCCTCCGCCGGGTACTCGCCGGATTGTACAGAGCCACCGGCAAATCCAGCTCGGCGGCGGCCACCAGCCGTTTCCGGATCTGTTCTGCCGGCGTCATCAGATCCGACAAGCTCAACACCATGAAATCGTTCATCAACGGTGCCCCGACCAGCGCCGCGCAGGACTGTGCCGCCGTCACCCCCGGAACCACCGTCACCCGGATCTCCGCATACCGTGCTTCTCCGGTCAGCTCCAGCAGCAGCCCGGCCATGCCATATACCCCCGCGTCTCCCGAAGAAATCACGGCGACTTTCGCCCCTTCCAGCACCGCATCCAACGCCGCGCGGCAGCGTGCCACCTCTTCCCGCATGGATCCGGCAATCAGGCGTTTCCCTGCCAGCAGAGGCTGAATTAAATCCAGATAAGGCCGGTATCCCGCTACGCAATTGCATTCACTCAGCACCCGGCAAGCCTCTCCGGTCAAATGTTCTTCATCCCCCGGCCCGATACCGACGGCAAATATTTCAAACATCTTATTCTCCTTTTTCTGCCGGTGCCGGAAAGGCAGCCAGCGCCACGGTTACATCGGCATCCGCCGTCTTCTCCACCACCAGTCTTCCCTGCGCCCCCGCCGCCAGTAACGCTGCAGCTTCGGAAACGGAATGTAACGCCAGATGCCGTTCCGCAGCCTCAGATGGATTCGGCACTTCAACTGCATTCAGCGCCGCTGCCGGAAACAACCGCAATTCCCGCCCCCACGATGCGGCCCACTCCTTCAATCCCGTTTCATCTTTCTTCACCTCCGCGGAGGCAATGACGGCCACCTCGTCCCGCGTCACGCCATGATGTTTCAGGACACGTTCCACTACTTCGCTGATCCGTGCGGCGGAAACGCCCCGGCGACAACCGATTCCGAGCGCAAACCGTTCCCGATGCAGCGTCCAGGTGCGATTTCCTGTGCGAATCGTTATAACGCCGTCGTCCCGTTCACGCGCCAATCTGCAAAATGCAAGCCCCGCAAATTCCTCTTCAAAAACCACCTGCGGCATTTCCAACTCCACCGGCTGTTCCTCCAGCATGGCCGAAGCCAGCGCGGTCAGGCTTTCCGGCGGTTCAATCCGGTAGTGTCGCCGTGCCGCAAATTCGTCCCAGGCCGGATAATGCCGCACGTCGCTTGCCGTGGTAATCACCGCCCGGCCACCGGTAATTCGCGCCACGTCCGTTGCCAGAGCATTCGCTCCTCCGACATGCCCGGAAAGCAGACTGACTGCATAATTCCCTGCCTCATCACAAACCGTGATCGCCGGATCGTGTTTCTTATCCGCGCATACCCCGGCCAGATGCCGCACCACAATCCCGGCTGCCATCACCATCACCAGTCCGTCAAAACGCGACCAGGCGGAGCGGAATGCGGAAGAAAAATCCCCGTCGGGATAGGTTTCCAACCGCATTGCGGGAGCATCGGCACGGAATTTTTCCGGCAAAATCAGCGTGCCGTCCTCCAGGCCTGCGGCGATTTCCGCTGCCTTCCAGACGCCGCGCCGTGTCAGCGCCATCAAGGCCACCCGACCACGGAATCCCCCCCGGCTGTCCGTCCCGTGACGGTACCCGGTAGTAAAATTCCGATCATATAACTTTGACAAGTCACCGTCACGCGACAATACCTCACCGATGACGATCATCGCCTGCCGCTTAATGCCGGCCTCGGCCGTTTTTTCCGCAATATCGGCAAGCGTACCGCGGACAATCCGTTCATTTTCCCAGCTGGCCCGGTACACCACTGCCACCGGAGTCGTCGCCGGACGACCCGCAGCCATCAGCCGTCCTGTCAGTCCGGAGAGATCGGCCACACTCAGAAACAGACACAATGTCGTTCCGTGGGCCGCCAGTTTTTCCAGCGCCTCCGATTCCGGCACGGGCGTCCGGCCCGCCTCGCGGGTCAGAATCACGCTTTGAGAGAGGCCCGGCATGGTCAATTCCGTTTTCAACGCCGCCGCGGCAGCAAAAACGCTGCTTACCCCCGGCACCACTTCATATGGGATTCCCAGCCGATCCAGTTCCCGGTACTGTTCGGAAACTGCACCGTACATCGCCGGATCCCCGGTGTGCAGTCGTACCACCCGGTGCCCGGCCCGATAATGTGATATCAGAAGTTCCAATACATCCGGCAATGCCAGAAGTGCACTATTGAAAAAAACCGCCCGCGGCGCCGCCTCCAGTAATTTTTCATTCACCAGCGATCCCGCGTAAATCACCACGTCCGCCTCGGCCAGGCGCGCCGCACCGCGCAATGTAATCAAATCAGGTGCACCGGGACCGGCACCGACAAAGGAAATATGTCCCTGTTCGTTTTTCATTCACACTCTCCGCATTTTTCAAAAACCGCAATCACAATCGGATTTTCCGCCTTCCAGCAACTGCCCGTCCCCAGAGCTTCTGCACGGGCAAGGTTGAGCGACAGCAATTCCCGACGATTCTCCGGACGAAATGCCCCCAGCAAAGAGACCGTTTCCACTGTCACCGCCGTCATCACCAGCCGCCCTCCCGGCGCCAGAGCGGCAAACCCCCGTTCCAGTAACTCCCGACCGCCGCCGCCGATGAAAATCCGACAGGGACGCGGCAGATTCTCCGGCAACCCTCCGGCAATCCCTTCTTTCACCGTAACATTCGCCAATCCCTCCCGGTCCAGATTCGCCCGCAATTGCGCCAGCCGCCCGGCGTCCTTCTCCACCGCCCAGACTTGCAGTCCGGGACAGAGCCCCGCCGCTTCCAACCCGACGGAACCGCTGCCTGCCCCCAGATCCCATAACACACCTTCCGATGGCAGACGCAATTTTGCCAATACCACCGCCCGGACTTCCGGATGCGTGATCATATTGCGGTAATGCTGATAATGTTCGTCCGGCAGTCCCAGCGGTAAATCCGGAACATCCGTTACCGGTACCGGATCCGGCAGCAAAGCCAGAACCGATAGCGAACGCGCCGCCGCCGACTCCCGCATCAGCTCTCCCAGCGTTCCCATCCAGACTCGTTCCTCCGGCAATCCCAGATCGCATCCGATAGCCGCCCGGCGTCCGGCAGCGGCCGGATAAGCCGTTACCAGCGCCGCCGCAATCACCGGAGCCGGTCGGGCAGCGTCCCCGTAAATCGCCGCCACCGGCGAACGCAGTATCGCCCGGAACGGCAACGGCCTGCCCCCATGCAAAGAAAAAAGCCGCGCCCGGCTCCAATCCTGCCCCAGGCGCGCAAAAAGTTCCTGAAACGCCGTCGGTGCCGGGTGAAACCGCCACTGGGTTTCCGCAGGCATGATCCGTTTCAACGTCCCTCCGACTCCGTAATACAAAGGATCTCCGGAAGCCAGCACCGCCAGATCCCCCTCCGGCAGCGCCGCAAGACGCTCCGTCAACCGCCCATCCAGTACGATCCGCTCCACGCCTTCCGGCAGTGCTGTCGACGCCAGCAATCGCGCCGAACCGGCCACGCGCCGCGCCCGGGCCAGCGCTGCCGCCCCGGACGGGAGAAGCGCATTCTCCGCCCCTACCCCGATCACATCGATTGTAAAATTCATCCCCATCTTTTCCCGTCGTCTCCGTACAGCACAACTTCCACCCGGGTTTCAGGCCCCGCCCATTCCTGGAGGACTGCCGTCGCCCGCGGCAGCAGTTCCGCCAGAATCCGCCGGTAACAGGATTCCGGAATCCGCGCCGCCAGTTCGCCCATTGTCTCCAGAGATTCCGGCGATACCCCCGGTGTCTCCAACCCGAACTCCCGCAGGCGTCCCAGATTCATCCGGCAACGATGCGCATGCGTATTGGTTTCACCGCATGCGTATTTGAAAAGTTTCCCCGCCATGCAACCAACCAACAACCGCGGCAGTCCCGCCGTCCGCGCCGCCCGTACCCCTACGGCAATAAAGTCCCCGATCCTCACCACCGCGTCCGGTGTCAACTCCGGGAAATCCCGCAGCACCGCCGCCGCCGTCCGATTTCCCGTCACCAGCGCTGCCACCGGCATGCGGTTCACACCGCAGCTGCGCAGTTGCAACGCCACCGTCGCGGCATAAGCCGCGTGCGAATAAGGCCGGACAATGCCGCTTCGGCCCAGTATGGAAATTCCTCCGACGATGCCGAGCCGGGGATTCAAAGTCTTTTCCGCAATCTCCGCGCCGTCTGGAACGGAAATTTCCACCAGCCATTCTCCCCGGCACCCGACCGCCGCCAGATTTTCCGCCAGCATCCGTCGCGGCGCCGGATTGATCGCCGACCGGCCGACCGGCACCGCCAGCCCCGGACGGGTCACCATCCCCACGCCCGGACCGCCGCGCACCGTCAGTCGCAAATCCCCCGCCACTTCCTGATAATCCGCCGGACCAGGCGGGCCCGGATTGCGCCGCAACCGAACCACCACTTCACATCCGGTGGTAACGTCCGGATCATCCCCTCCGTCTTTGATCACCACTGCGCCATCGGGCAGCAGCCGCAGGATCGGTACCGTCAATTGTCCTCCGCCAGGTAAATGCAGCCGCACCGGCGCCGCAGATTGCCGATACGCCGCCACTGCCGCCGCGGATGCGGCGGAACCGGTCGTGTATCCATTGCGCAACGCCTTCCCGCGGATTTCCTTCATTCCCAGGCGTTCTCCATGATTCCGTGCAGAGTTGCCACCGCAAACGGACTGCCGCCGCGACGGCCGTTGAGCCGGATCCACGGCGTCGCCACCAGCTCCAGCAGTTTCTTGGACTCCACCACATTCACAAATCCGACCGGCATCCCGACAATCAGTGCCGGGCGGATTCCCGCTTCCACACAGAGCCGTACCATACCGGCCAGTGCCAGCGGCGCATTGCCACATAAAAACACCGCCCCCTCCAGTCGCTCCCGGTGCAACTCCACTGCTGCCAAGGCCCGGGTAATGCCATGCTCAGCCGCGTATTCCGCCACCGCTGCATCAGCCACCGGACAGAGAATCGATTCCCGCGAATAATCGGGATGAAAGCGCCGCAGCTTCGGCACCGACAAGCCCGCCTTGATCATATTCGAATCGCTGTAAATCAGTGCTCCCCGCCGCAACGCCGCCAATCCCGCGCATACCGCATCTCTGGAAAATTCCAGTTCTCGCAGGATCCCGAAGTCCGCACCGGTATGTACCAGGCGCCGCGCCACATGCCACTGTTCCGCCGTAAAGCGCCGTCGCAGCTCGGGGGGCGTCTCCGCCTCGATCCGGCGGAAACTTTCCCGCTCGATCGCGCCACCGTCTGCATTCCAGATGATTTCGGAAAAGTCCGCCATCAGTAATCCAATCCTTTCCGGGCCGCTACGCCCTGCCGGTACGGATGTTTCACCGCCCCGATTTCCGACACCAGATCCGACAACGTCAGCAATTCCGCCGGCGCGTATCGTCCGGTTACGATTACATTCAAAGTTTTCCGTCGCTGCCGCAGCGCCATTAGAACCTCCTCCTGTTCCAGGAATCCATGCCCCAGCGCCACATTCAACTCGTCCAGCACCAGCAGCTCGCCGTCAAATTCCTGAAGCAGTTCTGCTGCCCGTTCCCAGGCCCGACGGGCTTCCCCCTCATGATCACCCGGTCGGATCGTCCGCCCCAGACCACGGCTCTCAAACAGAACTTCAGGAAAATAGCGTTGAAAAAAATTCCGCTCTCCGGTCTGGCGTTCTCCCTTCATAAACTGCAGAACAGCCACCCGCCAATTCCACCCCAGCGCCCGCAGTACCGTTCCCAGTGCGGCAGAGGTCTTGCCTTTGCCGTCACCGGTGAAATTCAGCAGCAGTCCGGCGTTCCGATCTTCTCCAGTCAACATCTTTACAACCCCATTCTCCGGTAAATCGCCGGAATATCCACTCGAGAACGCACATGATCGGCCAGACGATTGAGCGCCGTTTCCAGCCCGTATGGCGTGATCACCCCCCGCGGCCCCCAGTTCCGGCGCCGCCGCAAACCATCCAGAAAACGCCGCCGAAATCCGTCCTCGTCGAAAACACCGTGCAAATAGGTGGCAAAAACGTTGTCCGTTTCGTACCCCACGACCCGACCGTCTGCCGTGCGAATCGTCCGCAGGGGGGGCGATTCCGTCAAGGCCCGGGTTTCTCCATGGTGTATTTCGTAGCCGGAAACCGTTTCCCCATCTGCCGTACGCGCCACGGTACGGCGCAATGTCTTCTCTTGACGCATAACGGTTTCCAGCGGTAATACGCCGAGGCACTCACAGCTGGATTCCTCCGATTCGACACCGTCCGGATCCAGCAGCCGCTCTCCCAGCAGCTGCAACCCGCCGCAAATACCGATCAGATAACTCCCGCTGTGTCGGAGCGTTTCCACCAGACCGTTTTCCCGAAGTCGCGCCAGATCGGAAGCCACGCTCTTGCTGCCCGGCAGGATCACCGCATCCGGCTGCCCCAGCGATGCGGCATCTTCCACAATCCGCAACCGCACATCCGGTTCCCCTTCCAGTGGCGCAAAGTCCGTAAAATTGGCGATGTGCCCCAGCCGGATCAGCGCAATATCCAGCGTCTCCGCATCCCGCTCCACCGGACGTGTGAAACCAAAATTGACCGAATCCTCCTCCGGCAATCCCGGATCGGGCAGATAATCAATAACCCCCAGTACCGGTTTTCCGGTCATTTTCTCCACATACCGGTGTGCATCGTCCAGCAGGGTGGCATCCCCGCGGAATTTATTGACGAGAAATCCCGCAAGAAGCCGCTGTTCCCACGGGTCAAAGGTTGCGTAAGTCCCGATAAAAGAAGCATACACACCGCCGCGATCAATGTCCCCTGCCAGCAGTACCGGAGCCTCGGCATACTGTGCCATACGCATATTGACCAGGTCAGTAGACTTCAGATTCACTTCTCCCGGACTGCCTGCCCCCTCCAGCACCATGCAGTCGCATTCGGCCGAGAGCGAATCATAAGCGCGACGGACCTCCATCCACAACTCACGCTTCCGGGCAAAGTAATCCCGCACTCGATAATTGCCAATCGCCTTGCCGAGCAAAATTACCTGACTGCCCAGATCGCTGTTCGGCTTGAGCAAAATCGGATTCATGCGTACGTCCGGGTCCCGGCGACAGGCCTCCGCCTGCACCGCCTGCGCCCGGCCGATCTCTCCACCATCCGGAGTCACATAGGAATTCAGCGCCATATTCTGCGCCTTGAAGGGAGCCACCGCATAACCGTCCTGCAGCAGAATCCGGCAGAAAGCGGCCGTCAAAATACTTTTACCCGCATTTGAACACGTTCCCTGCAACATCAGCGCCGGACATTTCCGCTTCTTCCGCAAAGCCGGCGCCCCTGGTCTTCCCAATACCTCCAGCAGCCGCGCGTTGTCCGCCGCCGAGCGCACCGCCACCCGGACAAAGCGCTCATCCAATCCGGGATAATTGGAACAATCCCGCACAGCTATGCGCCGACGCAGCAGCATCTGCACCGGTGATGACGGACATTTCGCCAAAAGATAATTGGCCCGGGATGGGAAAATCTTCCACCCGGCTGCCGTCAGCCCTGCCGCCAGCTGTTCCCGCAGCTCCGCCACCCGGTTCTCCCGTGTATCCTCCCGAAGCTGCAGCAGAAATTCCCCCGCTTTCTGGGCCAGTGTCCCCACCGACCACGCCGGCTGCCGTTCCCGCAACCGGTCGATGATCGCCGCCGTCGCGACCGCGTATCCCAGCCGAATGCCAGCCATGGCATAATATTTGGTTAGAGAACGGGTAACGATCAAATTCTCCAGGGGCGGCAGTGTCAGCAGCGTCTCGCCGGAAAAATCGGCAAACGCCTCATCCACCAGAAACCAGCTTTCCGTGTGTCTCCGCGCCAGTTCCCATAATTCCGCCGGCGAAGCCGTCGCCCCCGTCGGATTGTTCGGATTGCCGAGCATCACCAGATCCCCCGGTCGAACCGCCTGATCAAGTGCGACGACATCCAGCCGGAAATCCGCAGCTTCCATCAAACGGAATTCCGTAACCGCAACTCCGGCCCGACGGCAGTTTTCCGCATATTCCAGATATCCCGGCGTCACCACCAGTGCCCGGCAACACGGCAGTACCTGCGGTAACAGCCACAACAGCTCGCTGGAGCCATTCCCGAATAAGTATTCTGCCGCCGTTCGCCCATCACGTTCCGCAGCCAGCCGGCTCAACGTTTCCGCATGCGGCTCGGGATACGGGGACATTTCGCGAAGCGCTGCAAAGCAGACCGCCGGCAAGCCGTCCGGCATTCCCGCCGGATGCAGATTCACGCTGAAATCCAGCAACTCTTCCGGCGCACATCCCGCTGCCGCCGCCAGTTCCGCGGTACGACCGCCGTGTGCGATCATGACTCCTCCCGGCTCCGACGCACCGCCAGCAGCGACAGATAGTTCTCCGGACGCTCCCGCACCGCTGCCTCATCCGAAGCGGAATACTCGTCTTTCAGCCCGATATGTTCCCCGTACAGCAGCCGATCCCCCTTCTGAAGATGCTTCAGGCAGCGGTCGCGCGTATGATAGGTCTTCAGATACACCGTGGTACCGCCCGGTTCCGGCGGCGGAGGTTCCTCATCCAGAGCCGGGAGAATCTTCAGAAAATCCCGGTCCTCGGCCAGCGGTTCCTGACGGGCCGCCGCCAGTGCACTCCAGGCATTGACACCGGGAATCACCTCATATGTCGCCTCCGGACACCGCCGGCGCAGCGCCCGGAGCAGTGCCGAACAAGTGCTGTAGGTCAACGGATCGCCAATCGTTACAAATGCGCAATTGCGTCCCTGTGCCAGTTCAACGGCAATTCGTTCCGCGTGCTCAGCCGCCCGTCGTTCCCTCGTCGCATGATCCAGCGCCATGGAAAACGCCAGTTCTGTAACCGGAGCCTTTACTCCCGGCAATGCAGCGACAATGCCAGCCGATACACTGCGCTCCCCCCGGGAGGCGGCAGCCGCAAAAATCACATCCACCTGCTGCAGAATCTGCCATGCCTTCAGCGTTACCAGCCCGGGATCACCGGGCCCCAGTCCAATCCCGTAAAAACAACCGGATTTCATCATTCATTCGCTCCACGCCTGTTTTTCATTATGGTTCCCACTGATCATTCGACCGTACAGGATTGTACCAGTCGACATCGGCGCCCCCCACATACCCCACCAGAGATATGCGCGCAGACGCATGCGTGTTGATACTGCCCGCCGCCATCGCCGAAACATGGCCGTCCACCCAGGCAACGTTCCCCATGCGGTTATGTCGGAAATGATTGGTGCCCGACGTCGCCAGTTTGTATGACGATCCATCCGGTTTGCGTTTGCAGTACATATAAGACGTCAGTCGTATCGGATCATATTCCTGATTTCCCATACCGGAACGGGAAGCATCTCCGAATATAATGGTCGTAGAAGGCCGGCGCGTCGCACTCCGTTTTACCGAAGCGGCACCGTCGTACCGCCCGAACCACATCGCATTGTAGGCATAGCCACCGGAACCATCGATTTCTTCATAAGAAGATGCAAGATCTCCACTCTTCACATCCCGCACCAGCACAACTCCCGGACAATGCATGACTCCGGGCACATTTCCGTAATAGCTACCCAGCAGCGGACTGGTGGTGATATCCCAAGTTTTCGACTCCTTCACGCCGAACCAGTAATCTCCCGGCCCAGAAGTAGACGTCGCATTCGTGTAGGAGACAAACCAGTCATCGGCATCATCAGCATACAACTGATTAGCCAACCCGATCTGACGCAGATTATTGATACAGGAAGCGGCTTTCGCCCGGTTTCGCGCCTGACTCAGAGCCGGCAGCAGCATACCGGCCAGGATGGCGATAATCGCAATGACCACCAGAAGTTCGATCAGCGTGAAACAGTTACGGACAGAAAAAACGGGACGGGAGACGATGGGATGACCATTCATCGGAGAACCTCTTTGTGTTACGCGCACAAGTACGTGTGTGGTTTCCTCTCCGCAGGGCGGGCTCCGACTCATGCGATAGACATTCCGCATTTACGGTTGCGCGACAGTTCCCGGTTTACACGGGATTCACCGCCAGAACAGCTGTGGAGATTTTCTAAGTAATATAATCCCGGAAAAGAGGCGAATCAAGCCCTTCCCCGTAAGAAAATCCGATATTTTCCTATCCCATTCGCAACAGTGCTTCCCGGCCACTCATTCCGGGACGCACCCCCAGCTCAGCCGCCGCCGCAGAGACCTGCCGCACCTCCGCCGTCAACATTTCATCGCAGGATTTTACGCCGGTTACCACTGCCAGGGCATCCCCGGTACGGTCGGCTGTCTCCACACGAAAATAACCACACCCGAGCACACCGTGCTGACCGCGAATCAGCAGCAGAGTGCTTTTCGGTAAAACAATGCTGTACCCCTCAAACAATCTGGAATCAATCTTGATGGTTTCCATGAAAACAACCTGCTCCTGTTTATCTCGTACTCTCCCCCCCCACCTCAATCCTGTCCGATAGGCACCGCAGCGCCATCGCCGTTCCAGTCTGTATGGAAAAACTCTCCGCGCGGCCGATCCGTCCGTTCATAAGTGTGCGCCCCGAAATAATCCCGCTGCGCCTGCAACAGATTGACCGGGAGCCACGCTGAGCGGCAACCGTCCAGCCAGGACAGCGCACCGGTCATCCCCGGAACGGCAATCCCGCTGAGCAGAGCCTGCGCCGTTACCCGCCGCCACGATTCCTGATAACGCAGAATCGTCTTCCGGAAGAACTCATCCAGCAGCAGATTCTCCAGCCCCGGCTCCCGTTCGAACGCCCGCCGGATGTCGTCCAGAAAACGGGCGCGAATGATGCACCCCCCCCGCCAGACTCCCGCGATCTCGCCGAATTTCAAATCCCAGCCGTATGCCGTTCCCGCCGCCCGCAACAGTCGAAACCCCTGGGCATAGGAACAGATCTTCGCCGCATAAAGACTGCGCCGTATATCCTCGATCACTGTTTCCCGATCCCCCGTACAAACCGGAGCCGGTCCGTTCAACCGCTGTGCTGCCGCCAGTCGTTCCTCCTTTTCCGCCGAGAGGAAGCGCATCAACACCGCATCGATCAGAGTCGCCGCCGGCACATTCAATTCCAACGCCGACATGCCCGTCCATTTGCCGGTACCTTTCTGTCCCGCCGCATCCAGAATCACGTCCACCATCGGCGCGCCGGTTTCCGGGTCAAGTCGAGAAAGAATGTCCGCGGTGATTTCCATCAAATAACTGTCCAGTTCACCGGTATTCCAGACACGGAACCGTTCACCGATCTCCGGAGCGGACAAGCCGAGCAGAGTTTTCAGCAAACCATACGCCTCGCAGATCAGCTGCATGTCTCCGTATTCGATCCCGTTATGCACCATTTTCACATAATGCCCCGCCCCGTCGCGCCCCATCCAGCCGCAACAACGTGCTCCGTCCGCCGTCCGTGCCGCGATTACCTGAAAAATCGGCTCAAGCTGCGCCCATGCTTCCGGTGCACCGCCGGCCATGATGGCCGGTCCATTCAACGCGCCTTCCTCTCCACCGGAAATTCCCACTCCACTAAAAAATACGCCCCGCTCCTCCAGAAAACGCGTTCTTCGGATCGTATCCGTAAAATGGCTGTTTCCCCCGTCAACGATCATATCGCCCGGTTCCAGAAACGGCAACAGCTGTTCGATGCATTCATCCACCGCATTTCCGGCCCGGATCATCAACATGAATTTGCGCGGCCGGCGTAACACAGTCGCCATTTCCGCAACCGAACGGCAGGCAACAAAACGACGTCCGCGACCGCGTGAAGCCATGAAACGATCCACCTTTTCCGCGGTCCGGTTGCCGACCGCCACGGTAAAGCCATTTCGTTCCATATTCAACGCGAGATTCTCGCCCATGACTGCGAGTCCGATCAGACCGATATGTGCTTGCTGTTCCATTTTTATACCTTCTTCCGTTGACCGGCAGGCCCCTCCCTGCACATGTTCTGCTATAATATATGATGAAAGGGAAGAATCGTCAAAACAGCTTCGAAACTATTTTCCATGGAAAATCCCGCTTGACACAACCGGGGTTCCGGTGTTAAGGTAGTTTGTACACATACACATATGCGCACATGCGCACGCGAGAAAAAGCGTCGCATGAATCGACTGAAGGAGTCTTATGAAAAATCTGCTGATCGTCGAATCTCCGACGAAAGCCCGGACCATCAGCCGGATGCTGGGAGAGGATTATACCATCATGGCATCCATGGGCCATGTCCGGGATCTGCCGGAACATGCATTCGGCGTGGATATTGAACACGATTTCACCCCGCAATACGTGGACAGCGCCCGCAGTGCGAAAATTGTCCGTGAATTGCGTGCCGCCGCCCGAAAGGCTGATGCCGTTTATCTGGCGCCCGACCCCGACCGCGAAGGAGAAGCCATCGCCTGGCATCTGGCTGAAGTGCTGAAAGGAACCTGCAAAAAACCGTTTCATCGCGTTGCCTTTCATGAAATCACCCGCAGCGCCATTGAACGTGCCCTGGCAGAAAAAAGCACCATCAACATGAACCTTGTCGATGCCCAGCAGGCCCGCCGCGTTCTCGACCGGATCGTCGGCTATCAGGTCAGCCCCCTGCTCTGGTCCCGGCTGGAAAAAGGAATCAGCGCCGGCCGCGTCCAGTCCGTCGCTCTGCGGCTGGTGGTCGAACGTGAACGTGCCATCGAAGCCTTTCAGCCGGAAGAATACTGGGTATTTTCTCTGGTATTCCGCACCGAAGACGGGCGGGAATTCGCCTGTCGCCTATTCAAAATCGACGGGAAAGACTTTAAAATCGGAACCGGGGAGGAAGCGGAAAAAGTTTTGCATGCCATCCTCACCGGCGCCCCCCCCGCAGTAGACCGGGTCACAACAGCCGAACGCAAACGCCACGCACCGCCCCCCTTCACGACCAGCACTATGCAGCAGGCGGCGAGTAATGCGTTCCATTTTTCAGCTACGCAAACCATGCGTTATGCCCAGGAACTTTATGAAGGCGTCGAACTTGGCGCCGCGGGATCCGTGGGGTTGATCACCTACATGCGTACCGATTCGGTCACCATCGCCCGGGAAGCCCAGGAAATGGCGCGCACGTTCATTTCCGGAACATACGGACCACAATTCGTACCGGCGAAACCGAATTTTTTCAAAAACAAGGCCGCAGCACAAGAGGCACATGAAGCCATCCGTCCTACCGACATCAACCGCACCCCGGAGGCGGTGGCCCCCTATCTCGAGCCGGCCCTGTTGAAACTTTACACGCTGATCTGGCGGCGCTTTACCGCCAGTCAGATGTCTCCCTGCGTACAGAATCTGACGACGGTGGACATCGCTGTCGCCGGAGCCGATCGACATGACTATACGTTCCGGGCCACGGCCACGGTACCGGTTTTTCCCGGCTTCACCCGGATTTACAACGAAGAAAACGCGGCAAAGGATGAATCCGGAGAAGCCGCAGTACTGGGGGCGCTTCAGGAACGCCAGCCACTCAGCGTAGCCAATGCCAAACGGGAACAGAAATTCACCGAACCGCCGCCCCGCTATACCGAGGCCACATTAATCAAGGCATTGGAAGAAAACGGAATCGGTCGCCCCTCCACCTACGCGACGATCCTGCGTACCATTCAGCAGCGCCGATATGTTTCCCGGGAACAGGGGCGTTTACTGCCAACAGAACTGGGATACAAGGTCTGCGATTTTCTCGTCAGCCATCTGCCGGAACTCTTCGACGTCGGTTTTACCGCCCAGATGGAACAGGAACTCGACGAAATCGAAAACGGCTCCATCGCCTGGACCGCCATGATGCACGACTTTTACGAAAAGTTCGCGCCGTGGCTGGAAAAAGCCAAACATTGCGATGCTCCCGCTGCCGACACCGCCGGAACGCTCCTGGAAAAGTTATCAAATGTCACCTTTGCGCCCCCCGAAAAGCGCGGGCGGCGCACCTATGATGATGCTAAATTCTACCGTTCCGTCAAAGAAAAATTTGACAAGGACGGCAAAATCACCGCCCGCCAGTATCAGGCACTGCTCGCTATGGCCGCCCGTTATGCGGTACTGCCGCAAAGTGAAGCGGATCTGCCGCAGCAGCTCGCCGCCGACCTGCGCAAAGCGGAACAGCAGGCCGCTGCCCGTGAGGCGAAAGCCGCTGCTTCCGCTGTCCCGGAAGCCTTAAAGGGGGATTATGCCAAACTCTTTGCCGCCTTTGATGCGGTAGAGTGGGAAGCACCCTCCACACGGCGCGGTCGGACTTACGATGATAAAAAATTCTTCGAATCCCTCAAGCGTCAGGCCCTTGACGGTAAGCTGCTGTCGGAGAAACAGCAGGCCGCGCTGGGGAAAATTGCCGAGAAATATGCGGCAACCCTGCCGATGGAATTCATTCGCGGCCTTCTCCAGACGCCGGCGCCCGAAACCGCCCCCGAAACCAAGGAGGCGGCAGGCGAAGTCGCCGCCATGCTGGAGCAGCTCAGCCGGGTAACGGTCTGGAATCCGCCGGTGAAAAAAGGCCGCTACACCTATGACGACCATGAATTCTATGAGTCACTGGCCAGCCAGCACGCCCGGGGACGGACCTTCAGCCCGCGGCAGCTGGCCGCCTTGAAAAAGCTCGTGGCAAAATATGCAGGAGAAAAACAGTAACATTTTCGCCCGCATCTCGGAACAGGGAACGGAATTTTTGCCAGATCGAGTTCGTTTTCCGATTTGCATTTTCCGGAAAGAGAGTTACAGTCTACAAAAAAACATGTACAGAACCATTACGGATGATCGGACATGAATGAACTGAAAAAGTCGTTTCGCCGCCTGCTTCCCGGATTTGTCACCGCGCTGGCGCCGTTCCTCCTGACCGGCTGTTTTACTCCGTCGGAAGAGGAGCTGTCGCCGGATATCACCCTGAACGAACTGGAGAAAAAAATGCTTGCCGCCCGCGATCCGCGCGGGGTTTTCATGCATGCAAAGTCCTATGTACAAAAACAGGTGGTCACTACCGGCAAAAAGGAGGCCCTGGTCGAAGTCAAATACCTGGCTCCGGACAAGTACAAAATCGTGACACTGAAAGAGAATCGGCCGGAAACCGCCATCATTCTCAATGGAGATTCCGCCTGGGCTGTGCAATATCGGGAACGCCGGGTTACCCCCATTACCGGCTGGCAACTTTCGCGGTTGAAGAACATGTACAGCCTCGGCACTCCGGACGACAGCTATCAACATCTTTTTGCACAGGTGGATCTGAGCATGGTGAAGCTGGACGACCGGGAGTATTATAAAATGACCTGCATACCCCGGAACCGGGAAGATGCACCGATCAGTATCTATGTAGGGAAAGACAGTTTTCTGCTCCGGCGCATGGTGATTCCCGCGCCATACAATTACCAGTCGACCATTGAGCGTTACGGCTTGTACGAAGGGGTCATGATCCCGGAGGAGACTGTCATTGAGCAAAACGGCGTACGCAGCACTTCGAAAATTTATTTCAACAAGCTGAATGCGGACGTTGCGCCGGACGAATTTCTGCCGCCGGTTTTCCCGCCTCAGGATGAAGAATAACAGTTTTCCGGCTCGGATCCCGGGAAAAAAACTGAAAAAAAGAACGGCATGACTTGAATTTTTCAAGAGATGTGGTTCATTCACTGTTGTTGAGGACGGAACGGATGAGCGTGGTGAATGGCGTTCTTCCGAATCGTCTCCGGCGGCAATGCCATGGAGTTTTGAAGAAGGAGTGGACATGAAATATTATTCCGAAGACCACGAGTGGGTGGAGATCAATGGGGAGGAGGCCGTTGTCGGCATCTCCGAATACGCAGCCAATGAACTGGGCGACATCACCTACGTCGAACTGCCGGAAGAGGACGACGATTTCATCATCGGCGACAAACTCGGAGAAGTGGAATCCGTCAAGGCTTCCTCCGACATCTATTCGCCGATCAGCGGTACGGTTTCTGCGGTTAACGATTCGTTGATCGACGACCCCGGTTTGATCAATGAATCGCCGGAGGACAAAGGGTGGATCTGCCGTCTGGTCAATATCGATACCACTGAAGTCAACGATATGATGAATGAAGATGCCTATTTCAAATATCTGAAAAAACTGGGCAGTTGACCCCCCCTTGTGACGCCGTTCGCCATCGACGTGCCGGACGTTTTACTAACATTCGGCGTTCCGCGGAATCAACATTTCAGAACGATGAAATCCGGCGGATCCCGGTAAAGGGTTCCGTCGGTTTTTCTTTCCTCCGGAAGTGGACGAACGGAAAAAAAATACGGTCTTTCCGTTATGGAATGATGTACAACAAACGTGCAAATCCAGGATTGATAATACCAAAGGAGCCGGATCTATGCCCTATATCGCCAATACCCTGGAAGATACGACGGAAATGCTCCGCACAGTCGGATGCAGTTCATTCGAGGAATTATGGAAACTGGTCGGCGTTGAATTACCGCCGCCCCCCCTGAATCTGCCGCCGGGACTGTCGGAATACGAGGTGGTCTGCCGGTTACGCCGACTGGCATCGAAAAACGCCGTTGATCTGGTCAATTTTCTCGGCGCCGGGTATTACGATCACCTGATTCCGGCAGCGGTGTCGGAAATCACCGGTCGCACGGAATTTTACACTGCCTATACGCCGTACCAGCCGGAGGCATCTCAGGGCACGCTGCAGGCGATTTACGAATATCAGACGATGATCTGCCGCCTGACTGCGATGCCGGTGGCCAATGCCTCGCTGTACGATGGAGGCACTGCGCTTTTTGAAGCAATGATGCTGGCCTGCCGCGTGACCGGGAAACGCCGCGTGGTACTTTCCGAAGCGGTCTCCCCCATTTTCCGCCGGATGATCCGCTGCTATTGCTGCAATCTGGACATTGAACTGCTGGAGGTTCCCGCCGGACCGGCTGACTCCGCCATCGGGAAACTGCTGGAGGCAGTCACCCCGGAAACCGCCTGCGTGCTGGTACAGTACCCCAATGTTTTCGGCACTGTCGAAGACTGGTCGGCCTTCACTGCGGCGGTTCACGACCGGAAAGCGTTGGCGGTCTGTTCGACCTATCCGATCGCGCTGGCACTGCTGACGCCGCCCGGAGAAATGGGCTTTGACATCGTTACCGGCGAAGGTCAAAGTCTGGGCATTCCGCTCTCGTTCGGCGGTCCCTACCTCGGTTTTATGGCCGTTACGGAAAAGTACCTGCGGAAAATGCCGGGGCGGGTCGTCGGCCGCACCGTGGATGGCGCCGGGCGCGAAGGCTTCGTACTGACGCTGCAAACCCGCGAACAGCACATCCGGCGCGAAAACGCCATGTCAAACATCTGTTCCAACGAAAATCTTTGCGCGCTCTCAGCCCTGGCTTATCTGAGCTGCGTGGGCAAGCAGGGCCTGATCGACGTGGCGCGAGCCTGCGCCGCCAACGCGGTTTTTGCCCGGGAACAGCTGCTCGCGATCGACGGCGTGGAGGCAGTCGGTGGCGAAGCCTTCTTCAACGAATTCGTCATCCGGCTGCCGTTGGATGCGGCGGAAGCCGTCGGTCGCCTGATCGACAAGGGATATGCGGCAGGATTCCCGCTCGGACGCTATTATCCGGAACGTGGCAATCAGCTGCTGGTCGCCGTCACCGAAAAACGCACCCGTGAGGAAATCAAGGGACTTGCCAATGCGCTGGAGGCTGTCTTATGAAACTGATTTTCGAAAAAAGCAAACCCGGTCGCCGCGGGTCCTCGCTCCCGAAACCGTCCGTGCCTGTCGTTGACCGCATTCCCGCACATCTGCGCCGGAATCAGCCGGCAGAACTGCCGGAGTTATCGGAACAGGAGGTGATCCGGCATTTCATCAATCTCAGCCGGAAAAATATGGGCGTGGACACCAATTTCTATCCGCTCGGCTCCTGCACCATGAAATACAATCCGAAATTTCATGAACGCCTTGCCGCCCTGCCCGGTTTCGCCGAACTGCACCCGCTGCTGCCGCAGCTCCGCCACGGAGGCCAGTTGACCCAGGGGGCGCTGGCGGTGGTTTACGAGGCGCAGTCCATTCTGGCCGAGCTGCTCGGTTTTGCCGAATGCACCATGCAGCCGCTGGCCGGCGCGCACGGCGAACTGACCGGCGCCATGTTGATCGCCGCCTATCACCGTTCGCGGGGAGACGCGAAGCGCAAAATCATGCTGATTCCGGACGCCGCGCACGGCACCAATCCGGCCAGCGCCGCCGTGGCCGGTTTTCGGTGCGAAGTGGTGCGATCAGATGCTGACGGCAACGTCGATCTGGAAGACCTGCGTGCGAAACTTAATGACGAAGTAGCCGGCTTAATGCTGACCTGTCCCAACACCCTCGGGCTTTTCGACCCCAATGTGAAGACCATTTGCGAACTGGTGCATGCGGCGGGCGCCCTCGCCTATTGCGACGGGGCGAATTTCAATGCGATCATCGGTCGGCTCCGTCCCGGCGACCTCGGGTTCGACGTCATGCACGTGAATCTGCACAAAACCTTTGCCACTCCTCACGGTGGCGGCGGTCCCGGCTCCGGACCGGTCGGCGTAGCGGAAAAGCTCGTGCCGTTCCTGCCGGTTTCCCGCGTGGCAAAACGCGCCGACGGTACCTATTCTCTGGAATACACCTTCCCTGAAAGCATCGGCTATATTGCCCCCTTCTACGGCAACTTCGGGGTGATTCTCAAAGCCTACGCCTACATGCTGACGCTTGGCCGGGAGGGCTTCCGCCGGGTCAGCGCCCATGCCGTGCTCAATGCCAATTACGTTCGTGCCCGGCTGGCAGGAGCATACCGCCAAAAATATGATCGCCCGTGCATGCACGAATGTGTGTTTTCCGCTTCGGGTCAGGCGGAGAAAGGCGTTCATGCGCTGGACATCGCCAAAGGCCTGATCGATCGCGGATTTCATCCACCGACGATGTATTTTCCGCTGATCGTGCCCGAGGCGCTGATGATCGAACCGACCGAAACCGAGTCGAAAGAGACGCTGGATGCCTTCGTCGATGCCATGCTGGAACTGGCGGAACTGGCTGAAACCCATCCGGAAAAACTACATCAGGCACCAGTCACTACGCCGGTCGGACGACTGGACGAAACCGCTGCCGCCCGCAAACCCCGCTTGTCGGAACCGGTAGCGGAAAAATAGGCTTTCTCCGGAAAAAAATCACCCTTCGCCCACGGGGCTCGGGTTCCGCTTCGCGGACTTAAGGTTTTTTTCCGGAGACCACGCTCTCCGGGCCTCCGTGCGGCTTCGCCGTACTCGCCCCTGCGAGTAAGGTTGGAGAAAAACAATAGAAATTTCACACCTCGCCCACGGGGCTCGAGAAGAGGCGACGGGAATGCAGGTTGATTTGCCGGAGAACCATGGTACATTAAACAACATGTCGCTTGGTATTGATTCAGGAGGAGTGTTTTTATAAATTTTGCTGTTGAAAGTTTGAAATAAAATCGGCATGCGGTGTCAGCATGTCGATGTGCTCGTCAGAAACCGCCAGTTGAAGAAAGAGCAAAAAGACACAACAGACGAACCGTGTTTTGCGGCTTCGCCTGTCGTCTTTTTGCGGGCTCTGGCGGGCCTCTGACGAGCGGCAGGTCGGAGCCGCTCTTTTATGGGCGGGAAAATGGAGTACCGCCCGTGAAAAAACTTTGGCTGCTGTCGCTGCTGATCGTGCCGATTCTCGTCAGCGCGGAGGGTCCTTCCCGGTATGACAATCTGGCTCTGGGAATCCCCGGCAAAGCCGATGTTATTGTGGACCGCGAAGCGTATGCCATCGGGTACAGTGAGCGCCATGGACAGCCTTTATGGGTCATTTACAAGCTGACTGCTGAGGAAGTAAAAAATAAACAAGTTTCCCGTTCCGGCAGCTTCCGATCCGATCCCGCCATTCCTACCGACAGCGCCAATCCTGCGGATTACCGTCGTTCCGGTTATGACCGCGGTCATCTCGCTCCCGCCGCGGATATGGCATGGAGCAGCAGGGCCATGGTGGAATCGTTTTTTATGTCCAACATATCACCGCAAGTCCCCGCATTCAATCGCGGCATCTGGGCCAGACTTGAAACGCAGGTGCGTATCTTCGCCGTAGCGGAAAGGGAGCTTTATGTCGCGACCGGGCCGATCCTGCCGGAAACGCCGACCCGTACCATCGGCGAAAATCATGTAACCGTCCCGTCCTGTTATTATAAAGTGATTTACGATCTGACGCCGCCGCGAAAAATGATCGGATTCATTCTTCCGAATGCGGCGAGCCGCCGTCCGTTGCGGGAATTTGCCGTGACGGTTGACGCGGTTGAAGCTGCTACCGGATTGGACTTTTTTTCTCTGTTGCCGCAGGTTGAGCAGGAGGCTCTCGAAGCCGGCGTCTCATGGGATGAATGGTCGTGGAATGATGATACAGATGCGGGAAAATGATAAAAAAAGCTGCTTCCGAAAAAAATCTCTCAATCAACGTTTCGGAAGCCTTATCTCATAGGGGAAAGGGGGTAAGTTTCTATTCCCTTTCTTATGCCTTACTCGCAGGGCCGAGTACGGCGTAGCCGCACAGAGGCCCGGAGAGCGTGGCCTCCGGAAATAATTCCGCAGGCCGCGAAGCGGGACCAGAGCCCCGGGGGCGATGGGAGAATTTTCTATTCCCTTTCTTATGCCTTACTCGCAGGGCCGAGTACGGCGTAGCCGCACGGAGGCCCGGAGAGCGTGGCCTCCGGAAATAATTCCGCAGGCCGCGAAGCGGGACCAGAGCCCCGGGGGCGATGGGAGAATTATTTCCGGAGAAGCCATTAAAACCGGAAATCGCGTTTCCCGTCGTGCAGTTCCGTGAGGTATTCGCGGGCGATCCGGCGCACTTTTTCGTTGGGAATGCGTTCCAGTTCGGCGGCGATGACCGCTTCTCCCTTGGCCCGGGTATCCGGGGAAGCATAGTCTTCAAGATATTCCTTGAGTGTCATCAGGGCATTGGGCTGACAGCAGTTGGCGATCTGCCCGGATTTGACCAGACGCATGAAGCGGTCACCGGTACGGCCTTCTCGATAACAGGCAGTGCAGAAACTCGGAATATACCCGAGCGATAGCAGCCAGTTGACCACTTCGTCGAGCGTCCGGCGATCACTGGTTTCGAACTGAGCGGAATTTTCTTCCGGAGATTCTTCCTCGGCATAGCCGCCGACGCTGGTGCGCGATCCGCCGCTGATCTGGGAAACCCCCAGCTCCAGCACCCGTTCCCGGACCGACTGCGATTCTCGCGTCGAAATGATCAACCCGGTATACGGTACCGCGATCCGCAGCAGCGCAACGATCCGGGCGAAAATATCGTCGCCAATCGCGTTGGAGAATTTTCCGGGATCGATGTCATCGGCGGGCCGGATGCGCGGAACGCTGATCGTATGAGGACCAACACCGTGTACCGCCTCCAGGTGTTCGGCGTGCATGAGCAGTCCGACGAAATCGTAACGGTACAGATTCAACCCGAAAAGAACGCCCAACCCGACGTCATCAATGCCGCCGGCCATGGCCCGGTCCATCGCCTCGGTATGCCAGGCATAATCATGCTTCGGACCGGTGGGATGCAATTCTTCATAAGCCTGGCGGTTGTAGGTTTCCTGAAAGAGGATATAGGTACCGATACCGGCTTCGTGCAGTTTCCGGTAATTTTCCACCGTAGTGGCGGCAATGTTGACATTCACGCGGCGAATGGCCCCGTTCTTGTGGTGGATGCCATAGATCGTCCGGATGCTTTCCAGCACATATTCGATCGGATTGTGAACGGGATCTTCACCGGTTTCGAGAGCGAGTCTCTTGTGTCCCATATCCTGCAGCGCAATGACTTCCCGGACGATCTCCTCCTGACTGAGTTTCTTGCGCGCGATGTGCTTGTTGGTGCAGTGATACGGACAATAGGTACAGCCGTTAACGCAGTAATTGGAGAGATAGAGCGGAGCGAACATCACAATCCGGTTTCCGTACAGTTTCTGCTTCAGTTCCCGGGCGAGCGCGAACATCCGTTCGTTTTCCTCCGGCAGGTCGCATTCCAGCAGGACAGCAGCTTCCCGATGGGTCAGTCCTTTGCAGTCCCGCGCCTTATCCAGCAGCTGATTCACCAGTTCTCGATTGTTCCGGTTGGCGGCAGCGTAGGCCAGCGTTTCCCGGATTTCGGCGTCGTCGATAAATTCGGCGGCGACATTCGATTTCGGATTGTACATATTGAAAAACCTTTCCCGTTGCAGTAATTCCTGATTATTCCGCCGCCGCGCCGATTTTCGAATACACGGCCTTGACACTGACGCCGTCCAGTTTCCCGAGTTTGCCGGTCAACGCACTGATCTCGTCGTTGGGAGCGTCCACGACCACACTGATAATGCCGATCCGGCGATTCCGATAAGGGATCCCCATACGTCCGACAATGATTTCATTATATTCGTGAAGAATCGCATTCAAGCGCTCTATCGATGCCGTATTTTCCACAATGATGCCGACGAGCGCCACTCTTTTTTCCATAGAAACCGCCATTGTCTCCTCCCTTCCCCGTGTCTTTTCCGTCGTTTTCTCTGTAAAAAAAAACCGGAGCCGCCCTCAGGACGCTCCGGAGACAAACCTTTCGCAGATCCTTACTCAACGCATCGCCGCCTTGCCGTGGCGGAAATCTCCACCGCGGTCAGGCCAGCCCGCCTGATCTGTCACAGTCTCCCCGGCCGCGGGAACTTGCGCACCCTGAGCCTCGGATTATGATTCATCATAAAATAATATATCACCGCCATTCCAGTCATGCAAACGTTTTTCCCGTTTTCGGAGAAACAGATCTGTCACGGAAAACCATCCCTCCGAATTGAAAATCCGGAAAACCTGCAGTATTTTATAAAAGAGGTAATTTCAAAAGTTTTTAATTTTGGGGGATGAAAAAAGAGGCAGAAGGCTCATTTTAACTTAGGGATATCAAACCTGGAGGAAAAATGAACGATCTGCCGAAACTTTACTTTACGATGGAAACATATCTTTTTCCAATGCTGGAAGAAGAAATTGGCGAATTAACTGCAAAAATGAAAGAGTTTTTGCGGATTGTAGAATTGGTAAAACCGTCCCGTTTCATCACCAACGCGCTGCGTTGGAGCGGATTGGGACGTCCGATGAAAGACCGGGAAAAACTGCTTCGGGCGTTTTTTCTGAAAGCGGTCTATGACCTTCCGACGACGAAGGGGCTGATTGAAAATTTGAATACAAATCCGAGTTTGCGAAGACTTTGTGGCTGGGAGTATCGTGGAGACGTTCCGTCCGAAGCAACTTTCTCAAGGGCGTTCGGGATTTTTGCCCAAGAGAAAGTGTGCGATGCAATCCATGCGGCAATTATTCGGGAAAATTATACCGACAAATTGGTGGGACACGCAAGCCTTGATTCAAGTGCGATCATCGGTCGCGAGAAAGCTTGCCGCAAAAACACGCCGAAATTCAAGCTCAAGAAGAAGCGCGGGCGGAAAAGTATAGCGAAGAAAGCGGCGTTGTCCCAACAGGAAATCGCAGAGATCAAAACCCGGCGGCTTGAATTGCAAGTGCATCAAACACTGCCGGAGAATCTTGCCGGTCTTCCGCAAGGTGGCGACTGGGGCGGTAAACGCGACAGCAAGGGGAAAACGTCCTATTGGTGCGGCTATAAACTCCATCTTGCGGTTGGGGACGGGGAAGTTCCACTGGCTGCGATTTTAAGTTCAGCCTC
>CALXOD010000018.1 GCA_944389925.1 uncultured Victivallaceae bacterium | reverse complement strand
GGCAAATGAGTCGTGAACACGATCGGGATCGGTCAGCATACCGGTCCAGCTTGTCGGGGGATTTTTGCATTCCACAGAGGAAGACAGCTGGGGTTCCGCCGCATAAGCATGAGCCGCCGCAATGCACAGGTCGCCTTCCGCACGCAGAGGAACCGGCTTGCCTCCATTGGCTTTTTTCTCTGCCAGCGCCTTTCTCAAAAACATTTCCGCACGTTCCCCGATCAGGGAGCGGCCTTCCACCGCGAGGATCGCCGCATACTGTTCCACGGAAATCCCTTCCGAACCGGAAAGATACCACCATTTGAAATCGTGCTGAAACGCTTCGGGTTCGGGCGGCAGTTGGTCCAGAGGATGGATGCCGGCATATTTCCGGACGATATCCCGCAGCCGGGAACGGTCGATTTTGCGTGATTTCTGAAGGCGGTCCGCTTCCTCCGCAATCAGCGTGTACAGGGATTTGAATCCGGGCAGATCGCGGACCTGTCCGGTCGGCGTTACAGTGCGTCCTGCTTCGGGGAATGGGATCGGCGGGGTCTGGTCGGCGATCCCGCGCAGCGCCTCAATATCCAGAACAGGCTTTCCACGGAGGTTTTTGCAGAAGCGGCTTTCTTTCCCTTTGACCGTATATTCGAGCCATGAAAGCGTGGCGGTCCGTCCGCAGAGGGGCCAGCCGTGGGAACCGTCGCTGCTGAATAAGGCAAACGGCGTTTTGATCCCGAGCTTATCCCTGAATTTTTCGATCAGGGCCGTCGTGGAACGGATCCCTGCGATCGGGAAATAATCCGAATGGCGGGCATCCAGCATGAGCGCCGTCCGCGGCTGTCCCATCGCGAGCATGACCGCATGGTTGAACCCGCGCGGGAGCTGTCCGAAGAAGAATTGTTCCGCATCATGGACGCCGCGTTCCCCGATCACTTCGCGGAGGGAGGAAACATAACAGGAAGGGCAGGCGACCTTGATCCGGTCGTCGAACGCCTGCATATAAGTGCTCATGGTTCCTCCGCCGGAACAGCCGGCCACAGCAAGTTTGGAAAGATCCAGTTCCGGACGCGTTTCCATATAGTCGATGGAACGCACAGCATCCCAGATCCGGAACCGGGCGAAATTCCAGCCGACCAGCCATGAACGCGCTCCCAGCGAAGCATGCTCCACAGCACATCCCTTCCAAGGATATTTGGCGGAACGCTGCACCCGTTCCCCCTGACTGTACGGATCCGGCGTGAAAACGGCAAATCCAGACTTCACCGCCATGACCGCCATGTCACAGTAACGGTCGTGGAGTTTTCCCGGATCGGAATGACCGTTCACCAGCAGCAGACCCGGATACGGCGCCCGGAACCGCGGGTCGTCCGGCAGATAAAGATACCCTGTCACATAGATTCCCGGCAGGGATTGGAACAGGATTTTTTCCACCGTATAACCCTCGCATCGGATCTTTCTGGTGATTTGGGGCTGAAGCGGGGTTTTCTCCGGCATGTCTCCCAGCATGTCCAGCCAGAGCGAACGCCATTGTTTCTGTTTCTCTTTCAACTCTTCCTGCGATCCGATCGACAAAACCGCGGCATCTGCCTTTTTATCGTCGTCCGAGATCTGCCGGAGAATCTTGTAACCGTTCTCCATATCCATGTGAGCCTCCATTGATATTATAATCCTTTTCTTTTGTCAAGCAGAGATAATTATTTTTTGGCAATAAACCCCTTTTTGAAACATAAGGAAAGCAAAACGATCTTTGATCCGACTGTTCTCCCGTCATCACAAAAACGTTAATGTTGGTCGGCATTTTGCGCCCCCTGAGAAATCTGTTTGGCTCCATTGGCTCGACTGAGCAGAAATTTACGTTCCCTCAACAGAAGCCAATGGAGCCAATGAATGAATTATACCGAAGCGTTACTTCCGGTTTCGGTATTGTTCGGTGTCGTCATAGTTACCGGAGGTTTACGACGTACCGTATAGGTCGCGATTTCCTTGCGCCCATTACGCCCATCACCATATGATTGTAGATGGTTCCCACGGGTCAGGAGCCAAGAGTCAATCTCCAGATAATTTTCATGGCCCTGAAGGCGGAATGCTTCGTGAATTCGTCTGCCGAAGTGAAGCTGCGCCCCCTGAAATGCGTTTGTGTCCGATGTCGTACGCCACATATCGTTTTCCTGAAGGAGGCGGAGCAGTTCCGGCGTTGTAAAAGTCCGGCCAAGATTGCCGGTACGTTCCACCAATCGCATCAGATCACGCACCCAGTTTAATGTTGGGTTGGTTGTCCGTTCTTCAAGAGCATGATATCCGTCATAAACCGATTGCATTCCTATGACACGGGTGACAATGGCATCAACTGTACGCCACCATGCAGCAAAACCTGTTGAAATCGCCAGATCACTCTGCGGAAAACCACATTCCTGCCAAGCATACAGAACCCGAATGACGGCACCTAAATAACGTGGGTAGTTATGTAAAATATGCTCTTCCTGAGTTCCTTCCGGGTAACTCGGAAAGATGCGTTCAGGTTGTTTGACTAGGCGAACTGTACAACAGCGGTTAAAAATATCCCGTGAAAGAGCAGCTCCGTTGGTGGTCAACATGATGATATGCCGTTTGGGATTGATCGGCGTATTTTTCATGTAGGCAGCACGGGCATTATAACAATCCTCGGTCATGAAAGAACAGAGTTTCTGGCTGTGAAAAGGTCTGCCGTTGTTCCCCGGATCAAGGTTGTCAATTGTAATGATCGGCACTCCACTGATCAGCGCGGCGTCAATTCCTTCCATCAAACTACCCACACCCCGTCCGCCCGTTTGGTTCACAGTTCGCGGAATCGTGTTATAAATCGCGGCGGTACGTTTATTTTTCTTGCCTTTACCGCTTTGGGAATCGTCAGCCTCCACAAACAGAATTGGCGTGTGAGATTCGATCAATCCTCCCATAGCCAATGCCGGAGCCAGAATATGGGCCATGGCCCGGCTGCGATCCCCTTCAGAAACAAATGCGGTACAAGCATCCACTTCGGAGAGAATTGCAACAGCCTCCTCCAGAGAAGAGGGGATCGTGACTTCCCCGGCAGCGTAAATTCCACTGGCCCGATCGTACCCTCGAATTAATCGGAGTTCTCCATTACTCTTGGTCAGAACCGGTACCGGAGAACATACGACTAACGGATTCAGTGCTTCTGAAAATTTGGGATGCCCAATGATCAGTTTGCATGTTTTGGACGAAAAAATATCCGGTTGCCGTGAGTTATCTCGCGCCGAAAGCTTCACAGGTTCAGAAATGCTTTCAAACAACGCCGGGCATGTATCCGGCCGCAAAAGTTGAAATGAATGATTGCTGGAGTCAAAGGCAACTGGAACACCGCCATTTTGATTTACCCACGGTGTCATACGGAAGACTTTGGCATAATGACGGGCGGCATTTCCCAATGCTTGGGCTACCGGTTCCAACCTTTGAGGATTGGTAAGCACTTGCGGGCGGGGGTTGATGACAGTCGCGTTCCGGCAGAGTTCTTCCAGATATCCCTCTCCATTTGCAACAAGCAACTGACCGGGTTCCCGATCATCCGGCATGTGGACCAAACGCAGGCTGCATTGCCATTCAAGCAGCACATTGGCCACCTCCTGCAGCCGGAGTGCGATATCCGGAGATTGCTGCCGGGTAGAAAGGAGCAAAATGACATCTCTCGGATTCAGGGAAAAGAATCGCTCAAAAGCAGGATGAACCTCCTGTTCCGGGGAAATCAACTGCGAAAGCTCAATTCCCATCGCCGGAAGACCATACCGCCAGAGGGCTTCCGCGTTGACAGCTCCGCTCACCAGATAAATCGGTTGGGTCACAGAAGCCTGAAGTGTCCTGCAGGCATCTACGCCGAGGTATACGTGACCACCGAAACGCATAGCCGGTTGCAACCAGTCCGTATGTGAAATCCAGCCATCTTCCTGACGCTGCTGCTTGGCGGGGGTGAGCAGAAATACCCCGGAGTAAGGTTTCCCATCTTCCCCAGTCAAAATCTCTGACGTAAATGGAGATCTGAAGGGGATTTGAAGACCGGAAATTTCCCGGCCCTCGCAATCCGGCAGATAGCCGAGCAAAGTTTGAATTGCAGCCGCATCGCACGATAACCAACCGTTTTCTTCGGCCATAGCCGATGTCAGACCGTACTCGGCAAGCCGAGCGTTCATGTTTTCTGAAATTGTGAAATTTGAAATATTAGTCATTTTTATAATCCTTTATTAAAATTTTTATTTAAAATATTTATTTTTTTGTGTTAGAGGTTGAGCCTTTTTATCGCATACCACTTCTTTCACAAAATATTCAATTTTCAAACAGCCTCAAGGCTTGCCGCCCTGCCGGTACTCAGTCCAATCTCCTTTCTAATTATTGGCC
>CALXOD010000017.1 GCA_944389925.1 uncultured Victivallaceae bacterium | reverse complement strand
GAGCCAGCTTTTTTATCTTGTGTGAAAGTGGCCAAATTCGCCACTTTTGAGCTCAAATCTTCCTGATCGGAAACAATTTGAGGTGCAAAAAAATCTTCGGACGTTCCAGCTGCCGGAGCCATTTTTTTGTCTTCGTTTGTTCTTGCGATTGCCCTACAACTTCTCTTCGAGAAGCCTGCTGCATCCAGGGGGCGGTTCTCTCACCGGTTGAGCCGAGACTATAAAATGCTTCGGAAATAGCCAGGAGTTGCCACAGAAATAATGCCGGCAATGCAGAAGAAGGAACAGTTCAGGAGTGAAGAGAGCATGGCAACGTTGCATCTGATGGTGGGGTTGCCGGGCAGCGGTAAAACTACGGCGGCCATTCGCCTGGAAAAAGAGTACCGGGCTTTGCGACTTACCACGGATGAATGGCATTATCGTCTGTTCGGAAACGATTTCCATAATGACGGAAAAGACGTGGAGCATGATCGGCGACATGCTGCCATCGAAGCATTGATGAGAGAGACCGCGCGGAGAGTTCTGACGCTGGGGGTGGATGTCATCCTGGATTTTGGATGCTGGGCAAAAGAGGAACGGGAACAGCTTCGGGAGGAAGCCCATTCCGTGGGCGCAAAATTTAAAATCCATTATCTCCCCTGCTCACAGGAGGAACTCTGGCGACGTTTGCTGGAACGAAACAAGACAGTGGGAAGACAAGCTGTTTTTTTTATTACAGAAAAAAATCTGAAGGAATGGTGGCAGCAGTTTGAACCCCCCTCTCCGGAGGAGTTGCGTGGCGATGATTGATAGCGCAAAAAAACGCGATGCCGGTTGTAATCGTTTGTAGCATTCTATTGCGCTATTTCGTTTTTTGTGGTATTTCAATAATCGCTCGTCAGGTGAAATTTCCGGCGGCTATGATGCGGTAGGCTGTATAACCAACCGCTTGTCCGGCGTAACTGATTACAGCAATTCAGTTCCGACCACCGACCTGCTGATTTCCCATACCATCGTGATTTGTCTCCACCGGACCGGTGAAACTATCGCGTGAAACTACCGGTCGACAAAGACTTCCGGAACATTTTCCAGAGTATTGAAAGGGGACGGTACGCGGATCTCAATGGTGGTGCTGATATAAAAAATTGAGAAAAAACGGTTGACATCTCCGGGAATGCAGTCTATATTATTGTTCGGAATCTAACATTTTGAGGGTAAGGAAGAGATGGGCAATCCCAACCGGCTGCTGATCGGAGTGATCAATACACTCTACAAGAAAATCCGGCGCTATTGTGATCACAATGCGGCGGAGATGGGGTTGACCGGCACTCAGGGGCAGGTGCTCTGTTATATTTTTATTGCGTCGCAATGGCAGGATCTTTATCAGCGGGATATTGAAGACGTGTTCGAGATCCGCCGTTCCACCGCAACCGGCATCCTGCAGCTGCTGGAGCGTGATGGGTATATCGAACGCGTCAGCGTGCCCACGGATGCGCGTCTCAAGAAAATCGTATTGACCGCCAAGGCGAATGACCTTCAGACTCTGGTGATTCGCGAGGCGGAACGGATTGATTCGCTGCTGAAAGGCGGCTTGAGCGAGGAAGAGGTGAAGCTCTACATTCGTTTGTCAGAACGGATTTGCAGCAATATTGCATAATATCATTGCCAAGAGGGGAGAAATATACGAAGGAGGACTGTGACGGAGAGAATGTATTTTTTATTCGTTTGTTAGGTTTCTAGCATTCTAAAAAATAATCGGCATAATTCATGGAGCATCTATAATGAAACGATATGCAACCATCATGATGGCGGTCCTTTTGTGGACCGGAGCGGTCCGGGTGGCGGCAGCGGCGCCTGCGGCCGCCGCCCCCACGGTGCGGGTGGAGGAAGTGAGCCCGCTGGAGCGGACGGAACCCAAAACCTATGTCGGGACTGTTGCCGCGGCGGATACGGTGGATATTGTCGCCCGTATCTCCGGAACACTGGAACAGCAGCCGTACAAGGAAGGCAGTATGGTGAAAAAGGGCGACCTGCTGTTTAAGCTGGAAGATACGATCTACGAGGCGAATGTCCGTTCCGCCAAGTCTGTTTTATCGCAGATTGAGGCAGAATACACCTTTGCCCAGGAGGAGTTCGAACGCTATAAGAAGCTGATGGAAACTCAGGCGACGGCGAAGACCACTTATGACAGTGCGCTGCGTACTCTGAAATACTATGAGGCGAAACTGGAAGAGGCGAAAGCCGCGCTGATTCTGGCGGAAAATGACCTTTCCTATACCAGAATTTACGCGCCGCTCGACGGGCGGGTCGGTGCCAACATTTACAGCGAAGGCAACTACATTACGCCGGAAAAAGGAACGCTGGCCACCATTGTCCGTTATGACCCGATCAAAATCAAATTTTCCATGAGCGAAGCAGATTTTTTCCGTCATTTCGAGAATGGCGGCGAAACTCGTTCCGAACTGGAAATTTTCCGTGCAGACGGGCAGAAATTCCAGTCTGAAGCCAAACTCGACTTTATCGACAACCGGGTCGACGCGAATACCGGTACGCTGATGCTTCAATTTGAAGCTCCGAATCCGAAGATGGAATTGATTCCGGGCGGTTATGTGACGGTAAAGTTCACCGAAAAATTTGAAAAGCCGCTTCCGTCTGTTAACGTTGCTGCTCTGATGACTGACGGAAAGGACCATTTCGTCTATGTGGTCGACGCGGACAATAAGGTGGAAAAGCGCAAGGTCACACTCGGGAAACAGGTTTTTGATCGGCAGGCGATTCTTTCCGGTCTGGCGGTCGGCGAGCGGGTCATTATCGGCGGCTTGCACAAAACCGTGCCCGGAGGAACGGTCAGTCCCGTGGGACTGGCCGTGAATGAAAAGTAAAGGGGGCTGCCATGTTTTCCGATATTTTCATCAGACGCCCGAAGTTCGCGATTGTCATTTCGCTGTTCTTCGTGCTGGCCGGGCTGGTCTGTATGTTCCGGCTGCCGATTGCGGAATATCCTGAAATTTCGCCGCCGACCATCGTGGTGATCGCAGCCTATCCGGGCGCCAGTGCCCAGGTGATCGCCGACACGGTGGCGGCTCCGCTGGAAGCGGAAGTCAACGGGATCGAAGACATGGAATACTATTCTTCGACTTCGGACAATTCCGGGAACTATACGCTGACGCTGACGTTCAAGTCGGATGCCGATGATGACATGGCGTACGTCAACGTGAACAACGCCGTCAAACGCGCCGAGCATTCGCTGCCGACCGAAGTGGTCAGCAACGGGGTGACGGTTTACAAGCGTTCGAGCGATATTCTCGGGATGGTGGCGGTGACCAGTACCAATCCGGAGCATACTCCGCTGTTCATCAGCAATTATGTGGCCATCAACATGCGCGACCCGATTTCCCGTATCGACGGCGTCGGGCAGGCGATCGTGTTTACCGACATGACCTACAGCATGCGCATCTGGATGGATCCGAATAAAATGCGTGCTCTCGGCATTACCAGCAGCGATATTGCCACAGCGGTGTCCAATCAGAACATTCAGGCGGCGACCGGGTCGGTCGGTACTGAATTTGCCAGCAATTATATGCAGTTCAAGATCGACACCAAGGGGCGCTTGCAGGAGCCCGCGGAATTTGAAAACATCATCATCAAAACCGGTGCCAATGGCCGAATTGTCCGGTTGCGGGATGTAGCGCGGATCGAGCTTGGTTCGGAAAATTATACCGGGACCGCCTATTTCGATAATCGTCCCACCGTGCCGCTGGCCATTTTCAAACTCAGCGATGCCAATGCTCTGGACGTGCTGTCCGATGTCAAAAAAGAACTCACCAAACTGGAAAAGAACTTTCCGGAAGGGATGCAGTGGACGCTCGGGTATGACTCGACCAACTTCGTACGCGTCACGATGCACGAAATCGTCATGACGCTGGTGCTGACATTTGTGCTGGTGGTAGCCATTACCTGGCTGTTTTTACAGGACTGGCGTGCGACGATTGTACCTTCGGTAACGATTCCGGTATCTCTGATTGGGACGTTTATTTTCCTTTATGCATTTGACATCAGCATCAATACGCTGTCGATGTTCGCGCTGATTCTGGTGATCGGCTCGGTGGTGGACGATGCGATCTGCGTGACGGAAAGCTGCGTGCGTATGATCCAGGAAGAACATCTGTCGCCTTTTGACGCGGCGATGAAGACCATGCAACAGTTGACCGGAGCGCTGATTGCGACCACGCTGGTGGTGGTGGCGGTTTACGCGCCGATCGCCTTCTACGGCGGCATGGTGGGCAAAATCTACATGCAGTTTGCCGTTACGATGTGTATTGCGCTGTGTATTTCGACGGTGAATGCGCTGACTCTCTCTCCGGCGCTTTGCGCCATCGTGTTGCGACCGCAGACGGAGCCGCGCGGTCTTTACCACTGGTTCAACATCGGTTTGAACTGGACGCGGAACGGGTATCTCTTTTTCGGCGGGATGCTGGTGCGCCGGAGCATTCTCACCCTGTTGCTGTTCGCGGCGATTCTGTCGATGAACTACTTCGTGTATCAGAAACTGCCGGGCGCGTTTCTGCCGGAGGAAGACAAGGGGGCAATTTTCTGCGAAGTGGTGTTGCCGCCGGGAGCATCGCTGACCCGGACTGAAGCCGCGCTGCGGGAAGTCTGCGATATTTCCATGGAACTGCCCGGGGTGGATCATGTGCTTTCGGTTCCGGGACGCAGTATGACCGCCGGGCAGGGGGAAAACCTCGGCATGGTGATTGTAACCTTGAAAGACTGGAGTGAACGTAAGACGCCCGAAACGCAGATCGAATACATCCAGGAGGAAATCACGAAACGCTGCGCGGTTCTGCCCGATGCACAGGTGACGGCGTTCGTGCCTCCGGCGATTCCGGGACTTGGTGCGACAGGGGGGGTCTCGTTCGCGTTTCAGGCGACCGGCGATCAGAACTCGCAGGAATTGTCGCAGGCGGCGCAGAATCTGCGGGGCAAGATCATGCAGAGCGGCAAGGCGATTTATGCCTTTACCTCGTTTGATGCGAATACGCCGATGCTCCGGCTGGACATCGACCGCGACAAGGCCGAGGCGATGAATGTGCCGATCAGCTCGATTTTCTCGACGCTGCAGAGCCAGCTCGGGTCGGTCTATATCAACGACTTCAACAAATACGGCAAGACCTATCAGGTCAAGATGCAGTCCTCCGAGGACTTCCGCCGGAATTTGAACATTGTCAACCAGTTGTACGTGCCGAGCAGCACCGGCGCGCAGGTGCCGCTGGATGCCCTGGCGACGATCCATTGGACGTTGGGGCCGCGACAGTCGGAACGATTCAATATGTTCCCTGCGGCCAACATCAATACCCAGGGCGTGCCTTTCTTCAGTTCCGGCGAGATGATGAATCTGGTGCAGGATATTGTGGATAAGGAGTTTTCGCATGATTATCAGCTCAGCTGGACCGATATGAGTTACCAGGAAAGTCAGAACGAGGGGCAGATTCTCTTCCTGCTGGTGCTGGCGTTGACTTTCGCCTATTTGTTCCTGGTTGCTCAGTACGAAAGCTGGACGATGCCGATTTCGGTGATTCTGTCGGCGGGGACGGCGACGCTTGGCGGTCTGCTGGCATTGTGGTGGCTGCGCATGAGTTTCAACATCTATTGTCAGCTGGGATTGCTGATGCTGGTCGGTCTTACCGCTAAAACCGCCATTCTGATGGTCGAATATTCGAAACAGGAGCGGGATGCGGGACAGTCGATTGCCGAAGCGGCCTTGAACGGCATGCGGTTGCGGTTCCGGTCGGTGATGATGACGGCGTTGTCGTTTGTGATCGGCGTGTTCCCGATGGTATTTGCCACGGGTGCCGGGGCCGGCAGCCGACAGGCCATCGGGATTACGACCTTCTGGGGGATGCTGGTGGCGACCGTTGTCGGGATGATATTCATTCCCGGGCTTTATGCGGCGTTCCAGCGCATTGCTGAAGGAACCATGCGTCTTTTCGGGAAAGTACCGAAGGAATCGCAGCAGCAGCAGTCGTAATCTGCTGTCGACAGGTTGACGCCGTTTCGACGGCGTCTCCGGGGCGGCGCCGCTGATTGAGGAATAGAGAGTATTCCCGATCAGACGGCGCCGTTGTTTTTGGGGACGAAACGGAGAAACTTGCAATGAATGAGAGTGTGCTGATTCTTTTGGGCGGCTTGCCGGGTACCGGAAAAACCACGGTGGCCCGCGCTCTGGCAGCTGCCACCGGATTCTGGCACCTGCGCATTGATACTTTGGAACAGGCGTTGGTGCGTGCCGGACTCTGTACCCGGGAGACGCTTCTGGGCAAAGGCTATGAGGTGGGCTGTGCGCTGGCCGGGGAACAGTTGGCGCAGGGGCATTCAGTCATCGCAGATTGCGTCAATCCGCTGGAGCTGACCCGGAACTGGTGGCGTGCGGTTGCTTCGGCAGCGAATTGTCGAACGCTGGAAGTAGAGTTCATCTGTTCGGATGCTGGGCTTCACCGGCGACGCGCTGAAAGCCGTGCCGTCGATATTCCCGGACTGGTACTGCCGACATGGGCGGAAATTCAGAAGCGGGAATATGAACCATGGGCCGCACCGCACCTGGTGCTGGATACCGCCCTGCTGACGGTGCAGGAGGCTGTGGAGCGCATTCGAAACGAGGTTCGTCCGGGGGCTGTTTGCCGGTAGCGGGAAGCCTCATCCGCCGTGGGATGCGGATACGTTACAACCATGCGGCCAGATACCTGAGGAGAGCCTTCAGCGAAAATTCCTCCCGCAGGGATTGACGCAAATGTTGTCGGATGAGTGCCGGCGCGCGTTTTTCTTTTTTCGCTTCCCGTGCCAGTTTGTTATGAAAATCGGCGAGACGTTTCCGGACAAGCGGAGCGTATGCAGTGCCGGCCTCCGGATGGCGCTTCAGGAAATCTTCAACAACGTTTAGCAGCAATTCTATTTTTTCATAGTTGGCACTGGAGAGATTGGTGCTGTGCCGGCGTCGCAGGAATACCGGTTCCGGGATCGCGTGCAGATGGGTTCGGGTCGCCAGTTCCAGCGCGAGCTTGTAATCGTGCCCGACCCGCAGCGTGGTGTCGTATCCGCCGAGCGCCCGGAACAACGCGGTCGGCATCATGGTGGCACAACTGTGCACAATCACGTGCATGATCAATTCAGGAGCGATGTTGCCGCTGGGGAATTGTTTCATTTTGGAGCGAGTCGGCAACTGTTTCCCGGCGGCATCAATGGTGAGATACTGGCCGTAACTGCAGTTATCCGGGTGTGCCGCCAGAGGCGCGTAGAGGCGTTCCAGTGCGTCCGGAAGAAACAGGTCGTCAGAATCGTTGAATACCAGATAACGTCCGGCCGCATGAGCTGCTGCCTGATTTTTGGCTGCGGCATCTCCGCTGTTTGGCTGGTAGATGTAACGGACTTCAGGAAATTCTGTCCGTACCATTTCCCGAGTATCGTCGGTGGAGCCGTCATCGACGACGATGATTTCAAAATCCTGCAGGGTCTGACGTTGCAGGGATTGCAGCGATTCCCGGAGATAATCTTTGCGATTGTAGGTGGAGACGCCGATGGTGATGAGCGGGCCGGACTGCGGTGTTCCGCATGATTCCGTTACGAAGGAGAGTTCGGTCCGGTCGGTGTCCGTTACTTCCGGTGTCAATCTATGAATCCTTTCCAACTTGGTTGTCTGGCCGGGTCGCCGGGCTGTGCCGCTCGCCGGATGGCGCAGGTGCGTTTTCCATAAGCCGACGCTTTTCAGTGCCCAACAGAGGTCTGGACCGGGATTTGTTCCGCCGAATCCGGGGAACTGCCAGTCAGACCATCGGGTCTGTATACAGTAGCACTTTCATAAAGGGAAATCAAGAGCAAGTGGTGATTCTCCGGAATCGAGGGGATGAGGCGTGGCGGGACGGATGGGACGGGACTACGGCGTGTCGCCTTCCTTCCCGTCATGCGTGAGGCCGGAAGTTTGACTTTCCCGGGGAATGATGAAGCAATAGGCAATGTAGACGGGGGAAGGCTCTCCCGCCAACCTGCGGAACCAGTCGGGCACGGCACGGCGACAGCGCAGCAACTGGATCGGGGTTGTGTCGAAATCCCGTTCCACACGGCTCCACCATTCGGGTTTCGGATAAAGTTTTCGTACCTGAACGCCTTCCGGAACCACCTCCGGCCATAATTCGGAGCAGAGCATCAGGCCGCCATGCCGGCGGATCTCTTCTTCGTCAATCCATTGGCTGAATGCGGGATTGGCGGAAAAGTAGGCTTCCGGCATATCAGAAGAATACACCGCCTGATTGCAGGAATCCTCCCGGTTGCCGACTACGAACCGCAGCGGCGTGCCATATCCGGCGCGCCAGAGTTCCGTCAAGGCCGCCGCACTTTCGCGTCCGGGATAGTTCTCGTAATCGCATCCCTTCTTGCGGTATCCCTGGTGCCAGGTTGAACGCAGCAGGAAGATCGTGCCGAAAAGAAGCGCCAAGCCGACCATGGTACCGATGAAACCGCGCCCATTCCAGGCGGAAATCCGTGGCCGGTAAAAGAGAAAGCAGAACAACCCGAACCAGAGAAAACAGGGCACCACCCAGGAGTAGTTGATCCCTCCACCCGTCAGCAGAGAAAACAGCAGCGTTAACGCAAACGGACCCCATGCGATCACTCCGACAAAGATTCGGTCGAAGCGTTCCGGTGTGGGGGCTTCCCGGTCCCGGCAGCAGAAAAAAATCGCGAAAATTCCGGCGGGCACGGCCAGCACCCCGAGCGCCCGGTTCAATGCCCGCAGCGGTTCGGTGAAATGGGCGCTCCACGGAACCGAGCCGATGCCGTCTTCCAGAGAAGCTCTTCCCAGGGCATAGTCGATGGCTACAAAGTTATTTTGCAACAGCCAGAGGATGTTTGGCAGTGCGATCAGCAGCGTCACCACTCCCGCCAGATACGGTCCCGGCTCGATCCAGGCACGTCGTCCTTCCCGGGTTGCCAGCATGATCGCGAACATGGCGAGCAGCAGGACCGGAGCATAATATTTGATCATCAACGCCGTGCCGGCGAAAAATCCCACCAGCAGCCAGTACCTGGTCCGATGTTTTCCCCGCAGTGCACAGTAAAAGCAGTAGACCAGCCAGGGCCACACCCCCATTTCCATGACGTCATCGCAGAGTTCTGTTGCCTTCATCCCGTAAAAGGTAATTCCCCAGAGCAGCAGTACCGAAAACAGCGATTCAGTCCGGGGCAGCATCTTCCGGGCCAGCAGATAGACAGCAACGAAACCACCGCTGACGAACACTTGACTGAGAATGTAACTGATCCAGGTGCCGCCGGTCAGGTGGAAACTCCAGTAGCCGATCCACGCCCCGAGATAGGGGTTTTTGTCATAGCCGAACTGGAAGTGTCGCCCCCAGACAATATTTTCCAGAATGTCAATGAAGTCATTTTCCAATGCAGCCAGCGGCAGCAGCGCCCAGAGAAGAAACCATCCCCCCCACAGGGCGTAAAACAGTACATTCCAGTGTGGTATGTCCGGTCCATGCCACCGCACGCGGTGAAAACGTTTCGTAAGGGTATTGGTCCATTGACTCCATTGGTTTAACATGTTATATTCATTCCTATTTTCCTGCCGGGAGACGACTACGGGATGCAGTCCGGAATCTCGTCCAGGTGAATCGGCGGCGTCACGCCGCGTTCCAGCCGGATCAGTATCCAGGTGCAGAAGCAGACCAGCAGATTGGTTACCACGTTGCCCATCGCGAAAACGATGGCCCATTTATCATTATTGAATGCCACGGCCACCCACAGCTGGGCGATCCACAGCCCGATGGCCAGCAGAAATTTGGAGGCGATGACGATCATCAGTCCGTGATGCGGCAGGCCATTATGCATGGGTTCTCCGCGTTTGGCCCGTCTCATGTCCTGATAGATGCCGCGTGCCAGGAAGATCCAGATCACCAAGGTCAGCGCCGACAGGGGAATGACATAGAAAATAAAATGGGAAAACGCTTTCTCCATCCCGTGTGTCCGGAAAAAAAACAGAATGAAGAGCGGCACCAGCAGGGAGATGATCATCAGCGCGTCCATCATGCGCAGTGCGATCCGCAGGTATTTCGGATGCAGTCCGGTGGTCGGTACCAGGGCGACTTCCTCATATCCTTTTTCATTCCAGGGGGCGGGGGGATGAAAACCGTTGTCTCCGCCCATTTTGTTCCAGATGCGATATCCCCAGACCACTGCCACGCAGTTGATGAACATCATCGCCGTTGACCAGGTGAAGTTGAACCGGTAACAGTAGCCATCGCCGACGAAGATACGCAGCAAATCCAGATACCCGCCAAATAAAAGACCGGCAAGAATGGAACAGAAACTGCGGATAATCCCCTGTGCCGAGCAGAACTGGCCGTAACGGGAATGTGGGAAAAGCCGCATCAGCATCGGCAGGGAACTTGCACCGATCAGCGCATTCATGAAGACGTAAAGCAGGCTCGACGCCAGTGACAGCCAGAAGAAATAAGTGCCGGGCAGATCGATGAACAGCCAGATCCAGTTCATCCCCGTTCCGATTACTACGAAAATGCAGATGTAGGAGTATACCCGCAGCGGATGCCACCGGTCGACGTAAACCGCGGCAAAATAAGTGGCTACCATTGAAACCACCATGGTGACGGCGTTCAGTTTTCCGATTTCATCCAGAGACATTCCCATTTCCAGCTGGAAGAACATGGTGAATCCCCATGCCGCTCCCGCCATGGCCAGGATGCCCGCACTGACGAAGAGGAACCAGTAGAAGCTGTGGCTGAAGGATTCTTTGAAATAATTTTTGATACCATAGATACCGCCGTAGGATTTGCTTTTTGTGGCGTCCACCGGGGGATATTCTCCTTCCTTGACCATCAGGCACATGATGCCGAATCCGACGAGATAGAGAATGGTGGCACCGAGGAAAATTTCGTGCATATGCGTTTGCGCGTACTTGAAAGCCAAGAAATTGTAGAGTGCGGAGGCACCGGTGCCGACGATGCGGAAGGTGCCCGCAAAGCGCCCCAGGTGGCTGGGCGGCACCACGTCGTTGAACAGGTAGGTGAAGATCGAATTGACGAATAAGTTAAAAAACTGGAAGATCGTCATGAACAACCCGATCAGTACAATCGCCACCGTTGCGGGGGCCCAGGAGTTGAGCATCGGGATTACCCGTTGACACCATTCCGCGATTTCCTTGCTCCATCCGAGCATGATCAGGGAAATGCACAAAAATGGCATCGTGCTTACAATAAAAGGAATACGTCTGCCCCAGCGGCTGCGGCAATTATCGCTTTTGACGCTGACATAGGGGGCAATGGTCATATTGAGCAGGTTGGGAATGGTGGTAAGAATCATTCCCATGACCCAGTTGGGAGCCCCGAGGCCTCGCAGCTTCAGCGGGATCAGGCTTGGCACTACCGCTTCCATGATGGTGAAACAGAAATCCCCCCACAACAACCAGCAGAACAGGGCGATCAGGCCGTTTTTGGTGTAAAACAGGGTGCCGCAACGAAATTCTTTTTTCGATTCCTGTTTGAGCGGTGGTTCAGCCGTCATCGATGGGACTCCTTTCAAAGTTAGGGTTTTAGATTATTTTTTCAGAGAGCGGTATGGGAAAATCCTGAAAAGTACACCATTGCCGGAATTGTGGATTACAAGCGGCACCTCCGAATTCTTCCCGATCATTGCTATCCGGGGAAAGTCCCGGTCACCGGCATCAGGCGAGATAGGGGTTCCCTTCCCGTTCCCGGCGTACGGTAGTCGAGGTTCCGTGACCGGGATAGACCCGCGTGTCATCCGGCAGCGTGAGAATCTGTTCCCGGATGGTCTGCTGCAGGGTCTCCCAGTCACCTCCCGGGAAATCGGTACGTCCGATCGAGCCGGCAAACAGCGTGTCTCCGGAAAACAGTACCCCGTCCGCCGGAAAATAGAAGAGTGCCCCACCTCGGGAATGGCCGGGCGCCGGCAGAATCCGCAGCCCCGGAGTTTCGGGCAGCTCAGCGGTGGTTTCCGGCAGGTCCCGGGCGGCCGGTATATACGGCTCAAGAGCATTATCCGGGCTGCGGTAAAGTTTTTCGTCCGCAGGGTTCAAATACACCGGGATGTCCCCCAGGGCCCGGCGAACGGCTCCGAGCGCGGAGATATGGTCTACGTGGGCATGGGTCAGCAGAATGGCGGTACGAGTAAACGGGATTTCCCGAATGGCGTCAAGGATGGTTTCGGCATCGGCGCCGGGATCAATGATATAGAGAAAATTTTCTTCAGGAAGCCGGGCCAGATAACAATTGGTACCCAGCATCCCGACGGGAATCGTCCGGATCTGCAGCATGAAAAGACCTCCTGTGGATTGATTTTACCCGATAAGGTACTGCCATCTGCCGCAAAATAAAATGAAAAAAACGACTTTTGTTTGAAAAAAAACGAAATCAGAGTTACATTAAAAAACGACAGTAGTTTTTGAAGTTCGGTTAAACAGGGAGAATGAAAATGGGACAGCAGCACAATAAGGTCATCAAGCGTCGCCGCCGCAAAGCTTATCTGGAGCGTTGCAAGGCAAAAGTTCGCGCGCTGATCGCGAAAAAGAAATAAGCGGATCCATGTTTTCCCGCGTCGCCGCCCCGAGGTCGGAACGACTTCGGCTTTCGGTCGGTACGGGAGGCATGTCTCACCGGACGGTTTTTGGCGGCCGGTTTTTATAAATGTGGAAGCCGGTGGAATTCATTCTGCCGGTTTCGTTTTTTTGGGGAGAAGAGGAACATGCGGTATACCGAATTCGGACGGACCGGGTGGAAGATTTCAAGGTTGGGATTCGGCGCCATGCGGTTGCCGATCGCATTGCCGGTGCCGGAGGGGAAGACGCAGCCGGATCTGGAGCCGGCGGTGGAACTGCTGATCCGGGGGTTCCAAAAGGGCATCAATTATGTGGATACCGCTTACGGGTATTGTGACGGATTCAGCGAAGCGGCCGTAGGGCTGGCTCTGGAGGCGGGCTGGCGGGACCGGGTGATGCTGTCAACCAAGCTGCCGCTCTGGCAGTTCCGGGAGCCGGATGATTTTCAGCGGACGCTGGAGACACAGTTGAAGCGGCTGCGGACCGACCATATTGACTTTTATCATTTTCACGCATTGAACCGGGAACTTTTTGATCAGAAAGTCCGCAAATTCAAGCTCCTGGATGTCGCTGCCCGGCTGCTGGATCAGAAGGTGATCCGGCATCTTTCCTTTTCCTTCCACGACACGCCTGCGGTGATGAAGGAGATCATCGATACGGAAGCCTTCACTTCGGTGCTCTGCCAGTACAACATGTTGGATCAGACGCTGGTTGAGGGAATCGAATATGCGGCGTCACGCGGGCTCGGTGTGGTGGCCATGGGACCGGTGGGCGGCGGTCGCCTGGCGTTTCACGAAGGCGTTTTCGAAAAGGTTGCCAATGGACGGACCACGCCGGAACTGGCACTTCGGTTCGTATTGGCCAATCCGCATATTTCCTGTGCATTGTCCGGGATGGGGACGGAGCAGATGGTGGATGACAATACCGCTATTGCGTCTGATTCCGCGCCGCTTTCTGCGGAGGAGCTCCGGGCGATTGACGAACAGCTGGCCCGCTGCGCCGAATTGAAGAAAGTCTACTGTACCGGCTGTGGCTACTGTCAGCCCTGTCCGGCGGGCGTGCGGATTCCGGACTGTTTGACGGCGCTGATTTACCGGAAGGTGTACGGATTCCAGCAGGCGGCGACGAACTACTACAATCAGATCGGCGACAATTTCCACCCCGGAAAAACCGCCTCCGCCTGCACCGGCTGCGGCGCCTGTGAACGGAAATGTCCGCAGAAACTGCCCATCCGCGAACGGCTGGCCGAGGTGCGCACGGTCTTCGGCAAGTAGCGGTCGAAAGCGCCGCCGCCGGGAGAATCCGGAGAGAGAGGAGGAGCCGGGCGGACGGCGGCGATCTCGCCTTGCCGCTGCCGCGCCCGGGGCTGCCGGGATGGGGGCTGCCGGGGGGGGAGAGCCGTCAGCGGCGGATATGTTTTTTTCGCCAGACGAGCGGAGAAACACCGAATTTGCGCTTGAAGGCCCGGCTGAAGGAGAACGGATTGGGGAAGCCGCATTCCCGGGCGACGGCGGCGACGGTTTGTTCGGTGTCGCCCAGCAGTTCCTGGGCTTTGCACAGTCGGATGCGCCACAGGAATTCCCGGGGGGTCATCGGGCCGAACTGCCGGTGAAACATGCGCCGCAGCGTCGATTCCGCCAGGCCGAACGCCGCCGCCGTTTCCTTGAGGGTTACCGGATGCTCCCGGTGTTCGTGCCAGTAGGAACAGATCCGGGCCAGGGTGCTGCCTGCCGCGGGCGTCGGCAACTCTTTTTCGGCGTGGAGACGGCGGTCCAGCAACCGGACCAGGGCGGCGATTCCGGCGGAGGGGCTGACGCCGTTCAGGCGTTGAAACGCCGCCAGAATGTCCCGGATATCGTTCCGGTCTTCGGTTTCGCAGGGTAACTTCCGGTTTTTCAGGGGAAGCAGCAGTCTGACCTCGGACTCGCTCAGCAGAAAGGAGATCCAGATCAGGCGGCAGAAGCGGTCGCCGTAGGCGTGCACCTGATAGGGATGCATCAGCAGCATTTCTCCGGGGTGAAGCCGGAAGAGGATGCCGTCGAGTTTGAGCTCGCAGACGGTGTCTGCCGGCACCGTCAGCACCAGGCGCTGGTGTACCATCGGCGGATGCTGCACCAGATTTTCCGCCACCGCCCAGGCGAGGACGTTGCGGGGAAGGAGCGGACAGGTCGAATCCATGCCGCCGGAGAAATAGCAGTTCTGCAGCTTGCTCCGACCCCATTCGAAGCCGCACGCCGCGAGCATGTCGGTCAGATTTCCGGAGGTGTTTTTCTTCATGCCGTAGTATAGAGTCATTGGCGTTTTTTTGCAACGGGAATGCGCGATAATGCTATTTTTCATGAGGAAAATGTAATTTTTAATCACCCGGGTTTTCATTATAATTAACAGTGATGCAGGTTGGCTGCAAGAGTCAAGAGCAACAGACCTTGTCAGGAGGACCGGATGAGAAAGCTCCCATTCACCTTGATCGAACTTCTGGTGGTGATCGCGATCATCGCGATTCTGGCGGCCATACTGCTGCCGGCATTGAATCAGGCCCGCGCCAGAGCCCGGACCGTCAGCTGTGTCAACATCGAAAAACAACTGGGACAGGGCGAAGTCTTCTATTCCTCCGATTCCGACGGATTTCTGCTGGGACTGACGGTCAATCCGGACAATGCGAGGTGGTTTTCACAACTGAACCTTTACCTGCCGTCGCTGTGTGCCCGGACCATCAACGGCGTCAAGGTCGCCGCCACACCACTCTGTCCGGCTTCGGCCGCCGAAGTCGGGCTGCCCATGCCCGGCGGCTGGGGGACGGTGGATCCCTATGATACGAACAACGCCGCGCGGGGCGGATACGGCAAATCCGGCGTTCACGGTTACTGGGGCAGAACGGCGACGCCGGGACTGCGTTACCGGAAAACCGGTTCCGTCCGCAAACCTTCGCAGAAAGTCTCGCTGTACGAGTCCTATTATTACGGGACCAATCTTTTTTCCGCAACGTTCTGGGACAAGATGTATTATCATCTGGCATGGCCGCGTCACGGCGGGACCGCCCGCATGAACATGCTCTTTCTCGACGGGCATGTCGAAGCGGTGCTGTACCGCTCGGCCAACGCGGCGATCGGCGGCACGGTCGTCTGGCGGTATTATATGGATCTGGATGACTGAGGAGGTACGCCGGTGAAACGGTTATGGCGGTCAGTGGCGGCGGGAATGTTGACGGCAACGGTAACGGCAACGGAGACGGGAATGCCTCCGCCCGGGAGCTCGCCTCAGGATACCTGCATTGCCGTGATCGGGTCCTCCACCGTCTGGGGGAAGGGGTTGCTCGGTGAAGGGTCGTTGGTCGGTACGCTGGACGAGCATTTGCGCGACCGCTGGAGCCGGATGGTGCAGCCGGAGGCGATGCGTTTTTCCGGCAAGTCGGAGGTCGTGAAGAACCGAAAATTCTTCCGCGGGGACGCGATCCGCATTTCCGGAGTGGGCGCTTTCGTGGAATTTGAGCTTGAAAGCGATGAACTGGTGATCTGGCACGCCCTGGCCCGGACGACGGATTACGGCGAAATCACGGTGTCTGCCGACGGTCGGGTGATCGACGTGTTTGAAAACCGCAATCCCACCCTGGGGCAGGAGCGGAAACGGTTTGTCGGAGACGGGCGGACCCGGCTGTTCGCGCTCGGGCGCGCCTTCACCTATGGACACCGGGTGTTGATGAACGGCCGGGAGCTTCGCTTCAAATCATACGATCTCAATTACGTGAGCGGACCGGTGGCGGCGCGTTTTCCCGGATTCGACGGTGTGGTGGTGCGGGCCCGTCCGGAGGAGAAGGTGGAGCATTTCCTGTATTTTTTTCAACCGCCCGTCGGGGAGGTCGAGGTGTCGTACCAGTACGGGGAAACCGTCGGTTACGTCGCGTGTACCGTCGGCGGAACGGCGGATGAAAATCTTCTCGAAAGTCCCTACGGACTCGGCGACGTGCCGTTCGACGCGACCAATCCGACGCAGTTCAGTACCGGTCTGGATTTCCGTTTCAGCAACCCGCTGGCGCGGAGGGTTTACCGCTTTCCGAACGTCGCCGGAAGGAAGTTCCGCCTGGAACTGACCGGGGGCCGCAATCCGTATTTTCTGATGGATTTCGTATCCGATCGCGCCCACGACCTGATCAATGCGGGCATCGGCGGTTTCACCGCCGGGCGCTTTCTCACCGACCGGCAGGGGCGCGCAGTGGCGGATGTGCTGAAAATCGCCGTGCCGGACATCGCCCTGATCGTTCTCGGCGGCAACGACGACTGGGCGGAGCGTGAACGTCTGGTGCATCGGGAACGACGGGACCTGACGGAGGCGGAGGTGCGGGAGCTGCGTTCCATGACGCTGGCCGCGGTGAAACCCCAGCCGGACGGGCGGTTTACCGCGGTGCTCAATTCCGGACTGGTGGACGCATTGACGCCGACGTCACTGACTTCACGGCATCTGGTCGGCGCGGAGGTTGCCGCCGGGCATTATCTCCGGATCGGTGATTATCATGGGGACAATCTTTCCACGGTCGTCCGCCGGGTGAGCGGTTTCGACCGTGAAACCGGCACCGTCTTCTGGCGGGAACCGCTCCGGCCGGAAACCATCGTCGGGGTGGAGACTTTGGCCGACCTTTGCGGCGCGGAGTTCACGATTCGGACGCTCCGGACGTATCGCGAACGGATTGCCGCCATGATCGAAACGCTCCGCCGGGCCAATCCCGCCATGCGGATTGTGCTGCTCCAGACGTACACGCCCAACTATTTCATGCGCGAAGTCTGGGGCTATGGCGAAGCATTGGAGGACGTCGCCGCCCGGTATTCGAACTGCACGGCCGTGGATGTGTCGCCGGCGATCCATCGCTGGATTGCGACGCAGCTGACCGGCAGGAGCCGTACCGTGCTGACGGCGACCGGAGCGCGGGAATATGTGCTGCCCTGGCGGGGACATCATCAGGGATTCCGGGTCATGGTGAACGACCGGGATGTTTACGGCCGGGAGGCTTACATTGAATCCGGCTGGTATTATCTGCCGGAAAAGGATCCGCGCGGCGAATGGAAGGTCGGACGTACTTCCAAACTGACCGTCGCGCCGATGAAACTGGTGTTCACCGGCAATCCGCCTTCTCCGGGCACGGCCATTACCGTGATCCGCGCCGATCAGGTGTGGAGCCGGGACTTCGCGCATCCCACCCCGGCGGGATGCGTCGTCATCGGCGACATCGCGTTCGACGCGCTGGCGGCGTTCCCGCCGGAGTCCGGCGCCGTTCTCCGGACCGGGGGGACCGGCACCCCGGCGGCGTCCGCCGGAAAGACCGCGGACCCCGGTCAGAGGGAATCCACCCGGACCGGGGCGCCGGCGGCGGCGGAACGGTAGGCGGCGTCGATGATCTGCATCAACCGGACCGCGTCGTCGGGCGTATTCAGCGGCGCGGCTTCCCCGGCTACCGTCCGAACGAAGTTTTCGGCGGATTCGATCCGGCCCATGGCTTCGTCCCGGACGAATTCGATTTCCCGGTTGACCGGCCGGGGACCGTCCTGCCAGTAGAGCTCACAGAGGTCCCGGGTCGTGCTTTCATCCCCGTCCACGGCGAACGTGCGGCGGAGCATGCCGCCCGCGCAGGTCCCCTGAAAGGCCACCGAAATTTCTTCGGAGCGGATCAGCTCCGCCCAGGAGCTGCGCAAGGTCAACACTTGTCCCGTCCGGAATCGCACGAAGCCGTGACAGGCGTTTTCCACATTGGTAACGCCTCCCGGCTGCGGCATCCCCCACGGCCCCTGAAAATCCGGATTGGCGATGAAGTCGTCAAATGTCTGGGCCATTACCCATTCCGGTTCCGGTTCCCCGAGAAAGCAGAGTGCCAGGTCCAGCATGTGCAGCAAGTCGATCAGCGGTCCGCCTCCCGCCAGTTCCCGGTTGGTGAACCAGCTGCCGAAGCCGGGAATCCCGGTTCGCCGCATCCAGACTGCCTGTGCGGAATTGATGTGTCCGGCCTTGCCCTGCCGCAGGAAGTCGGTGATGGTACGTACGTCGGCGCGGGCCCGGTTGTTCAGATTGAACATCAGCACCCTGCCGGAACGCCGGGCGGCGTCGCGCATGGCGATCGCCTCCGCGGCGGTGAGCGCGGGCGGTTTTTCGCAGAAGACGTGCAGTCCGGCGCCCAGCGCCGCCAGCGTCATCGGGGCGTGGAACCGGTTCGGGGTCAGGATGGCGACCGCATCGACGCCGCCGGCGGCCAGCAATGCCGTCAGGTCGGAATAACAGGCGGCGCCCAATTCTCCGGCCAGGGCGCGGCCGCGCTCTTCGCAATGATCGACGATGGCGGTGACGGATGCGCCGGCACGATGATACCCGGCGATATGATAGTGCGCCATGCTGCCGGCACCGACCAGTCCGATTTTCAAAGCCATGAAGGGAGCCTCCTTTCCGAACCGGCGTACCGGTTGTTTCGTGGGTTGTTGCGCACCATTAATTATGCGATATCGGAAAGGAATATTCTTCTGCAAAACAGGAAAGATACTATGCGTTTTCGATCAAAAAACTCTTCCCTACGGAAGGGGGACGGCACGTTCCATTCCATTCGGCAACGCTCCGGGAACGTTGTCTCCCCGGCGCCATTCCCGCGGCGAAATACCGAAACATTCCTTGAATTGACGATTGAAATTGGAGAGATTGCGATAGCCGCAGTGCTGGGCGATTTCCAGAATCGGAGTATCTGAATTTTTCAGCAGGGAGCAGGCGGTGTTGAGCCGCAGACGCAGCAGATACGGCTGCGGCGCGCAACCCAGGGCCCGGTGGAAGAGCTTGCGGAAGTTCGACTCACTGGTGAAACAGAGTCGAGCCAGCTGTGTGATCGGTACCTCTTCGTGGTAATGGTCGTTCAGGTATCGGAGCGCGGGTACGACCCTTTCGATATCGTGATAGTCCCGCGGTGTATCGGCGGTTTTGCCCGCATGGTAGTAACGGTTCAGCAGCAGAAGAAGCTGCCAGATCAGGCTGCGCACCATCGCCCGGTAGTTTTCGGGCCGGTCGCGGACCTCGAAAAGAATCCGGCGGATGCAGTCGGTGATTTCCGGGTATTCGCCGCCGTCGATGATGTTTCTGAATGCCGCGCCGCAATACTGGGACCACTTCAGGCTTTCGGAGTAACTGCCGACGTTGTTCGCCAGCAGCCGGACCGGGTCGAGATGCAGGAAGCCCCAGCTGGTTGTGCGCCCCGGACTGCCGTAGGCGACGTGAACCTCGTGAGTATTGATGACGACCGCGTCGCCGGTTTTGAAGGAGAAAATCTTGCCGCCGATCAGGAAGAGGCCGGAGCCGTCGAAACAGTAGCCGATTTCCAGCAGGTCGTGAATATGCGGCCCGATGTCGGGAGAGTCGTCCCGGGTATTGAAATCCGGAACGCCTACCGGAAATTCTTCGTCAACCGGAATCCGCTGGAGTTGTTCGGTGCGATAGGGATCACCTGTTTTTGATCGAATACGCATAGTTTTTTGATTGTTTACACGGGGTCGCCGACTGTTACCGGAGATATACTATCAATAATGGCGAAAATCAAGTGCTGAATGGATTCCCGTTTGAAAAAAATTGTGGGAATCCCGGTTTTTTTTCGAGTGGTGCGAACAGTCGTTTTTTTCCCTTTCGCCGTTGTCGGCGGATCGGGCAGGATACAACCATACCGCAAAAAGGAGTCGAGTGAATGAAACAGATTGTCATGGTCGGACCCCGCAAAAGTAAAATCGTTGATGTACCGATTCCGACGATCACTGACGACCAGCTGCTGGTGAAGGTCACTTATACCGGCATGTGTCATTCGGAGTGGTATCCGTGGTCCATTGCCCGGCCTGGGGATATTTTCGGCCATGAATCGGTCGGCGTAGTGGCGAAATGCGGCAAAAACGTCACCGGATTCAAGGAAGGAGACCGGGTGACCGGACTCGGCGGCGGCGGTTACAGGGAGTACATCGTCATGGAACCGGACAAGACCTGCCATGTGCCGGACAACCTCAAGGATGAAGACGCCATCGCCGAACCGCTCGCCTGTCTGCTCTCCGCCGCCATGAAGATGCAGTGGAACACTCTCGGCGATCCGATCGCGGTAGTCGGTGCCGGTTACATGGGGCTGGGGATGATCTCTCTTTTCAAGGCAATGGGCTACGGCGATATCGTCGCGATCGACAAGCGTCCCGAAGCGCGCGCGAACGCCTTGAAAATGGGGGCTACGGAAGCGCTGGCGCCGGAGGAAATCCCGGCGGAATACCGGCTGGACTGGAAGGCGATCGATACGCCGGATCTGACGCGCGACGGTCATAAGACCGATATTTTCGGCATCGGCTTTCAGCGGGTCATGGAGTTTACCGGCACCGAGGACGGCCTGCAGCTGGCCGGCGAACTGGTCTGCGCCCACGGCCGGCTCGGCATCGGCGGCTACCATAATGACGGACTCCGGACGATCGATTACAAGCTCTGGAACTTCAAGGCGATGGAAACAGTCAACTGCCATGAGCGCCGGATCATGTACGAAGCGGGCCTCTGCCGCCGCTGCCTCATGCTGCTCTCGCGGGGGATCTGGAAGTTCACCGGTGTGACGACCCACTTCTATTCGATGGAGGAGTTCGATCGGGCCAACGAGGATATGGAATTGCATCGCGATGGATTCATCAAGGGCGTGGTCCGCTGCTGATCTGCCGGAGAATTTCTGACGGAACCGCGACCTGGCGGGAGCCGGATACAGGCGCTTCTCTGAAAAGAGGGGCGCCTGTTTTTTTGCCGGTGAAGGAGGAGGAACAGATGGGGTAGGGGCATTCCCATATTTTTCAGGCTGTCCGAAGCACAGGGAAAAAAGTCTTTTTTTTTAATTCCGGGGCTGTTCCGGCGGCATCCTGGTGCTACATTATGAGAAAAACCGGTTTTTTTCGGTTCAAAGGAGCGGAACAAGGAGCGCAGGAGGCGATGAAAAGAAAAAACATCATCTGGATCTTCTCGGATCAACAGCCCGGATATTCATTAAGCTGCAACGGTGACCCCAATGTCCGGACACCGAATCTGGACCGGATGGCGGGAAACGGCTTTAATTTCCGCAATGCAGTTTCCGGTTTTCCCCTCTGCTGTCCATTTCGCGGTTCGCTGCTGACGGGACGCTATCCGCACGAATGCGTGCCGGGACACGAATACCGGATGCCTCCGGAATTGCCGACGGCGGCGGACCTGTTCAACGCAGCCGGATACGATACCGCGTATTTCGGCAAATGGCATCTGGACGGCTGCCGTTACAAGGTAGACATTGACCGGACGGCTTTCTGGATCATTCCCCGGGAGCGGCGCGGTCGTTTTCAGACTTTCCTCGGGTACGATAACAACAATATGCAGTATGATTGTTACATTCACGGCCACCGCCGGGACGAAGAGGTGCCGCTGACCCGGCTGCCCGGGTATGAAACCGATGACTTGAGCGAGCTGTTGATGGATTACATCGAGCATCGCCGGTTGCCGGATATGCCGTTTTTTGCGGTACTTTCGGTGCAGCCGCCGCACAACCCCTACATTTCGCCGCCGGATACGCTGGCTCATTATCAGCCGCAGTCCCTCAAGCTCAGGCCCAATGTGGCACACAACCCGACGGTGGAAAACAAGGTCCGTGTTGACCTCGCCGGTATGTACGGGATGATCGAAAATCTGGATTATAACGTCGGGAGAATCCTGAACTGCATCCGTCGCAATGGATTGGAAGAGGATACGTGGGTGTTCTATTTCAGCGATCACGGCGATATGCATGGTTCCCACGGATTGTTCAAGAAAACCAATCCCTATCAGGAGGCGGTCAACATTCCTTTCCTGGTCTGGAATGGCTGCTGCCACCATTACGCGGATCATTATGCGGAAACCGAAAACCAGTATCCGATCAATCATGTGGATATTCTGCCTACATCGCTGGGATTGTGCGGACTGGAGATTCCGGAGGAACTGCCGGGATTCGACTATTCGGCGGTCATGCGGCAGGAGCCGGTGGCGGAGGCGCCGGAGGGGGCATATTTGCAGAACGTGGTACCAACCGGTCACTATGACTCGTTCGACCGGGCCTATCGCGGCGTGTTGACGAAAGACGGCTGGAAATATGTCTGCTCGGAAGAGAGCGACTTGATGATGTTCGATTTGAACGTGGATCCTTATGAGGAAATGAATCTGGTATTCAATTCCCGTTACCGGGACATGCGAACGCGGTTGCGGCGGCTGACAGCGGATTTTGTCACGCGGACGCACGATTCGTTCAAGATGCCCGTTTTCCGGGATTGAATCCGGCCAACTGCAATAAAATGAGGAGAAAAACATGCACACCTTGATGATCATCAACCCCGGACACTTCCATGCCGGGCTGATTCTGCGGGAACGCCATCCGGCGATCAGCCGCGACGTCTATATTTATTCCGAAGGAGGGCCGGATCTGGACAACTTCATGAATCTGGCATCTGCCTTCAATCAGCGGGCGGAACACCCGACCGACTGGGTGTTTCACATCTATGCGGGAAAAGATTATCTGGACCGGGCCATTGCGGAAAGCAAGGGAGATGTGGCGATTCTGGCAGGACGCAACGACCGCAAGATTTATGATATTGAAGCGCTGCATAATGCCGGATTCAAGATTTTGAGCGACAAGCCGCTTACGATCGACGACGCCGGCGTGGCGGTGCTCCGGAATATTCTCGCTACCGAGCCGGTGCTGATGGACATCATGACGGAACGGCATGAAATGACTTCGCTGCTGCAGCGGGAGCTTTTCCGGAACAAGGCGCTTTTCGGAACGCTGCGCTGTGACGGCGACAAACCCGCGATTGAAAAGGAGAGCGTCCATCATCTGTGCAAGCTGGTCAACGGCACGCCTCTGGTTCGGCCCGCCTGGTATCTGGATGTGAATGTGCAGGGGGAAGGGATTGTCGATGTGACCACCCATCTGGTGGATCTGGTACAGTGGATGGTATTCGGTGATGAGTCGCTGGATTTCGAGCGGGATGTTCGGATCCTGAGCGCCCGCACCTGGGATACTGCCGTGCCGCTGGCGAAATATTGCGAAGTGACCCGGCGTGACGGCTTTCCTCCGGAACTGGCCGACCGGGTGAAGGATGGGGTGTTGTCATTGCGCAGCAATGGCGAATTCACCTATGCGCTGCGGGGGATTCCCGTACGGATTTCCGTGGTCTGGGCGCTGGAGGCGGAGCCGGGCGGCGGCGACACCCACCGTTCCGTCATGCGCGGAACGGGAGCGGAGTTGCTGATCGAACAGGGGCCTGCGACCGGCGGCAGATCGGAACTCTTCGTCGTTCCCGCGGACGGCGATTGCGACCGGCTCGCTCCGAAGCTGGAACAGGCGCTCCGGGAATCCCGTTTCCCGGGATTGAAAGCGGTGCGGGAAGGCGACCGCTTCCGAATTGAAATTCCCGCCGGATTGCGGACCACTCACGAAATGCATTTTGCAGCCGTGCGCGATGAATTTCTCGCCATGGTGGATGGCGGAGCCGAGCCGGCCAACAGCCGGGCCAACCTGCTGACCAAATACGCCACTCTTGCCGCCGCCCGTGACGCGGCGCGGCGTTGAGCGGACTGACTGGTACCGACTTCGGAGAAATGGTGGAGGGATTCACCATTTCTCCGTTTTTTTCTTCGCCGAGGATACCGTGAAATCAAAGTCGCTTCACGTTTCATGGAAATCGGAATCCTCATCAAAAATAAACCTGCCCTTCATCAAAGAAAAAACCGGAACGGGTATCTTATCTCCATTCACTCAGCCAAAGGAGATAAGAAAAGATGAAGAAGCCATTTACGTTGATTGAACTTCTGGTGGTGATTGCCATTATCGCCATCCTGTCCGGCATGCTGCTGCCGGCCCTTTCCGGCGCACGAGCCAAAGCCAAACAGGTTCATTGCCTGAGCAATCTCCGGCAGATCGGCCTGAACTCGGCCATGTATCAGGACGTTTACAACGGCATCACGCCCTTGTATGAGCCTGACCGCGGTTGGACCGGGTCTTTGCTGAATGCGGGACTGCTGGCGACCTATGTGCGAAGTACCGGCAGCGTAGTTCCGAAGTTATCTCTGGTTCAATGTCCGGCGGTGGTTGCTTTCGGCGCGAAGCCCGATGAAGCGAAAGCGAGTGACAAATGGTTCTTCGAACGGACTTACGGCGCCCGGCACCAGAATACTCTTCTGGCCGGCCAGGTCGTCGGCAAAGGGAGCAAGGCCTGGTTGAATACGAAGCGTGTCCGTCACCATGCCCGTACTTTGTATATTGGCGACAGCTGGGCGACGACCACCAATCCTCCCGGTCATTACAGCCGTGCCGCGTTCTTTTCCACGGACACTGGATTCATAGCCATTCACCGGGGAAGCATCAATCTGACGTTTCTGGATGGTCATGCGGAATCCGTTCAAGGCGGGGCATTTTCCGGAAAAATCAAGGAAAGTTTTGACCAAATGCCGGGAATGGATGGACACAATACTGATAAGGATTGGACGAAGATCCGGTATTTCGACCAGAACGGCATTAATGTGGCAGCCGCCAACCCCTGGTAAGTTTTGCAAAGGGGTAATTTTTCAGAAAGGAACGAATCGTGAACCGGTTGATTTTTGCACTGCTCTGTTTTCTTCTGGCAACAGGGGCCTGTTTGGCCGATCCGGTAAGGAGCATAACCATTCTGACCACTACGGATATTCATGCGCATCTGACGGAAACGGAAATTACCCGGCTGGGCGGTATTCTGACCGAGGCAAGGAAAGCGGATCCGCAGGCGGTTTTGATTGACTGTGGGGATACCGTGATCGGCACTTATGTCGGGCATTCGTCCCGGGGCATGGTCGGGATTCAGTATCTGAACGATCTCGGTTATGATTTCTGGATTCCTGGCAATCACGAATTTGACCGCGGCTTGCCGTTGCTGCTGGAACAGATCCGGGCCTATCGGGGACAGACGTTGATGGCAAACCTGGACCTGAAACGGAACCGGGCCGACGTTGCGCCGTTCCGCATCATTGAACGCAAAGGGGTGAGGATCGCTGTGATCGGGTTGACTTATCCTACTTTGAACCGTTTTTACTTTGCGGATGAGGATTTTGAGCTGTTTGATCTGGAGCCGACGATGGATCGGATTATGCCGGAAGTGCGGCGTGCCGAGCCGGATATTGTGATTCTTGCCTGCCATTACGGCAGCAATCAGTCGGACAAGCTGCTCCGAATTGCGCAGAAATATCCGGAAATCAAATTGATTGCCGCCGGCCATACGCACAAGATCATCCGGGAAACCCTCGGGACGGATACCCGGGTTCTCCAGCCCGGATGTCATGCCGGAGGCGTGGGACGGGCGGTTATCCAATACGATACGGCACGGAAAAAAGCCGTTCAGATCACTACGGAATACATCAGCGGAGACGCTGCTCCGAAGGCGGTGGCGTCACCGTACCGGCCTTCCGCGGAAATACGAGCGTTCAATGCCGATGCGGAACGGGATGCCGGAGTGGTGATCGGTCATACCTCCCGCCGGATTTCGACCCGGGACGACTCTATGGCCCGATTTTTCGGGGAGGCGTTTCTGCGGGCGACCGGAGCTGATCTGGCTTTGATTTCCCCGCCGGTTCGGGATGCTGTTTTTGAGAACGACATCACTCGCGGCGATTTGTTCAGCGCCTATCCGTTTGAACAGGGCGGGGTGGTGGTGGTAACGTTGACGCGCGACGAGCTTCAGGAAATCGTTCGGGAGCAGTTTCTGTCCGGTAAGCCGGGCAGCCAGCTTCCTTACGGATTTTCTGTGAAGCGGGACGGGAAGGACGGTGCCGTCCAGTTGGTTTTACCGAAACAGCAGGACTCCTACCGCTGTGCCATTACCGGTCGTATGGTGCGGAAGGCTCGGGGACGGAAATCCCGCCTGTTTGCCATCATCAATGCCAAGTCGCCGCAGCCGGTGATTCTGGAATCAGTTCCGAAGATTCTGCTGGATTACGTCAAAGCCGTCTACCCGGTACCAGCACCGTGATTCGGAGTGGAAAAATACGGCGGACACTTGACATCCAGCCGGAATGGCGGCAATGTAGAGATGAACCGGTTCAACTCTCAGGGAGGTCTTCGTATGAATCAGCCGTCAACCGTTACCGCCGTTTATTTCAGTCCGACGCATGGCACCCGGGCGTGTGCCCGGATGCTGGCGGGATGTTTCCGTTATGATTATTCGGAATGGGACCTGACCTTGCCGCCCGCCCGGCGGGAGCGGCGGCGGTTCGCGCCGGATGGTCTGGTGATTCTTGCTGTGCCGGTTTACTGTGGGCGGGTGCCGCCGGTGCCGGGGCTGTTGGACCGGCTGGAAGGGAATGGTTGTGCGGCAGTGATCACGGTGGTGTACGGCAATCGGGCATTTGACGATGCGGCGCTGGAATTGGCCGATCTGGCGGCGGCCCGCGGCTTTGTCCCGGTGGCGATGGCGGCGCTGGTGGCGCCTCATTGTTACATTCCGGAAGTCGGAGAGGGGCGTCCCGATGAGCGGGACCGGCAGGCAGCTGCTGCTTTTGCTGCGGCGCTGCTGAAACGGGAGAAGCAGCCGTTTACACCGCCGGGCAACCGGCCTTACAAACCATATCCCGCACTGCCGTTTCTGCCGGAGACCATAGGTCCGTGCAGTCGCTGCAGCGTTTGCGAAGAAGTCTGTCCGACCGGGGCGCTCCGGGATGGTGTGACGGATCCGGAAACGTGTTTGCGCTGTATGGCCTGCGTGCGGTTCTGTCCGCGCCAATGTCGGACGGTGTCCCACCCGGCGTTCACCGCCACCAGAGACCGGCTGGCCGCGCTGAAAACGGTGGACCATCCGCCGGTTTTCCTCTTCTGAGCGATGGTTTGCCGGCGGAGTTTTGCATAAAAACCGGTTTTTTTATTTGCAACCTCCGACATGCCGTGGCATATTATGGAACCATCAGTGGACAAATGGAAAAATAGAGAGGAAACGACCATGTTCATGGAACCTACTTTTCGCTGGTACGGCCCGAAGGATCCGGTGCCGCTGTCGCATATCCGTCAGACCGGCGCCACCGGCGTGGTGACGTCGCTGCATGAAATTCCTTACGGGGAAGTCTGGCCGGTGGAAGCGATCCGGGAGCGTTGCCGGATTGTCGAAGAGGCCGGATTGACCTGGAGTGTCATCGAAAGTCTGCCGGTGCACGAAGATATCAAACTGGGTGCCGGACGTTGCGAAGAATACATTGAAAACTACAAGGAGTCCATCCGCAATCTCGGCAAGGTGCCGAATGCGCCGCGGGTGATCACCTACAATTTCATGCCGGTTCTGGACTGGATCCGGACCGATCTGCATTACCGTCTGCCCGACGGGGCGACGACGCTGTATTTTGATCAGGCGCAGTTTGCCGCGTTTGAAATGTTCATTCTGAAGCGTCCGGGCGCTGAAAAGGATTACACCCCGAGCCAGATCGAAAAGGCCACCGCCTATTTCCGTTCGCTGACGCCGGAACAGGTGGAGGCCCAGACCCGGTCGATCATCGACAATTTCCCCGGTTTCAAAGGCGTGACCATCGAAGATGTCCGCCGGATGCTGGCCCGTTACGAAGGCGTGGACCGCAAAAAGCTGGAGGCCAATCTGCGGCATTTCCTGGAAGCGGTGACTCCGGTGGCGGAAGAAAACGGCTGCCGTCTGGTGATTCATCCCGACGATCCGCCGCGTTCCATTCTCGGGCTGCCGCGAATTTTCAGCAACATCGCGGACGTGCGGAACCTGCTGGCGATGGTGGACAGTCCCGCGAACGCGATCTGCTTCTGTGCGGGCAGTTTCAGTGCGGGCAAGGAGAATGATGTGGTGGCCATGTTCAAGGAATGTGCTCCCCGGGTGGGTTTCCTGCATCTGCGCAGCACCCAGCACGAAGGCGACGGCAATTTCTACGAAGCCCGGCATCTGGAAGGGCGGGTGGACATGTATGAACTGGTGAAGGCGGTTTGCGCCGAGCAGATCCGTCGCCGCCGGGAAGGCCGCGCCGACTGGCGCATTCCCATGCGTCCCGATCACGGGCATGACATCATGGACGATCTGGCCAAGCCGCCGTGTCCCAATCCCGGTTATTATGCGCTGGGCCGGATGCGGGGGCTGGCGGAATTGCGCGGGCTGGAAATGGGGGTTATGCGCAGCTGTTTCCCGGAAGAAAAATAACTCCGGAGATCGGCAGCGGATGGAGGGCGCTTTTCAGTCAAGAGCGCTCTCCTGGTTATTTCCTGTTGCAACGCATATGGCTTTGCCGGACAACCGGCGGCCGTATAAAAGAAAAGAGGAGGTTTTCCACCTCCTCTTTTTTTGTCATTTTTTCCGGTAAGCCGGAACCACTTCCAGAATGATTCCGGGAAGTGGTTCCCGAGATATTTATTCGGTCTTTTTCTTCCGGGTGCGCGGTTTGCGCGGTGCGGGAGCATCTGGTTTTTCCGGGAAGAGCAGCAGTTTCTGATTGTCCAGTACCGCCCGGATTCTGGTGGTGCCCTCGGGCAAACCCTTGAGCAGTTCCTCAGCCAACGGGTCCTCGATCATGCGCTCCACCGTGCGCCGGAGCGGACGGGCGCCGTATTCCGGTTCGAAGCCCTTGTCGATCAGGAAATTTTTCACATCGTCCGGCAGTTCCAGCGTCAGACCGCGCACTGCCAGACGTTCCTTGACCTTGTTAACCTCGATGTCCACGATGGAGAGGAGATCTTCACGGGTCAGCCGACGGAATACCACCAGCTCGTCCAGACGGTTTACAAATTCCGGCTTGAAGAACTTGCGTGCGGCGTCGAGCAACCGGTCCCGGGTTTTTTCCGCGTCCAGTTCGGTGCCGCCGCTGAAGCCGAGGCCCTTGCCGCCTTTGACCAGCTGTTCTGCGCCGACGTTGCTGGTCATAATGATGATCGTATTGCGGAAGTCCACCCGGCGTCCGAGCGAATCGGTGATCCGTCCCTCTTCCAGAATCTGCAGCAGAATGTGCATGACGTCCGGATGCGCCTTTTCCACCTCATCAAACAGAACGACGGAATAGGGGCGGCGCCGGACTCGCTCGGTGAGTTCGCCGCCTTCTCCATGGCCGACGTAGCCGGGCGGAGAGCCGATCAGACGCGAGACGTTGAATTTCTCCATATATTCGGACATGTCGACCTGAATCAGGGCGTCGGCGTTGCCGAACATGAATTCCGCCAGCGCTTTGGCCAGCAAGGTCTTGCCGACGCCGGTGGGTCCCAGGAAAAGGAAGGAGCCGATCGGACGGTCGGGGTTTTTCAAGTCGGCGCGCGAACGGCGGAGTGCTCGGGAGATGACCGAAATCGCTTCGCTCTGGCCGACGACGGACTTGCTCAGTTCGCTTTCCATGCGCAGCAGTTTGCGGTTTTCGCCTTCCTCCATTTCCTGCAGCGGAACACCGGTCAGTTTGGAGACGACGAAGGCCATGTCCTGCCGGGTGACCAGCGGACGGTTTTCGGCACAGGCCGCCTGCCAGCGGCGGTGCATGGTTTCAAGTTCGCTCTTGCATTCGCGTTCGCGGTCGCGGCACCGGGCGGCAGTTTCAAAATCCTGTTCCGCGATCGCCGCTTCCTTGGCCTGCCGGGCTTCCGCCAGCTCCTGTTCGAGTTGGGAGGTATCCGGTGGCGCAGTCACGCAGTTAATCCGGGCTCGCGCGCCGGCTTCGTCCATGATGTCGATCGCCTTGTCCGGCAGAAAACGGCCAGAAATATAACGGTCGGAAAGCCGCACCGCCGCCTCCAGGGCATCGGGTGCATAACGGATGTGGTGGTGCTTTTCGTAGGTTTCCCGGAGTCCTTCGAGAATGCGGATCGAATCCTCCACGCTCGGAGGATTGACGATGATCGGCTGGAAACGGCGTTCCAGGGCAGCGTCTTTTTCGATTCCCTTCCGGTATTCATCGAGGGTGGTGGCGCCGACGCACTGCAGTTCTCCACGGGAAAGCGCCGGCTTGATGATGTTGGCGGCGTCCATGGCGCCTTCGGCGCCGCCCGCCCCTACGATGGAGTGCAGTTCGTCAATGAAGAGGATCACTTTGCCCGAATTACGGACTTCGTCGATCACCGCCTTGATCCGTTCTTCGAACTGGCCACGGTACTTGGTACCGGCCACCATCAGCGGGAGATCGAGAGCGAAAACTTTTTTGTCTGCAAGGATTTCCGGGACATTACGGGCGGCGATCGCCTCGGCCAGCCCTTCGAGAATCGCGGTTTTTCCGACGCCGGCTTCACCGATCAGCACCGGATTGTTTTTGGTGCGGCGGCAGAGAATCTGGATGACTCGTTCGATTTCGTCATGGCGCCCGATCACCGGATCCAGTTCGCCGCGAGCGGCCAGATCGGTCAGGTTCCGGCCGAAGGCATTCAAGGTCGGTAACCCATCGGCGTCGCTGGCGCCCGGGGAGGGCGGCATGCTGCCGTTTTCGCTTTCGTTGCCGCCTTCGGGCAGATAATCCGGATCAAGTGCCCGGACGACCTGTTCACGCACTTTTTCCGGATCAACCTGAAGATTGGCCAATACCCGGGCGGAAGCGCTTTCCCCTTCCCGGAGGAGGGCCAGCAGCAGATGTTCGGTACCGATGAAGTTGTAATTCATCGCCTGAGCCTCTTCCGCCGCCATCATCAGGACTCGTTTCAGGCGGGGGGTCAATGGCAGTTGTCCGGCGGTTTTGGTTTCACCACCGGTGCCGCAGACCTTCTCCACTTCGAGCCGGAGCTGTTCCAGGCTCAAGCCCAGCGCCTTGAGTGCCTCCACTGCCACGCCTTCTCCCAGGCTGAGCAGGCCGAGCAGCAGGTGCTCAGTACCGATATAATCATGATTGAACCGTTCTGCCTCCTTGCGGGCGAGAATCAGAACCTGCCGTGCACGCGGCGTCAGATTACCAAAATTTTTCTTGTCATCGGCTTCCGCCATATACCACCTCCGTCCGTTTCGGATAATATACACCCGATCTCTCAAAAATAAATCCGATCCCGACCGCGACGGTGGGCCGGGGAACGTTCATGCTTGCGGTTCCGCCTCGGACACCAGCTGATAAAGCAGTCGCAACGCGGCGGCACGAGATCGCTGCCGGATGGATTCCCGACTGCCCCGGAACCGGCATTCCTGTACTCTTTCCCGGTCGCCGCAGGCGGCGGCGACGTATACCAATCCCACCGGTTTTTCCGGGGTGCCGCCACCGGGGCCGGCGATGCCGGTGATGGCTGCACTGCAATCCGTATGCAGCAATTGCCGGACGCCCCGGGTCATGGCCAGTGCGCAGTCGGCGCTGACCGCGCCGGAGGTGGCGAGCAATGATTCTGGTACTCCAAGCACTTCCGACTTGACGCGGTTATCGTAAGCGGTGACACTGCCCTGAAAAACTTCGGACGCTCCGGGCACGGCGGTGATGGCCGCCGCCGCCAGGCCGCCGGTACAGGATTCGGCCAGACTCATGGTCTGATGCTGTTTCTGCAGCAGCCGCACCAGGCCTTCGGCGATGGAAAGACATCCTTCGGGCAGGGCGCTGCCGGAGAATAATTGATGTGTTTCCGTGAATTTCTCATCCAGCAGTGCGGCATCGGCGGCGGATAGAAAGACCCGGGTTCCTTCTGCACTGGCGCAGTAGGCCAGCGATATCGGACAGTCGCGAAAGCGCGGCTCCAGCGCCTCCTCGATCAGGAGCTCCGCGCCGCCGGCGACGAGAAAGCCGCGAGTCAGGATTCGGTCGCCGTCGTCGTCGAGATCGGTCAGGCGCGGCAGCACTTCCGCGTTCAGGATCGGCTCCATCTCCACCGGCGGGCCGGGCAGGAGAAACACATGACAGGCGTGTCCGGCATAAGCGGTATTCAAATAGAGACCGGGGGCGCTGCCGTTGGCGTTCGGCAGTACCGCGGCTCCCTGCGGCACGTCCGCCTGCCGGAAAAGCGTCGCGGGAATCGGCCCGGCGCCGTGCCGCCGCCGGTAGTAACGGCGCAGATCGTCGGCCAGTTCCCTGGAACGGACCAGCGGCATGCCGAAGAATTCCGCGGCGACATCCCGAGTCAGATCGTCCGCAGTCGGTCCGAGACCGCCGGTGACAAGAATGACGTCCCCGTTCAACGCCGCCAGATGAAACGCCGAGATCAAGGCATCCCGATCATCCCCCACAGTCTGGGCCCGGTGGACGGTTTGGCCGATCGTTCCGAGCGCGCAGCCGATGGCGGCGAGGTTGGTGTTGATGTTGGAGCCTTTCAGGAGTTCGGTGCCGGTGGAGATGACTTCAATCTGCATATTTGGTTTGCTTTCGTTGAGATTCTACGTTACATTAATGCCGACATGATGGAAATGCAAGGTGCCTGTTACGATGAAACTGACCGTATATCCTTCCCGCATTGCCGGCTCGATTACCGTGCCCGGATCGAAATCCCATACCATTCGCGGTATTGTTGCTGCGCTTGCCGCTGACGGTGTGAGCACGTTGCGTGCCCCGTTGGATTCGGCGGATACCCGTTCCGTGCTGGCGGCCGCGACAGCGCTTGGGGCACTGTGTCAGGAGCAGGAGGGAGAGTGGCATATTACCGGAACCGGCGGGCATTTGACGGATCCCCGTAAAACGTTGGATCTGGGAAATTCGGGTACCGGGTTGCGACTGCTGACGGCCATGGCCGCGACCGGTGGATTTCCGGTTCGTTTTGATGGCGATGCTTCGCTGCGGACCCGTCTGATGGAAGGGGTGCTGGACGCGTTGCGGCAGTTGGGGGCGGAATGCATTTCGGATAACGGGAAGTGTCCGCTGACGATTCGGGGGCCACTGGAAGGGGGGACTGCTGCCGCAGTGGACGGGACGACGTCGCAATTTCTGACGGCATTGCTTTTTGCCGCGCCGCTGGCTCGGCGCGACTGTATATTGGATCTGGAGTTTCTCAATGAGAAACCGTATATCGGGATCACCCTCGGCTGGCTGGACCGGCTGGGCATCCGCTACCGTTGTTCGGAGGATCTGCTGCATTTTGAAGTACCGGGAAGACAGCGTTACCGGGGATTTGAGGCGACGATTCCTGCAGATTTCTCCACGGCGGCGTTTCCGCTGGTGGCGGCGGCGCTGATCGGGGACGGGGTGGAGATCCGTAATCTGGATTTTTCCGATGTACAGGGGGACAAAGCCGTATTTGAGTATCTGGCGCGTATGAATGCTGCCTGTTGTCGAGAAAAGGAACTGTTTGTGGCGCCTGCGCGGCCGTTGCAGGGGGGGGATTTCGATCTTAATGCCACGCCGGATGCACTGCCGGTGATGGCTGTGGCCGGCGCCGCGGCTGCGGGAACGACCCGACTGCTTCATGTGCCGCAGGCCCGGGTCAAGGAGACGGACCGGATTGCCTGCATGACCCGGGAGTTGCGAAAAATGGGGGTGGCCGTTGAGGAGCTGCCGGACGGTATGATCATTCGAGGGGGGCGTTTACATGGAGCCGAACTGGACGGCTGTGGAGATCACCGGATCGTCATGGCGCTGGCGGTTGCCGCGCTGGCGGCGGATTCACCTTCGGTCATTCATGGGGTGGAGGCGGCGGCGGTGACGTATCCCGATTTTGTGGCGGATTTCCAGAGGCTCGGCGCTGCGTTCGAGATCAGCTGATTGTGGGGGGATTCTGGCGTCATCCTGTTGCCGGGGGAAGTCGCCGTTTTTCACCGGGAAAAATTCACCAGAGGCATCCACGGGACCAGGGCGTTCTGATTGTAGTTGAGCAGTCCGATTTGCAGACCGTTTTCCGCCTGGTTGAAGACTCCGAGTTGTATCAGGTTCTCAGTGGAACCGGCAGCATCGTACGAGTCGGATGAAAAGTTGATCAATCCGATGATGACTCCACGATTCGATTTGCAGTAGTTCGAGAGGCCGACCATCAGCCCGGTCGATTGTTCTGCAATACAAGCCAGTCCACAATGAACTCCGTATAATTTCCCGGCGCCTCCCATCAGAGTCAGAGAAATACCGTACACCCGCCGCTCAAACGACAACAATCCCGGCGCCAGATTGATCCCGTAAACCGCCTGAACGGAAAACAACGTCACCGGCCAGACGGTCACCTGAACCGGTGTCCAGGCATCGGTATCAACCAGCGGGAACCCTGTGAACAGGCGCGGATCATGGGCGAATCCGGTGGAAAAAAGCAGCAAAGACAACAGAAGGCAGAGCAGGGGTTTCTTGGTCATCATGCATCTCCTTGTCATACGATCGTGAACTTCCTTGCAGGTGTCATGGTTTGCGGCGGGTGGGAGCAGATTGTGCTGCGGCTACCCTCCATGCGATGAGTCTGCCTTTCTTCCGGGAGGACCTGTACGAAAAAAAACATCCGTCGTTTTACCATATTCCGCAAGTGATGCGGTTGCAAGTATGATCGCGAACTTTCCCCGGTAGAGGGCATTGCTTTTTCGTGCCCATGGTCTCTTTCTGCTGATGAATCCTGCTCCAATTCCCATGGGCCTGGCGTCTCGACCGCTACTCCCCCGGAAAATTTGTCGGAAGCTCAAATAAAAAAGCCGACCGGGAATCCGGTCGGCGGAACAATTCTAAATGGTGGGCGTAGTAGAACTCGAATCTACGACCTCTACGATGTCAACGTAGCGCTCTAACCAACTGAGCTATACGCCCTCTCATAAAAACTCCTTTACAATATCGTTGTTTCCGGAAATTGCAAGCCGGATTTCCGGGCGGAGTTCAACTTTTTCCAAAAAATCCCCTTGGCAACCGTCCCGGCCTTCAGCCGATGGTATCGAAAATCAGGTGGGGCACACAGTCCCCTTCCGCCCGCGCTGCCTGTGCCGCAGAAGTGATCCCGGTCAACAGCAGTGCGGAAACCATGCCGCAGTTGTTCGCTCCGCGGATGTCGGATCGCAATGAATCTCCCAGCATGAGAATCCGGCCATAGTCAAATTCTCCGGCTTCTGGAAAACGCCGTCGAAGCAGGTGCACTGCCGCATCATAAACCGGTCGGTAGGGTTTGCCCAGGTAAATCGGTTGAATGTCCACCCCCATTTCGGCAAGCATGCCGCAGATGAAGCGGGCCTGACCGCCCGCGCCCACCCCCAGCCAGCCGGGACGTGAACCGGGCCAGTAACTGTCCGGATTCGGCACCACCAGCGGACGGTCCGGATGGCGGCGGAAAAAATTGATCGCCGCCTGCATATGATTGTGCCAGTCGTAATAGTCTTCGCCGTTGATCACCCCGAAGCATTCGTCGATGCGATTCTCATCACGACAGACCCGCAGCCCGGCACGCTCGGCATAACACGGATGGCCCAACAGCCCAAGTACGAAAAACATTCGGTCCCGCCAGCCCCGCGCCGTGACCAGTTCTCCCAGAGCGGAACCGCAGGAGACGATCTCTTCCGGGGCGACAGTCAGGCCGCCCGCCGCCAGAATGGCGCTTTTTTCAGCCTGCGAATGATTGCCGTCGTTGGTCAGAATACAGTGCGGCACCTGCTCCGCGCGCAGTTCCATCAGTAATTCCCGGACCCCGGGCAGGACATGGCTGCCGCAGGACAAGGTCCCGTCAATATCGAATAACAGCGCCTGATAACGCTGTCGGTTTGCGTGCCAGTAGTCAATGAATTTCACATCATACTCCCGCCGCCGGAGGAGAGGCGTGCCGAACATGCCGCATCCGCTCAGGAGGCAAACAATCCGTTCCTCTGATTCTTCAGCAAAATCACTTTTTCAATTCGGGCATAATCTTCCGGGGGAAATTGCAGCAGCCGCACCAGTTCCGACATCATGCGCCGTTCCGTACTGAAGAACTCGCCATCTGCCATCAGAATTTCCAACTGGTTGGAGAGCAGCGAAATCAGCTGTTTGTCGCTCAGGGCATGCCGCGCCGCCGCAGCGAAATCCTCCAGGGATGATTGCTGGTAAAACGCCACGCCCGGTTTTAAGGCTTCTTCGGGAGCCAGTTCCCGGATTTTTTGTTCTTCTTCTTCCGGGAGATTGTTGTCCGCCCCGGCGGCGAACATCAGGCCTGCTACGAACAATACCGCCGGAGAACAGGTGCCGGTCTCCGCACCACTGTTTTCCGTGTCGGAAGCGAGGTTGGTCTCATTCCGGAACTGGAGCAGAAGCTTTTCGGCATCCTCGCGTTCCGCCCATGACCAGCAGCAGTCGAAGAATCGGTCACCGGCCCGGAACCGGGCCCGGGTCAGAAAGTGGTCTTCAGACAAGGCACACAAGGCAATTTCCGTTAACGGCAGAACAAAGCAGGTATAATCCGTCTCTCCGGTTCGGCGTTCTGCAAAGCAGAGCCGGTCGTCGAAACGCAGCAGATACCCTTCCCCGGACTCACCGTCGAATGCCCGGTCTAACCGTACAGCCTCATCGACATCCCCCTGGGCTCCGGCAGCTGCTGCATCGCGCAACAGCGAGAGTACTACAAAACTTCCGTCCATGTCTTTCCCTTTCGCATTGGGTTCGCCGTCGTGGCGGAGAAACCGTTCCGGAAATCCGGGATACGACCGTCATGGTCTTCCCGCTGATTTGTTCGGCTGTGCCGCATGGATAAGATAACGGCGCCGCGGAGGATTTGCAACCGTTCGGGGATTGATTTTTCAGAGGAACCATGGTAAAGTTTCAATAAGGATGCCGGAAAAAGTATTTCGGATCAAATTCGGGTGCGGGCAGTTTCAGCACAGGAGCACCGGAAAGCGGTTGGGAGCATAAAAAATCAACCATAACTTGCAGGTGCGAGGCTGGCAGAACCGGCCGGAGCACCGTAGAGCGGGGCCCCCGGCAAGTAGCGATCCTGCAAAGCGGGGCCCCGAGGCCTGTGGGCGAGGGGAAGCAACGAAAAGTAAAAATCAAACAACCAAACTCGCAGGTGCGAGGCCGGTAGAACCGGCCGGAGCACCGTAGAGCGGGGCCCCCGGCAAGTAGCGGTCCTGCAAAGCAGGGCCCCGAGGCCCGTGGCCGAGGGGAAGCAACTTTCCGGGGATTACAGGAGACAAAATATGGAGAAGATTGCGGCTAATGTACTGGAACTGATCGGCAATACCCCGCTGGTGCGGATCAATCGATTGAATCATGGTGGGGCGGAAATTCTCGCCAAACTGGAAATGTTCAACCCGATGTCCAGTGTCAAGGATCGGGTGGGTGCGGCGATGATTGCCGATGCGGAACGTCATCAGGGACTCCGGCCAGGCGGTTTGATTATTGAGCCGACCAGCGGCAATACCGGAATCGGTCTGGCCATGACGGCGGCAGTCAAGGGGTACCGGCTGATTCTGACCATGCCGGAGACCATGAGCATAGAGCGGCGGAAGCTGCTCCAGGCACTGGGGGCGGAGATTGAGCTGACGCCGGGAGAGGAGGGGATGACCGGGGCCATTCGGCGGGCAGAGGAACTTCAGCGGGAAAATCCGGGGTCTGTCATTCCCGGTCAATTCGACAATCCGGCCAATCCCGCCTGCCACCGGGCGACGACCGCGGAGGAGATCTGGCGCGACACCGACGGCAAAGTGGATGTATTTGTTGCAGCGGTGGGGACCGGTGGTACTTTGACCGGGGTGGCGGCGCGGTTGAAGGAGCGGAATCCGGCGTTGTACGCAGTGGCGGTGGAGCCGGATGAGTCGCCGGTGCTTTCCGGTGGTCCGGCAGGGCCGCACCGAATCCAGGGAATCGGGGCCGGATTTGTGCCGAAGGTGTTGGATCGGACTCTGATTGACGAAATTGTACGGATTGATGCCGATACGGCCGGGGAGACGGCCCGGGAAGCGGCCCGCAAAGAGGGGGTGATGGTCGGCATCTCTTCCGGAGCTGCTCTGGCCGCGGCACTGAAACTTTCGGACCGGGAGACATTCAGAGGGAAGCGGATCGTTGTGCTGCTGCCGGATTCCGGGGAACGCTATCTTTCCACCTGGCTTTATTCCTGATATAATGGGGGGATCGGGAAAAATGAGTGTACGGGAATTCTTCACGCTGCCGGATGGACGGACAGCCCGTTTGTTCCGGTTGCGATCGAAAACCGGCGAATTGACGGCGGACATCAGCGATTTCGGCGGTGTGTTGTATGCACTGACTTTCCCGGGAGGAGACGGTATACCGGTGGATGTGGTGCTGGGATACCGGGACCCGCACGATTATCTGGCGTGCGGAACTTATTTCGGAGCCTTGGTCGGGCGGGTGGCCAACCGGATTGCCGGGGCGTCTTTCACGCTGGACGGCCTGTCATATCAACTGGTGGCCAATGAAAAGCCCAACAGTCTGCATGGGGGGATTGGGTTCAGTCATCGTCTGTGGGAGGTGCGGGATTATCGCGAAGATCTTCTGGCGCTGCGATTGTTCAGTCCGGACGGAGAGGGGGGATATCCCGGGGACCTGACGGTGGACGCGGTGTACCGTGTGACTTCGGAAAATGCGTTGGAGCTGGAATTGCAGGCGACAACTTCGGCGACGACGGTGGTGAATCTTACCGGGCACGCTTATTTCAACCTGAACGGCGAGGGGAGCGGAAGCATTGCCGGACAGGTGATTCAGGTAAATGCCGCGGAACGGCAGGAGGTAGGGGCGGATCTGATTCCGACCGGACGGCTGCTGCCGGTGGCGGAGACGGCGTATGATCTGCGTCGGGCACGACGTTTCGACGAATTGCTGGCGGAGTTCCCGAACGGTCTGGACGACAATTTCCGGCTGCCCGGACCGGGAGGCGTCATGCAGTGGATGGCAACTGCCTTTTCGGAGAAGACAGGGATCCGTCTGGATCTGGCGGGGACCGATATTGCGGTACAACTTTACACCGGCGGTGGATTGAACGGAACGGATATTGGCAAGAACGGCAGGGCTTATGAGCGGTTCGGCGGCTTCTGTCTGGAGCCGCAGCATCTGATCGACAGTCCGCACCATGCGGCCTTCCCGAGCATCCGGCTGGAGCCGGGGGAGAGGTATTGCCAGAAGATCGAATACCGCTTTTCCCGGATGCCGGCTTGAGAGGAGAATCGACTATTTCAGCGGTGTCAGCGAGAGGGTGCCGTTGCCGTTGTCGTCGAAAGCGATCCACAGCAATTGCCGGGGATTGCTGCGCAGAAACAACTCACCCCGGGCAACCGCATTCGTCCCCGCCGCTTCTCCGGTGACCGGCGTGAAACCTTCTGCCGCGAGTTTTTCCGCCACGGCCGCCAATGCCTCGGCGAGAGGAAGACTGCCGCGAAATGCACCGTAACTGACACCGGAGTTTTCAAAGAGAATCGTCTCTTCCGGCGTGGCTCCGGGCGGCAGCGGCAGAGTGCGCGGCCATTGTGGTTTGTCCGGTGTCTTTTCCGGAAGACGCATGATAAAGCAGGTGACGTTTCTTTGTTCGACGTTACCGACCAGCAGTACCCGTTGCCGCCAGCCCCGGGCGCCAGGCCAGAAAAGGACGACACCGGCACTGTCAGCACGCATCTTCAATGCGGGATAGCGTTGACGCAGTTCGGCCAGCAGCTCTTCCGGGGCGCGTTTGATCAGCAGGACATGCAAGGTGGTTTTCACCCCGTTGTAGACGATCGGTTCCTCCAGCAGCATTTTGTGGTCGAAGAGTTCCTGAAACTCCTGCTCCGGCAATCCTTTGCCGCCTTCTGCGGCGCTGTGCCGCTTCGGCCCCAGGAGATAGACTTCCGCCTGGCAGAACGGATATACTGCCACCACCAGCAGCATGACAGCGGCGAGTTGCCGGGATAAACGATTAGTTTTCATGATCCAGATGCCAGATTTTCCGGTTGGCGTATTCGTTGATGCCGGGGAAAATACGGACAAACGTCATTACCCAGCCGTACCAGGCCGGATAAATCACCTCGCGCCGCCGGGCGGCGCAGGCACGATATACCCGGCGGGCCAGCCCGACCGCCGTGGCGCTGCCGTGTCCCGGCGTCTCCGGCGGTTTACGCCCGCCCAGCGCCCGTCGGGAAAATCCCGTTTCGATTCGTCCCGGGCAGACCGTAACTACATGAATGCCCCGTCCCGTGACCTCCGGACGGAGCGATTCGGAAAAGAGCCGCAACGCCGCTTTCGCCGCATTGTATGCTCCCATGCAGGCGACCGGTACCGAGGCTGCTACCGAAGAGATATTGACCACCGTACCGGACGCCGCCGTCAGCAATGGCATCATGGCGCGGACCAGAGCCACAGGGGCGAAGAAATCGATTTCAAACAATCGCCGCAATGCGGTTTCATCCAGCTCTTCCCAGGTGGCGTATGCGCCGATCCCGGCGTTGTTGATCAGGATGTCGATACGACCGAAACGGGCGGTGAGGTCACGCACCAGGCTTTCCCGAAACGCGGGATCGGTCAGATCCGCGGCGACGAATTCATCCACCACCCCTTCCGACGGCGGGGTGCGGGAAAGCCCGATCACCAGAAAGTCGTGTCGGCGGAATTCCCGCGCCAGAGCGGCGCCCAAGCCTCCGGAAACGCCGGTAATGACGGCGATTTTTTTCATCGTCCTCCTTTAAAAAACATGCAAAGCCGTTTCAGTAATGTAGAAAGCGGGCCAGTTCAATATCATCCACCCCGGGGAAAAAGTGGTCTTTGCGGTATCCTTCCGGAACGAAGTCGTGCCGCAGGTAGTATGCCAGCGCCGTCTTGTTGCAGGCGGCGACACTGGTGATGATCTTGCGCAATCTGCGTTCGGTCCAGAATTGATAGGCCGCCTCAAAGAGGCTTGATCCGATGCCTTTGCCGGCACTGCCCGGCGCCGTGGCGATCAAATTAAGGCTGCCCAGGCCGAACGCCCGCGCCTCCGCCTGCAGAAAACCCACCACCTGGCCGTCTTCCTCCGCGACGAAAGAGACCGTTTCCACATCCTCGGTACGATGCAATGCTGTTTTCCGGTAATGATCCGCCGACAGCTGCGGGCAGAGCTCTTCGAACCGGTCTCCCAACCGTTCTCCCAGAAAGGAGCGGAAGGAGTCGTAAACCAGTTTGGCCACAGCCTCTGCGTCTTCATCTTGGAACGTTCTGATTCTGATCATACGTTATTCCTCCCGGTTCGGTTGGCATGCTTCTTTTTCGCGGTCGTTCAGCAGCATGAAGAGCTGCCGGCCGAGGTCTCCGCCTTCCAGGGCGTAAACCATGCGGCAGGCCAGTTCCACCGAGGCGATGGCCCGACGGTATTCCGCCGGAAGCCGCGCCGGGCGATCCGCGAAACGGTCGGAGAAGAGTGGCGGCAGATGCGATTCGAGAAGACGGTCGGTTACCATTTCCGGATGTTGTCCGAGATAGGCGAAAATCCGGTCATTGGCGTTGTTGATTTCCCGGCTCAGGCGATCGGTCAGCCGGGTGAGCGGCATCCCTTCAGAGTGGAAATGGGCGTACAGCCAGTCCGCTTCCCGCCGGGCACGGCTCCGGAGGATTTCCTTGACTTCCCGGACCAGTTCCGGCTTGACTTCCTTGAATTCTTCCTCGCTCAACATCAATCCGGCCAGAATTTCGTAGGAAGAGGTGATCACGCCGCATTTGTTAGCGGAAGCGTCTTTGATAATCAGGACACCCCGTTTCTGGATTTCCTCGCGCGCGGCGGGCGTGATGAAGGAGTTGGCTCCCTCCACGATTGCCCGGAAGGATGGCCGGTTGCCGGGGAAGTAATCCGGCACGTTCGGCACATCAATCGTCGAAGGCCGGCCTCCGGCGGGAATGAACACGTCGGCGTAATGCGTCAGGTTCTGCTGGAACAGCCGCATGAAATCATCGCGCGAAACGGTGGTTTTTTCCAGTTTCCCATCCCGCCGTACGACCAGCTCATGGCGTTCCTCGTCGTCGCGGACGACCGGAGCGGCGTACAGAATGGACGCACCTTCCCCGCGCAACTTTTCCGGATTGAATTCATCCAGTGCGCCACGGAAGAGCAGTCGCTGCAACTCTTCGCGGTCCAGCCCTTCCGGATCAAAAGCAACGGCCGGTCCGTCGGTGATGGCGACCAGGCGCAGTCCCGGATAAAGCGGCCGACCGGCGTCATCACCTGCCAGCAGGAGTTTCAATTCATTACCGGCGACGTCCCCGGCGGGGCCGCCGGAGATTTTGATGCTGAATTCGTCCCGGGTCGGGTCGATCCCCAGTTCTTCCAGTGTTTTCAGAAGATACTGGTGTACGCCGAAGCTGGTAACACCGTATTCCTTGTGGTTGATGCCCGCACCCGGCTTGCCGGAAATGATGCCGGAACCGAGCGTGTATCCCTGTTCGGCGGCATATTCCCCCATCCAGAGAATCATCGGGTCAAACATATTTTCATCCGGGCCGATTTCGATGATTTCGCGGCGGCCCAGCCGGTCGGTGACGGTCTGGTCCCGCAGCCGGCCGTTTTCATCGTAGTTGATCAGCGTCAGGAAAGCCTGGAAGATACAGCGCTGGGCCTGCCAGAGCATCGGCTTGATGCCGGTACGGGATTCGACCGGATCCAGCAGCGTGATCATTTTCGAGCCGCCTTCGTAGATGTCCTTGTTTTTGAGGTGCTGGGTGTGTGCCAGCACATAGACTTCCCGGAAAAGTTCGTCTTTGGCCGCGGCATAGTTGTCGAAAGCCTCCAGCTCGTTGGCGGAACGCATGGGAATGACTGTACGCCAGCCGCCGCGTGCGATTTCCGAAAAGCGGATCTGGTACCCGATCGCGCCGCGCCGGTGGAAGAAAAACACTCCGTGAGGCCGTTCCGGCGGAAACGCCTCGGCATAGCCGTTGCCGAGCTGCAGATAGAACTGCATGAATCCGGGATCGAGCCGGAAGGAGAGCGCCGATTTTTCCGGAGCGAAGAAATTGGTTTTGCGGATGTGTGCCAGGAAGTCGGCCGCGGCCCGGAAAACGTTGCGCACCAGATGGTCCTTATCCGGGTCTCCGGAATTGATACGGGCGGTTTCCGCTTCGAATTCCTGCAGGTGGAGCGGCTCGTCCGAGGTATTTCCCGGTGCGAACCGCCGCCGGAACGCCGCCGCCAGCCGGGCCGACAAGGCCGGATAGAGGGCGAGAAACCGGAAAATGTCATCATAATTATAGGCATTCCGGTCGACGAAGGCAAGCTGTCCGTGGACGAATTCTCCGACGGCGCGGATGAAATTGGCGTCTTCAATATGAAAATGGTGGCGCCGTACCAGTTCCCGATGCAGCAGGTCATCCATTTCAACGTAATTGATCAGCCGGACATATTCCAACAGTCGCGCCAGCGCTGCAGCATCCGGTTTACCGCCGGTGCGGGTGGCGAGATAGAGCGTGGTTACCATCACCGGCTGGTGGTGGAAATCCTCGTCGTGATCATGGAACGTCAGCTCCCGGAAATAGGCGCGACGTGGTTCGAATCCGGCCAGATCGACCGCTTCAATCAGCTGGTGGAAAAGATCGGGCTGAGGGACCGGCTGGGCCAGAGAAACGGTGAGCCGGACTGTGTCGTCCTCCCAGTTTTCCAGTTCCGCGCGGACGGTGTCGCTGTTCTGAGCGTCCAGCGCCGCGCGGATACGCTGAGCCAGCCGCTCCGCATCCAGATCCGCGACGGCGGCGAAATTGATGCGGCCGTGAATTTCCCGCAGTTCCTCTTCCCGTCCGGCGCCGAACAGGCGTCGGTAGGCAGCCTGCAATTCCTCCAGGGAGATGTGGGCTTCACTCCGGGCCGGAGTACCGGCAATATAATGTTCCACCACCAGGGTGTAAGGTTTTCCGTCAAACAGCAGCGGTTTGACCGCCTGATGCACGGCGGCGGAATTCAGGTGGCCGACGGCCATCCGGCGGCTGGTGACCGTGGGATTGGCTTCGGGACTGCGAAAATAGACCAGCAGGGTTTCCGCATTGATTTCCGCCCGGCGAATGCCGGAGGAGGGGTCAAGATTGCACAGCAGCGGCAGCACGTCGCCCAGACGATCTCCCATTGTCCGGAAAAAGAATTCCGGCATGACTTCATGCAGCAGGCGATAGGCGTCACCGAGTTTTTCCCGCTGTCGTTCCACGATTTTTTCCATCGAATTCATAGCAGAATGCCTCCGATTTGCTGATTGGCTCCGCCGTTCCTCCCTCGGGGGAGGATAACGGTCGGCGCAATGCTGTCCGGATTTACAATATCCTTCCCGGCGGAAAAAAGCAAACCCGTCATGGTTTCTCGCGGCGTTGCACTTGCCGCCGGGGCCAAGGGCGTGTATATTGTCAGATGAACAGAATCAATCATGTTTTTGAATGACAGGAAGACAACCATCATGCGCATGTCCAGACTCGTCGGCCGCCGGATCAAGGAAGATCCCAAGGACGCCCGGACCGTCAGCCACAAATTTCTGATCCGGGGCGGTTATATCCGTCCGGTTTCGGCCGGTATCTACTCTCTGCTGCCGATCGGCAAGCGGATCGTTCAGAAAATTGAGGCGATCATCCGCGAGGAGATGAACCGTATTGATGGGCAGGAAGTGCTCATGCCGGTTGTGCTGCCCGCCGAATTATGGGAGGAATCCGGCCGTTATCAGTCCGTCGGGCAGGAACTGCTCCGTTTTGTGGACCGCAACGGCAAGCGGATGCTTCTGGCCATGACTCACGAGGAGGCGATCGTTCAACTGGTTCGCAGCGAGATCAACAGTTACAAACAGCTTCCGGTCATGCTCTATCAGATTCAGACCAAGTATCGCGACGAAGCCCGGCCCCGGGCGGGGATGATCCGGGTGCGGGAATTTACCATGAAGGACGCCTATTCCTTCCACGTGTCGCAGGAGGATCTGGAGGCGTATTATCAGCGTGCCCATGCTGCTTACGAACGGATTTTCCGGCGGATCGGCATGAAGAACGTGCTGTCGATCGAGTCCAATTCCGGTATGATGGGCGGCAAGGTGTCGCATGAATTCATGGCGATTTGCGAATGCGGGGAAGACACGATCTTCACCAGCCCGGATTATACCTATCGCGCCAACCGGGAGATCGCTGTGGCCAACTGGAAGTTTGAAAAATCCGCGCCGCTGCCGTTGGAAAAAGTTCATACGCCCGGTCAGACTTCCATTGAGGAGGTGGCGCGCTTTCTGGGGGTGGGAGCGGAGCAGACCGGCAAGGCGGTGTTTTTCCAGAATGTGCAGACCGGCGAGCTGATTTTTGCGATGATCCGTGGAGATTTTGAGGTCAATGAGAGCAAGCTGGGCAACCTGGTGCAGGCTTCCGAGCTGAAGTTTGCCGATGACGAGTCAATCCGCTCCGTCGGTTGTGTTCCGGGGTATGCGTCGCCGCTTTCGGTTGATCCGGCCCGGGTGCGGATTGTGGTCGATCGCTCCGCTGCCGAGTCTTCCAATCTGGTGGTCGGGGCAAATGAACCCGATTACCATTACCGGAATTTTAATTTTGACCGCGATCTTGCCGGTGCGGCGGTGACCGTTGCCGACATCGCCACCGTTCGGGAAGGCGATCCGTGCCCGTTGACCGGCAAGCCGCTGATGATGACTCGCGGAATCGAAGTCGGAAACATTTTCCAGCTCGGTACCAAGTATTCCGAGCCGATGCACTGCGATTACCTTGACCGGGACGGCAAATCGCACCCGATGGTGATGGGGTGTTATGGTATCGGTGTCGGACGCTCCATGGCGGCGGTGCTGGAGCAGTCGTGTGACGACTATGGTCCGATCTGGCCGATGTCGATTGCGCCGTATCAGGTGCAGCTGTGCGCGCTCAATCCGAACCGCGACGGCGTGGGCGAGGCTGCGGACCGGCTCTACGAGGAACTCTGTGCCGCAGGGGTGGAGGTGCTTTACGACGACCGGGGAGAAAAGGCCGGATTCATGTTCAGCGATGCGGACCTGCTGGGGATTCCGCTCCGGTTGGTGGTGTCGCCGAAGTCCCTGGCCGAAGGCAAGGTGGAGTTCCGCCGCCGGGTCTCCCGTGATACCGAACTGCTGGATCTTGCTGCCGCGACGGCGGAGATGAAGCGGCAGATCGCGCTGGAACTGGAACGGTTGAACGCATAATATCCGCCAAATCATGATGAGGTGAATTCATGTGGAACTACAATGACAAGGTCATGGAACATTTCCTGCATCCGCACAACGCCGGTGAAATCGAAAATCCCGACGGAGTCGGGGAGGTCGGCAACGCCAGCTGCGGCGACGCCCTCCGGCTGACCTTCAAACTGGACGAAAACGGTCGCATCGCCGATGCCCGATTCAAGACTTTCGGCTGCGTCAGCGCCATTGCTTCCAGCTCCGCGCTGACCGACCTGATCAAAGGCATGACGCTTGACGAGGCGGCCAAAGTCACCAATCAGGACATTGTGAAACTGCTGGGCGAACTGCCCGAAGAAAAGATGCACTGTTCGGTTATGGGGATGGAGGCGCTTCAGGCTGCGATTGCCCATTACCGGGGCGAGAAAAATCCCTTCGAATGCGATGATGCCGATCATGAGGGGAAACTCGTGTGCAAGTGCTTCGGCGTCACTGATGTGAAAATTCGTAAGGTGGCGCGGGAAAACCACCTGCACAAGGCCGAGGACATTACTCATTACTGCAAGGCCGGTGGTGCCTGTGGCGCCTGTCTGGACGAAATTCAGCAGATTCTGGACGACCTCTGGGCTGCGGCTCCTGCCGCCGCTGCGGCGCCTGCGGCGACGTTTGCCTCGTTGCCGGTGATGCAGCGGGTGATGCGGGTGCAGGAGGTGATTGACAAGGAAATAAAACCTCTGCTGGAGCAGGATGGCGGCAGTATCGAATTGATTGATATTCAGGGATCCCGGATACTGGTGCGACTGCAGGGCCGTTGCGCTTCCTGTCCGGCGGCCGGAGCGACGCTCAAGCATACCGTGGAAGACAAGCTCCGGGAATTTGTCTCTCCGGAACTGACGGTGGAAAGCATCTGAAAAAAAGGCGTTTGGAGCACAGCATGTCGGTCAAAGTGGCGATCACTGAATTGGAGTACGGTAAGGCTGCGGAGTATTTGCGCAGTCTGCCGGATTTTGAATTCATCGTGAGTCCCCCCGGGGAAGAGGAACTGGCCGCGATTATTCGCGAACACGGCGCCCGGCATGCCGTTGTCGGCGTCCGGAAGTACGTCGGCGCGCTTTATCGGGCATTGCCGCCGGGCGGAGTTGTCGCCCGATTCGGTGTCGGTTACGACGGCATAGATCGGAAGGTCGCGGCGGAATGCGGCTTGTTCTGTACCAATACCCCCGGTGTGCTGGAGCGGTCCGTGGCGGAATTTTCCGTCGGTTCGATGATTACCGCTGCCCGGCATCTCAGTCTCTGTGCTGCCGAGGTTCGCGCCGGTACTTGGCACAACCGTGTCGGCGTCGAACTGGCCGGTAAACGGTTGCTGGTCGTCGGCTGCGGCCGGATCGGACGACAGACCGCCCGGATTGCCGCGCTTGGATTTGATATGTGTGTGACCGGTTTCAATCGGACGGGCGAAAATCCCGATCCGTCGCTTTTTGAAACGGTGACGTCCGATTTTTCGGAAGCGGTGGCTGATGCTGATTTTGTTTCGCTGCACATTCCCAGCAGCAGTGATAATTTTCATTTCATCAACGCCGCCCGGCTCCGGTTGATGAAACGTTCCGCCATTCTCATTAATACTGCCCGCGGTTCGGTGGTGGACGAAAACGCTTTGTACGACGCCATTGCCTCCGGTACGATTGCCGGAGCCGCGCTTGATGTATTTGCCCATGAACCATATCGTCCCGTCGATTCCGCGCGCGATCTGCGTCGGCTTGACCGGGTGATTCTGACGCCGCACCTCGGCAGCAGTACGGCGGAGGCCTGCCTCCGCGTCGCCCGGCGTGTGGTTTTCAATCTTCGCGCCGCCGAACGGGGCGACCGCGCTCAACTCGACTTGATTTAATCCTATGGAACACGTCTGCCGACCGCCGGTTCCGGAGGGCCGGACCGGAGTTGTAACCCGGGAAAAGAAGGGACGTCGGATCTTGCCGGGACAGCCGGAGACGGCTGGCGAACGGACGGTGTATCTGGCGGAACCGCGCGGTATGTGCGCGGGGGTTCGTCGGGCGTTGGATGTGCTGGATGGCGTTTCCGGTGAAGTGTATGTGCTTCACGAGATTGTCCATAACAATTTCATCGTCTCCCGGCTGCGGAAGCGTGGTGTGCATTTCGTCGAATCCCCGGATGAAGTGCCGGAGGGGGCGACGCTGGTGTTCAGCGCCCACGGCGTGTCCCGGCAGGTGGAGGCGCAGGCCCGGGCCCGGCATCTCAGGGTGGTGGATGCCACCTGTCCGCTGGTGAAACGGGTTCAGGCTTCGGCGGCGGCTGGTGTTGCCGCGGGAGAGCTGGTGCTGCTGGTGGGGCATGGCGGTCACCCGGAAGTGGAAGGAATCCTCGGACAGGCGGAACCGGGGGGCATCCGGTTGCTGGAGCGGGTGGAAGACGTGGCGGCTCTGCCGGAAGCGGACGGGCGGCCTCTGCGGCTGGTTTCGCAAACAACGCTGGAGCCGGAGTTTGTGGAAATGTTGCGCCGGGAAGTAACGAAACGTTACGGGATCGTCCCGAAACAGGGCGCGGGGGTCTGTTATGCCACTGCGCAGCGTCAGAATGCGGTGCGGCGGATCGCAGCCCGCGCAGAGCTGGTGCTCATTATCGGTTCGCCGCGCAGCTCTAATTCAAACCGGCTGCGGGAGGTGGCGGCGGCGGTCAATGGGAATGCCCTGCTGCTGGATCATCCCGACGAACTGGTTCCGGCACAACTGAATCGGGTGCGTACGGTTGGCGTCAGCGCCGGAGCGAGTGCGCCGGAAGAACTGATCACGCTGCTGCTGCTGCGTCTGTACGATGCCGGATTCCATCGGGTGGAGACTGTTCGGGACGTGTGCACCCCGGATTTCCGGCATTCGGAAGCCGGGAACTGAAAAAGCCCGACTTTATCACCGAATATTGCTGTAAAAAGTTCAATCCGGGTGTATATTATCTAATCAACCATTTTTTCTCGATCCCGGAGGTGCCGCAAAAATGCGCGTCTTATTCGTCTGTACCGGCAACAGCTGCCGGAGTCCGATGGCCGAGGCATACTTCGCCCGTCTCTGCCGAAACGCCGGGCGCGGAGATATAGAAGCACTTTCCGCCGGAACGTCGGCCTGGGCCGGCATGCCGGCTTCGGAGCCGGCTATTGCCGCCATGGCGGGGATCGGAGTGGATTTGACCGCATTTCGCAGTACCCGTCTGACACCCGAATTGATCGACTCGGTCGAGTTGATTGTGGCGATGAGTGCTTCCCACCGTCGTGCGGTGCTGGCGCTGGTGCCGGAAGCGGCGGACAAAACCCGGCTGTTGCTGGGTTGCGCCGACGTGCCGGACCCGTTTGGAGGGTCGGTGGCGGATTATCGGACGGTGTTTGCCGCCATGCAGCCGGCTCTGGATCGATTGGCCGGGGAATTGCTGCGGACGGCGTGAAAGCCGGCGCGGTGCGACGGTGTGGTGTGACAGATATGGAATATTTTTCAAGGATATGAATTTTCGACGATAAGGAGATGGAATCATGAACAGTCTGGATTTCGACCCGAAGCATGTAACGCTGGCAATCGGCGCCGATCACGGCGGATTTGAACTCAAGCAGCAGTTGGCCGCCGATCTGCAGGCCTCCGGCGTCACGGTTCTGGATTGCGGACCGAAGACGTTTGATCCGGCGGATGATTATGAAGGGTTTGGCGCTGCGGTGGGCTGGGCCATGGTGCGCGGCAAGGCTGACTGCGGGATTTTGATTTGCCGTTCCGGTTTTGGAATGGCGATGGCAGCCAACCGGTTCCACGGTGTGCGCGCGGCAGTGGTTTCCAACGCCGAAGATGCCAGACTTTCCCGTCTGCACAATGCCTCCAATGTACTGGTTCTTTCCGGAGACCGCATGGATTTTGCCGCTGCGGTGGAGATTGTGCGCGAATGGCTCGGTACCCGTTTCAGCGGTGAGGAACGGCATGCCCGCCGGTTGCGCCATCTGGAGGCGGCGACTTATGATGACATTGCCGCGCTGCGGGACGCCGATCCGGTCATTGCCGGATTGATCGACAAGGAGGCCGCCCGGCAGGAAGAAGGAATTGAACTGATCGCTTCCGAAAACTTCACCAGCTGCGCGGTTCGCGCTGCTCAGGGATCGGTGCTGACCAACAAGTATGCCGAAGGTTATCCCGGAAAACGTTATTACAACGGTTGCGAATTCATCGACGAAATCGAGTCCATCGCCATCGAACGCGCCTGCAAATTGTTCGGCGCCGAAGCCGCCAACGTCCAGCCTCATGCCGGCAGTCCTGCCAATCAGGCGGTGTACATGGCGTTGATCAAACCGGGGGATACGGTTCTGGCTATGAGCCTGGATCACGGCGGTCACCTGACGCACGGTCATCCGTTGAATTTTTCAGGGATGCTCTACAATATCGTCCCCTACGGGGTCAATCGCGAAACCGAATGCATTGATTATGATGAAGTGGAGCGGCTGGCCGTCACTCACAAACCGGCCATGATCATTGCCGGCGCCAGTGCCTATCCCCGGGTGATTGATTTTGCCCGGCTCCGCGCCATCGCCGACCTGGTCGGCGCCAAGCTGTTCGTGGATATGGCCCACATCGCCGGTCTGGTGGCGGCGGGAGAACACCCGAACCCCGTGCCGTACTGCGACGTGGTCAGCACCACCACGCACAAAACGCTGCGGGGACCGCGTTCCGGACTGATCCTCTGCCGGGAAGAACATATCAAGGCGATCAACTCCCGGATTTTCCCGGGATTGCAGGGCGGTCCGCTGGAACATGTGATCGCCGCCAAGGCAGTCTGCTTCGCCGAAGCCATGACGCCGGCCTTTAAAGCCTACCAGCATCAGATCCGGCTCAATGCCGCGAAATTGTGTGCGGAACTTGCAGCCCGGGGCTTCCGGATTGTCTCCGGCGGTACGGACAACCACCTGATGCTGATCGACCTGCGGCCGAAGGGGGCGACCGGGAAAGTGGTGGCCAACGCGCTGGATCTGGCGCGGATTACCGTCAACAAGAACATGATTCCCTTCGATCCGGAAAAGCCGTTTGTCACCAGCGGTATCCGTGTCGGTACGCCGGCGGTGACCACGCGCGGCATGAAGGAAGCGGAAATGGTGCAGATCGCCGATTTCATCGAACGCGGGGTGGCGCTGCGCGACGACGAAGCCGGGCTGCGGCGGCTGGGAGGAGAGGTCCGGGAATTTGCAACGGCGTTTCCGTTGCCGCACTTCTGATCGGATGATCCGTGAATATGAGGATGAAAAATGATTGATATTAAATTACTTCGTGAACATGCGGATCTGGTTCGGGCGAATATGATCCGCCGGAAATGTCCCACGAATTTCGATTCGCTCATCGAAATCGACAACGCCTGTCGGACGCTTCAGACGGAAGTGGAAAATCTGCGGGCAGAACGGAACCGGTTGAGCAAGGAGTGCCGGACCAATCCCGAAGTACGGGAGACGGTGCGCCGGTTGAAGGATGAACTCGGCAACAAGGAGGCGGTATTGGCCCGCCAGCAGACCAAACTGCAGTTGATGCTGGACTTCCTGCCCAACCTGTTGGCCGACGATGTGCCGGACGGTCTGGATGATACCGACAACGTGGAAATCCGCCGGGTGGGGGAGATTCCACAGTTCGACTTCAAGGTGCGCGATCACCAGGAGCTGGGGGATTTGCTGGACATTCTCGACACCCAGCGCGGCGCCAAGGTGGCCGGAGCCGGGTTCTATTACTGGAAAGGTAAAGGGGCGCAGTTGGCTCAGGCGCTCTTTTTCTGGGCGCAGCAGGAACTGGTCAAACGTGGATTCACGCTGTTCATGACCCCCTGCGTGGCCAAGCCGCGGACACTGTATGGGACGGGGTATCTGCCGTTTTTTGCGGATCAGACCTTCGGGTTGCAGGATCTGGATCTGGCGCTGATCGGGACTTCCGAACAGACGCTGGTCGGGTACCATGCCGACGATGTGCTGGACGAGGAGACATTGCCGCGGCGTTATACTGCGTTGACGCCCTGTTTCCGCACCGAAGCTGGCAGTTACGGGAAAGCCAGCCGGGGGATTTTCCGGGTGCACCAGTTCCACAAGGTCGAACAGATCATCTTCTGCCGGCCGGAAGATTCGGTCAAATACCACGAAGAGTGTCTGGCCAATGAGGAATACCTGCTGCAACAGCTGGGGTTGCCGTACCATGTCGTCAATGTCTGCGTGGGCGATCTCGGCGCACCGGGGTACAAAAAATATGACATCGAGGCATGGTTCGCCGGGTTCGGCGCCTACCGCGAGGTTACTTCGAATACCAATCTTACCTCCTTCCAGAGCCGTCGGCTGAACATCCGGTACAAGAAGGCGGACGGTACTAGAGAGCTGGTACACACCATCAGCGCCACCGCCGTCACCGACCGGGTGATCATCGCGATTCTGGAAAATAATCAGCAGCCGGACGGATCGGTGATCATTCCGGAAGTTCTTCGTCCCTATACTGGTTTTGACCGGATCGAACCAGCCAAATAAACAGATTGCCCGCCTGTTGGCGATTTGCGAAGCGCTCTTTCTTCTTGACGGAAGGAAGGGCGCTTTTCTTTTTTCATGAAAATGGCGGTTCTCGTGGGTCGATGATAATGGAAAGTTTTTCTTTATATATTTTTTTGTGCAGATGTTTTATAAAACACTTAAAAAATAAACTTATATATGGTTTATGCTGATTGTTTTTCTTTAAAAAATAGATTTTCCCCTTGAAGAATGTAGATTTTCGGGTATTGTTGGAAAGTGTTAAGTAATGTATTAAAAAAATATTCTACAAGGTGCCTGGTGGGCGCGGTGGTATAGGTCGGCGTTTTTGAGCATCCATCCGGAGGTTCTGGAGGGATGTCTGAGGAAAAGAGATTGGTAAAGGGATTTTGCAGTTTGCAAAATCCGACTGGGGATCGTTGATTGCGAATCGGACTCTGGGGGCTGTTGAAAAAACAAGGGAGACCTGCGGTGTTATGAGAACAGAGGTCAATGGATGGCCGATCATTGCCAGATATCTGGAGGTAAGAGGGCTGCGGCAGTGTGAACTGGCAAGAGTTCTGGGGGTGTCTCCTGCGGCAGTTACACAGATCAAAAAGGGGGAAACTCTGCTGGGGCCCGACCAGTTTGACACAGTGATCGGCTTCTGCGGGATGGCTGATTCGGATATTCTGGCATTCTACAGTATGGTGTTTCGGGCCCGGATCCTTGGTGAACGCAACTCATCCCGGGCGCTGGAGGTACGGGTGTGTCCCGAAAAATATCCCCGGCGAAGAATTCCGGCGGAGTGTCCGATTGAACTGCTTGCGTATTATCAGCCGGCGCTGGAATCACTTCGCTCTTATCTGATTCGCAGGACAGGGATCCGGAATATCGGCGATCATGTACGCTTGGAAGTCGAAGAGAATTCTTCACTGAAAGGAGTGCTCCCCGGCAGTACCCTGCTGGTCGGGGTCGAGCGTTATCCGGCTCCCGGAGATCTCGTTCTGATCGGATTGCGGGAACATCAGTTGCTGTTGCGCCGTTATCTGCCCCGGGATGACAGCATTATTCTCGGTGGGGATCGGGCTGTGGGCCCGGATTATGTCTGGGATGTCAACCTTGATCCCGGATTTGTACTCTGGATGCGTCCTGTGCTGGAAATAGTAGTCAGTTTTCGCTTGCGAGAGTCATCTTGCCACAGAATGCCGTGTTGTGATGGTGATTTTCCATCGTGAATGGAAAGGTGGGGAGTGAGGCCAGCCGGAGATATTTTTTGACAGAAAGCAGCTTGCAGTTTCCGATATAATCCTCTGATTTTCGGATTGAAAAAACTTCCATCCAATGGTATATTGACATCCGCCCGCCGAATGTGACGGACGGTTTGAGGACGCTTTACTCGGGATTCTGAAAATGCTAAGCAGCAATAATGTCAATATTTCCAGCCGCAGTGTGCTGCCCAGTCCCGGCTCCATCCGGTCGGAGCTGCCGTTGTCGCTGGAGTCTGTGATGAAAGTCATTCGTGCCCGGCAGGAAATTTGTGATATTCTTGAAGGGCGCGATCAACGATTAATGGCGATTGTCGGTCCCTGTTCCATTCACGATCCGGAAGCCGCGTATGAATATGCAACCCGGTTGAAACGTCTTGCTGACGAAGTACAGGATCAGTTGCTGGTCATCATGCGGGTGTATTTCGAGAAGCCCCGGACGACAGTGGGCTGGAAGGGATTGATTTACGATCCGGATATCAATGGTTCCTATAACATTGAGAAGGGGATTTTCATTGCCCGGAAATTGCTGTTGCGCATTGTCGACATGGGACTTCCCGTGGCGACGGAAATGCTGGACCCGATCATTGCGCAGTATATTGCTGATTCCGTGGCCTGGGCGGCTATCGGGGCGAGAACGACAGAGTCCCAGCCGCACCGCCAGCTCGGCAGTGGGATTTCCATGCCGGTTGGATTCAAAAATGCCACCGACGGTTCATTTCAGACGGCCATCGATGCGGTGGCGACCGCGCGTAGTGAGCACAGTTTCATCGGTGTGTTGGAGGATGGGCACGTCGGCGTTTTCCGGACCAGCGGGAATCCCTATGGGCATATTGTACTGCGTGGCGGGCCGCAACCGAATTATGCTTCGGAACACATCGCATTTCTCCGGGTGGCACTGAGCAAGGCGGGGTTGCGACCGAATATCGTCGTGGATTGCAGCCATGCGAACTCTGGGAAAAAGTTCGATCGGCAGCATGTGGTTTTTGAGGATGTGCTCGCCCAGATTGAGGCCGGAGAAACTTGTATAAACGGCGTCATGCTGGAGAGCTATCTCAAACCGGGTAATCAGAAGATTGTCCGCGGTCAATGCCCGGCGCCGGACGTTTCCATCACCGATGGCTGCATTGGATGGGAAGAGACGGAAGAGCTTTTGCGGGAAGCGCACCGGCGTCTGGCCCGGATCCGTCGGAAGTAACGTCCTGGGTGACATTCCTGCGTCTGCCGGAATTTGAGTTTTCATCGAGACTGCGATCCCGGAGAGGGCTTCATTGCGTGATGTTCCAGTTTTTGCAAGGGGAAATACGGGGGAGGAGCGGGAGAAGATGCGGGAACGCACGACGGTGAAAAGAATATTCCGGTGGCTGCTGTGCAGTGTTCTGAGCGCCGGTCTGGGATTGTTGTTTGGTGGCGGCTGCGGCCGTTCGGATAGGGCTGTTGCCGGAGCGGTGCATCTGGCGGCCGGCGGACGGGTAAAAACGCTGGATCCGGCCCTGGCGGACGATCTGGCCAGCCGGAACATGGTGGCGGCATTTTACGATACGTTGCTGGAATACGATTATGTCCGGCGTCCCTATAAACTGATTCCTTCGATGCTGGCGTGTATGCCGGAGGCTAATGAAGAACATACGGAATACCGGTTCCGGTTGCGGGATGATCTGTATTTTCAGGATGATCCGTGTTTTGAGGGGTTGCCGCGGGAGGCGCGCCGGATCGGGACGGATGATGTACTGTTTTCGTTGAAGCGTCTGGCGGACGCGCGGCTGCATAGTTCCTCTTTCTGGATGGTGCGCGGAAAAATTTCGGGACTGGACCGGTTCCGGGAAAAAAGTGAACAAGCCCCCCCGGGGGACTGGTCGGTTTACGATGAACCGGTTGCCGGGCTGAGCAAGATCAATGATCGCGAGTTTGTCATCCGGCTGAATGCTCCGGATCCGCGATTTCTGTATTTGCTGGCGTTGCCGAATCTGGCGGTGGTGTCACGCCGTGCGGTGGATTATTACGGAGAATCATTTGCGGAACATCCGGTTGGTTCTGGACCGTTTCGACTGCGGGAATGGATCCGTGATTATAAACTCGTGCTGGATCGCAACCCGGAATATCGGCACCAGGTGTTTCCCGGGGCGGCCAACCCGGCAGACCGGAATCGACCGCTGCCGCTGGCTGATCGTGTAGTGTGTTATCAGATCCGCCAGCCGTTTTCCGCCTGGTTGCTGTTTCTGCAGGGGGAACTGGATGTCAGCGTGCTGGACAAGGATAATCTGGATCTGGTGGCGGGAGGGGATCAGGTGGCGCCTGCTTTGCGGGATCGGGGGGTGGAGCTGATCAAGGCACCGGCTTTTGAGATTCGTTATGTCGGATTCAATTTTCTGGATCCGATATTGCGCAACGTGAAGCTCCGGCAGGCGATTTCCCTGGCGTTTGATGTGGAGGGACGGGTACGTCACATGAACAATCTGCTGATTCCTGCTGCGGGGCCGTTGCCGGCTTCGGTGGACGGCTTTGAGGCGGATTTGAAAAATCCCTATCTCGGCAATGATCTGGAACGCGCCCGGCAGCTGCTGGCCGAGGCCGGTTATCCCGACGGTATCGATCCCCGGACCGGAGAGCCACTGGAACTGACATTCGACCAGGGAAACAATACCTCTGCACAACGCCAGCTGGGCGAGCTGATGGCCGCCGATCTGGCCCGGATCGGTATTCGGGTGCGTTCTGTACTGAACAGTACGCCGCGTTTTATTGAAAAACTGCGGCAGGGAAAAACCCAGTTGTTCCATTATTCCTGGGTGGGAGATTATCCGGATGCGGAAAATTTTCTGCAGCTGTTTTACAGTCGTAATGCGGGCGGGTGCAATCGTGCCGCGTTCGCGGATCCGGAGTTTGACCGGATGTATGAACGGGCGTGCCGGATGCCCGATTCTCCGGAACGAACGGCACTCTATCAGGCGATGGTCCGATATCTGATTCCGCTGGTGCCGTGGATTTATGAGGGGATACCGGTTACTTATCAGCTGAAATACACCTGGCTGGAGAACTTCCTGCCGCATGATTTTGCATTTTCCCGCTGGAAGTATCTTGCGGTGCGCGCAGAGGAGCGGGAACGCCGCCGCCGAGCCTTCCGACCGTTGGATTTTCGCGCTTTGCGAGGAGTCCCTGCGCGTCCCTGACAGGTTTTCGGAAGAGAGAAAGAAAACACCCGCCTCAGCAACCGGGGGATTCCAGTCTGAGACGGGTGGTTGAATTTTCCGGAATCAGATTGCTGTTCCGGAAGAGACGATTCTGACGGCGTCAGAGATCGGCGATGCGGATCGTTTTACCGCCGGCAGCACGGCTGCGGCTGACGGCTTCAAGGAACGCGATGATTTCCAGGCTTTCTTCCATCGGGATGGCGGGGACGCCGCTCTGGAGGAAGGGGACCACCTTGCGCATCAGTTTGGCATAGAAGGGAACGTCAGTGGAAACGAGCGCAGCGATACTGCCTTTGTCGGTGGTCAGCGTGCAGCCGAAATTGAGGGCTTTTACCCGGTTGCCGGTCAGCTTGCCGATGCGGCCGTCCTTCCACAAACCGACGATGGCATCCACGGTCGGCGTGCTGAAGGTTTTCACGGATTCGCAGCCGCTGCCCATAAACGAGAACAGCAATTCCGCGGAATGGATCCCGTACCAGAAATAATCCCGGTAATCCGGGAAGAATTCCATCGGGCCGAATGCGTCCGCAGCATACACTTTGGCTCCTTCGGGCAACGCTCCTTCAATGCCGTTGGCGTAACGGATGGCGGAAGCGGTCATGACCGGAATCTGTTTTTCCCGGGCGTAGGCCGCGATGGCGCGGGCATCGTCGTAGTTGCAGGCCAGCGGTTTGTCGATGAAGACCGGTTTGCCGAATTCCGCCAGGATCTTGAACTGTTCCAGGTGCTGATTGCCGTCCACGCTTTCCAGAAAATAGGCATCCAATCCAGCCAGTGCTTCAATGGAGTCGACGATTTCCACTCCGAGAGACCGCAGATCTTCCGTGAACTGTCCAACGCGGGACATGCTCATGGAAAAGGCCTTGCTGCCTCCGGGGAAAGCCTTTACCACCTGGCAGCCCGGAACGTGAAACTCATTTTTTGCGTCATTCAACAGCCGGGCAAAGGCCGGCGCGTGCGAAGTGTCGAGTCCGACGATGCCGATTTTCAACGTACTCATGGTTTCTGCTCTTTCCTTAAAAGAAAAATCTCAATCCTGACGACGACGGGTAACAATTGCTCTCACCCGCTCCATTAACATAAGACCGGAACTGTATCTTGTCAAATATAAACCGGTTTTATTTTTTTAAAAAACCGTCATGCTTCATTTGCCCGGCGGATACGATCGGCGACGGCTCGCTCATAGGCATCGAGGTCGTCGATCCGGATGCGGGCTACGCCGGTCTGCATCGCGGCTTCGGCCACCTGCCGGGCGACCCGGGGTACGACCCGGATGTCGAAGGGCTTGGGGATGACGCAGTCGGGCCGGAGGCCGGCAGGACCGCTGAACATGCCTGCGGCGGCATCGGCGGGATAGGCCTCGGTCAGCTGGCGGCGGACATTTTCCGGAACGGCTTCCCGGGCGAGGTCAGAGAGGGCGCGAGCGGCAGCCAGTTTCATCGCCTCATTGATGTCAGTGGCCCGTACATCAAGTGCGCCACGGAAAATGCCGGGAAAGCCGAGCACATTATTGATCTGGTTCGGGAAATCGCTCCGTCCGGTGCCGACGACCGCGGCGCCGGCGGCGAGCGCCTCATCCGGGAAAATTTCCGGGACGGGGTTGGCCATGGCGAACAGAATGGCGCCGGGCGCCATGGTTTTCACCATTTCGCCGGTTACGCAGCCCGGGGCCGAGAAGCCGAGAAAGATATCTGCTCCACGCATGGCGTCCGCCAGAGTGCGAGCGGGGGTGTCGACGGCGAACCGGCGTTTCTGCTCATTGAGGTCGGAGCGGCCGGTGTGGATGACGCCGCGCGAATCGCACATGAGGAAATTTTCACGCCGGGCACCGGCGGTGATGTAAAATTCGCTGCAGGAGATACCGGCGGCACCGGCGCCATTGACGACGAAGCGGCAATCTTCGATTTTTTTACCGACGATTTCCAGAGCGTTGAGAATCGCAGCGAGAGAGATGATTGCCGTACCATGCTGGTCGTCGTGAAAGACGGGGATGTTCATGCGCTGTTTTAAGGTTTGTTCCACTTCGAAGCAGGCGGGGGCGCCGATGTCTTCAAGGTTGATCCCGCCGAACGTGGGTTCCAGCCGTTCAACTGTTTCAATGATCCGGGCTGGATCGGTACGACCCTGTTCGTTGAAGACCTTTCCGAGACAGATGCCAACGGCGTTGATATCGGCGAAATGTTTGAACAGGACGGACTTGCCCTCCATGACCGGTAATCCGGCTTCGGGACCGATATTGCCGAGGCCGAGAACCGCGGTGCCGTCGCTTATTACGGCAACGAAATTGCCGCGCATGGTGTAATCCCATACAGCTTCGGGTTGTTTCTTGATTTCCAGGCAGGGGTTGGCGACACCGGGGGTGTAGGCCAGTGACAGGTCTTCACCGGTCCGGCAGGGCTTGGTGGCGACGACACCGATTTTTCCGGGAGGAGACTGGCGATGATAGGCCAGGGCTTTTTCCGTTAATTCATCCATGATGTTGACCTCCGTTAAAAAATATATAAGATGAAGTTTTTCATATTGCGATACGGCTTGTACGGGGACGGAACGGGCTCCGCACCGGGATCCCCCGCCCGTTCAGGAAGCGTTTCGCCTCCGCCACAGTATGGGTCCCGAAATGGAAAATGCTGGCGGCCAGTACCGCGTCTGCTTTGCCCCGTTCCAGCACGTCGGCCAGATCCTCCAGGCTGCCCGCACCGCCGGATGCGATTACCGGAACCGGTACCGCTTCCGATACCGCGCGGGTCAAAGCACAGTCATATCCGGCGCAGGTCCCGTCAGCGTCCATGCTGGTCAGCAGAATTTCTCCCGCGCCGAGTTCGACGCCACGCACCGCCCACTCAAGGGCATCCAGTCCGGTTGGTTGCCGCCCCCCGTGGGTGAACACTTCCCAGCGTTCCTCTCCCGGGACTCGTCGGGCGTCGATGGCGAGCACGATGCACTGTCTGCCGAAACGTTCTGCACCGGCCCGGATCAGATCGGGTTGAAGAACTGCCGCTGTATTGAGGGAGGTTTTGTCGGCGCCGCACCGCAGTAGGTGACGGATGTCGTCAACGGTCCGGATGCCGCCTCCGACGGTGAGGGGGATGAAAATCTGTTCTGCTGTTCGGCGTACTACATCGGCGATGGTATCACGCTGATCCACACTGGCGGTGATGTCCAGAAAGACGATTTCATCGGCGCCCTGGCGGTCATAGGCGCGGGCAGCTTCAACGGGGTCGCCGGCATCGACGAGATCGACGAAGTGAACGCCTTTGACTACCCGTCCGCCGGCGACGTCGAGACAGGGAATAATGCGCTTTGCCAGCATGGAATTCCTTTCTTGCGGTTAGGGGTGGCGTCTTATCATTATAATATAATCCCATAATCCGGAAAATACACGTCCGTGGCTTGCATTTTAGCGGGAAAACAACGATAGTAACAATCAGAAACAGAGGTTTTTTTGCCGAAAGGAGAGAATGAAAATGGATTTTTACGAGGTTCTGGCACGGCGGCGCAGCATTCGCAATTACCGTCCCGATCCGATTCCCCCCGATATTTTTGAACGTCTCGGTGCTGCGGTGGCTTCCGCACCGTCCGCCTGCAACCGGCAGCCGTGGAAAGTGCTGGTGGTGACTGAGCCCGGGCTGCTGGAGGCGATCCGAAACGCCTGCCCGCAGCGACTTCTGACAGGGGCTCCGGCGATTGCGGCGGTGCTGGGGAATGCTGCCGAAGCCTGGAAACGACCGGAAGGCGATTCCATCGTGCCGGTGGATGTCGCGATTGCGATGGAACATCTGGTGCTGGCGGCGGCAGCCGAGGGGTTGGGCAGTTGCTGGGTGTGTGCTTATGATCGGAAAAAGGTGGATGCCGCGTTCGGCATTGCCGCCCCGTGGAGCGTATATGCGTTGACGCCGCTGGGATATCCTGCCATGCCGGCGGCGACATTGACGAAGAAACCCCTGGCGGAAATTTTTGAAGTCATCGCATGAGCAGAGAAGTCATTCAGATTAAGGGACCCGATTTCAATATCGGGATACCGGATGTTGCCGCACCGGTATTGGAATGGGAATCCGCCGGAATGCGGCTGGAGGTGGAGGGGATTTCCTGTGATGGTTTTCAGGAACGACAGGCGCTGGTGGGGAAAAACCGCCGCCATCGTGCCGAAGACGGACTTTCTGCCGGTGTGGAGCAGGAGCGGACGATTCCGTTCGGCTGCGAATTTCAGGTACGGCGCCGGATGACTGTCGCGGATGGTTTTGTGCAGGTAACGGTGGATGTCCGGGCGGGAAACGGGGGGCGGCTTCGGCAGTGTGTATTGGATCCGGTACGGTTGAGCGGGCAATGGCGTCGCTTCGGCGTGAGCATGGATGGGCGGCACTTTGAATGGCACGAAGTGGGAGAGGAAGAACGGACGTTGACTTTTCCCGTGCCGCCGTTGCGCTGTCTGGCGGAGGATCTGTCCGGTGCCAGGCTGGAAGTTGGATGCGGAGATGATCTCTGGCGGCATCGAATTGCGGAGTCCCTGCCGCAGTGTGCGGCGTCTTTTTCAATGACGGTGACGCGCCGGGAGATCAGCCTGGAGCGTCGGGTGCTTGATTTCGCGGCGGATGCGGAGGTTCCGGCCCGGGCATGGCGCTGGGAATATTACATGGCCTGGGTGACTTCCGGGGCCACGGCAGATTCGGTTGGGGAAACGGATGCGGTCCGTTCGGAGCTGACGGACTGGGAGGGGCCTGTCGGCGGATTAAGGCAGGGGCCGGCAGCCGATGGCGCATTTTGTATGATGGCGCCTTCCGTACGTCGCCGTCTCCGGGATCTGGTTCGGAGTGCGGGGGCTTCTCTGGTGTTGGAAGTGCCGCCGCCAGGTGTATGCGCAGCGGCGTCTCATCTGGATCGCGGGGGGCGTGTCGAGCTGCTCCACTGGGATTTCGGGGAACGGCTGGCGCTGAAGTTGTGGGGTTGCCGTCAACTCGGTCGCAGTGGTGGGGCATTGTTCCTGGATACCCGGCACGGGGGGGACGGATGTGTCGAGTTGGTTTTGGCCCGGCGGCTCCGACCGCTGAAGGATACGGAAGACGAAGACTAGGAGAGATGATTATGCAGGATATTGCCGATTTGCGGGCCCGGTTTGAATCGGATTCCGTTCATATTCGTTCCGGGGCGGGGGATCTGATTTATGTGGACGTATGTAATGATCTCGGCGAAAGCACCATGACACTGCATGGTGCCCATGTCATGCGTTATGCGGTTCGCGGCGGCCAGCCGGTTTTATGGATGAGTGCGGAGAGCCGTTTTGAATCCGGCAAAGCCATCCGGGGCGGAGTGCCGCTCTGCTGGCCCTGGTTCGGAGCGCATCCGGAGGGGGCGCCGTTTCCGGCACACGGGTATGCCCGGATCTGTGAATGGGATCTGACTGAGATCCGGCGTCTGCCTGGCGGCGAAGATCAGCTGGAATTCCATCTGAGGCGGGAAGTGGTGCCGGAGTCGTTGAAGCCATTGCCATTTTTACTTTCCTATATAGTAACAGTGGGGAGCAGTCTGACTCTGGAGCTGACGATGACCAACCAGGGGGAGCTGCCGCGTGAAATCAGCTGTGCGCTGCACAGTTATTTTGCCGTTTCCGAGATCGGCAATGTCGAGGTTCGCGGTTTGGAGAAAGTGCGCTATCTGAACGCTCTTACCGGTGTGGAAAGTGTGGACTCCGCTCCGATACGGGTGGCGGCGGAAACAGACCGGATTTACATGGAAACGACCGGAGCGATTGAAATCGTCGATTCGGGGTGGGAGCGAACAATTCTGCTGGAGCGTTCGGGAAGTGCTTCGGCGGTGGTGTGGAATCCCTGGGGGGACAAAGCCTGCCGGATGGCGGATTTCGGGGACGGGGAATATGGTTCGATGCTCTGTGTGGAGACGGCTAATGCAGCATCGGATCGGCGGATGTTGGGGCCAGGTGAGCAACACCGAATCATTTGCCGGATTCAGGAAAAAAGCGTTCATGGAGCAGTTTTTTCCGGGAAAAAAACAAAAAAATAACGATCTGCCCTTGCATTTTTGGGTTTTTTTTGCTAAACTAAAAGGTAGTTAGCGGAGTCTGCGATACCGTTTCGCGTGATGCCGAATAGTAAAACCAGTTAATGGAGACGAAAAAAATGAGAAAAAATCGTGGGTTTACTCTTATTGAGTTGCTCGTCGTGATCGCGATCATCGCGATCCTCGCCGGCATGCTGTTGCCGGCCCTGAACCAGGCCCGTGAAAAGGCCCGTCGTATTTCCTGCACCTCCAACCTGAAGCAGATCGGTCTGTCTCTGAAGCAGTACAGCATCGACTACTCCGATCGTTTCCCGTTTGCGGGCGGTGCGAACGGTCTGGAACTGCTCCGTAAGAATGACTACCTGACCGACTACGGCGTCTATGCCTGCCCGTCCACCACGACGACCCGCGGTACCGGTACGGAAGCTCTGAGTCAGGGCACTGCCAGTACGGCCAACTGCGACTATGCGTTTGCCGGCAATATGATGGAAGGTGACTCCAATGCCTTCGGTCGTGCCGATTCCGGTATTGCTGCTGACATCTACAGCACCAGCGAGAGCAAGACCAATGGTGCGACCTCCACGGACATTCCGAACCACAGCGATTTCGGTAACATCCTGTTCCATGACGGTCACGTGACTGGCTATGCCGGTGCGAACTGGTACACCTCCGACAATCGTGGCGCTTCCTACATGCATCCGAACAAAGAAAAACAAACCGGCGAATAAGATTTTTTCCAAAGAAGAGATCATATTTTCTGGAAAAGGAGGCTTTGGCCTCCTTTTTTTATCTTTTCCCGGGCGGTTTAATGGGTGCTGCCGCTGACGAGAGAATGAACCCTGCCGGTAAACTGAGGGCCGGCGAACGATTTTAAGTGGTCCCCCATGCGATCTTTTATTTCATCTGCGAGGATTCCCTGTCTGTTTTTGACCGCGTCATTATTCTGTTATCCTCTTCTCTGGTGCGGAATGACACATTTCGAGGCGGTGCGGCTGTTTGGTCATGCAGCGCTGGCACTGCTGGCGCTGCTGCTGATCAGTATGGATCCGGAACGGCTCCAGCGATTTTTTTTACGGGACGACCGGTTGCTGCTTCGCATGATCTGGCTGGCGGTGCCGGCATGCGTGGTTTTGCTGCTGCATTATTACCGTTGGCGGGGAAATTATGAACTGCTGCTGGAAGGACTTTATGTTTTTCTGCTGCCCCTGCTGGGGGCTTTATACTGGCGGCGTTTTTCCCATGTGCTTTTGTGGTATCTGGGGGGACTTGGCGCAGTTGCTGGTGTTGTGGCGCTGTTGACGGCTTGGAAAGGAGGGGTGCCGCATGGGTTGAGCGGTAACTGGAATTGGAGCGCCACGCTGGTGGTGGCGGGGTTGGCGGCTTTATCCTTTCTGTTACTGTGCCGTCGGCTCTGGCCGGGGGTGGTCCTGGGACTGGTGATTGTCTTGTTGCAGGGGAAAGATTTTTTGCCGCGTGGCATGTTGGTGGCATTGGCGGGTGGCATGCTGGTGGCGGGATTCCTGCGCTACCGGAGCAAAAAAGCGACGATATTGCTGGCTTGCCTGTGTGGGGTCATGTTATTGGGAGGAACGGTGCTGCTGGTACACAGCAATGACGGGATCCGGCACGGTCTGGCCGAAGGAGCAGTGGCATTGACGGCGGCGCACCCGTTGCTCGGGGTGGGGCCGGGACGTTTTGTCGGAGAAATTCGGCCGTTTCTGCCGGAGACTTATCATCAAAGTGCTTTTGCCACCGAATTCAATCCGCATCCGCATAATGAAGTCCTGCGTCTGGGGGCGGAATTTGGATTGCCGGGCGTGTTGTGGTGGGCTGCGGTGCTGCTGGCAGCCGGAAGTGCGTTGCTTAAAGTGCGCCGGTCGCCTGTTAAAAGAGCGGAGCCGGACCGAATGGGGGCGCTGCTGTTTCTTTTCACGCTTGTCGGGCTGCATGGGCAGTTTGACGTACTGCTGAATCAATGGCCTTTGGATACATTTTTCTGGATCTGTACCGGAGTATTCTGGGGGTATGCTTCAGGGCCGGTTACGTGCCGCGAAACGGTGCGGGAAGAAGAAACGCAGGAAGCGCAGGAAAGTACGGTGTATTGGCCTTTGCGGGCGGTTCAGGTTGTGCTGGCGGTTTTTCTGCTGGCGTTTCTGGTGCGTTCAGCCGGAAGCGGCTGGCATACACGGACCGCGCTGCTGGCGGGAGAACGGGGAGAACGCGAGGCCGCCGCTTCCGCCTGGAATGCCGCCCGGAAATGGAAAGCAGATGCTCGCAACCTTTACGCAGGAGCCGCGGAAGCGTTATTCGACCGCAAGGATCCGGAGGCGGCGCTGCTGTTTCTGGACCGGCTGCAGCTGGAAAGCGCGGCGGGGAATTATCTGCATTGTCATGGACTGCGTGCCCGCGCGCTGGCGGTGGCGGGGAAGCTGGAAGAATCATTGCCGTTTTTCGAGATGGAACAGCGGAATTATCCATGGAGCGCGGTCAATCTTGATCAATGGCGGCAGGTGCTGGAGGCTCTGGGGCGCCGTGAAGAGGCGGAGGCACTCCGGATGCGTCGCGATGAGATCATGCGCCGGAAGGGATTGCCGTTGTCGTTTCTGCCGCAGTTGCGCCGCCATCCGGAATGGGACGTCAATGTTCATCGCATTCCCCGGGAGATTCGAGAGGACTGCCGATGAATGCTTTGATCAGCAGCTGGATGGGACAGTGGTGGCTGAATGTATTAACGCCGCCGTTGTTGCTGCTGGCGGCATATGGCGTCGGCACCGGGCTTTGCCGTCGGCTGAAGTTCCGACGCGGACACGGATTTCTCGTGGAAGTGGTGTTAGGTGTCAATTTTCTGGCACTCGCGGCGCTGTTCGGAACTGCGGCGGTGCTGCCGCAGGGGCGCTGGTGGCTGTGGGGACCGGTGCTGGTGGCGGCGGGGTATGGCGGGGTACGTCTGTGGCATGGTGGCCTCGGCTGCTGGTGGCGGCGAAATCGCCTGGCCGGTATTCTGGCTGTGATGGGTGGGGTGTTCATGCTGGGGTCTTCATTGATCCCGCCCTACGCCTGGGATGAACAGACGTATCAGTTGGCGCTGCCGATGCATTGGTTAACACAGGGAACAGTGGCCGTGCAGCTGGATAATCCCTATTCCGCCTACCCGGCATTGCCGCAGTTCGTATTGCTGTGGGCAGTGGCGCTGGGGGGGCTGGGGGCGGCCCGGGGAGTGATTCTCTGGAGTTACCTGATCATTGACCTGGCGTTGTATCAGGAAATGCGGCGCTATCTTTCCCGTCCGATGGCCTTGTTGCTGGTGCTGATTTTCGCGTTTTCCCCGGTGGTGGGGGCGATGTGCCGGGAGGTGTATGTGGAGCCGTTCATCGTGCTGAACGTGTTGGCGGCTTTACGCCTGCGCCGTTTTCTCGGTGTGGGGCAGGGACGGCTGTTACTGGGCGGTATACTGGCCGGCGGGACGGCGGCTATGAAACTGCCTGCGGCAGGGGCCGCTGTGGCAATTCTGCTGACAACGCTGCCGTGGGAACGAAAGAGCTTGGGGAAGCATCTGCTGTGGCTGGGAGGAGCTGCTTTGCTGATGGCATTGCCGTTTTATGGGCGCGTGTGGCTGGAGACGGGGAATCCATTTTATCCCTTCGGTTCCGGCTGGTGGGGCGGCGCCGGTGCGGCGGCGGTGGAGCGATTCCATTATTTGATGGGTAGTTATTATTATGGAATCGGCGGAATCAGCGGTCTTCTGCTGAGCTGGTTCTGGGCGGCGTTCGACAGCCGGATTTATGACGGAATCGTCATGGGATGGCCGTTTGCACTGCTGGTGCCGGTCGGGCTGGTTGGAGTCTGGATGGCAGTCAGGGAAGGGCGGATGAGAAGTTCCGAAGTGCTTTACGGAGGAATATTTTTGCTGTTATATCTGTTCTGGGGATGTTCGGCACAACAGACTCGCTTTCTGCTGCCGGCCTATGCGGTGCTGCTGTGTCTGGGGGCGGCTTCGCTGCGGTGGTGGCGTGTCCGGTGGCGGCAGGTGGCAACGGGAATATTGATTATGGGGGCGCTGGTCAGTCTCCGGGGAGAGTTGCCGGCACTGAGCCATTTTTACTACTGTTGGAAAATGCTGCCGGAGGGGCGGAACGAGCCGGTTCGGTTGTTGCGGCAGGGGGCGCGGGACGGGGATTTTTTTGTAGCTCTGGAAGCGCTGTCCCGGCAGGCGCGGCCGGAAGATCGGGTGTTGATGTTGTTTGAACGCAGAGCACTGTATTTTCCCTGCCGGGTATTCAACGGGACGCCGGGTTTTCAGGAATGGATTTTCTGGCCGCTGCCGCGGACGGCGGACGAGGTTTTGCAGGAATTGAGACGGCGCAGAATTAACTGGATTTTCATCGGCGGTTCGCTGCGAAATCCCGATCATCTGACGGCTTACGACCAGATGAATGCTGATCTGGCCCGGCTGCTGCTGGAACTGTTGCGTGCCGGCAAACTGCAGCTGGTGCCGGTCGAAAATTCCGGCAGCAATGCGCTGATCCGGGTTCCCGGGGAATGATGGTTGCGCCGGGGAATCCTTCCGAACACGGGGGAGTGTCGGACTGGCGGAGAAAAATCCGACTTTTTTTCTGTTGCCGTTTTCCCGGGACTTGAAAAAAAGCAAGCGGACGGAATAGTAATTCCAGAGTTGACTTCCACTACCGGAAAGGATGCGGTCATGAAGCCTCTAGGGAAGTACATTGCAGTCGGGACGGCGGTATGGTTCGTTGCAGTTTTTCCCCTCCAGGGTGGACAGGTGCTGGTGCTCTGGGAAAAGCTCCGCGAGGATCCGGCAAAGTACAAAGACCAGTGGCAACAGGCATTCAATGAACTCCGGCAACGGGTGCTTCAGTCCATTCTTCTCAAGGACGAGACGTTCCGGCGGCTGGCGGTCGAGGAGCAGACCGCCTTGAAAGCAATGATGGAGGCGGAGGCGGTATTCCGGCGGGATAATCGGGAGTTCGTCGAAATCGACCGGCAGTATCAGGAGGCGGCCAGACAATACCGGGAATATCTCGGCGACGAATCCCGGCTGCGGGAAATCGGTGTGCAGCAGCGGCAGATGCAGATGCTGGCCCGGAAACGTCGCGAACTGCTGGATTCCTCGCCGGAGCTGATCGCGGCCCGGGCGTTGTGGAAAGCCGCGTCGGCCGCCTCCGAAAAACAGATGGATGTATTGCTGCAACGCTCCATGACGGAGGATGCCCGCGAGCTGCGGGAGCTGTTGCGCCGGATGCGGCAGTTGACGAGCGGGGAGGAAAAGGACGCGGCAGTGAACACGGACGCCCCGGCGGAAAATCCCTTCGCGGAAACCTTTTCCGACCTGAGCAAAGCCATTTCCAATCGGGATTTCGCCCCGCTGCGGGAGAAGATGCTGGAGGAAAAAATCCGGTCCGAGTGGCCGAACGCCGACCCGAAGGGGCTGGATTGCTTCGTTCGCGGCTGGATCAGGGGCGAAGACGCCGCGTGGGAACAGGCTCCGGTGTCCGATACTCCGCTGGAAGACCCGCCGGCGGAGTTCTGTCGGCTGGTGCGGCGGGGACGGGACGAGAAGCTGCGCCGGACGCCGGAGTTCGGGCTGGAGGTGCGTCGGAGTTTGTTGAAGATTCCCCGGAACACCTTTTTGCGGGCCTGCGCCATTGATTATCTGCGGGGAATCGTTCCCGAAGGGCAGATGTACCGGAATCAGACGAATTCCATGGTTCGGGAATTTCTCAGTCAGATTCGAGCCGGAGCTTCGGGTGAATACATGCATCACATCTACAATGTGATTTCCGGTTGCAGCAACGATGATGATTTCAAGCGGTACGAGGCCGAGCTGGCCGGCGACCGGGACCGGGTGGATCCGTGGATATGGGCGATGATTTCCGGGAGGGCCGCCATCGCCCGGGCCTGGGACGCGCGCGGCAGCGGTTTCGCCAATACCGTGAGCCGCCGTGGCTGGGAGGGATTCCGACGGGAGCTGGGACTGGCGCGCGACGCCTTTTACAAGGCATTGGAGCTGCATCCGGAATGGGGGAATCCCTATGTGCAGTTGATTTCCGTGGAGATGGGCGACGGTACGGTGCGGGACCGCATCGAGGTTTTTAACAAACTCGTGAAAGTCTATCCGGACATTTCCAGTGCGTACAGCAAGCTGAGCTGGAGTCTGCTGCCGCGCTGGGGCGGTTCCCATACGTTGATCCGGCAGCTGGCCGATGCGGCGATGGCGACGGAACGCTATGATACGGACATCCCGTCGCTGGGGTTCATTCAGCTCGGGCGCGTGGCGTGGGATTATCCGGATTACCGCTGGAAAAATATTTACCGGGAAGGCGATATGCCGGCCCGGGGCGACCGGCTGTTCGCCAGACGGATCGAGGCGGTGGAGAAGGGGTCCGACGGATATGATTTCCTGCTGGTGCACCGGGCGCTTTTTGAGATGGCGACGCTCCGCTATGATCAGGCGGAGGCCACCATCCGCGAATACGGCGGAATGGAGAAATTCGCCGATTTCTGCCGCAACCGTTTTTGGCGCGGCACCGGTGGCGGGTTGTGGTATCCGCTGGTGCCGCAGTTCGGCGATCTGCCGACCGAATTGCGGTTGTTTACCGGGGCCCGGGCGGAAGCACTGCGTGCTGCCGAGCTCGCGTATCTTGACGGGGAAGGCAACGCGGGCAGAGAACAATTGAAGACGCTGATTCAGCAGGGGGACTGGACAGAAACGGACAAGGCGTTTCTGATCGATCTTTACGGGCGCTGGAGTCTGAATTTCGGCGGAAGCGAGTATTACGATTGCAACGACGGGGCCCGGCTGTATAATTCGTTTCAGGTGGCGGGACGGAACGACGCCGCAGGTGTGGTGCGGGAGATGATCGAGTTGGGGTTTGATTACGCGCAGTACGAAAACTACCCCGGAGAAACCGCCGTCAACATCGCCCGGCGCGGAACCGATACCGACATGATTGATGTGCTCAAACAAGCTGGAGATCCGCTGGATCGGCCGGAACCGAAATACGGTCGTACCCCGCTGCACGTTGCCGCCATGGCGCCCAATGTAGTTATGGTGCGAAAACTCCTTGCGCTCGGCGTTCCCTGCGGCAAGGCCGACGGGCACGGCCATGTGCCGCTGCATCTGGCCGCCGCCGCCAAAGGCGTGGAGACGGTTCAGGTCCTGCTGGCGGCCGGCGCCGATCCGGAGGTCGGTGATCGGGACGGCGATACCGCACTGATGTTCACCATGCAGGTGAACGGTCCCCGGGAAATTCGCCGGGCGCTGATTCAGCACACACGGAACATCAATCAGGTGAATCATGCCGGTCGTACCGCGTTGCATTATGCCGCGCAGTACATCGAGGATCCGGAAGCGATCCGGGATTTGCTGGCTGCCGGTGCCGACGTCTCGCTGCGGGATCGCAGCGGTCAGACGGCTGCTGACATTGCCCGGGGACGGAATCGCGGGGATCTGGCGGAGCTGCTTCAGTCGCAGCCATAACCGGTTTGGCCACCGGACCGGAAAATCACGGCACAATCACTCTGTCGGATGAAATCCTATTGCCTTGCGGCAGCGACTAAGAGGTCCCGGCGTATTTCGTGGGGAGTAAGGGACATTTTACCGGAAGGTACTCCTTTTTTCTTCTTTCACAAAAAGCAAACAAAGCAAAAACGATTCTCTCATTCTGGCTGGTTATAGTATGGTCAGAAAAAATGGAACCGGTAACAGAAAGCAGTCCTTTCAGGAAAGGGACGGTTCCTGAATGGTCGGGGCATAAGCTGAGCAGCTGCAGCTGTGTCTCTGCCGAAGAATGGGAGAACAGTATGAAACGACAACATTTTACCCTGATCGAACTGCTGGTGGTGATCGCGATTATTGCGATTCTGGCCTCCATGTTGATGCCGGCATTGTCCGGTGCACGCAGCCGGGCTCATGCCATTTCCTGCCTGAGCAATCAGAAACAACTGGGGCTGGCGATTGGCATGTATGGAATGGATTACCGGAATTATTTTCATTCACGGGTTTCCGCCGCTTCTTTCGATCCGGAAGGTGAGGAAGCGTATAATATCAGTTGGGGGGCCATGCTGGCGCGCTGCCGTTACATCACCTCTTATCAGAAACCCACCGCCCCTTTCTTCTGTCCGGCCACCCGGATGACCATTAAGAATACCGATCCGACTCGGATTCTCCGCTACAGTTACGGCGCGTGGAATGCCACGCCGAGTGCGATTTCAGACAGCTTCACCATCAACTTGTCGTTTGCGAAATTTCTCCGTCGCCCGGCGGTCTTCTCGCTGTTGGGAGACACGGTGGATTCGAGCAGCGGGCTGCCGAATTACAATCTCTATCACAAACAGGAAAGTCCCGGACGCGGACGGGTGTTTTTCCTTCATAATGGATTTGCCAATATGGTCTTTGCCGACGGCCACGCCGAAGCAGTTGCACCGGGCGATCTGCAGACCAGAAACGGTTACGGGGTGCGGATCTCCACCGGGAATACGCCGTTCAAGATCATTTCCGGTTTGAAGGGTGGTCCGGGGGCGTTTTACGAGGTCGCCTGGGTAAGCGGGTTGCCGGATCTTTAATCAATGATGGGTACGATAAAGGAGTTTTTATATGCGGAAAATACTGGGGAAAATTGTTGTCATCGGGGTATTCCTGCTGATTGGGACCGGATGGATACCAACTGGAGATGCGGCAGAAAAGCCGGAGAGTTCCCGGGCGAAATACGGATTCCTGCTGATCGGCGACGGCATGGGAGAAAATTCCATCCGGCTGTTCCGGGAACAATTTTCGGAAACTGCATTCGATCAATTGGGAGAACCGGTTGCGACCGGTACGAATAATGCCGAAGGGGGCGTCACCGATTCCGCCGCGGCGGGAACGGCGCTTGCTTGCGGAGTGAAGACGTTGAATGGTGCCATCGGGGTGGATGCTTCCGGGAAACCGGTACAGAGCCTGGCACGGCTGCTGCAGCGGCGCGGCGTGAAGATCGGCATCATTTCCACAGTGGGGATCAATGATGCGACTCCGGGAACGCATTACGGAAATCGCCTGAGTCGCAAAGAATATGCGGGGGTCCTGTCGGATCTATTCGCATCCGGATTTGATTTTTTCGGTGCGAGTCGCCTGCTGCGGCCGGAGGGGTTTTCCGACAAGGATCTGGCGTTTCTCTTGAAACGCAACCATTATAACCTGCTGACCGGCCGGGAAGGACTTGAACAACTTGATCCGGAGAAGAAAAATTTCTTTTACGGCGTGACAGAAACCATTGACGATGACGCGTTTTTGAAACCAGATCCCACGTTGTCACAGGTGGTCGCCGCCGCGATCCGGACATTGGATAATCCGAAAGGATTCTTTCTGGTGATTGAAGGCGGCGCCATTGATCACGGCAATCACGCCAATGACTCCGGTGCCATGGTGCGGGAAATGGTGGAGTTCGACAAGGCAATCAAAACAGTGCTCGCATTTGCCGACCGTCATCCGGCGGAAACGCTGGTGGTCGTAACCGCTGATCACACTACCGGCGGAATCGAATGGGAAGTCGGCGGCAAGTCTCGGCCTGGTTTCTGGCAGGCCCAGGAGCTGCCCAATGGTGCTTTGGCCCGGCGATTGGAGAAAATGCGGAAAGCCGGGGCAGATCAGGCATCGTTGATTCAGGCGGCCTGCCAGGCGACCGGGATTGCTGTTCCCGATTCCCATTCGAAGGATTATGCGGATCTGCAGAAGGCTGCTGCGCTGTTCCTGGCTGGGAAAACTACCCGGAAGGATGATATGACCAATTACGGGAAATACAATCCGCTGGTAATAGAAACGTTCCGGCAGCGGGACCGGCAGAATGGTTTTCGTTATACGACATTCGGTCATACGGCCAAACCGGTTTGGACCTACGCCGTCGGCGTCGGCGCGGAACGATTCCGGGAACCTTTGGAAAATGTGATGATTCCCCGTCGGATCAGCGAGGCAATGACCGGGAGGGATCTGTTGGAGGACGCCATGGGGGAATGGCCGTTTCCGAAAGCGGAAGTGAAGGAACATTTGAGTATGCAGAGCGTCGGCCCGGATTTCTTTCAGTGCCGTTATACCCGAAACGGGGCAGCTCCGCTGACGTTTACATTGAGAGAAAAAGGCGAAAAAGTCCAGGTAAAAAAAACAAACGCCCCGTTCGGATGGGTGAAGTTTACCGACCTGAAACCGGCAAGCGATTACGAGCTGACTGTCAGTGAGGGGAAAAGGGAGATGGCCCGGTGGTCCTTCCAGACACTGCCGCAGCCGGAGGGGGAGCCGCTGCTGCGGGGGGCGGTACTGGCCGATGCTCATCTGTCGCAGGGGCCGGACAACCCGGGAATGCGACTGCATTCGCGTTCTGCCGCTATTCTCCAGGGGGTGCGGATGACGTTGGAGAAGGATCATGCGGATTTGCTGCTGCTGCCGGGAGACGTGACCGATCGCAGCCGGGCGTCGGAGCTGAAGTTGTTCCGGAAGACGTTTTCCGGTGCGCCCTTGGCGCTGGTTGCCGTCCCCGGTAATCACGACCGGCTTTCTTCGCGCGAATTTGCGGCGGAATGGAAGAAACTTTTCGGTACTCCCTCCGGATGGGAGGAACACAAGGGGGTTCAGATCATTCGTCTGGATACCGGTGACGGCAGGCTGAACAAGCCGGGCAACCTCGAAGCGATTCAACGTCTCGATTTGACGAAACCGGCACTGATCCTTTCTCATTATCAGCTGGTGAAGGACGATCATATCACCGATCCGGACGCCGCCATCAAGGACATGGATCAGCCGGCCTGCCGGGCCATGCTGGAGCGAATTGCCGCCGCTCGTGCCATCGTGCTGGTCGGGCATAAAAATCTGGCATCCATCACGACCATCGGGGACCGTGTGCCCCAGATCAATTGTCCGCAAATGACGCAGTATCCGAACGGGTATTTGTTATTCCGGTTGTATCCGGAGGGAATGCTGTATTCATATGCGCCTTCTGCGGACGAGTGGATTGAGGAATATTCGCGACGGTGTTCCGGTTCGGTGGCGGCTCGGGAGAAACATGCTTTTCGGTGCTGGAACGGGTTTCTGAGATGGCCGGATGCCGTGTCAGAGAAGCAATGAGATTGAAAACATGCCACGTTCCCGGAGGGGAGGGCGTCAGCGACGGTGCCGATTGCGATACTCCAGCGGTGAGATGCCCATGCGGGATTTGAAAAAACGCGAGAAGGCATAGAGCGTGGGAAACTTCATCATTCGGGCGATTTCCGTAAGGTTGCTTGAGGAGTAGATCAGATGCCCGACGGCGTACTGTATCAGCAGTTCGTCGATGAATCGTTTGATATCGGTTCGACCGCCGCTCTCCCGGCGAAAATGCTTTTTAAACCGGGAGAGCGACATTTTTTCTTCTTCCGCCAGACGCATGACATTGGCCGCTGCACCCTGATGGGAGATGAATTCCTTCTGCCGCAGCAGGAAGGGGGATTCCGGCTTCTCATCTTCCGTATCCGCGTTCAGGGTGGCCAAAAGACACCATAAGTGCTGGTTCAGGACGGTTTCTGTAACGGGATCAAGTTGTGCATTCCGGTCTGCGCTGTCCAGCAGCCGGACGATTGCGGTTATATGATAATCGGCAACCGGGTGTTTGGTGCGGACAGTGATACGGCCGGGATTTTCCACCTGGAACTTGACACTGTAATAAGATGCAGAGGTCCCGCAGGAACGGAAACTGTGCGGCATTTCCGGAGAGATCAGCCAGAATTCTCCCGCTTCCAATGCCATTGCCCCTTTCTCAGAAATGCCGATGATTCTTCCTGTTCGGCAGATTTCCAGTTGAAAAAAAGAGTGCAGATGGGGTTCTTCGTCCAGACTATTTTCCGTTCCGGCGCCCCAATACAACAGTTTGATCGGAAAAATTGCAGAAGTGTTCATGTTCTGTTTCCGCTGTTTTCTGTTCTGCCATTATATTCCGATGAAGCGGAAAACACAAATGGAAACCCTCTTTTTCGCTGTATTTTTTTTCGGAAGGAGCTGAAATGATAAAAAACTCTTCCGTTTTGCAATTTTTTCCCACCGTAAATCCGCTATAATTCTAAAGTAGAGCCATACATCGTAAGAATGTGATTTTGTCAAAAAGATATTGGTTTTCGTGGAAAAACGAGTGGTACAACAAACTGTTTTCAGATAAAGTAGATTGATAGAGGCGGTCCCAACGAATAAGCGGAGGTATAGATGAAGAAAGTTTTTACGCTGATTGAGCTGTTGGTGGTAATTGCGATCATCGCGATTCTTGCATCCATGCTGTTGCCCGCCCTGGGGAAAGCGCGGGATCGGGCCAAGGCGATTTCCTGTGTGAACAATATGCGGCAGATCGGCGGCTATTTCGCATTTTACACCAACGATCATCAGGATTTTTTTCCCTATTATTTCCGCTGGAACAACCCTCTGAACAGTACGATTTCAAGTTATGACGCCAAGACCTCCTGGGGAGAAGTGATGAAGAATCTTTATTTTTCCAGCCAGCAGAGCGTCAATAATCGGAACCGTTTGTTTTACTGTCCGGCTTCCACGGCCAATCCGAATATGATTTACGGCCAGTATATCAGTTACGGATATAATGCCAACAACATCGGCAGTGCCTACCGCTGGCATGGCAGAAAAGCTTTGACGGCAGCCGACGGCTACCTCAGTGCGCCTGCCCGTGCCGGGATGATCAAGAAACCGGGCAACACGCTGCTGCTGATTGATTCACTGGCATGGCGTGGCAGTTTTGGAGCAGGAGAAAGTACGTATCGGAATTATTATATCGTTTCTGATGGCGGTGTGACCGGAGCGGGGGTGAATGCAAACGTGCCGGAGTGCCGGCACAATGGTCTTGCGAATGTTTTGTGGTGTGACGGACATGTTGGAACCGTAAGAGGCGATCGAGACAATCATTTGCTTCTTTATTCCGGTGAACTGAAAAATTGTGATCAGGATGACAACCGGTGGACGCGGGACGGCGCGAAAAGAAAAGCAAAATAATTTCTGCTTCCCGTGCAGGAGACAGGACGGTGTATATGGCCGATATTTTGGACAGGAAGTTTTGAAATGACGGATTCGCGTTTAAGGTTTGCGGTGATCGGCTGCGGTGCGCTGGCGCGGATGCAGCATATTCCGAATCTTCTGGCGTCTTCGAGCGCTTGTCTGCATTTGTGTTGCGATCAATCGCCGGAGGTATTGCAGTTCTGCCGGGATCACTACGGCGTGGCGGTGTGTGACGACTGGCGCGCGGCGGTGATGGATCCCGGGGTGGAAGCCGTTTGTCTGGCGACGACGGAGAAACTGCGGTATCCGG
>CALXOD010000016.1 GCA_944389925.1 uncultured Victivallaceae bacterium | reverse complement strand
CCGCGGCAAACAGTCGGTCAAAGGCCGCACCGAGAATTTCTCCGGAAGCATCATCAATGTCGCATTCCAGCTCCAATATTTCTCCCAACAGGGGAGCTGTCGCTCCGGCCGTGTCCGTCGTCTCGGTTGCTAACAGCATGCCGCGGAGCAGGTTCGGCGTATGTTGCAGCTTCCGGTGGCCGAAGGAGTTCACCGTCCCTTTGATCTGCGCGTTGGTTGTGAGTCGGCAGCGGGGCCAGGTGAGCAGCAGGGCGGTGCCGGTCGGCGTCAGAAGTTCAAACGGTTCTTCCGATGGGGCCACGGTCAGGCCCTGTTTCAGCAGTTCGGCTGTAGCCGGTGCCGGAACCGGCATGATCCCGTGCGCACAGCGTACCGTGCCGCAGCCTACCGGCAACGGCGAAAGGAGAACGGCATCTATGCCCAGCAGATGATATGCCAGATGGCACCCGATAATATCCACAAGGGAATCCACGGCGCCGACTTCATGAAAGCGGACATTTTCCGGTGCAACCCCGTGAACCCGGCCTTCCGCTTCCGCCAGCAGCAAGAAGGTACGGCAGCTGGCCTCCCGTACCGGCGGAGGCAGAGGTGACTGTTGGATCAGTTGCAGAATATCCGTCAGTGACCGGTGCTCATGGTTATGTTCATGCTCATGGCCATGTTCGTGGTTATGACAATGGGCATGAATATGGGGGTGAGAATGCTGGTCTTCTTGTAGGTCGTGATGCAGCTCCACGGCGGCCTGCACTCCCGTAATGCCATGGGAGGAGAAATCCCGGAGTTTCAGGTGAAAGTGATCCGGAATGATCGAATGCAAGGCCTGCTCCAGTGCTTCCGGCTGAATGCCCAGACCGAAGAAGACACCGAGCAGCATATCGCCGGAAGCGCCGCCGAGACTGTCGAGCCGCAGAATATTCATGAAACGGATCAGAGCACGCGTTCGATGGTGATTTCCGGATCGATTTCTTCGCGGAGGATGCGTTCCAGGCCACTCTTGATGGTCATGGTCGCATGCGGACAGGAGCCGCAGGCACCGCGCAGTTTCAAGAGAACATTTTTACCTTCGATGTCCACGATTTCCAGATCACCGCCGTCGGCCTGCAGATGGATACGCAGTTCTTCGAGTTTCTGGGTAATTTTATTCTTGAGTTCGTCCATTTTTCTTTTCTCCTCTTCTGATAATAGGGATCTATGGATGTTTTACGGGGCACCGGCCGTCGGCTGACCGGTTTTTCCGGAGAGAACCGGATTGCTGCGGTGCGCCGGTCTGATCGGGCTGTTGCCCGAACCGGGGGCCCTCATACCCTGTTTTTATAGTACTGGCAAAAGCGAATTTTACAAATCAACAGAAGTTGCTTTTTCAAAAAAAACGGCGGTCCCTGATCGGGGCCGCCATACTGCGTGACATGCCTCAGCGGCCGTGAATGGTCTGCTGAACCCATTCCACATGAGGGAAAAAGTCTTCGAAGAAAGAACGCATCATGATTTCCAGTTCATCACTGGCGTACTTCCAATTCAGGGCATCGTCACCGAGGGCTTTGCGGATATTGTCCTGGGAGAAGATGATATCGGCGGAAAAGTAGGGGAAAAGGTCGCCGAGGAACCGTTCCATCATCTTGTCGTCGACATTGGGTGCGGCATTGCCGAGGGAAATTTCTACTTCTTTCAGGCGCAGTACCTTGCACACTGCGCGATCAATCATCATAGTGGATACCGGACTGTCTCCGGTCACATGATAGGTTTGATTGGCCACCGGCAGCTGGAAGCACCGGGTGATCGCTTCCTGTACAAAATCGATCGGGACGAAATAAACGCGTTCCGACGGAATGGTTTTGAAATGGATATTGAGGTCGATTTCCTCAGTAGGATTGAGTTTCAATTTTGCACAGCGGTGGCTTTTGAGTTTGGCGAGAAATTCCAGAATCCGATAGAATGCCAGCGGTTTGCGGATACGACCATCTGATCGCCGACCGGTAATGATGGCCGGGCGGTAAATGGTGAAGGGAAAACCGCTCTGCCGAACCAGTTTCTCCGCCTTGAATTTGCTTTCTTCATAGGGATTGTTGAACCCGTTGTCCGGAACTTCGGCTTCCGGAGAAGTGCCGTGAGAGCAGCCTGCTACATAAGCGGTACTGACGTAATGGAATTCTTTTACATGGAGTTTCTTTGCCAGCTCCAGCATGTTTTCCGTACCGTTATAATTGATGCGGAAAGTTTTCCCGGTCGGATCCTTACCGAGGTTCACATCGGCGGCACAGTGGAAAATGGTGTCGACTCCTGCCAGCTTCGGATCGGCAGCCAGTGCTGCCGGATCCATGGTGACGACATCACCGTCTACTACTTCAACCGCTTTAAGCACTTCGTCAATGCGTTCGGATTCTCCGTCGAATTCGCATTGGCTCCGGAGGGCTTCAGCCACCCGTTCTGCGGCACTGCGCACTTTGTTACCGCGCGTCATGCAGGCGAATCGGGTATCTTTGCGATCTTTCAGAAGCGCAGTCACAAAGGAACTGCCGACCAGACCGGTGACTCCGGTCAGAAAAATTTTTGCCATCACCATCCCCAGAGGTTATTGAAAATATTGAAGATAGACCAATCAACAAGAATTTCAACAATTTAGCATATGGTTTCACTTTTTGCAAACGAGTTGCCTGAAAAACCGGTAACTATTTATTTGGAAACTTGATTTTCCCTTGACTGGGCAGTACTTTAATAAGTCCGGGAATATGCTTTTTCAGGTTTTATTAAGACGAAGGAGGTGGTCGGCGTGCGCGTTTGGATAAATCGGATGTTGCTGGCGACGGCAGTCGGACTTGTCGCGTTTCTGTTGGCGGGATGTGGCGAAGACCGGCAGAATTCGGTCGCGGTAGTGGCCGGGGTGCCTCCGGTTGCGGATTTGGCGGGAAGGATTGCCGGAAGCGGCATTGTAACGCGCTCCGCGTTGCCGGAAGGGCGCAGTCCGCACGATTTTTCGCCGCGCCCCGGGGATGTGCGGGATATTGCCGGCGCCCGGGTGTTTTTGCATACGGGGATGCCTTTTGAGCGGTCTGTTCTGCGGGCACTGAAAGGGGGGAAGGTAAAGGTTGTCGACGTTACCCAGGGGATTACCCGTATTCCGCTGGAGGCGGGCGGATGCGATGCACATCGTCACGCAGACGACGCCGACGACCATGCACATGATGATGCGGATGCGCTGGACCCACATGTCTGGCTTTCTCCGGAAAACTGCATGGTGATTGCCCGCAATATTGCCACCGCATTGACAGAGGTGATGCCGGAACGCCGCGCCGAGTTTGAGCGTAACCTGCAGTCGGTGCTGGCGGAATTGAAAAAAGCGGATACGGAGATGAAAGAACGGTTGGCGCCTTATCGCGGTCGCATGTTTTTCGTACACCACCCGGCGTTCGGTTATTTTGCTGCCGCGTCCGGTCTGAAACAGCACGGCATCGAGCTGGGCGGTCGTGAACCCTCGCCGGCCCGGCTGGCGGAAATCATCCGTGCTGCCAGAGATCATCAGGTCAAGACGATTTTTGTCCAGCCGCAGTTCAATCCGGCAGCGGCGCGGTCGCTGGCCGCGGCTATTGAAGGGCAGGCGGTGGAGCTGGATCCTCTGGCTCCGGACATTATCGCGAACTTTCATCGCCTGACCGATCATATTGAACGAGGATTCCGGCCCCATGTCCAGTGAACCAATCATTGAAATCAAAAATCTGTATTTTCAGTATGATTCGTCGCAGCCGACACTGGAAAATGTCTGTTTGACGATTCATCGGGGGCAATCCGCCGGAATCATCGGGCCCAACGGCGGCGGCAAAAGCACGTTGCTCAAACTGTTGCTGGGGATGTTGACTCCTCAGCGTGGTACGATCCGTATTTTCGGGACCGATCCGGTGTCGGCGCGGCCGAAAGTCGGCTATATGCCGCAATATCATCAGTTGGATGCAGCCTTTCCGATTTCCGTGAATGAGGTGGTGCTGCAGGGGACGTTGCGCCGTGGATTCTGGGGACGGTATTCCGCGGAAAACCGCCGGGTGGCTGCGGCTGCGCTGGAGGAAATGGGTATTGCGCATCTGGCGGAACGGAGTTTTGCGGATCTGTCCGGCGGCCAGCGGCAGCGGGTATTGATTGCCCGGGCGCTGGCCTGTTCGCCGGAGCTGCTGCTGCTGGATGAACCGACTGCCAATATTGATCCGGGGGCGGAAGAACAGTTTTATGCCACGCTGGACCGGCTCAGCCGGAAGTTGACGATTTTGACGGTATCGCATGATCTTGGTTTCGTCAATCGGGAAGTGGGGTTGCTGATCTGTGTCAACCGTCAGGTTTCTCTGCATGATGCCGCGGATTTCGATCAGGACACGGCGAACCGGATTTACCGGCACGGGATGCATATGATTCACCATAATCATGCCTGTTTCTGCGGATGCACGGAGACGGGCGAGAACAGCGAATGCGGGGAGGCTTGCCATGATTGAGCTGTTCCGGGATCTGGCTCTGCCGGAAATGGGGTTTATGCGCTGTGCTCTGCTGATCGGGTTGCTGGGGTCGGTGGCGATGGGAGTAGTCGGCACCATGGTGGTGACGCGCAGAATCACTTCGATTGCCGGGGCGATTGCTCACGCGGTGCTCGGCGGGGTCGGCGCGGCTCTTTATTTGCAGCGGGTGAACGGGATTGACTGGTGTTCGCCGCTGCTCGGTGCGGCGCTTGGCGCTGTTGCCGCGGCATTGTTGATCGGACTGGTCAGTATTTATGCTCGGGAGCGTGAGGATACGGTGATCGGGGTAGTCTGGGCCCTCGGCATGTCGGTGGGCTTGCTGTTTCTGGATAAGACGCCGGGATATGTGGATTTTCAGGGATATTTGTTCGGTAACATTCTATTGCTATCACGGCCGGACGTTTATCTGACGCTGCTGCTGGATGTGGTGGTGTTGGTTCCGACGGTATTGTTTTTCAACAATTTGCTGGCAGTTTCCTTTGACAGCTGTTTTGCTGAATTGCGTGGTGTGCGGGTGAAGCTGATTTATCTGCTGCTGCTGGTGCTGACGGCGCTGACCATTGTACTGATGGTGTATGTGGTCGGGATCATTCTGGTGATTGCGTTGCTGACGTTGCCTGCGGCGACTGCGGGGTGTTTTGCACGACGGCTCTGGTCCACCATGGTACTGGCAGTGATTGCCTGCTGGTTATTTGTCACCAGTGGTCTGCTGGGGAGCTATTACTGGAAACTGCCTTCCGGACCGGTAATTGTCGTTATTGCCGCTTTCGTCTACATTATCGCTCTGATTTTCAACTCTGTCCGCCGTAAGCGTGCCTGACTGTTGCTGTCGGAAGCAGGCAGTGAAAACGGGTAGATGCCGTTTCTTCCATGCGTTTAAAGGGCTGCCAGGTAGGCAGCCAGGAGGCCGCGCAGGGTGAAATCATCGCCGCCGGGAATCAGTTCCGGAAGTTCAGCACAGAAGAAAGGCGCGTCGCCACCGACGGCAATCGCCCGGCAGGGCAGGGCACGTCCGTCGTTAAGAGTGCGCAACCATTCCCTGACCATGCCGAGCGCACCGCGATCAACGCCGAAACGCATGGAGCTTGCAGTGTCGATGCCGACAGCGCGTGGAACTTCGGCGGTAATGGGCAAAGCCGGCAGCTGAGCCGTACCGGTATGGAGGGCACGCCGCATGAGCATGCGGCCGGGAGCGATGGCACCACCGCGAAAACAGGCATTTTCGTCAACCAGTTCCAGCGTAATGGCCGTACCGAAGTCGATGGTTACGGCGGGCAGTTGCCGTTGCTGGACCAGTTCGATGGCGTTGGCCAGACGGTCGGCCCCCAGGGTGGAGGCGTCCACACAGTCCAGGCGGAGTCCGGCGGCGGCGGCATGACGATTCTCCAGAAAAAAAATGGAGCGGTTCCGAAGTCGTTCCCGGATTTGCGGGACAACAGAAGCCGCCGCAATCGGGTGATCCTCCGGAAGCATTTCCGAATTCAGATCGGCGGTGGCAATCTGTCGGACCGGTCCCATGCGGCCGTTGGAATATTCGGCCATCTGGGTATGACTGTTGCCGATGTTCAGCAGCAATATGGAAGGCACATCCATTGTGTTCGGAAAGCTTTCTGCCGTCACCGCAGCAGCGGAACGACGGCTGGACGGTATGAAACAGACTCCCGTCATGAGGTCGCCTCGACGGCGGTACCCGCATGACGGGATGGATTCAGACGCTTTGCGTCAGCCGAGTTTTTCGATGATTTTAGTCAGCGGCAGGAAGAGGGCGACCACGATGGTCCCGACGATGACAGCCAGACCGACGATCATTAACGGTTCGATCATGGAGGTCAATGCACTGACGGCGTTATCCACTTCTTCGTCATATGTGTTGGCGATTTTGTCCAGCATTTCCGGGAGTTTCCCGGTTTCTTCGCCGACTTCCACCATACTGATGACCATCTGGGGGAAGATGGCGGTGGCCCCGAGCGGCGCCGCGATGCCATCCCCTTCTTTTACCGCATCATGCACTTTCTGTACGGCGTTGGTCACCAGTTCGTTACCGGCGGTATCGCGAACGATGATCAGGGCATTCAGCACCGGCACCCCGGAGGACATGAGGGTCCCCAGCGTTCGGGAGAAACGCGAGATGGCCGATCGCGATACAATGGGACCGAACAGTGGCATGTTGTATTTACACCAGTCGATGCCCCATTTTCCGTACTTGGTTTTGTTGATGATTTTGTAAAGGATGATAATGCCGACAATTCCGATGACGAACACCCAGATTTCCTCTTTGAGCATCCGGCTGACGTCCATCACGAAGAGGGTCAGGCCGGGCAGGGATTCATCTTCGCCGAGCAGTTCGGTGAAGATCTTCTGGAAGTTCGGCACGATGAAGATCATCAAGCCGGCGGTCACCAGCAAGGCGATCGACATGACGACCGCCGGGTAAATCATAGCGGATTTCACTTTTCCGGCGATTCGGGCTGCTTTTTCCATGAAGGTGGCCAGACGGTTCAGAATGACTTCCATTGCCCCCGAAGCCTCGCCTGCCCGGATCATATTCAAATAGAGTTTGTCAAAGGATTTCGGATGTTGGGCCAGGGCTTCCGCAAAGGTGGAACCGCCTTCCACGGTGTCAGCGGTGGCGCCGAGCACTTTTTTTACCAGCGGATTTTTCGACTGGCGTTCCAGCGTGCGCAGGGAACGGATCAGCGGCAACCCCGCATCCAGCAGCGTTGCCAGCTGCCGGGTGATGACCGTCAATTCCTTGCGTTTAATGACCGGAGTCCCGATGGTGATATTCATACCACCGCCGCCACTGCTGCTCCGGCGCGCCGTACCTTTTTTGGGCTTTGCCGCTTTGGGATCAGCGCTTTTGATAGAGGTGGGGAACAAGCCCTGTTTCTTGAGTTCGCTTGCGGCCGCATCCTCGGAGGTGGCGGAAATCTTGCCTTTCTTCTCCTTGCCGGTGCTGTCCATTGCTACATAATTGAATTGCGGCATAATGGTTTCCTCCCTTGGTTGGGGACCTTATCTTTTCTGATTGAGCTGCTGTTCCTGCTTCATTTTTTCGGCGAGACCGTCTGCGTCCTGCGCATTGGTGATCATCTCCGCGTAACTGATTTTTCCGGAGGTGAACAGCTCGTACAAATGCGCATCCAGCGTATTCATTCCATATTTTGCCCCGGTCTGAAGTTCGGAGGTAATACGGAATGTTTTATTGTCACGGATCAGCGCCTGAATGGAAGGCGTGGCCACCATGATTTCGAAGGCCGCCACCCGTCCCACCTTGTCACACCGAGGCAGCAGGATCTGAGAAATGACCGCCACGACCGAAGAGGCCAGCTGAGTCCGGATCTGTGCCTGCTGGTTGGTCGGGAAAGCGTCCACGATACGGTCCACGGTACGGGCCGCACCGGTGGTGTGCAACGTACCGAACACCAGGTGTCCGGTTTCCGCTGCGGTCACGGCGGCGCCGATGGTTTCAATATCGCGCATTTCCCCTACCAGAATGATGTCCGGGTCCTGACGCAGAGCCCGTCGCAACGCTTCGGCAAAGCTGGTGGTGTCAGCCCCGATTTCGCGCTGGATCACCATACTGCGTTTGTGGTTGTGGTAGAATTCGATCGGGTCCTCAATGGTAATAATGTGGGCGGCCCGTTCGTCATTGATATAATTGATCATGGAGGCCAGCGTCGTGGATTTCCCGGACCCCGTCGGCCCCGTTACCAGGATCAGGCCGCGGGGCTTGTAAAGCAGATCCTTGACCACCGGCGGCAGTCCCAGCTGTTCAAAGGTCAACATCTGATTCGGAATCTGACGCAGAATCGTTCCGAAAAAGCCCTTCTGTTTGAAGGCACTTACACGAAAACGAGCAAGGTCGGAGAACCCGAACCCGAAGTCGCTTGTCCCGACTTCCTGAATCTGCTGCAGCTGGGCTTCCGAGGCAATGGCTTTAACCAGCCGTTCCGTGTCTGCGGGGGTAAGCGCCGGCAATTCCAGCGGTGTCATTTCGCCGTGCAGACGGATCATCGGCGGCGCGCCGACTTCAATGTGAAGGTCACTTGCACCTTCGTCAACGACGAATTGCAAAAGATCTGCCATTTCGACCATGATGAAAACACTGTCCTTTCAACTCAAATTGCTTCTGGCAAAATGCCTGAATCATGTATAGCGGACCACTTCGTCCACTGAGGTTTCTCCGTTCATGATGGCCATCAGACCGTCTTCGCGAATGGTGCGCATGCCCTGTTCCCGGGCGCGGTCACGAATCTGGGTCATCGGTGCATTCTCATAAATCAGCTCCCGGATACCGGCATTGACGACCATCAATTCGCAGATGGCTTTCCGGCCTTTATAACCGGTACCGTTGCAGATGGAGCAGCCTTTTCCGTAAACGAATTTCCGATTTCCGACTTCCGAGCGGTCGATGTTCAGCCGTTTGAGGTCTTCATCGGTTGGGACATAGCTGGTTTTGCAGTTGTTGCAGACGCGACGGATCAGCCGCTGACTGAGCACGCCGGCAAGTGAGGAGCAGATCAGGAACGGTTCCACCCCCATATCCACCAGTCGGGTAACGGTACTGGCCGCGTCGTTGGTATGCAGTGTACTGAAAACGAAGTGCCCGGTCAGGGATGCTTCGATGGCGATCTGGGCCGTTTCGAAGTCTCGGATTTCCCCGACCAGAATCCGGTCCGGGTCCTGGCGCAGAAAGGCACGCAGTGCCCGGTGAAAGGTCATGCCGACCGCATCATTGATCGGTACCTGCATGATCCCTTCGATGTCATATTCCACCGGGTCTTCTGCTGTCAGCAGTTTGTCCTCCGGATTGTTGACCTCTTTGAGCGCGGAATACAAGGTGGTGGTTTTCCCGGAACCGGTCGGTCCGGTGACCAGCAGGATTCCATTCGGCTGATGGATCATGGTCCGCAACTGTTCCAGAACGTCATCCCCCATGCCGAGTGCATCAAGGCTCAGGTTGACGACAGAGCGGTCAAGTACGCGCAGCACCACGGATTCTCCGTAGCTGGTCGGCAGACAGGAAACGCGCAGGTCCACCGGACGGCCGGCGATTTTGAGCTGGATACGACCGTCCTGCGGACGACGGCGTTCTGAAATATTCAAGCCGGAAACAATTTTTACGCGGCTGATCACCGGAACGGCCAGGCTTTTCGGCGGCGGCGGCATTTCATAGAGTGCGCCGTCGACGCGGTACCGGATGCGGAAATCCTTTTCGAACGGTTCAAAGTGAATGTCGCTGGCCTTGTCCTTGATGGCCTGTTGCAGAATGACGTCAACAAATTTGACGATTGGGGCTTCGTTGGCTTTGTTTTCGATATCCTTTTCATTGGTCAGGACTTCGGTTCCGCTTTCCTGGTTGAGGGTTTCAAGCAGGTCGTGGACGTTATCCCCCCGTTCCGGATAATAGCGTTCTATTTCGCTGTCGAGCACATCAGTGTCGGCAACGACCGGTTGAATATTCAACCCGATGATGAACTGCAACGACTCCACCGTCTGGAAATCCAGCGGATTGCGCATGGCCAGGTGCAGCATGTCGTCCTCAAAGGCCACTGGAATCACCCCATAGGTGCGTGCCGTGGTGACATCGACACGGTTGATGACATCCTGAGCGAGGTCTTCGCCGGTTTTGCGGGGGTCCCAGACATAGGAGCCGAGGTTTTCGGCGATGAGCGAGAGCATTTCCTCTTTGGTGAACAGCCCGTAGTTTTCAATGATCTCCATGACCGGTTTCCCGGTCCGCTCGTGCTCTTCCTCCACATCTTTGAGCTGTTCCTTCAGACCGGGGTGTTGGGCGGAACGCTCACTGATCAGCAGGTCGATCAACGCTAAACTTTCAGTATCCAGCATATTATCAATTCTCTCCGCTTAGTTCTCGTCCAACATGGTGACAATGATGACCTCTTCCAGAGTGGAAATGCCGGCCTCCGCCTTGCGGATTGCATCGTCCCGGAGGGAACGCATACCGTCACGTCGTGCCGCTTCACGAATCACACCGCTGGGTTCGTTGCGGAAAATCAGCTTGGCGATTTCCTCGGTCACCATGAAAATTTCGTAAATCCCGATCCGTCCCTTGTAACCGGTTTTGCCGCAGCGATTACATCCGGCCCCTTTGTAGAACTGATGGTTTTCCAGATATTCCGGAGTCAGCCCAAGAAGTTTCACCTCTTCCTTGGTCGGGGTATACGGCTGTTTGCAGTTCGGGCAGATGCGGCGCAAAAGCCGCTGCGCCATTACCGCGCGGACCCCGGAGGCCACCAGGAACGGTTTGACCCCCATATCGACCAGTCGGGTGATGGCGCCCGGGGCGTCGTTGGTGTGCAACGTGCTGAAGACCAGGTGCCCGGTCAGAGCTGCGTTGATAGCAATTTCCGCAGTTTCGTAGTCGCGGATTTCCCCTACCATGATGATATTGGGCGCCTGACGCAGCATGGCACGCAGGGCCGCGGCAAACGTCATGTCGATCTGTTTGTCCACCTGTACCTGGTTGATCCCGGAAAGCTGATATTCCACCGGGTCTTCCACGGTAATGATTTTCCGGCTGACGGTATTGATGGTATTCAAAAACGCATACAGAGAAGTGGTTTTCCCCGACCCCGTCGGACCGGTAACCAGGAAGATGCCGTCCGGCAGACCGATGATCTTGTTGACCATTTCGAGGTCATCGGCGTAAAAACCGAGTTTGGGGATATCCAGCTGAATACTGGATTTGTCCAGAATACGCATAACGATACTTTCGCCGTGCGTGGTCGGAATGGAGGAAACACGCAGGTCGACGTCCTTGTCGTCAATCTTAAGCTGAATACGACCGTCCTGCGGGATGCGTTTTTCGGTAATGTCCAGTCGCGCCATGATTTTGACACGGCTGGTAAAGTTCGCCTGAAGATATTTGGGCGGCGCTTCGACTTCCCGCAACGCGCCGTCGACACGGTACCGGATACGATAGCGCTTTTCCATCGGCTCAAGGTGAATGTCTGATGCCTTGATCTTGTACGCTTCGATGATCAGCATGGTGACCAGGCGGATGATCGGGGCGTTGTCGGCATCATCTTCTTCCGCTTCGCCGATCATGCTGGTGGAGCCGCCGGTTTCGATTTCGGCGCCCTCGTCTTCGAGGTTTTCGAGGAATCCTTCCACACTTTCTGCAGCGGTACGGTAGTATTTGTCGATGACGTTCTGAATCTGTTCCTGCGGTGCCACCACGGCTTCCACGTCCTGTCCGAGGTAATAGCGGAGGGAGTCGAGGGTTTCCATATCGGTGGGATCGCTCATGGCGACGGTCAGGACGCCGTCATGTTTCATGACCGGTACGACATTGTAATGCAGGACGATGTCGGTGCTGAGCGACTGGATGACCTCTTCCGGAATTTCATAACGGGTCAGGTCCAGCATTTCCATGCCGTACTGTTGTGCCAGCATGGCGGTCAATTCATCGCTTTTGACGTACCCCAGCTGCTTGAGGACATCGACCACGTCCAGAACGCCGCCGCTCTCTTCGGACTCTTTGCGGGCGGCTGAAATCTGTTCCGGTGTGACCATGCCGTATTCGGTCAGCAGCTCCAGAATGTATTCGGTATCTCTAGCCAATGTTTCACCTTCCCCAGATAACGGATCTTTTTCGTGAAAATAATGCCGACAACAAACTTAATCCTTCTTTTGGTTTTTTTCAAGCCGGAATCAACGTCATCCATGATTTTTTGCAAAAACCGTTTTCCCTGCCCGGTTTTACGAAGAAGGAAGCCGGTGACGACGTCGGAATTCTCCGGGAGGGATGCCTTCCCGGGTACGGAAAGCTGCGGCAAAGGCATAGCTTGACCCGAATCCGCAGCGACGGGCGATTTCCGCCAGAGGCAGGCTGGTGCGGCGCAGCAGCTGCTGGGCGTTGGCATGGCGCATGGAGCGCAGATAGCTGCCGATAGGCAGACCCATGAAAGATTGATAGAGGCGCCGCAGGTGGGTGGGGGAATAGCCGAATTTTTCAGCAAGAAGGTGAATGTTCAGCGGTTGATCCAGATGTCGGTATAGGTAACGGTTGATGCGGTCGGCAAGGGTTGGTTCTGCGGTGGCGCGACGGGGGATGGCATCATCCCGACGCATCTCGGCCAGGACGGTATTGAGGAACTGGAGAATGTTTAAGGCCGCCCGCATGCCGGTGAAGGGATCGTTGCCGTATTCGCGGATGTCGCATTGAATCAGGTCCTGCAGATAGGGGGCCGCGGTTTCCGGGAAGGGCAGGGGCTGGTTGGCGATCGGGTCCCAGCACGGATTTTCCGGTGCTTCGAATGTGACGTACAGCCAGTTGATCCGGGGGTGTTCAAACAACATCAGATGCATCTGGTGCGGCAGCAGCAGTAGCAGGTGTGCGGGACGCAGATCGAAACGTTCTCCATTGATGATGACCGAGCCGTTACCCGCCAGGACGAGCAGCAGGACATGGCGGTGATGGGCGATGGGGGCTTGAAGTGCATGACTTCCGTCGCGACGGCAGAAAATAAGAATGTTGTCAGGCAATTCCACGGCGTAACGGGATTGTCCGACGAAATACTGTCGGGGACTCGGATAGCGTTCCGGCAGATCCCGGTAGCGGTCGGCGATGGTCGGCATGTATGAGCTTTCGGGTTGTATGGTTTTCCGGGTATTGTCTTCGGAACGGGAGGGCGCGGTATCCCGTATTATGACGTATTATAATGAATTATAACATGAAACTGGAAGTTTGTCAATGGATATAAATATTAAAAAAATGAATAAAATAAACATTGTTTTAATTTCAATAATTTCTTATAATATGAAACAGCGGGACAAAAGGGACACCTGTTTTAATTCGGGGATCGATGATGAAAAAGTGGCTGTTGATTCTGCTGTTGGGAATGGGGATGCCGGTGTTTGCAGGATTGGAGGTGGCGGGGATTTTCGCGCCGCACATGGTGGTGCAGCGTAACCGGCCGCTGCCGGTATGGGGACGGGCCGCACCGGGACAGATGGTGACGGTGACACTGGGAGGAAACACGGGGGCGGTGAAAGCCGATGCGGAGGGGGCCTGGCGCCTGGTGTTGCCGCCGCATGAAACGGGCGGGCCCGTGGAGATGACGATTACTGCCGGAGAGGAGGAGAAACGGATCGGCAACATTCTGTTCGGGGATGTGTTTCTCTGTTCCGGGCAATCCAATATGGAATGGCATCTGATGAATACCGATGGGGGCGCGGAAGCGATTGCGACATCGGCGGATTCGCAGTTGCGATTGTTTTTCTCCGATCGGCGCATGTCGGAGAGTCCGGAGCCGGAGGTGCGGGGCAAGTGGTATGTTGCTTCGCCGAAAACCACACCGAAATTTTCCGGCGTAGCCTATTATTTCGGTCGTGCCATGCGGCGGGAGCTGGGCGTACCGATCGGTTTGATCAATGCTTCGCGCGGGGCCTCCCGGGTAGAGAGCTGGATCCCCCGGGAATTTCTGGCGACAACCGCTCCGGAATGGCTGGAGGAATACCGGCGTTCACAGGAGAACTATGAGGAAAAATACCGGCGTTACCGGCAGGATCTGCAGGAATTCCAGCAACGCTATCCGGATGCCGCGGCATTGGCGGCGGCACAAGCCGAGGCGCGTCGGGCGAAACAGCCGATTCCGGTGCGTCCGTTTGTGCCGCTGGGACCGGAGCACCCGCATTGTCCGGGAGGATTGTACAATGCGCTGATTCATCCGCTGGCGCCGTTTCCATTACGCGGGGTGATTTTTTATCAGGGAGAGGCGGATGTGGCGCGGGCGGCACTTTATCCGGAACGATTCGGTACGATGCTGCGCGCCTGGCGGGAACGTTTTGCGGATGCGGATCTGCCGCTGGTGATGGTGCAGCTGCCGAATTACGGCAAGACGTTTCCGGAATGCCGGGAGAACCAGTGGGCGGATCTGCGTGCGGCCCAGGCGGCGATCGCCGCCGCGGAAAAGAATGTGGAATATGTCGTGACACTGGACGTCGGCGACCCTCAGAATCTGCATCCGCGCAACAAGGCACCGGTCGGGGAACGGCTGGCATCAACGTTTCTCCACTGTTTTTACGGCGAAACGGAACGTCCCTGTTACGGCCCGCGGTTCCGGAGTGCGGAGTTTTCCGATGGAACGGCGAAAATCACCTTCGACCACGCGGAGGGGTTGAAAACCACCGACGGCGGACCGGTACGGGCGTTTCAGCTGGCCGGGGCCGACGGCCGGTTTCACTGGGCCGAGGTCGGACTGGACAACGGGACGGTGGTGGTGCACTGTGCGAAGGTACCGGCCCCGGTGGCGGTGCGTTACGCCTGGGAGTATTCGCCCCGGGTCAACCTGGTTAACGGGGCCGGACTGCCTGCTGCGCCGTTCCAATACCGGATGAAACAATGACGGATATGGTTGGGAATGAAGAAGGAATGTTGATTTCAGCGGAGATTACAACAACACTTGAGGGAGGAACGAATGAAAAGGCCTTTTACGTTGATTGAACTGCTGGTCGTCATTGCGATCATCGCCATTCTGGCCGCCATCCTGTTGCCGGCGCTCAATCAGGCACGGTCACGGGGACACTCTGCCTACTGCTCCGGAAGTTTGCGGCAGATCATGTCCGGTACGTTGATGTACATGGCTGACAACAACGACTGGATTCACGCCGCCTACGGTGGGGATGCTGGAGACAAACAGTCCTGGTTCTGGACGATGGCCAAAGGACGCTACATCACCGGTACGCCGGATCCTTCTGCCAAGATCAAAATCCGGGAAGGCGGCGGTGCGAAAATCGGCCAGATGAAGGGCATCATGTATTGTCCGACGTTGCGGGGCAAAGTGGTACCGGAATATTATAATTACGGTATGCGCGCCTGTTACCGCGGCAATGGAATTTACGGCTACGGATACATCCGGCCGGTGGGCAATCGGGTGCGGATGCTGCGGCAGAGCGGTACTGGCGTGAACAATGCCGAGACGATTGTTTCGCCTTCCGCCTATATTGTTTACGGGGATACTTACAATATGGCGTCGAGCGGCAGCTTCAAAGATGCCGGCTGTTACTGGTTGTACGATGACGAGACCAGTTCCAGTTATCAGGGAACGGCTTTGCTGAGTCTTCACCACAACGCCCGGGCGAATGTCGCTTATCTCGACGGCCACGCCGCGGCGATCGGCAAGACTGAGGCGAATGAGCAGGGGTTCGACGATCCCTGCAGCCGGGTGACGATGCAGTAATAAACAACATCCTAGAAAAAGAGAGTGAGATCGTGAAAAAAATCGGAGTCATCGGGTGCGGTACCCGAATCAACAGCCTGCTGAAATACATGGAATGGGATCCCGGACAGCTCCGGATCGACGCGGTCTGCGACCTGGACCGGACCCGGGCGGAGGCGCTGGCGGCGAAATTGCCGGGACCTGTCCGGATTCACGCCGATGCCGATTCCCTGCTGCGGGATCCCGCGCTGGATTGGGTGATGGTCATGACGCCGAATGCCACCCACGCCGGGTTGGTGATTCGGGCCTTTGAAGCGGGGAAGCATGTTTTTTCAGAGAAGCCGATGGCAGTTTCCTTCGCCGAATGTCTGGCGATCTGGGAGGCGTGGAAGAAGAGTCGGAAGCAGTATCTGATTGGTTTTACGCTGCGTTATTCGCCGCATTACCGGAAGATCCGGGAAGTGGTTGCTTCCGGATTGATCGGTACGCCGGTCAGTTTTGAATGCAATGAAAACGTCTTGCCGGAACACGGCGGCCATATCTGCTGCTGCTGGCGGCGGAATCGGGCAACGACCGGATTCCATCTGCTGGAAAAGTGTTGTCACGATCTTGATATTGCCAATTATATTCTGGACAGCGTGCCGGTGCGCGGCGCGTCGTTCGGGTCGCTTGCGGTCTTCCGTCCGGAGAACGCCGGATTGATGGAAAAATATCGGGACGTGGACGGAACACCGGTTTTCTGCCGCTGGCCTACGGCGAAGGGGCGCGATCCTTTTCGGTCCGACAAGGATATTGTAGACCACCAGGTCTGTATTCTGGAGTATGCTTCCGGCGTGAGCGGGACCTTTCACACCAACATCAACTGTCCGATTAACGAGCGACGCATGTACATTGCCGGAACCGAGGGAACTTTGCGTGCCGATGCGATTTCCGGCGTGATCGAGGTACGTACGGTGGACGGGCGGCAACATGATTTCTCCACCGGAGAAAAAGGCAGTCACGCCGGCGGTGACCGAACGTTGTTGAAAACACTGGCCGCGGCAGTCTGCTGCGGGACGGAGAGCGAAGATGCGATTCTCAGCGGAGTCACATCCGCCATTGCCTGCTTCGCTCTGGACGACGCCATGCGGCTGGGGACGGTGGTGGATCTTCGCCCCTGGTGGGAACAGTTGGAAAAAGTGAAAGGAAAATCTTGCAGATGTCTGCCGAAATGTGGTTGATTCCGACGGTTCTGGCGTTGCTGACGGTTACGGGGAATGATACGTTCTCCGCCGCAACGGAGAGCTGGCGTCCGGAGCAGGAGGGGAAACCGTTTTTCCTGTTCAGCCGCGGAGAACGGTTTCAACCGTCTTCGGAGGGATATGTCAGGACGCTGGAGTTTTCCGCTCCGGCGAAGACGCCTTCCGCGGCGCCGGTCCGGTTGCAGGCGTGCAGTTCCGTGCCATTGCATCCAGAGGGACCGGCGGAACTGGTAATCGGATACCGGGACGGGTATGTCGCCGCCTCCAATCGTGGTTATTACCGGGCATTCGTCCGGGCCGGAGAACGGAATCTCTGGGAACAGGATGCGGCGGATGCGAACGACCGGGAATACCGGGTGACGGTACCGCCCGAGGCGTATGCGTCAGGAACTTTGTCTCTGGCGGTCGGTCTGGAAGGGATCCGGCCGGTGACGAATTTCCGGTTGAAAGCGGTATTCGAGAAGCTGGAGCTCCGTCAGGGGGGAGAGACCCGGTCGCTGCTGGAGCGCATGGAGCCGGTCGCTGATTTCAGGGAAATTCCCGACACGGCGCCGGTGACGCTGCTGCCGCCGCGCAATCCGGAATGGATGTGGAATCTGGTGGCGGTGCAGGGATGGTTTCAGCCGGATTTCAATCTGCTCAAGCGGCGCGATATATATTTGCCACTGGTGCGGAACGAGTTGAAGATGAACGTGATCATCATGCGTCCGCCGGCGGTGTTTAATGCGAAGCATCATAACCGTAGAGCGCCGGCGGGACATGCGCATACGCCGCCGGAAGAATTTTTCATCACCGACGAAGAATTTTTTGCCGCAATGGCGGATTACCGGAAAGCCGGGTTCAAAATCGTCCTGTATACCAGTATTACCAATCTCGGCCATACCAGAGAGTGGAATACCGGGAAAATCCAGGATGAACATCCCGACTGGCTGCAGCGCGGTCCGAACGGCGAAGCGGTTTACGCCTTCGGCAATCGGAATCTGTGTCCGAATACGGGGGCGCTGGAAGCCGCAATCGCTTATTCCCGAGGACTGGTGGAGCAATATAAGGTCGATGCGCTGATGTTCGACAACAATTTCTTTCAGATTCCCCGGAGCGCCGGCGGCGGAGAGGTGGCTGGTTGCTATTGTGCTGCCTGCCGCGAAAAATTCCGGACATATATGCGGCAATACTACGCTGCCGAACTGGAACCGGTTTTCGGCGTCACGGCCGAAACCGTGGATATCCCAACTGAACCGGGCGCATTGTGGAATGTCTGGCAGGACTGGCGTAACCGGGTCTGGGAGGAGGCGATGAACAAAGTGCGCGTGGCGATCGATGTGCCGGTATGGGCCAATACCGAATACATGTGGGCGGACTGGCAGCTGGGCGTAGACCGGGTGTATCGGGGCGAGGACGCGGTCTTTTCCGAATCGAATGCGCTGGGCGATCTGGCGGAAAAATACTGTCTGGGCAATGCTTATGCACCGGACCGGCCGCATTTCAGCTATCTGGTACCGTATGTGGTGAGCGGCGAACGCTTCTGGCAGCTGCGGCCCCCGGCGGAGGTGGCGGAACTGGTGGGGACCACGCTGGCGTTTCAGGTCAATCCGTGGCTGATGTTTCACGGCTGGGATCCAGAACTGGGCCATCCCGAACCGGTGGGGGACGCCAATCTGGCGAGCCAGGAGATGTTGAAGCGTTATTTTCGATTCCGACACGCCTATCGGGACTGGTTTCGTACCATGGTTCCGGTGACGGAAATCGGCGTGGTGACTTCCAGCCGGAATCGCATGTATCGGTCCGGCCGTAATTTCAGTCGGGGCCTTTCCGCCATGATTCGCAACGGGTATGCCGCCGGAGCGGTCCATGATCTGACTCTGGCGGATGCCGATTTGACCCGTTACCGTTTTCTGCTGGCCGACGAATACGAGTGCATGTCGGAAGCTGAGGCGGAAAAGCTGATTGATTTTGTGAAAAACGGTGGTATCATATGGGCAACCGCCGATGTCGGCCGCCGGGACCAGTTCGGACGGATTCGTCCGGATTCGATCCTGCTGGCACGCTGGAAGCAGATTCAGAATGCCGCTGCCGGGCGTATTGAGTTTTATGATAATGTGAATACACTGGCGGAAACGTTCGGCGACCGGATGCAGTGGAAATCAAAGGCCTATTTGACGGTGATCCGGCCATACCGGTTGCCAGACGGCCGGATTCTGCTGCACGGAGTGGCGCAGCGGGGACGTCATCAGCGACGGGATTTTCATTTGCCGGAAGCATTGCGTGGCGTTGCTTCGGTGAAATTGCATTCGCCGCATTTCGATGCGCCGCGCCGATTGACGGTGCGGGATGGCGTTGTGTCCATTCCGGAAGACGCGTGGTATTTCATTCTGGAGTCGGAGGCTCCGGCGTCGGAACGCCGCTAAGCTGACGTCCGGAATGAGTGGTGAAATAGAAAGGATACATTTTTTCTCATGGTGACAGCAATTATTGTCGGAGCAGGGCACCGTGCCCTGCAATATGCCCGTTACGCCCGGACGGCTCCGGACCGGATGCGGATTGTCGGCGTTGCCGATCCCGACCCTGCCCGGAGGAAGGCGGTGGCGGAGGAATATGGTCTGACCGAGGAACAGTGTTTTGAATCCGCCGCTGCTCTGGCCGCCCGCGGCAGACTGGCCGATGCAGTGATCAACGGGACGATGGACCGGGACCATGTGCCGACGACCATTCCCTTGCTGGAACAGGGATACGATGTGCTGCTGGAGAAACCATTTGCCACTTCTCCCCGTGAACTGGAGCTCCTGGATGCCGCAGTACGGCGTACCGGGCGGCGGGTGATGATCTGTCATGTGTTGCGGTATGCGCCGTTTTATGCCGAAATCAAACAGCGGGTGCTGGCCGGGGAAATCGGCGATCTGATGGACATTCAGACTGCGGAACATGTCAGCTATCACCACTATTCCATGGGGTATGTGCGCGGGAAATGGCGGCGGGAGGATCTGGGCGGTTCCAGTTTTCTGATGGCCAAATGCTGTCACGATCTGGACCTGATCGCCTGGCTGAAGAGTGGTGTGCGCCCGGCGCGGGTAGCCAGTTTCGGAAGCCGGAGTTATTTTTGCCGGGAAAAAGCGCCTGCGGGCAGCGGCGAACATTGTCTGCTGGACTGTCCGTTGGAAAAGGATTGTCTCTATTCGGTTCGCAAGCTGCATCTGGATCATCCGGATCGCTGGACGTATTACGTCTGGCCGCACCTTGATCATCGCAGCGGCGTTACTTTGGCGGAAAAGGAGGCCGTACTGCGGGATCCCGCCAATCCGTATTCCCGTTGCGTCTGGAAGCTGGACAATGATCTGCTGGATCGGCAGAGCGTGATGGTGGAATTTTCCGACGGTACGCTGGCGACCCATCAGATGATCGGCGGAACCAGTGCCCCGATGCGGAAGATTCACCTGATCGGAACGACCGGAGAGATTGAAGGCACTTTTGAAGAGAACCGGTTCCGGATCCGTCATATGGACCCAAGTCCGGGGCGGGAATTCCGGGAAGAGTGGGTGGAGCTGGCGGATTCGGATGACCATTCCGGGGCTCGCGGCGGCCACGGCGGCGGGGACGAGCGGCTGGCGGCGGATTTCGCGGCGCTGGTGCTGGGAGAACCGGGATCGGTGTCCCGGACGCTGTTCGAGGATTCGGTGACGGGGCATCGGATCGGTTTCCTGGCGGACCAGGCGGTGCGGGAAGAGCGCGTTATTGCCTTCTGAAGCCTTTCCGGGAGATCCGCCGGAAGCCTGGGGGGACGGCGCATCCGGCGGATCATGGTGTCTATCGCTGGAGGGCTTTTACTGCCCGTTCCAGAACTTCGTCATGTCCTTTCAGCAGTGCTTCGGCATGCATGGGAACTTCCAGATCCGGGGTGATGCCGATCTTTTCAATCTGGCGGCCGTCGGTACGCAGGCTGTTGCCGAACACCGTTTGGAGCCGGAAGCCGCTGGGCAGTTTCACGAATTCTGAGGGTAGACACATCCCGGGGGTTTTTGCTCCCACAAGGATGGCCGCTTTCGCATCCTGCATGGCGCCGGAGAAAAGTTCGGAAGTGCTGCAGGACTCTCCGTCGATCAGAATCGCCACCGGCCCGTCGTAGGCGCGCGGCTGCGGTACGGAGCGCGGTGTCAGGGTGGTTCCATCGATGATCAATTTTCCCATGGGCACTTCCCGGGCGCAGCACCAGGCGGCGATCCATTCGGCGGTCATGAGGATGCCGCCGGGATTGCCGCGCAGATCGATGATGAGACCGCGCATCTGTTCCCGGTAACGGCGGATATCCTTGCGAAAGCGGCTGACCATCTCCGGAACGAAAAGGTTGAACTGTACATAAAGAATGTTGTCCGGCAACAACCGCGAACGGTACACCGCCGTCAGCCGGGGCAGAGCGCCGACCTGAAAAAACGTGCCGTTGTTCGGACGGCGTTCCAGTTTCAGAGTCCGTTCTTTGCCGTCGGCGCGGAGCGTTACACGGGCCTTGCTTCCTGCCCCACCCCGCAGCAGCAGGGAGCGGGTCAGCATTGTCCAGCCGGGAAAGACCGGCTGTTCCGGCTGGATGGCGACACCGTCGATATTGATCACTTCCTCGCCCGGACGGACCCCTTTTTCCGCGGCGGCGGATCCATCAAAAACCTGATGTACCACCACTTTCCCGTCGACGTCCAGAACGGAAAAGCCGGGATCCGCCGCGATGGCATCGTTTCCGTTCACTGGAGTATTGACCGCCCGCAGCGCGGCGGTACCGGCCTCGCCGTACGGCGGGGCAAGTTGGATATGGCTGTCGCCGATTTCCGCGACCATGCGGTTGATGTTTTCCGCGATTTCGCGGTCGTTGGCGCTGCGGAGCACGGCGTCGCGATGTTTATCGTAAACGCTCTTGCGGAACTCCTGGTCGAAATTCGGATTGTAATGCGACCGGGCAATGGCGTTCCAGACCTCATCCAGCACCTGCTGGGCCCGGGCGGAGGACGTGCTGTTTTCCGCAGCGGCGGTGACCCACATCAGCAAGGCGGCCAGTGCTGCAAAAATTTTACGGCTGTTTCTTTTCATGGCTGTTGTCATCATCATCTTCTTCTTCGGGGGTGAACAACCGGTCCGCCAGCGGAAGATCCAGTTTACATTCCTGCAACGTGGCGGTCAGGTCCATACCGAGCATTTTCGAAGTTTGTTTTTCCGGCAGCATCAGTCCGCCGTGATTGCGGTAGTCACTGAAATCCGTAGTGCCGGGTACATCGCCCATATCCGTCGGCGCAATCAATACCACGCGGCGCAGGAGATGACTTTGCGCATCCACGAACAGCTCTGCCGGCGGCAGATTAATGTCCGGACCGAAGGCACAGACCAGCCGGCGGCAGGAGACGCCGTTGACATCTACGGATTTACGATCCAGTTTAATATCGGGGAAGATGTCCGTCAGTCTGTTCGCGGGGTCGCTCATTTTTACCTGCAGCCTGGCAAATGCGAGTTCCCGTCCGGTTTTCGGCTTGGCACCCATGCCGGTAATGAGCGTCCAGGCCTGTTTGCCGTCGAAGACTTCGATCATGGGCGGCATGCCGGGGATGTGCAGCTCCGTACGGCTTTTGTCCGGGGCTTTCATGCTGGAGATGATGGTCAGCGTCATGGAGTTTGCCGGAATTTCGCCGCGATAGGTCAAACGCATGGTTTTTACCTGGCGTTTTCCCGGGTTGGCGGCTTTTTCCATAGCGGCGAGCAGGGCATCGGTTTCCTGCTTGGGTGCCGGATTTTCAACAGTCGGGATCGCGTAGCAGCCGGCCAGCAGCAGCACGGCCAGACCCGAGGAGGCCAGAAATTTTTTCATAGTTCAATCCTTTTGGTCAACCGTCGTTGCCGGTACGATGATTTTCTCCGGTTTCCGCCTTCCGCCCGCCGGAAGCGGTCCGGTGTTTTTCGGGAAAAAGAATACATCAACGATGGATTCCCGTCAAGTGCCGCTCGGGATGATTTTGCAAAAATCACCGATCTCCGGCGGCATCTTCCAGCGGCGGATCCTGCCGGCCGCGAACCAGCTGATTCGGCTGATCCTCCAGGCGATCGATCGCACCGGTGAGACGTCGGGACGTATTATCCAGTCGGGTCAGTGAGGATTCCAGACGGCGGCGGGCGGTTTCAGCTTCGTCGCCAAGGCGGTTGCCGAGTTGCCGGGCATCTTCGAGAAAAGCGCGGGAATCGGTCAGGAAGGCATTCAGGTTCCGGACCAGCGCGCCGATTTCCTCCGGACTGGTGGCTTTGCGGATGCCGGTGGTGCTGCTTTCGATATTGGCGATGGAGCGATTGATTTTCTCGATATTTTCCTGAGAAAGGGCGCTGCGCAGGTTCTGGACGGAAAGTTCCAGGTCTCGGCTGATGTTGTTCAAGTGCTTGAGGGTGGTCATCAGTTCGCCGCGGTCGAAAACATCGTTCATGCTGTCCAAGGTCTGATCCAGCTTGTCGGTGAGCTGGACAAGATTGACCTTGCTGAGCTCTTCGATGACCCGGCTGATGTTCTGAATGGCATTTCCGATGTGCGAGGGGCGGGACTGAATATAAAACACGTCTTCCGGCACATCCTTGAGGTGGGGCAGCGCGGGTGGCTCCTGTCCTCCCAGCGTCAGTTCCAGGTAGGTTCCGCCCATCAAACCGGCGGCGTTGATGAAGCAGGAGGGATTGCGTTTCTGGAGGATTTCCGCGAGATTCGCCGCGGAGGAGGTAAGGGGTTTTCCCGCCTCCAGCCGGTCCAGTGCCGATGGAAGCAGGTCAAAATAAACGGCGATATAGCCGTCGTTTTCCCGCATGGCAATACGGGTGACCCGGCCCACCGGCATTCCGAGGTATTTGACCGGAGAACCGGCGGAGAGTCCTTCGACCGAGGTGTTCAGGACGGTCATGGCATGGATTTTCGGAGTGAATACCTGGGTGACGCCCACGGCGAGAAAGCCGGAAATCAGCAGGACTGCCGACAGCAGAACGAAGGCACCGAGTTTGACTTTATTGGCTTTGTTCATAGGATTCCAGTTTTGTTATACGAAAAAATTTTCCATTCCGGCAAACAGCGCGGTCAGAAGCGCGTCCGCCACCACGATCAGAAAAATGGAGGTTACCACAGCGCTGGTCGCTGACCGACCTACGCCCTGCGCATCCCGGTCTGCCTCCAGGCCTTTTAGACAGCCGACCGCGGCGACGATTACTCCGAAAAACAGGCTTTTCAGCAGCCCCTGAGTCAGGTCTATGGGCTGAATCACCTGGATGGCAGCATAATAATATTCGGCTACGGAAAAATTCAACTGGCTGCATACCACCGCCATGCCGCCGACGATGCCGCAGACATCCGCGATGATGGTCAATCCCGGGAGTACCAGCAGCAGAGCCAGCAGTTTGGGCAGCACCAGAAAGCGACCGGTGTCCAGTCCCATGGTGATCATGGCGTCCAACTCTTCGGTACTTTTCATCGTACCGAGTTCTGCCGCGAAAGCCGAACCGGACCGGCCTGCCAGCACCACTGCCGTGACCAGAGGCGCCAGTTCGTTGACGATGACCGTGCCGACGAGGTTCACCACATAATTCTCCACGCCGAAACGGCCGAGCTGAATAATCGCCTGAAAGGCCAGAATCACACCGATCAGCGTTCCGAGCATGGCTACAATCGGCAGTGCGTCGCTGCCGCAGCTGTCCATGTAATAGGCGATGGTTTGATATCGGATTCTCCGGGGGTGCCGCACGGCATCCCAGAACAACCGCAGCAGTTCCGATAGAAATTCCGCAGTCGTGGCGCATTCATGACGTAAACGCAGCACGGCGTCGCCGAGCTGTTCACATAATTCCGATAAAGAACGGCTGGAAGACATGGGATGGTCCAGTTTACGGTTGGATGGTTGCGGCGATGCGGCGTCCCAGCTGTACAGTCGCGGCCGATGCCGCGTGGACGACGGCTTCCGGCCCGGTGCCGGTCAGTGGTTCTTCGATACGGAAGGCAGTGGCCTTGCCGTCCGGGGCGATCCGCCATTCTCCGGCGAGGATGAAGACCCGCCGTTCCAGGTCTGTTTCAAACATCTGAAGCCGGACATCTGCGACGACGGCGGGGCGCGGCGCACCATCGACGGCGGCCATGAGGTTCAAGGTACGCGGCAGCAGTTCTTCCGGAGGCAGAATCCATTTGCAATAAGGATCGTCCTCCAGGCGTCCGTCCGCACGACGGTAACGAAATCTGGTGCCGGCGCCGGAACAGTTTTCAAATTCCCGGAATGCAAGAGCTCCGGAATACTCTTCGACAGCCGCCGGTGGAGTGCCGAGATCGTAACGGAGGGTTTCCCGGTACGGTTCAAACAGGCAACCGCAGCAGAGCAGGAGTGCCGGCGGCAGGAAACTTGAAATCAGAAGCGGGCTTTTTTTCACAAATGCGTTCTCCAATGACTGAACCTGTTTACCACATGTCAACCGGTATTCTTGCGGCTTTCCCGCGTGTTCTTTCCAGCGAAACGAAGAGCGACGTCACCCAAGCTCTTCGGGAAAGACACCCTGCTGTCAGGCAACATTTCTCCGGTTGCGGCTGACGGGAAGAGTCTGCTGTTTTCATGATTGTATTCCGCTATAAGTTATACCGTTTCAGGCGGAAAAGCAAATGAGCGGCGATAGAAATCCGATCCGGAAGGTCGCCTGTCTTTGTTTTTCTGTGCCCCTGCAGTTGCAAAGAAAAGCGAAAGAGGTTATGTTATCACAGTATATATGCCGATTGCCGGTCGGAGGGGGCGGCAGTTGGTGCGGTCGGTCGCCCGGAGCAGTCAGGGTTGGTTGCCTCCGGAGAAAACGACGCGGGAAGAAGAGGTTGCGGATTTTGGGAAACGAATCAATACTGGATCGCATGGAGACCCCCGCCGATCTGCGGCGGCTTACACCAGCCGAACTGGAACAGTTGGCCGCGGAACTGCGTAGTGTGATTCTGGAAACTGTTTCCCGGAACGGCGGACACCTCTCTTCCAGCCTCGGGACGGTGGAGCTGACGCTGGCGCTGCATCTGGTATTCAACACGCCGAAGGATTGCCTGATCTGGGATGTCGGGCATCAGGCCTATTCCCATAAACTGCTGACCGGACGTCGTAATCTGTTTCGAAAATTACGTCAGACGGACGGCTGTTCCGGTTTTCAGTCCCGCATTGAATCCCCGCAGTATGATGTGATCGGCGGCGGCCATGCCGGAACTGCGATCTCCGCCGCGCTCGGTCTGGAAGTGGCCGCCCGCCGCCGCGGAGACGATGCCCGCGCAGTGGCGATTGTGGGAGACGGATCGCTGAATTGCGGAATTTCGCTGGAGGGGCTCAACAGTGTGGAAGAGAGCGGCGCGCCGCTGGTGATCGTGCTTAATGATAATCGCATGTCGATCGATCACAATGTTGGAGCGTTGCCGTCTTACCTCAATCGTATTATTTCCGGGCGGGCATACGGGCATTTTAAGGCGCTGGCCAAGACCATGTTGCGCAAGGTGCCGGACTTATATCGTTCCGTTCAGAAGATTGAGGAGGCGACGAAAAGCGTTTTTCTGCCCGGCGGATTGTTTGAAGAGCTCGGCATCCGTTATCTGGGGCCGGTGAACGGACATTCGATTCCGGATCTGGTCCGGCTGCTGTCGGCGGCCCGGGATTCGCGGCGGCCGGTTATCGTACACGTGATTACAGAAAAAGGACATGGTTATGCCCCTGCGGCGGAGGCCCCCGAGCGTTATCATGGAGTGCCGCCTTTCGATCCGGCGCTGGGGTTGCGCGGGTCTGGACGCATGACCTTTTCGCGGGCGTTCGGAGAGACGCTGACGGAGCTGGCGGAAACGCATTCGGAGCTGGCGGCGATTACGGCGGCGATGGCGTCGGGGACCGGATTGACGGGATTTGCGGAACGGTTCCCCGAGCGTTTTTTCGATGTGGGGATTGCCGAGGAGCACGCGGTGGTGTTCGCCTCGGGGCTGGCGGCGGGAGGGATGCACCCGGTGGCGGCGATTTATTCAACGTTCATGCAGCGGGCTTTCGATCCGATTTATCATGATGTATGTCTGCAGAATCTGCCGGTGATTCTGGCGCTGGACCGGGCCGGGATGGTGGAAGATGGACCGACGCATCACGGGATTTACGACCTGGCATTTCTGCGGGCCATGCCGAATTTGACGATTTCGCCCCGGCGGATGAAAATGAACTGCGGACGATGCTGCATTGGGCGGTGGCGATGAAAACACCGGTGGCATTGCGTTATCCCCGTGGTTCCAGCGGAGCGGTGTTTGATCCGAACCGCCCGGTGCCGCCGCCGGAGCCCGGGCGGGCTGCAGTGCTGCGAGAAGGGAGTAACCTGGCGATCTGGACCTTCGGAACGGATTGCCGGGTGGCGCTGTCGGCGGCGGAACTGCTGGAGCGGCATTATGGGTTGAAAACGACAGTGGTCAATGCCCGTTGTCTGAAACCGCTGGATGCGGAGCTGGCCCGGAGCCATGCCGGGCGATTCCCCGTTTTTTCATTGGAAGATCATGTGCTCTGCGGCGGGCTGGCATCGGCGCTGGATGAGGCGCTGGCGGGTGGGCCGGGGTTGACCGGCCGTTTCGGCTGGCCGGATCGAGTGATTCCGTTCGGGCGGCCGGAGGAGGTGCGCAAGCGTTTCGGGCTGACGGCACCGCAGATTGCCGACGCCATTGCCGGAAAACTGAAAGTTGGGGGGCGGTTCCGTCCGTGACGTCGGTACCCCGGTGATGGCGGTACAGTTGCCGCGATTTCGAGGAAGAGGACGGGGGGTGGCGCGCGGTCGACTGTCAGGTGATTCCTCTTTGGGTGGTGGGGCGATGGCAGATGGATTTTCCCGGAGAAGGTTTTTCAACCCCCTTTATTTGCCGGAAATATTTGAAAAATCTGCTGCGGGTGGTACAATATACGATGAATCAGGAGGAACATCATGCAGTTGATCACCGATGAAATCAAGGATTATCTCGCCCATGCTTCCGGGATCCGGAAGATGTTTGAAGCCGGTATTGAGCTGCGCCGGCAATATGGGGACGCTAACGTTTATGACTTCAGTCTCGGCAATCCGGATCTGCCGCCGCCGGCGGCGGTGAAGAGCGCACTGGAAAAGATCGCCTTGCATTCGCAGGAGCCTTTTTCCATCGGCTATATGCCGAATGCCGGCTATCCTGCGCTCCGGGAAAAGCTGGCCGCCCGGCTGACGAAGGAACAGGGAGCCCCGGTCAAGGCCGGGCATACCGTGATCACCTGTGGCGCGGCAGGGGGCCTCAATGTGTTGTTCCGTACGGTGCTGGCGGAAGGCGACGAAGTGTTGACGCCGAGTCCCTATTTTGTGGAATACGGTTTTTATGCGGGCAATTTCGGCGGGAAACTGGTGACGGTGCCGTCGCGGGATTTTACTTTTGAACTGGATGTCGCAGGCATGGCCGCGGCGATCAACGACCGGACCCGGGCAATCATCCTCAATTCTCCCCATAATCCGACCGGAGTCATCTATCGGCGGGATGAATTGCAGGCGCTGGGGGACGCGGTGGCGGCGGCGGAACGGCGGTTCGGCCGGGCTATTTATGTGATTGCGGACGAGCCGTATCGATTTTTGAATTTCGACGGGGTGGAGATTCCGTCGGTGTTCGAATTTTTTCCGCACAGTGCGGTGATCGGGTCGTTTTCCAAGAGTCTTTCGCTGGCGGGGGAACGCATCGGCTATATTGCGGTCAATCCGACAATGGAAGGGGCGGATGAGCTGATGAGCGGGCTGATTTTGTGTAACCGGATTCTCGGGTTTGTCAATGCTCCGGCCCTGGCACAGCAGATTCTGCTGGAATGTTTGGACGAACAGGTGGATCTGGAGATTTATCGCCGCCGGCGGGATGCGATGGCAGAGGTGCTGAGTGCCGCCGGAATCCGGTTCCAGTTGCCGCGCGGGGCGTTTTATTTCTTTCCGCAGTCGCCGGTGCCGGACGAACGCGAATTTATCGACGCGCTGGTGGCGGAGCGGGTTCTGGCGGTGCCGGGGCGCTCCTTCGGATTGCCGGGGTATTTCCGCATGGCGTTCTGTGTGGACGAAGAGGTGATTCGTGGAGCGGCTCCGGGGATCGCTGCTGCGGTGCGGCGGGTGCGGCGCGGTTGAACACATTCTGTTGAACAGTGATGGGCCGCCGGAGAGGATACAGAGTAAAGAAAGGGCTGACATGAGAAAGTTATTCGGGACCGACGGCATTCGGGGGCAGGCCAATCATTATCCGATTACGGCCGAGATGGCATTGCTGGTCGGGAAGGCAACGGCCCAGTATTTCGCATCCGGCGGTGCTCGCTGCCGGGCCGTGATCGGCAAGGATACGCGGCTTTCGGGGTATATGCTGGAGTCAGCGTTGACCAGCGGGCTCTTGTCGATGGGGATGGATGTGCTGGCGGTAGGGCCGATGCCGACTCCGGCAGTGGCGCATCTGACCCGATCGATGGGAGCGGCCTGTGGTATCATGATCACCGCCAGTCATAATCCGGCGCCAGACAACGGGATCAAGATTTTTGCCGCAGACGGGTTCAAGTTGCCGGACGAGGTGGAGCTGGAAATTGAACGGTACATTCTTTCCGGTACGCTGAACAGTGAACATGTGCCTGCTGACGGTATCGGCAAGGCATACCGCATTGATGATGCCCGTGGGCGTTATATCGAATTTGCCAAGAGCTCCATTCATAATCTCAGTTTGAGGGGACTGAAAATCGTTCTTGACTGCGCCAATGGAGCCGCTTATGCCATGGCGCCGCTGATTTTCCGGGAACTCGGGGCCGAAGTGGTGGAGACAGGGGGGCATCCGGATGGCTGCAATATCAATCTTGACTGCGGAGCGCTACATAGTGCCAACGTCGGACGCATGGTCCGGGAATATGGGGCCGATGCCGGAATTGCCTTTGACGGGGACGCCGATCGGGTGATTTTCTGCGATGAAAATGGAGAGGAGGTCAATGGCGACCGGATCATCGGCATGTTGGCGCTGGAATACAAACGGCGCGGGCGTCTGTCCGGTAATACCGTGGTGGTAACGTCCATGAGCAACCTGGGACTGCATCGTGCCATGCGTGAAAACGGCATTCAAGTGGAAGTGACCGATGTCGGTGATCGCTATGTGATCGAACGGATGCGGGCGGGGCGGTTCAATATCGGAGGAGAACAGTCCGGGCATATTGTTTTTATGGACTATGCGACGACAGGAGACGGGATTATTTCGGCGCTGCATGTGCTGGAGCTGATGAAGAAAAGCCGGCGAAAATTATCGGAACTGGCTGGATTCATGCCGGTTTTTCCGCAGGAAATCCGGTCACTGGCGGTGGCTCGCAAAACTCCGCTGGAAGACTTGCCGGGATTGTCCGGCGTAATGGCGGAGTGCCGGGCGGCATTGGCGGATACCGGACGGATCGTCGTGCGTTTCTCCGGTACGGAGAACAAAATCAGAATTCTGGTTGAGGCGGAGGAGGCCGACTCGGTGCGCTACTGGGCCGACCTCCTGGAGGATGCCGCCCGCCGGGAACTGTGTTGAGCAGCGCCCGCAGTCGGCATGACAGCAGAAAAGGAGGCGGGCTGGAATGGACGTGGTAATTGACAGCCGGACGGTGGAGACGTTGTTTCCGATTACGGGCGCTGTGGAAAATATCAAGGTGGCAGGACGGACGATTGCGGAGCTCATCCGGGAGCGTTTTGCCCCATTCCCGGGCGACGGGCGGCGGATTCGGGTGCGGGGAGATTTTCTGCCCTCGCCGACATTGGCGGAACTGGCGCGGAACACGCCCCGGCCGCTGATTGTCCGGGACGAAATGGACGGGGCGGAGCTGCTGGTGACGGATTTTGCCGGCGGTGAAGCGGTAGTGCTGGAGCCGGATGCCGGGTCGCTGCGAATCCGTTATCCCTGGGATCTGCTGACTCTCAATGAACAACTGGTAGGGGGGCTGGAGACAGATGAGATTTTCGGGATCGTCCGGGATGGCGTGACGATAGACGGTCATATCCGGCTCGGGCGGGGCAGCGTGATTCTGCCGGGGGTATATATCGAAGGGAATGCGGTGTTCGGCGAAGACTGCAAGATCGGCCCGAACTGCTACATTCGCGGCAATACCGCCACCGGCGACCGCTGCCATATCGGGCAGGCGGTGGAGGTCAAGAATTCTCTGCTGTTCGACCGGGTCAGTATCGGGCACCTGAGTTACGTCGGTGATTCGGTGATCTGCGCCCGGGTGAATTTCGGAGCCGGAACGATCGTCTCCAATCTGCGCCACGACGGACGGAACCACCGCTGGAAATACCGGGAGGAATGGATCGACACCGGGCGGCGCAAATTCGGAGCCGTGGTCGGCGAAGGCGTGCATACCGGGATTCATACTGCGATCTATCCTGGACGTATGCTTCCTCCGGGAGCGGAGACCCGGCCGGGGGATGTGGTCGAACGCTGATCCGGATGAATGCAGAATGGCCGGCACAGCGGTCGAAAAGGGGGCATTCCGTTTTTCCGAGAGCGGGATTGAGGCTTTTGGAGGATTTTCATGACCGGGGGGCGTTTGTGGCTGTTCCGGTTTTTCGGGGAAGGGTGTTTTTTTTGTTTGTTTTCAGGGCGGAAAACAGGGACGGCGGCTTGTTTCAGCAGGTTTTTGAAGTATATTAATTAAAATAATCAATCCATCCATGTGTATCAACCCGCGGATCCCCGCCGGCGTTCATGCCATGCTCCGGTTGTTCCGGCGGGATGAAATCACGCAGAAGAAAGGGCTGTGATGAGCGAACTCGAAACACGGGATTTCCCCGTCAATATCGAAGACATCATGCATACTGCTTACCTGCAGTATTCATTGAGTGTGAATGTCGGCCGCGCCATTCCGGACGTGCGCGACGGTCTCAAGCCGGTGAACCGCCGCATTCTGTATGCGATGAAGCAGCTCGGGCTGACAAAATCTCATGCCACGGTCAAATGCGCCCGTGTCGTCGGGGAAGTCATGGGGAAATACCACCCGCATGGCGATGCCGCCATTTATGACGCACTGGTGCGGCTGGCTCAGGACTTCTCCATGCGCGCGCCCCTGATCGAAGGGCAGGGGAATTTCGGGAACATCGACGGCGACCCCGCCGCCGCCAGTCGGTACACCGAGTGCCGTATGGAGCGGCTGGCCGAGGAACTCCTGGCCGATATCGAAAAAGACACCGTCGATATGGTTCCCAACTTCGATGAATCCGAAACTGAACCGTCGGTGCTTCCGGCAAGTTTCCCGCATCTGCTGGTGAACGGCAGCACCGGGATCGGGGTCGGGATGGCAACCAACATTCCACCGCACAATCTCGGTGAGGTGATCAACGCCACCGTGGCGCTGCTGGAAAATCCGAAGGCGACTGTGGATGAGTTGATGGAATATCTGCCCGGTCCCGATTTCCCGACCGGCGCAATCATCCGCGGCCGTTATTCGCTGCGGCAAATTTATGCCACCGGACGCGGCAGCATCCGGTTGCGCGCCCGTGCCGAAGTGATCGAAAAAGACGGACGGGAGCAGATTATCATTACGGAAATCCCATATGCCGTCAACAAGGAGCAGCTGGTCAAGAAAATTGCCGATCTGGTTTCGGAAAAGCGCATTACCGGCATTTCCGGGTTGCGCGACGAAACCAGCAAACGCACCGGCATCCGCATTGTGGTTGACATCAAGCGTGGTGCGATGGGATCGGTGGTTCTGAATCAGCTGTTTGCCCATACGCCGCTGGAAACGGTGCTGGGGGCCACGATGCTGGTCGTTGATCACAACCGTCCGCGGGTGATGAATCTGGCGGAAATTCTTCAGGCCTATATTGATCACCGGCTGGAAGTGGTGACGCGGCGGGCCATGTTTGATCTTAATAAAGCTCGTGCCCGGGCTCACATTCTGGAAGGATTGCTGCTGGCACTGGCGAACATTGACGAAGTGGTTAAGATCATTCGGGAATCCCGCAGCCGTCAGGATGCGGCGGAGGCGTTGCGGGCGCGTTTCGGTTTTACGCAGCTTCAGGTGGATGCGATTCTCGACATGCGGCTGCATCAGTTGACGGGGTTGGCGATCGAGGATGTGCGCAATGAATACGAAGAATTGCAGAAGCGCATTGAATATCTGCAGAATCTGCTGGCCAGCCGGGAAATGCGACTTGGCGTAATCCGGGACGAACTGCTTGTAATCCGGGACAAGTACGCCGACGTGCGCCGGACCGAAATTGTCATGGACGACAGCGATCTTAACATTGCGGATCTGATTCCGCGTCACAGCTGCGTGATTACGGTGTCCAGTACCGGTTACATCAAGCGGGTTCCTGCCGATACCTATCGTACGCAGCACCGCGGCGGCAAGGGAATCATCGGGATGGAAACCCGCGACGAGGATCATGTGGAACATCTGTTCAATGCCGACAGCCACGATCTGATTTTCTTCTTTACTGACCGTGGATTCATGTACTGGCTGAATGTTTATGAAATTCCCGAAGGATCCAGGACCGGTAAGGGCAAGGCAATTGTCAATATGATCAAGGTCGAGCCCGGCGAAAAAATTCGGGCGATGCTGACCGTGCATCCGGAAGAATTTGAGGAACCGGACAAATATATAGTCATGGCCTCTCGTCGCGGTTATATCAAAAAGACCGCGCTGTCGCTCTTCAAGAACCTCCGTCGGACGGGATTGCGGGCATTGATCATCGAAGAGGACGACGACCTCATCGGCGCCGCGGTCAGTGCCGACGGAGATGAAATTCTGCTCTCCACCCGGCTTGGCATGGCCTGCCGGTTCGATCAGACCGACGAGCAGATTCGGCCGATGGGCCGGACTGCCCGCGGGGTGACCGGTATGCGTTTCAAACTGGAAGGCGACGATGTGGTGGCCATGGAGGTGATCCGCGAAAAGGTGGATGATGAACCGCCGGCTGCGGATGACGAGGAAGAGATCGCTGAGGTGGACAGTGGCGAAGGCGACGAAGCTCCGGCTTCCGGCAGCGGTCCGGAAATTCTGGTGGTTACCACCGGCGGTATGGGAAAACGTTCCTTCGTCAGTACTTACCGGAAAACCAACCGCGGTGCCAAAGGGGTGGCCAGTATCCGGTTGCGGGATGGGGAGTTTGTGATCAACGCGTTGCAGATCGAAAACGATGATGAGATTCTGCTGACCACAGAGCGGGGACAGCTGGTTCGGATTCCGGCAGGAGAGATTCGGACCGTCGGACGCAATTCGAGAGGGGTCCGCATCATGAATCTCAACCGGGGAGATCGGATTACCGGGGTGGCGCGTCTGATCGAAGTGACGCCGGAAGATCGTCCGGAAGCATCCGCGACGGCGGACGGCACTGTTCGTGCCGGAGTGTCGGCAGCTTCCGCGATGCCGGCGGAGCCGGTGGTGGAGGCCGATGAGGACGACGGGGAAAACTCCATGGACGAATAATGTCACATCTGCCGACCGAAACGGTTGCTGATGCGGCTGGTTGTGCCCTCCTGCAATAGAGGGCGGAAAATCTCCGTCTGGCGGCGGAGATTTTATTTTTCCGGGACGACCCCGGAGGAAACGGGGAGTACGGGAACGATGAAGAAAACGGAGATTATGGGGATCGTCAACGTGACGCCCGATTCCTTTTCCGATGGTGGGACGTCGGCGACGATGCCGGCGGCGGTGGATAAGTCTCTGCGGCTGCTGGATGATGGGGCCGATCTGATTGACATTGGTGGAGAATCCACCCGCCCAGGAGCATTGGAAGTTCCTGCTGAAGAAGAGATTGCCCGGGTGGTGCCGGTGATTCTGGAGGTAAGGCGGCTGCGTCCGGAATGCGTGATCAGTGTGGACACGCGCAAGAGTATCGTAGCACGGGCTGCGCTGGATGCCGGAGCGGCCATGGTAAATGATGTCAGCGGGTTAAGTTTTTCACCGGATATGGCGGCGGTAGTGGCGGCCTTCGACGCACGGTTGATCATCGGGCATACCCGGGGAACACCCGAATGGATGCGATTGCCGGAAAACTGCTGTTATTCCGATGTTACGGCGGAAGTTTGTGCCTACTGGACTGCTCGGGCCGGAGAGGCGGAACGGGAGGGGGTGAAGCGGGAAAATCTTCTGTTCGACCCCTGTCTGGGATTTGCCAAGACGGCGGAGCAGGACTGGACGTTGCTTCGGCATATGGCGGAATTGCGTCAGGTGGGACCGGTGTTGATCGGGCATTCGCGAAAGTCCTTTCTGGGGGCGCTGTTGAGGGAGCCGGAGCCGTTGCGGCGGGAGGCGGGGACGCTGGCGGTGTCGCTTCATGCTCTGAGATATGGGGCGGCGATGGTAAGGGTGCATGATGTGCGTGCGACGGTGGAAGCTTTCCGGGTGTGGCGGCATCTTGCCGGAGACGATGCGGAAAATCCTGGTTGCGGGTGTTGAAAGCAACACGCCGGAGCGATATATTAGAACGAAGACAGGAAATCCGGAAAAACGGGAACGGAAGACAGCTTGTGGATTGGTCATCTTACCAGGCATACTTTGAACTGCTGATGCGTTATCTGCGGCCGACACTGGAAGTCGGCCTGATCGCGTTCCTGATTTACAAAGTTCTCTACTTTATGCGGGGGACCCGCGGCGCTTATGTGCTGACCGGGTTGATTACGGTGTTGCTGGGGCTGTCGATCGCCTCCGATGCGCTCAAGTTTGAAGTGATCAACTGGCTGATTGAAGGCTTCTGGGGGATTCTGGCGACGGCGGTGATTGTGATTTTTCAGCCGGAACTGCGCCGGGCCTTTGCCCAGCTGGGGTCTTATACTTTTTTGCGCGGCAAGCGGCAACGGGAGGTGATAGGAGAAATCGTCACTGCTACAGTGGACATGGCCCGGCGCAAATGCGGCGCACTGATTGTTTTTGAGCGTCGGATCGGACTGCGAACGTTCGAAGAGGACGCGGTGAAGCTGGATGTGAAAGTGAACTCCATGCTGCTGGAGTCTATTTTCTTTCCCAAATCTCCTCTGCATGATGGTGCTGTGATCATCCGGGATAACCGGATTGTCGCTGCGCGGGTTATTCTGCCGCTGACGCGGAGCACGGCGGATTGCCTGCAGCGTCTGGGGACGCGGCACCGTGCGGCGATGGGGATTGCGGAAGAAACCGATGCGGTGGTGGTGGTGGTGTCGGAGGAAACCGGCATTATCAGTATCTGCACCCGCGGCACATTGCGGCGCAACCTGACGCCGGAAAAACTTGAAGAGTATCTGGAAAAACTGATTATTACCGAACAGGAGGATAACGATCCGGCTATTACCGATATTCTCAATGATGTATCTGGGGAGGATACGGAATCGGAGGCTTCGTCTATGGCGGAGGAGGACGAAAAGAAATGATGAGCCGGAAATTCATTCAGGAGTTCGGACATTGGCTTCGTCTGGCATTAACCCGGGATTTTCTGCGGAAGCTTCTGGCATTGTTTCTGGCGTTGCTGCTGTATGGTGCGGTGACTTACCGTTTCTCCCGCGCTGAACCGTTACGGCTGAGCGGCGTGCCGGTAGAGTTGCAGTTGCCTGAAGGCATCGTCAATTTGAACGGAGGAGTGCCGCCGGTGACGCTGGTGGTGACCGGGAGCACCCGGGTGCTCAACAGTCTTTCGTCCCGGGATTTTATCGGGAAGGTGCGGATCCGGGAGGGCAGTTTCATGCGTGGCACGCCGTATCGGCTGAAGCTTTCTTCCAGAGATTTCAAGACGCCGCCCGGGGTGGAGATCAATGACATAGAGCCGCGGGAATTGCTGCTGGAGCTGGAACCGATCGTGTCGCGGCGGGTGCCGATTGAGGTGCGGTTTGATTCCCTGGATCGTCTGCCGCGGGATTATCAGCTGGACCGGATTATTTGTGTGCCGGATGAAGTGCAGGTCAGTGGACCGGAATCTCTGATCAGTGAATTGCGGACGGTGAAAACACAGCCGATCCCTCTGGATCGTACCGTGACCGATGGTTTCGACTATACGGCTCCGCTGCGGACACCGGACGGGATGCGGATATTGCCGGAACGAGTGGCGGTTCGGATTGAAGTGGCGCGCAAGTATGCTACCCGGACTTTCAAAGGCATTCCGTTGCGGTTGCTGCTTTCGCCGGAACAGCGTCGTGAACGGCTGTCCGTGGAATTGCAGGGACCTCCGCTGGCCGAGGTGTCGATCAGTGGGCCAGAAACTCAGTTGAGCGTACTGAAGGGCGATAATCTCCGGCCTTATCTGGATCTTTCGGATTTGCGCGAACCGGGAGTGTTCAGCATCTCTCCCGGCTGCGTGATGGTCGGAGTGGATGACTCCGAATTGCGCGTTAAATCGGTGCGTCCGGGACGCATTTCGGTGCGACTTGCCGCGGAAAAGTAGGCGGAACAGGAGGGAAGTTTTCCAGTTATTACGGAAAATCGGCTTGCGAAAATCAGGAATCATGCTTATTGTATACGAAAAATTGACAGGGGAGCATCCATGGTAATCAGAAGTATTAATTCGGTGTTCATGCGCCACAGTCGGTGGTTGTTCGGCATTTTCACAATCGTAATCATCATCTCCTTTCTGGGATTCCTGACGCCCGGGCAATTCGGGGTGGGCGGCTGCAGCGATCCGGGGACGATCCGGGTAGGCATGGCGTTCGGAGAGCCGGTCAGTTATAACGACTTGCGTGCCGCCATGCAGTCGATGACGCTGTATTACCGGCTGGCGTACGGAGTGAACCCGGGACAGCTGGATCAGATGCAGGCGTTCAACATGGTTTGCCTGCAGCGCGCCGCGGAACGACGCGGCCTGGTGGCGTCCGATACGGAAATTGCCGAATTGATCCGGCAGTTACCGGTTTTTCAGGAGGGGGGCCAGTTCGACTATAAGAAGTATGAGACAGTTTGCTCGAATTTGCGTCGGGAAGGGTATGACGGCGATATGATTGCGGCGGCCTTCCGCAGCGCGGTGCTGCAGAACAAGCTGATGCAGGAAATGATGGCATCCGTGGTGGTGACTCCGGGCGAAGTGGCCGAGTTTTTCCGTTATGCCAATGAAAAATACGAGGTGAAGATTGCGGAGTTCCAGCGGGATGCCTATTCCAAAAATTTGAAAGTAGAAGCTGCGGCGCTGGCGGATTTCTTCAAGCAGAACCGGGAAAATTATACCATCCCGGTACAGTTGACGGCGATCATTGTGGAGTTTCCGTTTGACCGTCCGGAAGTGCTGAAAGAGGCCGCCGCGGTGGATGAGGCGACGGTTCGGAAATTTTATGAGGATAACAAGGCGGTTTTTGCCCGGGATGGCAAGGAGGCGCCCGCTTACGACAAGATTCGCAACGAGGTGAAGGCCCGTTGTGTGGCGGAAAGAGCGCGTACTGCCGTGGGCCGGCAGGCGCAGGAGTTTGCCCGGGCTGCCTATGATGCGGTTGGTGAAAGCGATGACAATCAGACCGCATTTCTGAAACTGGCAGCAGCCGGTGGTTTGTCTGTGATCCGGACCGGCAAGTTTGCGGCTGACGCGACCGCAATCGGAGATTTGAAGGAGCCGGAACTGGTGACGCGGCTTGCCGCGGTATTTGACAGTGTCCCGGTCTCGGACGCTGTCTCCGGAAAAACCGCCGCTTATGTCGGGATGGTGGTTGCCCGGGAGGAAGAGCGGCCGGCGGAGTTTAATGAGGTAAACCTCAAAGTGCAGGAGGATTATATTGCCGCGACCACTACGCGTCTGGCCCGGGAAGCGGCAGAACGCGCGGTCAAAGAACTGGCGGCGCTGCCGGCAGACAAGCGGCTGGCTTCCAAATTGTGGACCGGGACACAGGAATTCACGCTGGTGAATCCGCCGTTGACCCGGATGGGCGGACAGATCGTGGAGGCTGCACTGGGACTGGGACCGGGGGATTTGTCTCCGGTGTTGCCGACGCCGGATGGCGCGATGATCGTCAGCGTAGCGAAGCGCACTGCACCGGATATGGCCGAGCTGGCCAAGAGCAAGGATCAATGGGATATGATCTGGCGTCAGCAGAAAACCGGCGCACAGCAGGCGGATTTCCAGGAATTTTTGAATTCCCAGTGTATTTTTGAATTGGCGGAGGCTGCAAAATGACTGCCGACTCCCCGGGGGCGGAGATCGGGATGGCGCTGGGGCGTCAGATGACGGTGGAGTATTATGAATGCAATCCCCGGATTCTGGCGGACCCCGGTCGAATGGAGGCGATCTTTCTGGAAGCGGCAGAGCGTTCCGGCGCGACGGTGATCTGTTCCCGGTTTCATGCCTTTGAGCCGCAGGGCGTGAGCGGAATGGTGATTATTTCCGAGTCGCATTTTGCGGTGCATGCCTGGCCGGAATTCGATTACGCTGCGGTGGACATTTTTACCTGCGGTGACTCGATTGACTTCGATGTGGCGGTTGATGCGTTGCGCAGCGGGTTGGAGTCGCAGCAGGCGATTGTCTCCAGTGTGATGAATCGCGGTATTGTCAATCCGCAGGGGGTGGAGCGACTGGTGACGGTATGTGAAGATCGTACCAGTCGTTATGCACTCTCCTGGCGGTCCCGCTTCGAACGGACCCGGGCAAGGGGGATTTCGGCGGTGGTGGATCTGTATGACTGTACCGTTTTCGGCGAGGAGGATGCCCGTCGCATTACGGAAAAGCTGGCACAATGCCTGGAGGCCGAGCCGGTCGGGGATATGTTGTTCCGAACCTGTCGCGAAGGGATGATCTCGTTGCGGCGTGATTTCTGCTGCGGATTGTTGAGCGGGCACCTGGACCCGGCGTCGGGGACCGTGTATCTGGATGTTTTCAGTTGTAAATTCTTTGAGCCGCGTACAGTGGCTGAGCTGGCGCTGGCTGGTTTCGGCGGACATCATTATCGGATGCAGGTGGCGATCCGGCAGTAAAAAAAGAGGTGGACGGTGGCGTTTGCACGTCTGCTGTTATTCGGAGGCTGCAGAAGGATGTCCAAGCAAGTGGCATCGTAATTCCGGAAATGCGGGGAGGATGATCAATGTGGGTTACGGAGGCCATGAACGGCTTCGGGCTGACGGTGGAGGTGACGGAACATCTGTGTCACCGGGTAACGCCGTATCAAACAATCGATATTTACGAGACGACCAAAGTCGGGCGGCTGATGTTGTTGGACGGCATTATCCAGTTGACCGAATATGATGAATTCGCCTATCAGGAGATGATGGCGCATGTGCCGTTGATGGCCCATCCGGCTCCGGAAAACGTGCTGGTGATCGGTGGTGGAGACGGCGGTGTGCTCCGGGAAGTGGCGCGTCATACCGGAGTCCGTCGTATTGATCAGTGCGAAATTGATGCGGCAGTCATTGAATGTGCTAAACAATATCTGCCGTCACTGGCCTGTGGATACGACGATCCCCGGGTATGTGTGCATATCGGCGACGGGAGTGAATTTGTCCGCAGTCACGAAAATGAATATGACGTGATCATCGTGGATTCCACCGATCCCGGAGGGCCCGGGGCGCCCCTGTTCGGGGAGGAGTTCTACCGGAATATGAAGCGGGCGTTGCGACCGGGGGGGGTGATTGCCTCGCAAGCGGAATCCATCTATCTGTTGCCGGAGGTGGTGCGCCATCTGTCGGACGTTACCCGAAAATTGTTTCGCTACAGTGGTTATGGGGCGATCATGGTGCCGACCTATCCGACCGGTATGATCGGTGTGTGCGTGGGGTCCGATGGTGGAGATGTGCGTGTGCCGGCGCGGGAATTGCCGCCGGTATTGGCGGAACAACTGCGTTACTATACACCGGAGGTGCACCGGGGGTGTTTCCTTCTGCCGAAATTCGCCCGGCCGTTGACGGAGAAGGCTTGACAAAGCGGCGGGAAGAAGTTATAGTATCCAGTTCTTGAGTTTATGTGTTTTTTTGAATATCTGTTGACAGTCTATGGAAAGGTTTTGAAGGATTATGGCAAACGACCTGGCAAGAGCTCTTCAAATGGAAGTCCGCTCAGAGACCCCCTGCCGCAAGGATTTTGATTTCACGGTTCCCGCTGCGGCGATTGCGCGTGAGGCGGATCGGACGGCACGCGATTTTGCGCTTTCTGTGAATATCCCGGGATTCCGGCGCGGTAAGGCGCCGGTGTCGATGTTGAAAAGCCGTTTTGCCGATGAAATCAATCGGGAACTGAAGCGGCGGATTGTATATGCCGCGTTTGACAAGGTCAGCGAGGACAAGGATCTCGACATGGTCTCCTGTGGGCTGGAAAAAGAACCGGAACTCAAGGACGGCGAAGATTTCAAATTCACGCTCAATGCCGATATTGCTCCGGAGATCGAGCTTGGCGATTACACGGCAATCCAGGTGGACGTGCCGGCGGTTGAGATCAGTGAAGACACGGTGAATGAACGGGTGGCATTCTATCGGTCCATGTATGCGAATTATGCTGATGTCGAAGGAGCTGCCCAGGCGGATGATATGCTCAAGGTGGATTACAAGGCGGATTTCGAGCTTCCGGAAGACGCTTCTGCTTCCCTGAAACGGCAGGTGGCCACCGAAAACGGATATATCTGGCTGAGCGAACCGGAAATCATTCCTGGTGCGATTGCCGCGTTGACCGGTGCGGAGACCGGGAAGGAATATGAGTTCGACTCGACGTATCCCGAAAATTACCGGGAGACGGCGCTGGCCGGAAAGACTCTTCACTACAAGGTAAAAGTTCTGGGCGTACAGCGCAAGAAGGAGCTGACCGACGAGGAATTGTGCGAAAAGACCCGTACACCTTCTCTGGAAGAATTCCGGAAAATGATCCGTATTTCTCTGGAAAACGAAGCGGCGGGTAAGCGGCACGGAGAACTCGTGGAAAAAGTGTACGAAACGCTCTCCGCCGGGATTCCGGAATTTGAACTGCCGCCGGGAGTGTTGCAGACCGAGGTGAGTCGTGAGCTGCGCAAACTGGCCAATAATCTGGTCAAAAGCGAAGCTGATGTGGAGGAATTCAAGGCCAAGACCGAGGAGCATCGCAAGACCGCCGAAGAGGCTGCGCGGAAGTCACTGCGCCGGACTTTCATTCTGCGCAAGATCGCGCGTCTGGAAAAGATCGAGCTTTCCCGCAGCGAAGTGGATGCCCAGCTGAAAGGAATGAGCCGTTATTACGGTTACAAGGAAAAAGAATTCCGCTCCATGTTGGAAAAGACTGGCGGCATGGATGAGTTGCAGCTGGATATTCTGAATGCCAAGGTACTGGATTTTCTGGCATCGAAGGCGGAGGCAGCCGCGAAGAAGTGAGCGTGTGCCTGTATTTTGCGCCGCGGACGCCGCGGTGGAATTGGCATGAAAAAACCCCGGCTCCGATTTGCGGACGGGGTTTTTTTTCAAATGCGGGAGAAAACGGAGACGTTGTGACGGAGCAGGCGTTTTCGAGGCAATAACAGGAGAGAAGAAACACATGGGAGAAGAAAAAATGGCTGGTTCTTTTCTGGTGCCGATGGTGGTGGAGCAGACCGGGCATGGAGAGCGCGGTTACGATATTTATTCACGGCTTTTGAAAGACCGGATTATTCTTCTGGGGACGCCGATCGACGACGAGGTGGCCAATCTGGTCATTGCGCAGTTGCTGTTTCTGCAGGCGGAAGATCCCAAAAAGGATATTGATCTGTATATCAACAGTCCCGGCGGCAGCGTAACGGCCGGTCTCGCCATTTACGATACGATGCAGATTCTGTCGTGTGATGTCAAGACGTACTGTCTGGGACAATGTGCCTCAATGGGGGCCGTGCTGCTGGCTGCCGGAACCGCCGGGAAGCGGTATGCTTTGCCCAATTCACGGATTATGATCCATCAACCGTGGGGAGGGGCACAGGGTACCGCTGCGGATATCAGCATTCAGGCTCAGGAAATTCTGCGACTGCGGAGCATGCTGAACGGTATTTTATCCCGGCATACCGGCCAGACGCTGAAAAAGATCGAACGGGATACCGAACGTGATTGTTTCATGTCCGCCGAAGAAGCGGTCGCTTACGGTCTGGTGGATCAGGTTGTCTCCAAAAAGTAAGCGGTGGAGGGGAGATTATGGCGGGAAACAGAGGAGATAAAAAACTGATCTGCGCTTTTTGCGGCCGGGAAGAAGGCAGTGATCCAAATGTTTTGATCGCAGCCAGCGGCGTGGAGGGGCTGGGAATTTGTACCGAGTGTCTGAAGATCGGGCATCGGAATCTCTGCTCCGGTGAAGCCGTGGCCGAAACGGAAGCCGGGGCATCCGAAAAGACGGGCATGGAGGCTCTGATTGCCGGATTAAAAGTTCCGTCCCCGGCACGGATCAAAGAGGAGCTGGATCAGTTTGTGATCGGACAGGAACGGGCCAAGAAAGTGCTGGCGGTGGCGGTGCACAACCATTATAAACGGTTGCAGACGCGAGTGGCCCGTCCGGAGGTGGAAAACCGCCTGGAACAGGCCTTCGCCGATGTCGAACTGGAAAAAAGCAATGTACTGCTGCTTGGCCCCACCGGCAGTGGGAAGACTTTGCTGGCACGTACCCTGGCGCGAATGCTTGATGTGCCGTTCTGCATATGTGATGCAACCACATTGACCGAGGCCGGCTATGTGGGAGAGGATGTGGAAAACATCATTCTGCGACTGGTACAGGCGGCCGATTACAATCTGGAGCGGGCACAGATCGGGATCATTTACGTCGACGAGATCGACAAGATTGCCCGGAAGACCGAAAACGTGTCGATCACCCGGGATGTTTCGGGGGAAGGAGTGCAGCAGGCACTGCTGAAAATCCTGGAGGGAACGGTGGCCAATGTCCCTCCGAAAGGAGGACGCAAGCACCCGCAACAGGAGTTTCTCCAGGTGGATACCACCAACATTCTCTTTATTTGCGGTGGTGCTTTCGTCGGCTTGGACAAAATCATTCAGCGGCGATGCGGCAAGCAGGTTCTGGGCTTCAAGCGGTTGGTCGACGAGGAGGCAGCAGCCGGAGAGGCGGCGGCAGAAACGCTGGCAGCCAATCCGTTGTCGCGTTGTGAGCCGGAGGATCTGATTCGTTTCGGATTGATTCCGGAATTTGCCGGGCGGTTGCCGGTGGTGGTGAATCTGGAGCCGTTGGGGGCCGCTGAGCTGGTGCGGATTCTGAAGGAGCCGAAAAACGCCTTAATCCGTCAATACCAGCGATTGCTGGCGATGGAAGGCGTCAAACTTGAATTTACCGATGACGCACTGGAAGCGCTGGCCGATAAGGCGGTGGCGCGTGGAACCGGGGCGCGTGGACTGCGGGCATTGCTGGAAGAGTTGATGCTGGATGTAATGTTCGCCGTTCCTTCCATGGAGAAGAAGGCGAACCACTGTGTCATTACCGGCGCAGTCGTTCGCGGCGAGGCAGAAGTCACCCTGAAATAACGGAGCAGGCCGGACTATGGACGACGAAATGCAGATGCAGAAAACCCGCCTGATTCATTCCGGCGGCGCCATCGAAGAGGAACCGTCTTTGATGACGGCGCCGGAGTTGCCCCGGAAATCGAACAAGCGGTATAAGTTTATCCGCAGTATCGGATTCGGGGGGATGAAGGCGGTTCTGCTGGTGCTGGACATCGATACCGGGCGCGAAGTGGCCATGGCGATGATGCCGGATTTCCGGGAGCGTCCCGCGTCGGATCTGGATCGGTTCGTTCGGGAGGCGCGGCTGACTGCCAGACTGGAACATCCTAACATCGTGCCGGTGCATGATATGGGGACGGATTTATCCGGGGCGCCCTTTTTCACCATGAAGTACCTGCGGGGACAGTCGCTGGCGACGTTGCTGCGGCGAGTTCGGCGCGGAGAGGTGGCGTCGGAAAAGGAATATACCATTGAACGGGCCACCCAGATTTTTATTCGGGTCTGCAACGCGGTTTTGTTTGCCCATTCCCGTCAGGTACTGCATCTCGACATCAAGCCGGATAATGTCAATATCGGAGATTTCGGAGAAGTCCTGGTGCTCGACTGGGGCCTGGCGATGGTAATGCCCGGGAGAGAGGCTGTGGAGGGCGGCCATCCGGGAACAGCACGGGAAATTCGCGATGGCGTGGCCAAAGGAACTCCCGGTTTCATGTCGCCGGAACAGGTGGCGGGGCGCAATGGGGAACTGGACGAGCGATCCGATATTTATGCGCTGGGAGCGTTGCTCTATACCATGCTGACGTTGCACTGTCCTCTGGCCGGCAGGAGTGTGGAGGAGATCATGGCAGCGACCGTTCGAGGCGAAATTCCCCCTCCCAGTGAAGTGGCAACTCCGGAACATCCGGTTCCGGCGGCATTAGAGGCCATCTGCCGCAAGGCCATGGCGTTGAAACCGGAAGACCGCTACCAGTCTGTGGCGGAGTTGAGGGCGGACATACAGGCATTTTCCGCAGGGTATGCGCCGGCTGCGGAAAACGCTTCGCCGCTGCGCCGCACAGCCCTGTTCGTCAACCGCAATTTTCTGGTGACGATCATGGGGGCGGTGATTGTGGTGCTGGCGGCGGCGGTCGGTTATTTATTGTACGCTTCTCTGTCCCGTTGAGTCGCCCGAAAAAAAGGCGATGACCGCATCATAGACCTGTCCGGCATTGCGCCGGGCGGATTCCGGCCGGTGAAATCTCGCCAGTTCCGTCTGGAACTGAGTACGCAGGTTCACGGCAAGCATGGCATATTCCCGGGATGTTTCTTCATTCAGTAATCTCTGGGCCAGCAGGTACTGGCCCAGCTGGAGATGCGCGGCACAGCGCCAGCTCTCAAGGATGTCGAGTCCATGTCTGGCTGCCACCGCAAAATCATTCAGCAGGGCAATGCCGCGCAGCAGTCCGGCACGGGCTTCGTCCAGTTGTTGCCGACGTTCCGGCAGGGTGCCTTCTTCCCGCCAGCGTCGGAGTTGGTCGGCAATGAATCCGGCCGGCGCAGGTAACTGATCCTTCAGACCGTTCCACTGGATGCCGACGTCACCGGTCTGGTCAAAAGGAAATGCCGCACCAATCAGATGGGCCGCTTCGTAAAAGCGGGCCGGATCCGTCCCGAACAATGCTTCACCGGTTTCCCGCAGCAATGATTCCGGGGTGCGTTGCGGTTCCGCCGCGGCCCGTGGTGCCGGCGCGAGGAGCGGCAACTGGGTTTCATAAGTGTGTTGCCGGATAGCCCAGCTGGTGACACAATGGCCGAGCAAGCTACTTTCGCCGGCTTTGCGGGCGCAGCCGATTATATTGCGGGCGTGGCGGTTGAAATTACCGCCGAACAGGGCATCTCCCGCTGAACGGGAAGAGGAGGCCAGGATGACTTCAAAACCGTTTTCTTTGAGGAAATCCGTGGTATAAAAGGCATTAAACCGCCCCGAACGGTCCAGCAGCCCCGGAAAAGTACGGCGATGGGTATCGGTGAGCGTATCTTGCGTCACGGGGCCTTCTCCCCAGATACGGACCTCCCGGTCTTCGGGCCCGCTGCCCCAGTAGTTCCAGTCCCACAATATCAGAGAGCGATCGACGGAGTCCATTTCATCCGGATGAGCCAGTACCATATCGGCCCATACTCCCGGACGGATGCCGCGCATGTGGAGAGCGGAGGAGAGGTCGCTCAGGTAATCGGAGTAAAGACGGTTGCGGCCATGTTGTTCGATATAGGCGCGGCAGGCGTCACAGGTACCGAATTCGTAGGCTTCGTCGCCGCCGAGATGGAAGAATCGCAAATCACCGAAGAGTTCCAGATACTCCGCGATCAGCTTTTTGAGGTGAAGCCGGACGGCCGGCAGGGTGGTACAGTAGCAGTCATGGCGGAGGGGATTTTCCCGGAGATGTTGAAATTCCGGATGCAGCAGTACATATTCTCCATGGCCGATGGTCTGGAGCAGCGGAATCGGTTCCAGGCGGAGTTCCCGGGCATAGTTCAACAGCTGGCGGAATTCTTGTTTGGTCATGGCTTCCGGATCAACCGCCGGGCCGAGTTGATCGAAACGGACTTTGTTTTCCAGCTCCCACAAAATGGCGTTGTAGCCCATTTCGGCGAGACGTTCCAGGAGTTTTGGGAGATAATCCGTGCGGAGGGCCGCAAAATTCATGTCGAGATGGAAAATATTCAGCATGGGGATTGGATCCTTGATTGATACGATATTGTTCCGGCAATGTTTTCGGTGCAGTTTTTACACTTTCAGCATTTTTCAACGATTATTTTTTCAGACTGAGATACACATTCTGATAGATTCGGTGAGGTCCTTCTCCGGGCGTGGCGATGCGGCGCAGACACTCTTCCAGCGTAGTCCTGCCCATGGCCGGATAATCGGTGGCGATGGTGTTGACCGGGTGATAATCCGGACGCAGCAGGGATTTTCCGTCGATGCTGAGCACATGGAAATCATCACTCAGTTTGCGGCCGGTCCGTTCCCAATATGCCTGCGCCGCGCCATTGGCACGGGTGCCGCTGACAAAAAGATAACCGGCGCCGGTATCCGTGAAATGCTCCGGATCACTCCGTCCGTCTCCATCCAGATTATCCGGGAGCGGGGTCTGATGTTCGACCAGCCGGCCGCGACTGCGCCAGTACTCGGCAAAGAGCCGTCCCCGGAAATCAAAGGCGGATTTGGGTTCGGCATGGCCGACATCATAACCGAAGAGATGTACAGTGGTACAGCCCCGGGCGGAAAAAAAATCTGCCGCCAGCTCCGCGGAGCGTACCGGATCCAGATCAACGGTTGAGGCAAAACCATAAGTGCGGTGCATGTTTACTCCGACGCAGGGACGGGTATCCGGAATTTTTTCCAGAGCGGTATCGTAACAGCCGAGCAGAACGATACCGTCATATCCCGCCCCGTATTTGGAAAGCATTTCCGGGGTGAAGCTGCGGTAGGAAGTGAAGTGCAACGTCAATTTGCATTTCAGTTCCTCCGCCCGCTCCTGCAAGCCGATTAATACATGACCGCAATAAGAGGTCTGGATATTGACCGCGTCGATGATGATGACGATTTTCTTGTCCGCCCGGCTGCGGCGGCAGCGGCGATCCCGGACATAGGCGCCGGAACCGCGGCGCAGATCGATCAGGCCGCGCTGCTGTAATTCTTTCAGCTTGCGGCCGACGGTGCTTTGCGGAATGGAAAATTGGGCGGCGAGCTGGCGTTGAGAGGGGAGTTTGGTCCCCGGAGGGAATGCGCCGTTGGCGATCATCGCCTCCAGATAGTCAAGCATTTCGGTATAAATCCGCGTCGGTCGTTTCGGCATGGTTCCGGTCATTCCTCGTGAAGGGGGGATTTGGCTGCCCTGCTGTCTTTGCAATTCTTTTCCCTGGTAATATACATCGGTTTTTTCATAAAAAAGAACTGATTTTCGCAGGAGTCGTTTTTTTTCTGAAAATATTTGTAAAGGAAGGGGTGATTTTTGTGAAAACCGGCGCTATATTCCGGTAATGCTGTGGGAACGGGAAAGGACTGCCGATTCTCGTTCCTGAGGAGGAAACGGGCAGTGGAAAACGTTTTTTTTGAGGGAAAATACATGGAACAGGTTCCACCATCGTCGGAGAAATCCGCGGTTTCCGGTTCATCGGAATCTGTTGGAACGGGGCCGGTTCTCCGGGAGCTTGTCACCGCTGATTTGCCGAAACTGCGCAAACTGATTGCTCTGCTCAACTGGAATCAGCTGGATGATGAATGGTTGTTCATGCTGGAACAGGCGCCGGAAACTACCCTCGGAATGATTCTGCAGGACCGGGTAATCGGGACAGCGGCGGCGCTGCCTTATCCGAATGGCGTTGCGTGGATCAATATGGTGATTGTAGAACCCGGCGTGCGGGGAGGGGATATCGGCAGTCGGCTGCTGCGTGAGCTGCTGTCGCGCCGCGCAGGGTTGCCGTTCAAGCTGGATGCTACGCCGGAAGGCGCGCCGTTTTACCGGGCGCTTGGTTTTGTGGAGGAGAAGCGGTTGGTACGTTTGACCGGGCGCGGAGGCGGCGGGGGGCGCCGTCCCGAAGGGGTTGCGCTCATGACCGCCGGTGATCTGCCGGAGTTGATCCAGGTGGATGCGGAGGCTTTTGGCTCGGAACGGGCGGCGTTGATGAAATGGTTGTTGCGCCGCAGCGGGCGGGCGGCATTTCGGTTGCCGGGCAGTCCGGCGTTTCTGTTGTCGCGTCCGGGGCGGTTGTTTCGGCAGCTGGGGCCGTTGTATGCGCCGGATCTGGACAGTGCGGTGCGTCTGTTGCTGGCGGCACTGTATCATTGCGCTTACGAATTTCCGATGATTGATGTACCGGAGGCGCAGCGGCAATTCATTACTGCGCTGGAAGGTCGCGGTTTCGTGGTGCAGCGGCCGTTTTTCCGTATGGCGTTGAACAATGCCGACGGCAGAGAAGAGGATCTCTCCAGATGTTTCGCTATTGCCGGGCCGGAATTCGGTTGATCGTCATCCGGTATCGGAGTAGAAACATGCAGATTTGAATGACGGGACTGGGGGGAGCTCCGTTGCTTTTGTGAAGATTACCGGAAAGAAGGGGCGATAGGGGGATCGCTCCAGGGAGCGACAGCTGTCGAAAAACGGTTTCTTCCTGAGGAATTTTCCGAATCTTTCCATACTCCAATGGGCCGCATAAGGTGTGTGTCTTTTCCTTAATGCCGGAGGAAGTTTTCCGCATTCTGCCCATGATAGCGCGTTGAAGAAAAAAGAAGGGACTGTTCCTCACATAGCTTTTCCGGAGAAGGCAAGTGGAGACGGCAGGTCCCGGTTTTCCGGAAAATCCGGAGATATGGTGGTTGAAAACTTCATTGCCGGATGTACATTGCCGGCATTCTTTCAAATAGTGGATCTGTAAAAAGAGGTGAGATGTATGGCAGTGGGATGGCGATCGCGTTTTCAATTGTTGTCGCTGATGGCGGCACATTTCGTCATCGACATGCTCGGTGGGCTGCTGCCGGGCTTTCTGCCGGTGGCGCGTGAGCATTTTGGATTGTCGCTGGGGGCGGGCGTCGTGCTGCTGGCGATTATGGGAATCGGCTCCAATCTCTTTCAAATTCCGGCGGGGCTGGTACGCCGGCATGCCCGGTTGCCGTTGATGATTCAGTGCGGCATGGTGCTGTCGATGCTGATTTTCCTGTTCGGCTTTCTGCCGGGGGGAACTCCGGTATGGGTGCTGGCTGCATTGATGTTTCTGGTCGGCATCGGGATTGCGTTTGTGCATCCGGAGGGGTTGCGGGGAACGTTGGCTGTGGACGGCATTTCGTCTTCTGTTTGTACATCACTCTTCATGGTGTCCGGATTTCTCGGATTCGCGGCGGGACCGCTGGCAGGAGCGTGGCTGGTTGGGCATTTCCGGCTGCCGGGGCTGCTGCTGCTGATTCCGTTGCCACTGCTGGTGGTACTGGGGATTTATCGCAGCCGGGTCCGGTTGGCGGTGGATTCCGGTGGGGGGAGGGCTGCCGGTCAGACGGAGCAGCAGGATCAGCCCTGGAGTTACTGGCATCTTTTTACCATTGCCGTTTTCATGAATGCGGGATCCGCCACGTTGCAGGGACTGCTGCCGTCGTATTTGCATGAAACCGGATTTCCGCTGACCTTCTGCGGGATGAGCGCGATGCTTTTCGGGATCGGTTCGGCGGCGGGATCGTTGCTGTTCGGGGTGCTGGCGAAACGTTACCGGCCTTCCCGTTTCATCATGATTGGACTGGCGGCGGGATTGCCGGTCATTGCGGGTTATTTTCTGCTGTCCGGATTTCGGGGTGCCATCTGGTTGACGATTCCGGCGGGAATGTTGTTGAGTGCTGGTTTCCCGTTAATTGTCGTGTTGGCGCGGAATGCACCGGGACGGCTCTCACTGAGTATGCGTCTGGCCTGGATCGTCGGCGGAAGCTGGTCGGCGGCGACGGCGATTCTGCTGCTGGTGGGGCAGCTGGCGGACCGGATTGGCCTGGGACGGGCGATGAACGCAGTCTGGCTTTGTTATCTGGTGGCGCTGATCGTGGCGGTGGCAGGGCGGCTTCGCTTCCGGAGGTCGCGGTAAAACGGATCCGGTATCGACCGGTTCCAGATCTTGCTGAACAAGGTGTGCTTCTGTTCTGGAAACAGAATGAGGAGGGGGACAGGGGGGCGTTCCCTGAAAAAATGCGGGAGCGGCGATCATATCCTTCCGGAAATTTTTCACCGATCCCGCTTTTTCCGGAGATTTGTCGTCAGACCGCACTCTGGCGGGCAGCATGCAGGGTATTGCGCATCAGCATGGCAATGGTCATGGGGCCGACGCCACCGGGGACCGGCGTGAGATAGGAGGCGACCTGGGAAGCCTCTTCGAAATGAACGTCTCCAACGAGGCGGTACCCTTTCGGGGCGGTTTCGTCCTGAATGCGGTTGATGCCGACGTCAATGACGACGGCACCGGGTTTGATCATGTCGCCGCGGATGAATTCCGGCTTGCCGATGGCGGCGACGAGGATGTCGGCGCGGCGGGTGTGTTCGGCAAGGTTGACGGTGGCGGAATGAACGCAGGTAACGGTGGCGTTGGCGCCTCTGGCTTTCTGGAGAAAAAGAGCGACCAGGGGTTTCCCTACAATGTTGGAACGGCCGACGACGACGACGTGTTTTCCGGCAGGATCAATTCCGCAGTGTTCAAGGAGCACCAGCACGCCTTTGGGCGTGCAGGGCGCGAAGCCGTCGGGCTCGCCGATGAGCAGCTTCCCGACGTTGACGGGATGAAAACAATCCACATCCTTGGCCGGATCAATGGCGGCGATGATAGCTGCTTCGTCGATCTGCGGCGGAGGGGGGGACTGAACGAGGATTCCATGGACGGCAGGGTCCGCATTGAGTTCGGCGACAACGGCGAGAACTTCCTCCATGGTGGCGTCGGCGCTCAGAACGCGGCGGACGGAATGAATGCCGAGTTCGGCACACTTTTTCACTTTGGTGTTGACGTAAACCTTGGAAGCAGGGTCATCGCCGACGAGCACAACGGCGAGTCCGGGGCGGATTCCCCGGGCGGTAAGTTCGGCGACTTCCGCCGCGGTGGCGGCATTGACTTCGGCGGCGATGGCTTTCCCGTCGATAAGGGTGGCAGACATAAAAATGCACTCCTGGCGTTTTTCCGGCGATGTCGGGGCGGGCCGTAGAGGACTTCGGCAGCATCGGCGCATTCTCCGGGAGGGAGGGCCGGAAAGCAATCCGTACCGGTCCGGCATCGTCATGAATGTTTATAAGAGACGAAACTTAACATAATGGCGAATCGGCAAAAATCAATGCCTGTGTCAGGTTTTTCAGTATTTCCGGCGGAAACCGGAAGCGGTGGGAATTTATCCGGGAAACGGGTTGACGAGCTTTGATTCGGAGGATATTGTAAGAGAAAAAGAATCCTTCCGGGGAGGTCAGGAGCTCATGAATGAAAAAATGGGGTTTGACAAGGCGGTCACGCGTCTGGTCGAGGAGGATTCCAGGTATCGTCGGGAAGCTTATCTGCTGGTGTTTGACGGCCTCGGTTGTGCGCTGATTCAACTGGGGGAACGCCGCCATCTGTCCGCAGCTGAACTGGTGCACGGACTGCTGGAGTTCGCGACGAAGGAATATGGCCCGCTGGCTGCCGCCGTGTTGACGGACTGGGGGATTCATGGTCCGGCCGATGTCGGCAGGATTGTGTATAAATTGATCGGCGCCGGACTGCTGGCCGCTTCGGCCGATGATTCTCCGGAAGATTTTCTGCGGGTGACGGAATGGTTTCAGTTGGATGAGCAACAACCTCCGCCGCCGGAGAGGGTTCCGAAGATCGATTGAAGGCGTATGCAGACTGCCACAGGAGCGGCGGTGAGAAATGAGGCTGAAAAACGGCTTCGCCGGGAATGAGGTGAACGACAGTTCCGGCGGAGCTTTTTCAATTTGAAGAAACGGGTGGATCATGCGTTTTTTTCCGGAAGTATGCAGCGGTGTTTTCGACAACGGCATGAAGCTGTATGTGGTAGAGCGTCCCGGGCAGCCGGCGGTGGAGTTGCAGTGTCATGTCCGTACCGGCAGTATTCATGAAGAGGAGAATCTGGGATGCGGGCTGTCGCATTTTCTGGAACATATGCTTTTTCAAGGGTGCCGGAATTATCCCGGAACCGCGGTTTCCGACCGGATCGGTGCGCTGGGAGGGGAGATAAATGCCTATACCGGATTTGACCACACCGTTTACCATGCCGAGGTACCGGCGCAATTTGCGGTGGATGCACTGGATGTGTTAAGCATGATGGTGCGGTATCCGGAATTTCCGGAGGCGCGTTTTGCCGCGGAGCGGGAGGTGATCCTGCGGGAATGCGAGCTGGGGCGGGACAATCCTGACAGACGATTGCTGGAAAGACTCTGGAGCGGGGTCTTTCTCCGTCATAACGCCCGTTGCCCGATTATCGGATATCCGGATCGGATCGCTGCCGTAACCCGGGACATGATGACGGCTTATTATCGGAGACGCTATGCGCCGGGGCGAATCTTTTTTCTCGTTGTCGGAGCTGTGGACTTTCAGCAGATGTATGATGAGTTGGCCATACGCCTGTCGGACTGGGACCGTGGCATATTGGCCGAGCCGGTGCTGCCGGGGGAACCGGAGCAGATACAGGAACGGATGGTGGATGCGGTGTTTGCCGATCCTCTGGCTCGAATCGGGGCGGCGGTTCGTTTACCCCAGGTCGGACATCCGGATATTCCGGCGCTGGATGTCCTGTGCGGTTTGACTGGCATGGGCGACGCTTCGCGTCTGGTACGGCGGCTGCGGCAGGAGCGGGAGCTGGCGGTGGATGTGGAAAGTTTCGGGTATGTGCAATCCTTTGGCGGCGTGTTCGGGGTGGTTGCCGGCGCTGCTCCCGCGCGATTGGGCGCTTTGGAAAAAGAGTTGCGCCGGGAATTGACGGGCATCCGGCAGCAGGGATTTTCCCGGGCGGAAGTGGAACGGGAGAAGCGCCAGCAATACGCGATGCAGGTACGGTTGCTCCGCAATAATGGCGGCATTGCCGCGACCGTTTCCGCCGGCATTTACGCAGCCGAGGCACCGCGGCTGGCGGAGCGCTATCTAAGTTCACTTGCTGCATTGGAAGTGGAAGAGGTCAATCGAGTAGCGGCCCATTATCTTTCTCCGGAGCGTTTTGCTTGGGTACGGCAAACGCCGGAGCAGAAAGCGGCGCCGAGACGGATGAAAAACGCATCTCATGCGGACCGGTTGCCGGAGGAGGGGCGGCTGCCCTCCGGGATGCGGACGGTGTATCTGGAGAATCGGGATTTGCCGTTGATTGATTTTTCGCTGGTGCTGCCGGGCGGGGCGATTTTTGAATCCGGTCGGAACGGGATTACGCGGCTGCTGGCTGATTTGCTGAGCGCCGGCTGCAGATGTTGGAACGAAGCACAACTGGCTGACCGTCTGGAACGCTGCGGCGCAGAATGGCGCATTTCCGGTGGACGGAATTCCCTGATCATGCAGTTCAATGCGCCGCGCCGCTATTTCCGAAAATTGATGGATCTGCTGCTGGCGATGCTGTCGGAACCGCTGTTTCCGGAGCGGGCGCTGATGCGGGAGCGGAATAACGCATTGGAGGAATTGCGCAGCCGACAGGAACAGCCGAGTTATGCGGCGAACCGTGCCGCCGCCCGGCTCCTGTTTGGAGAACATCCGTACGGAATCGGTGAATCCGGCACACCGGAATCTCTGGCGGCATTGACCGGAGGGCAGGTAGGCGATTTTTATCGGGAATTGCTGTATCGGCCGCAGATGGTTTGTGCGCTGGGGGGGGATCTCTCTGAGGCGGAAGCCATGGCGTATGCCGAAGAGCTGGATGTCGTCCTGCCGGTGGCATCCATGCCGATGCGGCTGCCGGCTGCCCCTTGTTTCCCGGAGGTGGAGGAATATCGGGAAATTCCGCTGGCCCGGGAACAGACGGTGGTCTGTCTGGCGTTGCCCGGCAGTGACTGTCTCGGTGAGGACCATTTGATGTTGCAGCTGCTCCATGATGCAATGAATGGTTTATCCAGCCATTTATTCAAAGTGGTACGCGAGGAAAATGCTCTGGCTTACACGACCGGTATGCGGATGTTCAGCGGTTGGCATCCGGGTATGCTGAATTTGTTTGCGGTAACTGCCGCCGAATCTGCATCGCGAGCCCTGGAGCTGCTGCGGATGGAGGCGGGGCGTGTGGCTGCCGAAGGGGTGACCGAGGAAGAATTCCGGAAATCGCGTGACAGTTTGATTTTTTCCATGGAACGGTTGCATGCCGAGGTAGGTGGTCAGCTTCAGAATGCCGCGTTATCGGTATTCTATGGTGAGCCGGCAATGCGTTCCCGCCAGGAGATCGAACGATTGCGGACCATGACCCTGGAGGAGGTCAAGCCGGTATGGCGACGCTATCTTTCCGGCACCGCCCAGACCGTGGTGGCCGGGCGGTTGGTACAGCGATAAGCATACCGCAGAGAATCCTCCCGGGACGTGATGGGAGACAGACCTCCCGGGAACGGGCGGTGGTACGGTTTAAGCGTTTCGGGCTGCAATCGGACAGAACAGCCCCCGACCGGTGAGAATCGGACGAAAGCAGGCGTTGCACCGAATACAGGGAGAAGGAGCGTCATCGCCCTGTTGCCAGCGCCGTATCAGGGCCGGTTCGCGAATGAGGGGGCGGCAGAGGGCGATGAAATCACAGCATTGGTCGTGCAGCAATTCTTCGCAAAGATGTAGCGACGAGAGGCCGCCGACGAGAATAACGGGAATATGCAGTTTTTTACGAATAGCCGCTGCCGCCTCCCGGTAAAAAGCAGTTTCCGGCGTAGAAAGTGGAACGCGGCGAACGGGTGAAAAGCAGGCCTCCGGCGCCTGAACGCCTCCGGAAAGCTCCACCGCATCCAGACCGGTTTCCTGTAAACGGCGGCACACGACGGCACATTCCGCCTGATTCATGCCGCCGGTAATGAAGTCTTCACTGTTGATTTTGACCGTGACCGGATAGTCCGAACCGACTTCCCGACGGACAGCTTTCAGAATCTCCACCAGCAAACGGGAACGGTTTTCCGGAGTACCACCGTACTCATCCGTGCGGTGGTTGTAATATCCGGAAAGAAATTGACTGATGAGGTATCCGTGTGCCGCATGCAATTGCACTCCGTCGAAGCCCGCTTCCCGGGCACGCCGGGCCGCCCGGGCAAATGCGGCGATGAGTTCGATGATTTGTCGGGAGGATATTTCCCGGCAGAGCGGCTTTCCCGGAGCGGGAGCGGATGGAGAGGGACCGGCAGGTTCCGGTACCGCGGCATAAAGGCCGGCATGTGCCAGTTGCAGCATCACCTTGCCGCCGGCCCGGTGCACTGCCTCTACCGGGATACGCCAGGAGGGTATCAATTCATCCCGGTCGATCGCCGTCTGGTTGCGGGAGGCGCGCCCGGCGGCATCTACAAAGGCGTGGCCGGAGATGATCAAACCAATTCCTCCCCGGGCCAGATTTTCCCATGCTGCGGCAAGTGCGGAGGTGGGAACTCCATCGGGATTGCCCATGCCCTCATGGGTGGCAGACCGGATCAGGCGGTTGGCAGTGCGCAAGGTACCGATGATGCCGGGGCGGAAAGTCAATGGTGGATTTTGATTCATGAGATTGTTTCCTGAAAAAAACGGGGATTTCCATTGGGGACAATGGACAATATACGTTGTCAGGCGTGAAACTGCAATGGCTTTTTCAAGAAATTGAGCATGAATGATATTGCACGGCCGTAGTTTCGGTGCTATGATGAAAAATCAGCAAGAACAAGATAATATAGTGGAGATGGGAACCTTGATTCGTTGGAGGCTACGAAGAGAGTGGCTGTCAATTGCGTGGCTGCTTCTGCTGGGATGCGGTTGTTTCTGGCTGGGGCTGGAGATGGAGCGCGTCCCCTTCTTCGTGCGAATTTTGCTGACGCTTGCGGGAGGAGTGACCGCGGCGACCATTCTGCCACCGGTTCTCCGGAAGATCCAGCAGGGGAATGCCGGAGTTGGGGAATGGACCGGAGTGGCAGCCGCGGCGGGCACATTATGGTTTCAACCGTTATTCTGGCTTTTCGTGGGGATGGCCGGATTATGTGATTTTCTGCAGCAGTGTTTCGGGGGTGGATACAGCCGCTGGGTGGCAGCCCTGATGGGGGCTTTGCCGTTGACGGGGTGTGCCTGGTATGCCTGGGCGTACGAATGGAACTGGGCTGGTGCGATACTGCTGTTGGGGAGTTGGGGGATTATGGTGTTGACGGTGGGGGGAGGGCGGTGGCATCGGAACGTGCTGTGGCGTTTTGCTTTCTGGTTTTATTTATGGACGGTTATGGCAGCGGTGGCGGGAATCTGGAAAGGATGGTATGGGCGAGGAATTTTTCCGGATGCGGGATCAATAATGGTGCTGATTTTGGTTGGGGCCGGAATGGTACTGATTGTGTGGAGAATCGGTAATCGGCAGCCTACTGTCGAACGCGTACAGGAAATGCCGCCGGCGGCACGGGGGTATCTTGCTGGCTATGGTGCACTGGCCATCATAGTTCTGGTGGTTGCTTGCTTTCCATGGTGGAGAGATGGTCGCGGCTGGGAATGGCGAAAACGTCAATATGAATTGGCGGCTGAGTCTTTTCAGCCGTTTTGTACGGCATTGAAGCAGTATCACTGTCGATTTGGAGAATGGCCGGAGACGCCGGAAGCGTTGCGGAGGATTGATTTTTCTCCGATACCATGGAAGGGGCGTTTAATTGATTTCTGGGCAGATGCCGAAACCTGCCGTTTTCTGATCCGAATGCGATTTAATTTGGAACCTTTATCCGGAATGATGACAGCGACTTCGGATCGTCTGGTATGTTGGCGGATTTTCTCTGCTCGTCCGATTTTCCGGGAGTGGTTTCCCGCGGTAGAGCATTCTGTTTCGAAGATTCATTCTGAGAAAGAAGGCAAGAATACCTTGACACCGTTCGTGGATGTGCTATAGTAAGGTCTTATTCACGTCGGACGGCACTGAATATGGTCTGAGAAATCACCAGAACCAGAGCGGCAAATGCGGTTTTCTTAGAAAAAAAAAGGTTTTTTTGAAAACCCGGGCTTGCAAACGGATAGGGAGAGTTTATATTAAAGGCCTGTTCGCATGGATGAAGTGCGGATGTATTTTGCTCGGGTGGCGGAATTGGCAGACGCGTATGGTTGAGGTCCATATGGAGCAATCCTTGGGGGTTCAAGTCCCCCCTCGAGCACCAGGTTGATGGTGTTACGGTGCCCACATAGCTCAGTTGGTAGAGCACATCCTTGGTAAGGATGAGGTCTCCGGTTCAAGTCCGGATGTGGGCTCCAGTTTTTATATATGGTAGAATAAGGTATCGGGTTCGGCAAGAAGCTCTAACGGTTCAGGAGGAAAGAATGGCTAAGGAAAAATTCGAAAGAACGAAACCGCATGTCAACATTGGTACCATCGGCCACGTTGACCACGGCAAGACCACTCTGACGGCAGCGATCACCATGGTGCTGAACAAGAAGTTCGGCGGTGAAGTTCGTAAATATGACGAAATCGATAATGCTCCCGAAGAACGGGAACGCGGGATCACCATCAATACGTCCCACGTGGAATATCAGACGGAAAAGCGCCATTATGCGCACGTCGACTGCCCCGGTCACGCTGACTATGTGAAGAACATGATCACGGGTGCGGCTCAGATGGACGGTGCGATTCTCGTGATCGCCGCCACTGACGGCCCGATGGCTCAGACTCGTGAACACGTGTTGCTGGCCCGTCAGGTTGGTGTGCCGGCGATCGTTGTGTTCATGAACAAGGTTGACCAGCTGGACGACCCGGAACTGCTCGAACTGGTGGAAATGGAAATCCGTGAACTGCTCAGCAGCTATGATTTCCCGGGCGACGACATTCCGATCATCAAGGGGTCTGCTCTGAAGGCGATGGAAGCGGAAGGCAATCCGGATGATCCGGCTACCAAGTGCATTCTGGAACTCATGGATGCGGTTGATGCCTATATTCCGGAACCGAAGCGGGATGTGGATCAGCCCTTCCTGATGCCGATCGAAGACGTGTTCTCGATCGAAGGTCGTGGTACCGTGGTGACCGGTCGTGTTGAACGCGGTGTGATCAAGGTGAACGAAGAAGTGGAAATCGTCGGGATTCGTCCGACTGTCAAGACGACGGTGACCGGCGTGGAAATGTTCCGCAAGCTGTTGGATGAAGGCCGTGCCGGCGACAACATCGGCTGCCTGCTCCGCGGTACCAAAAAGGATGATGTGGAACGTGGTCAGGTGCTGGCCAAGCCGGGCAGCGTGACTCCGCACACGGTCTTCAAGGGTGAAATCTACGTGCTGAGCAAGGAAGAAGGTGGTCGTCATACGCCGTTCTTCAACAACTATCGGCCGCAGTTCTACTTCCGTACGACCGATATCACCGGCACCATCACTCTGCCGGAAGGCGTTGAAATGGTGATGCCTGGCGATAATGTGACGATCCAGGTGGAACTGATCAACCCGATCGCCATGGAAAAGGCCCTGCGCTTCGCTATTCGTGAAGGCGGTCGGACTGTGGCTTCCGGACGGGTCAGCGAAATCATCAAGTAATTGATCTCGTGACTCTTCTTCCCGATCCATCGCAGAGATGGATCGGGAAGTATCATATCCAACAGACAGGTAAAAAAGAAAATGCGTGAACTGGTGATTCTCGAGTGTACGGAGTGCAAGCGGCGCAACTACACGACGATGAAGGAAAAGCGGAATACGCCCGAACGCCTCGAAAAGAAGAAATACTGCAAATTTGAGCGTAAACACACAGTGCATCGGGAAACCCGCTGAGTTTTGACATGAATTGCAGGAGAGTAGCTCAGTTGGCTAGAGCGGCGGTCTCCAAAACCGCAGGTCGTGAGTTCGAGCCTCACCTCTCCTGCCAGTTTTTAATCATTCATTCAGAGATTGTTTATGGACAGTGATCATCGGAAGAGCGGAACGAATGGGGCCGGATTGTTTGCCGGCTTTGACCGGATGACCGGCAAAGTACGGCGTTTCATTTCCGAGACAATGGCAGAAATGGGGCGATGCACCTGGCCGAGCCGCGCTGAATTGTTTGAATCCACCATCCTGGTGGTCGTGGTCATTGTCATACTCGCGTTGTTTGTAGCGGGGGTCGATGAGGTGTCCCGCCTCGTGATTCGTTTTATTACCACTGGGAAATGGGGTGTTTCCTGAACTATGACTGAAATCAGTGACGACAATCGCAACCGGGGACAGTGGTTTGTAGTACATACCCTTTCCGGGCATGAAAACAAGGTGCGGGAAACCATGTTGCGTCAGCTGGAACTTGGGGACCAGCTGCCGGTTTATGAGGTGTACATACCGACGGAGCGGGTATCTGAGGTTCGTCAGGGCAAAAAGACGACGATGACCCGTAAATTTTTTCCCGGTTATCTTCTGGTGCGTATGGATCTGTATGATGAGGACCATCGCATCAACGAAAAGGCCTGGTATTTTATCCGCAATGTGCAGGGCGTGTTGGGCTTTCTGGGTGGGGGCAACCGTCCGGAACCGCTGTCGGAGTCGGAAGTTGCCGACTTATTGCGGCAGGGACGTGGTGAAGCGGAAGTCAAGCCGAAGATTGCTTATGAAATCGGCGAAACCGTCCGGATCAAAGACGGTGCGTTTGAGAATTTTGAAGGCGTGATTCAAGAGATCGACAACGAACGTGGCAAGCTGCGGTTGATGGTGTCGATTTTCGGTCGTTCGACGCCGGTTGAATTGGAGTTCTGGCAGGTCGACCGCAGTATTTGAGCGGTCGGAACTTGGTGTCAATAATAGCCATCGGATTCGAGGTGGGAGGTTCCCTGCCGGCCCGACCACCTGCGAGTCGTGAAATGGAGATCATGTATGGCAAAGAAAGTTACAGGCTTGATCCGGTTGCAGATTCCGGCCGGAGCCGCGAACCCGGCGCCGCCTATTGGCCCGGCGCTCGGCCAGGCGGGCTGCAACATCATGGAGTTCTGTAAGCAGTTCAATGCCGCCACTCAGTCTCAGAGTGGGATGATCATCCCGGTTGTGATCACGGTCTATCAGGACCGGTCGTTCACGTTCATCTGCAAGTCGCCTCCGGCTGCTGTTCTGATCAAGAAAGCGGCGGGTGTGGCTTCTGCGGCGAAGAAACCCGGTACCGAAAAGGTTGGGAAGATTACCCGCGAGCAGATTCGTGAAATCGTCAAGATCAAAAAGGATGACATCAACGCCCGGAGCGAGGAAGCGGCCATGCGCATCATCGAAGGAACCGCGCGCAGCATGGGAATCGAGGTGGTAGATGCGTAAAAGCAAACTGTACAAAGCTCAGGCGGCGACCTTTGACCGGCAGCAGCGGTTCGAGCTGTCCGAAGCACTGGCATTGCTCAAGTCGATGCCGCATGTCAAATTTGACGAAACTGTCGAAATGGCTCTGAAGCTCGGGGTCGATACGCGTAAATCGGATCAGACGGTTCGTGGCGCGGTGGCGTTGCCGCGGGGAACCGGTAAGACGGTTCGTGTAGCGGTTGTGGCTGATGGTGCTGCTGCTGCTGAAGCGCAGGCGGCTGGTGCGGATATTGTCGGTTATGAAGATGTGGTGGAAAAGATCAAGGGCGGCTGGACCGATTTTGATGTTTTGATTGCCACGCCTGATGCGATGAAGCTGGTGCGTCCGTTGGGCCGTCAGCTGGGGCCGCGCGGTTTGATGCCGAACCCGAAAACCGGCACAGTTACCGATCAGACCGGTAATGCTGTGCGTGAAGCCAAGGCTGGTCGTGCGGAATTTCGTGCTGACCGCGGTGGTTGTGTGCACGTTCCGATCGGGAAGTTGTCGTTTGAGGCGGATGCCTTGAAAGAAAACTTCTATGCGGTTGCCGATGCGCTGGCCAAGGCGAAACCGACCTCGGCCAAGGGAGTCTATTTCATCAGCTGCACGATTTCGTCGACCATGAGTCCCGGCGTCAAAGTTAACGTCAAAGAACTCGTGAGGTCCAAAGAATGAGAAGTGAGAAGCTCCATCTGGTGAACTATATCGGCAGTCTGATTTCCGACTCCGATTATGTTTACTTTATCTCTTATGCGGGGCTGAAAGTTAAAGACTTTTCCGAGTTCCGCAATCAGCTGGCAGCGGTGGGAGCCGAATGCCATGTGCTCAAGAACACCCTGATCCGCAAGGCGGGGGAACTTCTGAAGATCGACGTCCTGTCCACTCTGCCTCTGGCGGACGGAACGGCGCTGGTCTGCGGCAAGGGCGATGCCGGTGCCGCAGCCAAGCTGATCGTCGAGTTCGGCAAGAAGTTTGAACAGGTGGCGCCGAAGTGCGGGTACTTCGAAGGCGCTCTGCTGACGGTTTCCGAGGTGAACGACATCGCGGCACTGCCTCCCAAAGCGGTGTTGCAGGCCCAGTTGCTGGGTGTTCTCCAGGCGCCGTCGCGCAATCTGGTCAGTGTGCTCAATGCCAAGGCGGCGAGTATCCTCAATGTGCTTAACGCATACAAAGACAAGCTCGAACAGTAATTTCACCAATCATTTAATGGAGGCATTTTATCATGTCCGAAGAAGCCAAAATGGAAGAATTCATCTCCTATGTTGAAAACATGACCGTGCTGGAACTTTCCAAGCTGGTCAAGGCCCTTGAAGAACGTCTGGGTGTCAGCGCTGCGGCTCCGGTCGCGGTTGCTGCAGCCGCGGCTCCGGCTGCTGCCGCTGCCGCCGCCGAAGAAAAGACGGAATTCGATGTCGTGCTGAAATCCTTCGGTGATAATAAAGTCGCGGTTATCAAGGAAGTCCGCGCCATCACCGGTCTCGGGTTGAAGGAAGCCAAGGATCTGGTGGAAGCCGCTCCGAAGGCCATCAAGGAAGGCGCCAATAAGGAAGAAGCCGAAAAGATGAAGGCTCAGCTCGAAGCGGCCGGTGCGCAGGTCGAAATCAAGTAAATCTGAGCATTTCCGCAACGGCGGGATGGATTTTTTTTCTCTCCTGCCGTTCTTTCGTATCCATGCCTGGTATCAGGAGGATGCGTTCAGCAAAAGTCCGGGAGTCGCACGGTGTGGTTTTTTGCCGTGCGATAACCGGCAACTCCGAATCAAAGTCCCACTGTTTTGCGGGTTTTTTGAGTTCGGGGTTTTCGCATTTGTTGTAATGTGTGTTTTGAATTTTTTTTTGAATTTTTTCAGCTTTTTTTTACCGGAATGGAGTGGCTGCTGTCGGAACAGCGTCATTGCAGAGAAGAAATGGGTTTATGCAGCCCTCTGGGCGGATTCCGGGTTGCTGACGGGGCAGAAAACGGCGGGACCGTTTTTTCATATAGTCGTTTTGTTGAGATAACAGATTGAGACATGGTGGATTATGAGTGATCGCATCAACTTTGGCAAATTGAAGGACGTTCTGGAGGTGCCGGATCTGATTGGATTGCAGATTGATTCGTACCGGGATTTTCTCCAGAAGGATGTGCCGGCGGACCAGCGCGCTAATCAGGGACTGCAAGAGGTTTTCAACGAGATTTTCCCGATTGAAAGCTTTGATAAACAGATTTCCGTGGAGTATGTCGGTTACGCGATCGGTGACGCCAAGTTTGAAGTGGTTGACTGCATTAAGGACGGCCGGATCTATGATGCGCCGCTTTATGTGGATTTTGTGCTGAAACAGAACGGTGTCGAGATCCCAGAACGGGTATATATGGGGGATTTGCCGTTGATGACGGAGCAGGGGACTTTTGTCATTAACGGAGCGGAGCGGGTAATTATCAGCCAGCTGCACCGGTCACCCGGGATCTGTTTTGAAAAGACCCGGCATACCTCCGGACGTACCCTCTATTCCTACCGGGTGATTCCGGACCGTGGGTCCTGGATGGATGTCCAATTTGACATCAATGATTATATTTATATCTATCTGGACCGTCGCCGTCGCCGTCGTAAATTCTACATTACGACTTTCCTTCGGGCCATTGGCTATGAGACCAACCGCGACATTCTTTCACATGTCTACGAAATCAAGAAGATGTCGTTGTCCTCTCTGCTTAAGATGAAGGATCTGACCGGATACTACACGGTTGACGATATTACCACGGAAGATGATACGCTGCTGGTCAATGAATTGACCCAGCTGACAGAAAATGACCTCAAGAAGCTGCAGGAAGCAGACATCGATCAGGTGGAACTTGCCCATGTTGCCGACGGTGATCATTACATCATCGGCTGTTTGCGGAAGGATCCTTCCCGCAATCGTGAAGAAGCGTTGAAGGAAATTTACCGGCGCATGCGCCCCGGGGATCCGCCGAATGTCAAAAATGCGGAACAGTTGATTCATCGTCTGTTTTTTGATAACCGTCGGTATGATCTTGGCGCTGTAGGCCGTTATAAGCTTAATGAGCGGCTTGGCTTTGACGAATCGGTTACCGATCGGGTATTGCGTCCGGAAGACCTGATGGTGGCGACTAAAATGTTGATTCGCTTGCGTCATGCCGGTGGGGCGGTGGATGATATTGACCATCTCGGCAGCCGCCGGGTGCGGACGGTAGGGGAATTGCTGCAGAATCAATGCCGGGCCGGTCTGCTCCGCACCGAGCGTGTCATCCGGGAACGTATGACATTGATCAACAGCAATGAAGACACTTCGTTGATGCCGAGCAAGCTGATTAATCCGAAAGCGTTTGCCGGCGTGATCCGGGACTTTTTCGCGCGCAGCCAGCTGTCGCAGTTTATGGACCAGACCAATCCGCTGAGCGAGTTGACCAATAAACGGCGTCTCAGCGCTCTCGGACCGGGTGGTTTGAGCCGCGACCGAGCCGGGTTTGAGGTTCGTGACGTGCATTCCAGCCATTACGGGCGGATCTGTCCGATTGAAACTCCGGAAGGCCCGAATATCGGTTTGATTTCTTCGTTGTCGCTTTATGCGGTTATTGACAAATACGGTTTTCTGGAAACACCGTACCGCCGGGTAGTGGACGGTCAGGTGACCAATGAAATCGATTTCCTGACTGCGGACAAGGAAGAGCAGTATGTGATTGCGCAGGCCAACGCCCTGCTGGACGAAAACAACCGTTTCGTTCGGGAAGTGGTCATGAGTCGCCATCTGGGGGAATCGGGCGAGCGTCCGAGCAAGGAAGTGCAGTACATGGACGTTTCTCCGAAACAGCTGGTCAGCGCTGCTGCCGGTATCGTGCCCTTCCTGGAACACGACGACGCTAACCGCGCTCTGATGGGGGCAAACATGCAGCGGCAGGCTGTTCCGCTTCTGACTACTGAGTCGCCGCTGGTGGGGACCGGGCTGGAAGAACGGATCGCCCGTGACTCCCGGGCAGTGGTAACGGCGAAGGCCGACGGCATTGCGGCGGAAGTAACGTCTACGCGCATCGTGATCACCGTGGACGGCAAACCCCTGGAGGAAACGGCCGAACCGGACAGGGCACAGGTTTATAAGCTGAATAAATTTTTGCGCAGCAATGCTGGAACCTGTGTCAACCAGAAGCCGATCATTCAGCGGCTGCAGGTGATCAAGGCTGGAGACGTCATTGCCGACGGCGCTTCGACGCAGGGCGGGGAACTGGCCCTTGGACGTAACGTGCTGGTGGCATTCATGCCCTGGTGCGGATATAACTTCGAAGACGCCATTGTGGTCAGTGAACGGCTGGTCAAGGAGGATGTCTATACCAGCATCCATGTGGATGAGTTTGAGATTACCAGCCGGGAAACCAAGTTGGGGCCGGAAGAAATCACTCGGGATATTCCCAACGTCAGTGAAGATGCGCTGCGCAATCTCGATGCCCGCGGAGTAGTCTGCGAAGGTGCTGAAGTAAAACCGGGCGATATCCTGGTCGGCAAAATCACGCCGAAAAGCGAAACTGAACTGGCTCCGGAAGAACGTCTGCTGCGGGCGATTTTCGGTGAAAAAGCCGCGGACGTCAAAGATTCGAGTCTGGTGGTTTCCAGTGGCAAAGGCGGTATCGTCATGGATATTCGCATTGAATACGCCAAGGATCCGAATCGCCAGAGCCTGACTAAGACGGAAGCCCGCCGTCAGGCGAAGATGCTCAAGGACAGCTACCGGGAAATCTATAATGGTCTGGTGGATGATTTGTCCAGCCGTCTGGCCGACTTCATGCTGGGGATCAAGTTGCCGTATCCGATCTATGATACGTCTGATGGCAAGGAAGCAGTGCTGTTGATCGGGCAGAATCGGAAAGTTACCAAGAGCTCGATTCAGAAGCTGGCTTCTCATTATAATTCCTGGCAGATGGAAGATTGCGAGTTGAAGACCCGGATTGCCGAGGTGATCGCCACGTTCATTCCTCAGTTTGAAGAGAATGAAACGGAACGGGAACGTTCCATGCAGAATCTGGAGGAAGGGGAAGGCTTCGATCCCGGTGTTATCAAACGGGTCAAAGTTTATGTCGGCTGCAAACGCAAGCTTCAAGTCGGAGACAAAATGGCCGGACGTCACGGGAACAAGGGGATTGTTTCCAAGATCGTTCCGATTGAAGATATGCCGTTCCTGGAGGATGGAACGCCGGTGGATATCGTGCTCAACCCGCTGGGGGTGCCGAGCCGTATGAACATCGGGCAGGTGCTGGAAACGCACCTGGGATGGGCGGCCAAGATGCTGGGCATCAAGGTGGCGACCCCGGTGTTTGACGGGATTTCCGAAGAGCAGATTGTGGAATTAATGAAGGAAGCCAATGAGCGTTATGCCGAAAAAGAAGGCTGCAATCATCATTGGGGCTTCCGCCGCAACGAGCAGGGAGAATACGAGTACGACGGCAAGACTGACCTGTATGACGGACGTACCGGGGACCGCTTTGACCAGCGGGTACTGGTCGGCCAGATTTACATGTTGAAGCTGGACCACTTGGTTGCAAACAAGATTCACGCCCGTGCCGTTGGGCCCTATTCGCTGGTGACCCAGCAGCCGCTCGGCGGTAAGGCTCAGCATGGCGGTCAGCGTTTCGGGGAAATGGAAGTGTGGGCGCTCGAAGCGTACGGTGCTGCCTATAACCTGCAGGAAATGCTGACGGTCAAGTCGGACGACGTGGCTGGACGGGCCCGGATTTATGAATCGATCGTCAAGGGGCAGAACGTGCTGGAGGCCGGCCGTCCCGAGTCGTTCAACGTGTTGCTCAAGGAAATGCAGAGCCTCGGGCTGGATATCCGTACCGTCAAGAAATCTGCTGATAATCAATAACGGAGGGTCGTTACCTTGGTTGACAATACTCATGCTTACCGGGAGTTGCTGGGCAAGACCGCGGCGACTTCGTTCGGCGCCGTTTCGATTAATGTGGCGTCGCCGGAAGTGATCCGTTCGTGGTCGCACGGCGAAGTCAAAAATCCCGAAACGATCAACTATCGCAGTTTCAAGCCGGAAAAGGGCGGGCTGTTTTGTGAACGGATTTTCGGTCCTACCCGCGACTGGGAGTGCAATTGCGGAAAATACAAGCGGGTCAAGCACAAGGGCATTGTTTGTGACCGTTGCGGCGTTGAAGTGACCCAGTCCAAGGTGCGGCGTGAACGCATGGGCCATATTGAACTGGCGGTGCCGGTATCGCACATCTGGTTTTTCAAATGTATGCCGAGCCGTATCGGTCTCATGCTGGACATGACTGCAAAATCTCTGGAAAAGGTCATTTATTACGAAGAATATGTGGTGACCGATCCGGGCGATACCCCGCTCCAGCTGGGGCAGGTGATGAATGATATTGACTACCGTCAGGCGCGCGATGCCTACGGCGATGCTTTTGCCGCCGACATGGGCGGTCCGGCACTCAAAGCATTGCTGGAGCTGATCGACCTGCCTTCGCTCAAGGCGGAACTGGAGGTCAGCCTCGAAGGGACCAAGAACAAGGCCATTCGGAAAAAACTGGCGAAGCGGTTGCGGCTGGTGGAAGGATTCATTAACAGCAATTCCCGGCCGGAATGGATGCTGCTTTCGGTGTTGCCGGTAATTCCGCCGGACTTGCGACCGCTGGTGCCGCTGGAAGGCGGTCGTTTTGCTACGTCCGACCTGAATGACCTGTACCGTCGGGTGATCAACCGTAACAACCGGTTGAAGAATCTGCTCCATCTGCGAACGCCGGAGGTGATTATCCGGAACGAAAAGCGCATGCTGCAGGAAGCGGTGGATGCGCTGATGGACAATGGGCGTCATGGCCGGGCTGTGACCGGAGCCGGGAACCGCGCTCTCAAATCCCTGAGCGATATGCTCAAGGGGAAACAGGGCCGGTTCCGTCAGAACCTGCTCGGGAAACGGGTGGATTATTCCGGCCGTTCCGTGATCGTGGTCGGTCCGGAGTTGAAGATCTGGCAGTGTGGACTGCCGAAGAAAATGGCTCTGATTCTTTTTGAGCCGTTCATCATCCGTCATCTGAAGGGGCGGAATCTTGCCCATACCGTACGCGGTGCAAAGAAGATGATTGAGCGCGGCGAACCGGTGGTATGGGATATTCTCGAAGAGGTGACCAAGGGCCATCCGATCATGCTGAACCGTGCGCCGACGCTGCACCGGCTCAGTATTCAGGCTTTCGATCCAGTGTTGATTGAAGGTTCGGCTTTGCGGGTGCATCCGCTGGTGTGTACCGCATACAATGCCGACTTCGACGGTGACCAGATGGCAGTCCATGTGCCATTGTCCAATGAAGCGCAGATGGAAACCAAGTTGTTGATGTTGTCTCCCAACAACATCTTTTCACCTGCCAACGGGAAACCGATCGTTTCTCCGACTCAGGACATCACTCTCGGGGCTTATTATCTGACGTATGAGCCGCGTAATAAGGAAAAAGCGAAGCTGTACAAGGATTACTTTGAAGTTCTGTACGCTTTCAGCTGCGGCTACCTGAAGATTCACGACGCGGTACGGATTCCCAACCCCGATCGCGGGCAGGATACGGTTTATGGGGAAAAGGATGCGAAATACATTCTGACCTCGCCCGGACGGTGTATTTTCAATGAAATCTGGGACAAGCGTCTCGGCTTTTTCAACCGGATTGCCAAAAAGAAAGAGCTGGGCGCGCTGATCAGCGCCTCGTATAAGGTTGCGGGGCATGAGGCGACGATCAAATTGCTGGATGATCTCAAGGCGTTGGGATATAAACATGCAACGCTGGCGGGGCTCTCCATTTCGATTGCCGATTTGCACGTGCCGGAAAAGAAAGAAGAACTTATTAACGTTGCCCGTGGTGAGATCTCCAAGGTCGTGGATCAGTACAACAACGGGATTCTGACCGAGGGAGAACGTCACAACAAGGTGATCGACATCTGGACCCAGACTGCGAATGAGGTGTCCAAGGAGCTGATTGACCGTCTGGAAACGGAATCCCGGAAGGGCGAAATCAATCCGGTGTATGCCATGCTTGATTCCGGTGCCCGCGGCAGTAAGGAGCAGATCAAACAGCTTGCCGGGATGCGGGGCTTGATGGCGAAACCGTCCGGTGACATCATTGAACGGCCGATCATCTCCAACTTCCGTGAAGGCCTGACGGTGCTGGAATACTTCATCAGTACGCACGGTGCCCGCAAAGGTTTGGCGGATACGGCGTTGAAGACCGCTGACTCGGGGTACATGACGCGCCGTCTGGTGGACGTGGCTCAGGATGTCATCTGCCGGGAAGAGGATTGCGGTACCCGCAACGGGATCTGGGTCAGTCCGATTGTGGAAGGGGACGAAACGATTCTGCCGGTACGGGATCGTATTATCGGGCGTTTCAGTGCGCAGGACATTCGCGATCCGGCGTTCGGAGACGGACGGTTGATTATTGCTGCCGGTGAGGAATTCACGCCGGTGATCGCCGACTTGCTGGAAAAGCGTGGCATCCAGAAGATTCTGATCCGTTCGACCCTTACATGCCGAACCAATCGCGGTGTCTGCGTCAAGTGTTACGGGCGGAACCTGGCCAGTGACCGTGTTGCCAAGATCGGGGATGCACTTGGGATTATTGCTGCCCAGTCCATCGGGGAACCGGGGACGCAGCTGACGATGCGTACCTTCCATATCGGAGGGACCGCGTCGAGTGCGTACAAACAGCCGGTGATTACGGTTCGCAACAGCGGGAAAATCAAATACTTCAATGTGCGTACCGTTAAAAATCAGAAGGGGCAGACGGTGGTGGTCAATAAAAACGGTTATGTGATCGTTTATGATGACGCCGCCGCAAAGGCCGCGGAAAAATCGGCCCGCGAACGTGCCCGTTTTGAAGCGGAAGCGATCGGAGCGACCTTCAATAAGGACTATGACTATTGGTCGGACGCGCTGCGGGAAGCGGAGTTGGATCGTTACGAACTGGAAGCCGGTGCGGTACTGGAATGCGCCGATGGTTCGACGGTGCAGCCCAACCAGCAGATCGTACACTGGGATCCTTACCATGTGCCGATCATTATTGAAGAAGACGGGATTGTCGAACTTCACGACCTGGTTGAAGGGGTGACCCTGAGTCGTCAGAAACGCGGCGGTACCGAAGAAATCACGGTTATGGAACACCGCGACGACCTGCATCCGCAGATTGTGATCAAAACGGCGGACGGAGAATTTCTGGCGAACTATCCGCTGCCGGCCGGTGCCTTCCTGATGACCAAGCCGGGCGCCAAAGTCAAGCCCGGTATGGTGGTTGCCCGTGTGCCGCGTTCCAGCGCCAAGAATAAGGACATTACCGGGGGGTTGCCGCGTATTGCGGAGTTGTTTGAAGCGCGCATTCCGAAGGATGTGGCGGAAATTGCCCGGATTGACGGGGTGGTGGAAGTGGATAAGATTTCCCGCGGCCGTCGTCAGCTGATTATCCGCGACCCGGAATCGAATCAGGTTGAAGAACACAACAATATTCCGGCGAACAAACATCTGACGGTAGGCAAGGGGGATTTTGTCCGCAAGGGCCAGAAACTGACGGAAGGCTCCGTGGTTCCTCATGCTCTGCTGGAAGTGTGCGGTGCACAGGAATTGCAGCGTTATCTGGTAGATGAAATTCAGTTGGTTTATCGAGCGCAGGGGGTGGAAATCAACGATAAACATATTGAAATCATCATTCGTCAGATGATGCAGAAGGTTCGGATTACAGATGCCGGTGGCAGCGACTATCTGCCGGGCGAGCAGCTGGATCATGCGGAATTCGAGCAGATGAACCGGGAATTGCGGGAGCACGGTGAACGGCCGGCGACGGCGGAACCGATTCTGCTGGGGATTACCAAAGCTTCTCTGGAAACGGAAAGCTTTATTTCCGCAGCCTCCTTCCAGGATACGACCCGGATTCTGACGGAAGCGGCAACGTTGGGCAAGGTGGACAACCTGAACGGATTTAAGGAGAATGTGATTACCGGCCATCTGATTCCTGCCGGGACCGGTACCGAGCTGATGCAGTCCATCCGGTTGAAATGCCTGGGGACTGAAATTGAGCCGGAATTGCCGGAGGTGGAGCCGGAACCGCATTTCCTGACGGATGCCGTCGAAGATGAAAAGGAAGTGACGATCGACTGGGGCGATGATGATGCAGATGACGCTTTGGCCGACGCTGATGGGGATGAGGAATTTCCCGGCGAAGAGTACGTTGCTGAACTGGATGATACGTTTTCCGAAGAACTGGAAGATTCGGATAACCGCGAGGATTGATTTCTGATGCCCGGCGGATTGCCGCCGCCGGGCGGTCGGGAGGCGCGAGAGACGTTCCCGACCGCATAGAATCCGGAATGTTCGGCAGGCGAATCGGCAAGATATGATTCGCAAATTTCCGGATGCTGAGAAAATGCACCCGTTGCGAGGAAGGGGATCGCAGCGGGTGGATCTTGTTTTTTTGTAGATTTTTTCATGGGGAATTTGCAAAAAAACAGTTTTGGCGTTATGTTATGAATCTTTAATGTTCAGTCAAAAGTAGCTTTATATATAGAGAACCAGAAAAAAACAGCAAAAAAGCAGGACATTTTTTATGCCGACAATCAATCAGCTGGTGCGTTTCGGACGCGAAACGAAAGTCAAGAAGAGCAAATCCAGAGCTCTGAGTGCCTGTCCGCAGCGTCGTGGGGTTTGCATGCAGGTTACCACCCGTACGCCGAAGAAGCCGAACTCCGCGTTGCGTAAGATTGCCCGTGTCCGTTTGTCCAACGGTCAGGAAGTAACGGCTTATATCGGTGGAGAAGGCCACAATCTTCAGGAACACTCTGTGGTGCTGGTCAAGGGCGGTCGTGTTCGTGACTTGCCGGGGGTCCGTTATCACATTGTCCGCGGCGCGTTGGATAGCCTCGGTGTGGATAAGCGGCGTCAGGGACGTTCGAAGTACGGTGCCAAGACGCCGAAGGCGGATGCCGCCGCCGGCAAGAAGGGTAAGAAGTAATCCCGCCAATCAATCTTAGTACCCAAGAGTAAGGATAAATCGCACATGAGAAGACGCAGTGCAGTCAAGCGGGAACTGATTCCCGATGTGAAGTACAACAGTGAACTGGTTGCCCGGCTGATCAATACGATCATGACCCGTGGCAAGAAATCCGTTGCCCAGAAGATTGTCTACGGGGCTTTCGATCTGATTCAGGCGAAAAAGCCGGAAGTGGCTCCTCTGGAAGTTTTTGAGCAGGCGCTGGAAAACGTCAAGCCGAAACTGGAAGTCAAGAGCCGGCGTGTCGGTGGCGCCACTTATCAGGTGCCGGTGGAAGTGGATCCTGAACGGCAGGTGGCGTTGGCCATGCGTTGGATCACGACTTATTCCCGGGGCCGCAAGGGCAAGTCGATGATGGAATCACTGGCTGGGGAACTGCTGGATGCATTTGACAACACCGGATCTTCCATCAAGAAGAAGGAAGATACGTTTAAAATGGCGCAGGCAAACAAGGCGTTTGCCCATTATCGCTGGTAATGCAAGGGGGAGCGATAGAGAAGATGAGCGCCGAACAAGATAAAGTATTTCATGAATCACCCTCACGCGGTGTCAGTCTGCGAAAAGTCCGCAATATCGGGATTATGGCGCACATTGACGCCGGGAAGACCACGTTGTCTGAACGTATTCTGTTTTATTGCGGGGTGAACTACAAGATCGGTGAAGTCCATGAGGGTACGGCCACAATGGACTGGATGGAACAGGAACGTGAACGTGGTATTACCATTACCAGCGCGGCGACGACCTGCTTCTGGCGTGAACACCGGTTGAATCTGATTGACACCCCTGGACACGTGGACTTTACTGCCGAAGTGGAACGTTCGCTCCGTGTGCTGGACGGCGCGGTGGCGGTGTTCTGCTCGGTAGGGAAAGTTCAGCCTCAGACGGAAACCGTGTGGCGACAGGCACAGAAATATCATGTGCCGGTGATCGCCATGGTGAACAAGATGGACCGTACCGGTGCGGATTTTGATGGCGTGGTGGAAGAGATTCAGACCAAGCTGGGGGCTACTCCGGTGCCGTTGATGCTGCCGATCGGTCGGGAAGCTGGTTTTGTCGGGGTGATCGACGTATTGGCGAATCAGGCTGTCTATTTTGATAAGGATGAAAACGGCCTGGAAATGCGCTATGCAGAAGTTCCCGCTGAATATGCGGAAGCGCGGGAAAATGCTCTTCGCCACGCTGTGGAATGTGTTGCCGAGGTGGATGAAGAGATTATGGAAATCTTCCTGGCCGACGAAATGCCGGATGTGGAAACTCTGCGGCAGGGGATTCGTCGGGCCACGCTGGCGGCCAAGATTGTTCCGGTGGCCTGTGGTACCGCTTTCAAGAAGAAAGGGGTGCAGAAACTGCTGGATATGGTGGTAGATTATCTGCCGTCTCCGGTGGATGTGTGGGACATCAAGGGGACTGACCCGAATACGGGTGAACCGATCACCCGGCATGTGGGGGACCTGCAGCCGTTCTCGGCTTTGGTGTTCAAGATTATGAGTGACCCGTTTGTCGGTAAGCTGTACTACTTCCGGGTGTACAGCGGGGTGGCCTCGCAGGGGATGAGCGTTTACAATCCGCGTACTGGAAAGAGAGAGCGTCTGGGGCGCTTGTTGCAGATGCACTCCAGCCAGCGTCAGGAAATTTCCGATGTGTACAGTGGTGATATTGCCGCCGCCGTCGGGTTGAAGAATGTGACCACCGGGGATACCATTTGTCTGGAAGAAAGTCCGATCGTGCTGGAATCCATGCATTTCCCGGAACCGGTAATTTCGATTGCCGTGGAACCCAAATCCTCCGGAGACCGCGACAAGCTTTTCAAAGGATTGGGTGCGTTGTCGGACGAAGACCCGACTTTCCAGGTGCGCAGCGACGAAGAAACCGGTCAGACCATTATTTCCGGGATGGGGGAATTGCATTTGGAAATCATCTTGGACCGTTTGATTCGGGAATTCAAGGTGGAGGCCAACACCGGTGCACCGCAGGTGGCATACCGGGAAGCATTGCTCGGCAATTCCGAATCCAATACCAAGTTTGTTCGTCAGTCCGGCGGTCGCGGTCAGTACGGCCATGTGATCATCAACCTGATCGCGCAGGAACGTGGGGCCGGAATTGTAATTGAGAACAAAGTGGTGGGCGGTAATATTCCCAAGGAATATATCAAACCGATTGAAAGTGGTATCATGGAAGCGGCCGCCTCAGGCGTGCTGGCCGGGTATCCGCTGGTTGACTTCAAGGTGGAGATTATCGATGGATCCTACCATCCGGTCGACTCTTCGGAAATGGCTTTCAAAATCGCGGGATCGATGGCGTTGAAAGATGCTGCCCGCAAGGCTGGTTTGATGCTGCTTGAGCCGATCATGAAGGTGGAACTGACTACGCCCGATGAAAATATGGGCGATCTGATCGGGGACATCACCGCCCGCCGCGGCAGCATTGTGGAAATCAATTCCGATGCCGGGAATCAGTTTACGCGAGTGCACGCGCAGATTCCGCTGTCGGAGCTCTTTGGATACGCCACGGCAATTCGTTCGTTGTCTCGCGGTCGTGCCTCCTATTCGATGGAGCCGTCGCATTTTGAAAAAGTTCCGAAACAAGTTCAAGATAAAGTTGTGGAGAAGAAATAAGAAATGGCTACGGGTAAAACTCAGCGTATCCGGATCCGGCTTCAGGCCTATGAACACCGGATTCTGGACCAGTCGGTCAATGAGATTCTCGAAACGGCCAAGCGTACCGGGTCCATGGTGGCCGGTCCGGTGCCGTTGCCGACTCGCATTGAGCGTTTCACGGTGAACCGTTCCCCGCATGTTGACAAGAAGTCGATGGAACAGTTTGAAATGCGTACGCACAAACGGATGATGGATATCATCAATCCGACTGCCAAGACGGTGGATGAGCTGAAAAAGCTGACGTTGCCGGCGGGTGTGGATATTTCGATTAAGATCGGACTCTGACCGTTATGGGGCGGGGAGCGGGCGCTTTCCGTCCCGGCGAGTCCGGATACCGCCGTCCTCCACCGATTGAGGACGTGTATCTAACGCGAAAGGAGCGAAAATGAAAGGTTTAATCGGTAAAAAAGTCGGGATGACTCAGGTCTACGACGAAGAGGGCAGGATCGTGCCGGTGACGGTAGTCGAAGCCGGTCCTTGCGTCGTGGTCGATGTCAAGACCCGTGCCCGCGATGGATATTCCGCGGTGCAGCTGGGATTCGGGTCCCGTAAGAGCAAGAATGTCAGCAAAGCGGTGGCTGGGCATTGTGCCAAGGCTGGCTTGAAGGACAAACTGCCGGGAGTGCTGCGTGAATTCCGCACCGAAGCGGACAGTGACATGGCCCCGGGTACGGTGTTGAATGCTGATGTTTTTTCCGCTGATGACTATCTGGATGTGACTGCTACGACTAAGGGCCGTGGTTATCAGGGGGTGGTCAAACGGTACCGTTTCGGTGGCGGTCGTGCCAGCCACGGCGGTGCCTGGACGCGCCGTCCCGGTTCCATCGGTTGCCGTGAATGGCCGGGGAATGTAATCAAAGGCAAACGCATGCCGGGTCATATGGGCAATGTGCGCCGGACGATTCAGAATCTGAAGGTGGTCCGGGTGATGGCGGATGAGAATGTGTTGCTGGTGCGCGGAGCGATTCCGGGCCCGAACGGCGGCACGGTTCTGCTCCGGGAAGCAATCAAGGCCAAGAGCAAGTAAGGATTCAGGTGAGTATCATGTCGAAAGTTTTGGATATCCTTGATTGCAAGGGTGCTCGCGTGGGCGAATATGTTCTGCCGGACAACGCTCTGGAGCTTGAAAAGGGAGAACAGGCGGTTCACGATACGGTAGTGGCCTATATGGCAGGTCTGCGGGCTGGTACGGCTAAAACCAAGTGCCGTGGAGAAGTTCGCGGTGGCGGTGCAAAACCATTCCGTCAGAAAGGGATGGGACGTGCCCGGGCCGGTAGCAATCGCAGCCCTGTCTGGGTGGGTGGCGGTACGATTTTCGGACCGGTTCCCCGCAGTTTCGCCAAGAAGGTCAACAAGAAAGTACAGCGCCTGGCGTTGAAGCGCGCGTTTTCTGAGCGTGTGGTGGATGGGGACGTGATTGTCTTGAATGAGTTCGCGCTGCCGGATCACAAGACCAAGAGCGCAGTTGCGGTCTTCAAGGGCCTCCAGGTCAGCGACGATTCCGTGCTGCTGTCGGTGCCGGAATACGAGGAAACCGCAGTGTGTGCTACCGGCAACCTGCCGAATGTGGTTATGCGTCGGGCTGATGTCGTGAATGTGTATGAACTGTTGCGTTTCAGCAAACTGGTGTTCACCAAAGATGCACTGGACGCCTTCATCGGACGTCTGGCCTGAGGAGTGTGAATATTATGAGAACTGCGTTTGATTTGATTATCGCACCGCTGGTCACCGAGAAGAGTAACGGCATGGTTGCCGAAAAGAAATATGCCTTCAAAGTGAAGCCGGATGCCGGAAAAATCGAAATCGGCCGGGCCATTGAAGAATTGTTCAAGGTCAAGGTCAAGTCGGTCAACATCATGAACTACAGCGGCAAGCCCAAGCGGGCGGGCCGGTCGGCCATCATGGGCAAACGCCCGGATTGGAAGAAGGCGGTTGTGACGTTGTCTGAAGGCAGCATTGAAATTATTTAAGGCAAACCCTTCTGAGGTATAGAGAAAATGGCGATCAAAAGCTTTCATCCGACCTCTCCCTCGCGGCGCGGCATGACGGTTCTGGACTATTCGGCCGAACTGACTGCCTCCAAGCCCGAGAAGAGTCTGGTCAAAGGGAAGAAATCTTCCGGCGGACGCAATAATTACGGTCGCGTCACCACTCGTTTCCGTGGCGCTGGCAACAAGCGCCGGTATCGGGAAATCGACTTCATGCGCAATCTGGACGGCGTGCCGGCCAAGGTGTTGACGATTGAATATGACCCGAACCGGACTTCCAATATTGCCTTGATCATGTACAACGGCGGTATCAAGAAATACATTCTTGCTCCTGTCGGACTGAAGGTCGGGGATGTGGTCATGAATGGTCCGAAAGCCGATATCAAGCCGGGTAATTGTCTGGCGATTAAAGATATTCCGGTTGGCGTCACGATTCATAACATTGAAATGCAGCCCGGGCGTGGTGCCAAGCTGGTACGTTCTGCCGGTCAGACTGCGGTGCTCCGTGGCAAAGAAGAAAAATATGCTCAGGTGAAACTGCCTTCTGGGGAAGTTCGTTTGATCAATATCAATTGCCGTGCGACCATTGGTCAGGTCGGTAATCTGGATCATATGAACGTTAAGCTCGGCAAAGCCGGGAAGAAGCGTTATCTGGGCTTCCGGCCGCACGTTCGCGGTGTGGTGATGAACCCGGTTGACCACCCGATGGGCGGGGGCGAAGGTCGCACGTCAGGTGGCGGCCATCCGGTGTCGCCGTGGGGTCAGCTGGCCAAGGGCAAGAAGACGCGGCATCCGAAGAAGACTTCGAGCAAATTCATTGTTGAACGGAGGAAGAAATAATGGCCAGATCCATTAAAAAAGGTCCGTTCGTCGACCAGTATCTCATTGATAAGGTGGACGCGCTCAAGGGCCAGAAGAAGCCGATCAAGACCTGGTCCCGCCGGTCGATGATTATTCCGGATTTCGTTGGTCACACCTTCGAAGTTCATAATGGGAAAAGCTTTGTGTCGGTGTTTATTACTGAAAACATGGTTGGGCACAAGCTGGGTGAGTTTTCGCCGACCCGTACCTTCAAGGACCACGGGGTGGTTTCCGGGAAATAATCCGGTCGCGACCGCCAGGTTAAAAACTCTAAACGGTGAAAGAGGGATCTCTTTCACCGTTTTTTTGTTGCAGGATATTGGACGGTAGTAACCAGGAATTTAGAAAATAAGAATGGTTGTGCAGACAGCCTTCTGTCGGAGGTAAAAAGGTGAGAGATAAAATTCACGCTGGCTTGGAAGTCAAGGGGCTGCATGATTTCAAGTTATTCTTGACATTTGATGACGGGAAACGGAAAGTTTTTGATATGAAACCACATCTATGGGGCATATGGGAAGCATTGAATGATCCCAATAAGTTTTTTCTGGCTTATGTGGATTATGGTACCGTTTGCTGGCCGGGACAGCTGGACATCGATCCAGAAATACTTTATCTGGATGGGGGGGCTTGCCAATAGAAAGAGGCAATGGCTGAAAAAACTCTTTTGAGCAGGAGAAATTTCTTCAGGCTTCCCGGAAGAATCGGTGATATTCCTGATAGGATTTTTGATAGCGTTCAGCATTGGACTTGCTGAAACTTTTTGCTGTATATTCTCGATATCGAAGCATTTGCTGCCGCCCGGATTCAAAAAGTTCCCGAAATTGGTTAACCAGACTGATCTCGCTTTCTCCAAGCTGTCGCTCGTCTCGGGAAAGATTACCACCCGGCTGGACCAATAAACAGCAATTTTCATCTGCGGGCGCATGAAACAACTTACCGGTCAAGCCGTTCAATGCTTCCAGTGTCGAAATTACCTGCCGCAGCAATTCCCAGTAATTTAATTGTCGCCGTTCGCGTGTTTCCGTATCCGGACTGGTCAGAGTCATTAGAATGGTCTCGGTATCTTCGATAGCCTGATCCAGCAGGCTCCCCACTTGTCGATAACGAAAGCGACGTTCCGCTTCGGAAAGGGCAAAAAGATCCTCGTACATCAATTCGCCGATTCGGTCACCGGCCGCATCCCGTCGCCCCATCCAGGCAGAGAGATTCATTTTTACCAGAAAATCAACTGGTGCTCCGGTATTTTCCGGTGTTCCGGAAAGCAATCCCAGCGTTTTTTTTACTCGATCGAAGATTTCATTATGTAGAATCACGACAGCCTCCGATTCCGGAAGGAGAATCTTTTTCCGTTCATGGCAAAACTATATAAAACTAGCATACGGGAGCATTTTTACAAGTTGCATTCTATGGATTTTATGCTAACTTAATGAAAATATTTAAAATAATATCCTGTAGCAATCAATGAATTCAGGCGATGAATGGAGTGTTATGAATAATCTTTTTTCCGAGGGGGCGGCGGATCATTCCTGTGCTTTGGATACCGTTTTTTCTCCTGCTGGTCTCTTAAATGTGATTTTACGTTTCTGGAAATTAATCCTGTTGTTTGTTCTACTGGGGGGGCTTGCGGCATGGGGGTTGACCCGGTATGTGATAAAACCGGTTTATCGTGCGAATGCAACCATTTATGCCTGGAACAACACCCAGGGGGCAAATGGGAATGCGTCTACCCAGGAATTCTATCTGGTTACGCAATTGATGAACGATTATCGGGAATTGCTGACCAGCCGCAGGGTGCAGCAGCCGGTTGAGGCAAGCTTGAAAACGGCTTTTGCCGGGACTTTTGATGAAAATAATTTCCCGAAATATAAAATCTCCGTCAGTACTACCCGTAATACGCGGATTGTATCTGTGGCTGTGGAAAGCTCCAGTCCGCAAGTTGCACAGGTGGCGGCCAATGAAACTACCCGGGTGTTTGCGGATGTCATCAGGGAAATTCTGAAGCTGGACAATGTTCAGATGATTGATACGGCCTTGCTGCCGGACACTCCAGTTCGTCCCCGGATGTATATTAATCTGCTGTTTGGTATTTTTTTGGGCGGGCTCCTGGGGGGGGCGCTGGCTCTGTTGCTGGAAGTATTGGACCGGACACTGAAGGATCCTGAGCAGGCAGAGCGAGTGCTCAACCGGACAATGGTGGGGGCTGTGCCTCTTGTTGGAGCGCTTGAGGCGGCACGCAAAGCAAATGAAAAAAGAAGAACCGGCCTGTTGAAATCTGGAAGCCGACAGGTAGGGGAAGCCTTCCGGTTGGTTCGTACCAATCTGCATTTTCTGCTTTCGGAACGACGGAATGGCGGTCGGATGGTTATGTTGACCAGTACTGTCAGCGGGGAGGGTAAGTCCAGTTGTGCAGCAGCTTTGGCGCAGGTGACGGCACAGTCCGGTAAAAAAGTGCTGCTGATCGATGGAGATTTACGCAAGTCGATGCAGCAGGCATTGTGGGGATTGGATCGGTCTAAGGGAGTGGTATCGATTATTTCCGGGGACGATAACTTTGAGTCGGCAGTTTATCGTGGTGTGCAGGGAGAAGAAAAACTGGACGTACTGCTGGCCGGCCCGTTGCCGCCTAACCCATCGGAAATGCTCATGTCGGAAAATATGGCGGAGTTGTTGAATCGTTGTCGGAAGGAATATGATTACATTTTTATTGATGCTCCCCCGTGTTTATCAATCGCGGATCCGCTGGTATTAGGCCAATTGGTCGATGGTGTGGTGTTTGTGGTCGCCTGCAATCATACACGGATTGAGGCAGTGCGCCGTACACTGGCACAACTGGAGCGGGGAGGGATTCGCCTGCTCGGTATTCTGCTGAATAAATTTAATTTGCGCAAATCCGGCTATAGTTATGGTTATCATTATACCGATTACGGTTATGCAGAAAATAATGCTGCAGACCAGACGAACGGTCGGGATGAAGAAGATAAGGCATAAAAAATACTGAAAATCTCGCCGGCGAAAAGAAAATAAAGGGGGGAGTATGATTGATTTGCATTGTCATTTGCCGGTCCACCTGAGCGATGGGCCCAAGGATTTTGGGACAGCGGTACGCATGTTGGAGCAGATGGCTGCCTCCGGAGTGCGACATGTAGTGGCAGTATCTCATTTTGATCCGAAGCTGGAGGATCGTCTGGATTCGGCTGTAGCGGCTCTGCAACCGGAGGCGGAACGATGCGGAATTACCTTGGATGCGGCCTTTGAATATGATTTTTCTCAAATTTCAACAGGTTTGAAGTTACGCACACTTTCTCCGCAGAGCCGCTATCTTCTGGTTGATTTCTGTTGTTATCAGTTGCCGTTTTCCGCCCGGGATATGTTGGAATCCCTGGAACGGGAAGGGTATCATGTTATTTTTGTGCACCCCGAGCGGCTTTTTTCTCCATCCAAGCTGCCTGATTTGGAGAAATTGCACCAGCTGGGAGCCTGTTTTCAGATCAATGCCATCAGCTTGCTTCCGGAAGCGTCGGCACCGGTGAGACGCATGGCTCGTGCCATGCTGCGCCGGGGCTTAGTGGATGTGGTGGCTTCTGATGCCCACCGTGATACTGGCCGTCGCCGCCCATGTATGGGGGAGGCGTTTGCCTGGCTGGCCCGAAAATATACCCAGAAGAAAGCGGATCTGCTTTGTCAGGTGAATCCGCAGCGATTATTGGAAAACAAGCCGCCATTGCCCATTCTCCCCGCCCCTTTGCCGTGGGAAAGAGCCCTGCAATGGTTTTGCCGTTTTCTGCCGTCCAGGGAACGGTAAATTAAGCTTGCCCACTGTCCGAAGCAAACAGTACGGCGATCTCATCGCAGCAGTCATGTTTGGGACAAGCTTTGCAGTCACTCCAGATTTTTTCCGGAAAATGTTCCCGAGTAACAGTCCGAAAGCCCAGGCGATGAAAGAAGCCCTCTTGATAAGTCAGCGCAAACAGTCGGAAAAAAGGCCGTTCGCCGCGTAACCGCTCTATGCAGGCTTGTACCATGGCACGCCCGATTCCTGCTCCCTGTTTTTCCGGGAGAACCGCCAGGGAACGCACTTCCAGAAGGTTGTTGCCAAAATCCCGAACCGCCACGCATCCCACCAGTTTTCCCGCTTCCTCGGCCACAGTGAAATTCGCCAGATAATGGAGAATATCGGCTTCGCTTCGGGGCAGGACAATTTTCCGGTCAGAATAGATTTTTAACAAAGCATGGATAGCGGGAATATCGGCTTCCCGCGCTTTCCGGACGCAAAGGGGAGATGTCACTCCTTCACCTCTTTCTCTGCTTTTTCTTCGGGAACTGCCTCTGCCGATTCCGGCGGATTTTCTTCAAAACAGCCCATGGCCCGGAACTTCTGATAGCGCTGCTCCTTGAGTTTTGCCGGCGACATTTTGCGCAATTCAAAAAGGTTGCGGGCAATGGATTCAGAAAGCAGCTGAGCCGCTTGATCCACATTGCGCTGAGCTCCACCAAAGGGTTCCGGAATGATTTCATCCGCAATCCCCAGCTGCAAAAGTTTTTCTGCTGTCAGCTGCAGTGCATCGGCTGCCTGCGGAGCGAATTTGCGGTCTTTCCAGAGAATAGCGGCACATCCTTCCGGGGTGATGACGGAATAATAGGCGTTTTCCATAATCAGAATACGGTTCCCGACTCCGATGCCGATGGCTCCGCCAGAACCCCCTTCGCCGATGATGATGGAAAGCACCGGTACGCGCAAGGCAAACATATCCCGGAGATTTACCGCAATGGCTTCGGCAATGTGGCGTTCTTCCGAGGCGATGCCGGGAAAGGCTCCCGGGGTGTCGATGAAGGTGATGACCGGTACACCTGCCCGATCCGCCAGCTGCATCAGCCGCATGGCCTTGCGGTATCCTTCCGGGCTGGGCCAGCCGAAATTGCGATAGACGTTGGAACGCATATCGCGCCCTTTCTGGGTACCGATGATCATGACCGGTTTATTGTGGAATTTCGCGAAACCGCCGACGATCGCTTTGTCGTCGCGAAAACGGCGGTCACCGGAAAACTCCATGAAGTCCGTAAAAAGCCGCTCCACATAATCCAGCGTATAGGGACGCTCCGGATGGCGGGCCAGCTGCACCCGCTGCCAGGGGGACAGCGAGCTGTAAATCTCTTTCATGGTCTGGTTAAGCCGCTCGTTCAGCGCTGCCAGTTCAGAAGTGACATCAATTTGATTAGACTGGCTGAAGTCATGGAGTTCCTGAATTTTTTTCTTCAGCTCCACGATCGGTTTTTCAAAGTCGAGATGAATTTCCGGCATGAGATAGAATTTCTCCAGGTTATTCTTCGATCAAAACCGGCGTATTGACCGGTACGATTAAAAACAATTCCTCCACTTCCGCATTGCGCATGCGGATGCAGCCGTTGCTGAGCGGTCGGGTGACGCTGGATTCATCAGCGGTACCGTGAATGCCATAGCCCTGCGGCGGATTTTCCGTTCCGGGAGGAGCGTTGAGACGCATCCAGCGGGTACCGAGTTCGTTCCCGGGGGCGCCGGGCGCGATGGTGCGACCGTCCGGTGCCTGATAGGAGGGATTTTCCAGCTTTTCTCCGATCAGAAACCGGCCGGATGGAGTCCGCCCCAGGCGACCGATTCCGATATCATAGATGGCAAAAGGCTTGCCGCCACATTCGAGCACGAGCAACCGGGCGGCTTTGCTGATACGGATCTGCCAGCCACTGGTGCCGACCCGGAGCTTTTTCCCGATCAGGAGCTTGGACTCGTTCGCCTTCATGCCGTTGAGCCGTCTCAGGGCATCCACGGAAAGCCCGTATTGACGGGCAATTCGAAAGAGCGTGTCTCCGTTTTGAATTGTATGAGTGGCTCCGTCCCGGCCAGTCTGCCCCTGTTGGAAATAAAGTTGGACATTGGCCCGGCCGAGAACGCGCATGACTTTGCGCCACTGGTCGGAGTTGACCGTCAGTTCCGGGAGAAGTTTTTCGGCTTCCCGGCGAGTTTCAAGATATTTTTTTGACTCCAGCAACTCTGTAATGCGTTGCAGATTTCGCGCAAAACCATACGGTTCGATGGCATCCGGTGCGATTCGCGGACCATCATCGACTGGATCGGAGGCGTGAGGACGTCCCTTGATCGGTTCTTGATCGGCAGGTGTCACTTCTTCGGGGGGAACGGTTCCGGGATCTTCCGAGACATCCGGATCTGCGACAGCTTCCGGCAGGATTTCCGGCTGCGGGTCCGGCTGAGGCGGCGGCGTACCTTCGGCTGGAATCGGGGGAATGGGATCCGGATCCGGCGTGATTTCCGCAAGGGTGTCCGCCGCATTTTGAAGCGGATCGGTTTCCTGGACGGGGGCCGGTTCTTCCGTATGGTGCGGCACCAGTAGATAGATCCCTCCGGCGGTCAAGGCAGCCACCAGCACGAAGAGGGCGGCGAGACGCACTCTCCTGCTGCCGGAATCGGTATACTCCCGGTCGTCGTAATCCAGTTCGTAAGATGGTTTTTTCATTGATTTCCGTTTGGTTTCGGGTATATTGTTAATATATAACGAAAATGTTTTTTTTGCAAAAGGACCGGACAAAAAATATGATGACCGATGTAATCCGGCATGTGCCATCCATGCCTCTGGCTTTACCGGAGCGGGAGATATTGCTGCGGCTGGGATATCGGCGTGCCAGGACGATCTTGGATGTGGAGACGCGGGAGCGCCTGGAGGCGGCAATGGAACGTTCTTTCCGGTTGTGTCGTCCTGCAGGCTGTTGGCGGGTGATGGCGTTTCAGAAAGTCGGCGCGGGGTGTTTGCGTCTGGCTGACGGAAGTGTGATTGAGAGTGGCGACATTGTTTCCCGGTATGAGGACGGCCGCTGGTTATGGCTGGGGGCGGTAACGATTGGTGCGGCACTGCCGGAACGGGTTCGCGAAAATTTTGCTGTGGGAGAAAATTTTGAAGCCGTGGTGGGAGATGCTGTCGGCAGTGAGACGGCGGATGCGGCGATGGATTTTCTGCAAAACAGGGCGAGGCAGGAGCTCCTCCGATATGGCGGAAGGCTGACGGCGCGTCGTTTTTCTCCGGGATACGGGGATTGGCGTCTGGAGGGACAGCGGATTTTCTTTGGAGCACTGCCGATGGCGGAATTGGGGGTTTCAATATCGTCCACATGGATCATGAGTCCCGAAAAAAGTGTGACCGCCATAGCTGGGATATTCTGAAGAAAAACTGCCGGCGTGACTCCTTTGAGAAATTCTGCTTTCTGCTTGCAAGGCCGTTCGAAAAGGGGTATTTTATAAATATAACTGTGAGCAATGAAAGTGGATTATGTGGATTAAGCCGGAACTGTTTCTGCTGAAAGCCGCAAATGCACCCGACGTGCCGGAACGATTATTGCCGGAGCTGGTGCGCGAACGATTCGGCATGGTGCCGTCGGCGTTGCGGATCCTTAACCGGGCGGTGGACGCCCGTCGAGGGACCCCGGTACTGGTTTATTCTCTGTTGCTGGAGTTTGCCCAGCCGCCTCCTGCCGGAGTGAAATGGACGCCGGTGGACGAAGCGGAGCTGGAGCGGTTGGAACATCCTGATCCGGGATTGCCGGATTGCGTGCGTCCGCCGGCATCTCCGCTGGTGGTGGGGACGGGGCCGTGCGGGATTTTCGCAGCGCTGGGATTGGCGATGGCAGGATGTCGACCGGTCATTGTGGATCGTGGTTTTCCGGTGGAGCGCCGGGAACGGGATTATCGGGAGTTTCTGCGGAGCCGGGCTTTGAATCCGGAGAGCAATCTGCTGATCGGCGAGGGGGGGGCGGGAACTTTTTCCGATGGGAAACTGTACACGGGAACCCGGGATGCCCGGGCTGCCTTTATTCTGAAGACGTTCGTGGAGGCTGGAGCGCCCGCGGATATTCTGTTTTTGAAGCGTCCGCATATTGGTTCCGATTATCTGGGGCGTGTGGCAGCGGGGTTGCGGCGGAAACTGGAGGAGTTGGGCGCGGTTTTTCTGTTCGGGACGGAGATTACCGGGGTGCTGATGCGGGAGGGACGATGCCGCGGTGTGGTAACGGCGGGGGGAGAGCATTTGGAGGCGCCGTTGACGGTTCTGGCAACGGGGTTGGGGGGACGTGATTTGAACCGCCATCTGCGTCGGGCGGGGGTGGCGCACGAGTTGAAAGGGTTTCAGATCGGTTGTCGGGTGGAACATCCACAGCGGTTGGTGGATCTTCGCCAATACCGGATGAATACCCGTCCGGCGGCGCTGGAGGCTGCGGAATATCATCTGGTATCACGGCCTCGTGACCGAATGACGCCGCAGGTGAGTACTTTCTGCATGTGTCCCGGTGGCGAGACGGTAATGGCGTCGGCCTGGGAGGGAAGGTCGGTTTCCAACGGGATGAGCGAACACGCCCGGGCTGGAGAGTTTGCCAATTCGGCTCTGATTGTGACGCTGGGGCCGGGACGTTTTTCCTCGCCGGATGAGGCGTTTCTACTGCTGGAGCAGCTGGAGCGGGAGGCTTTCAGGCGCGGCGGAGGCGATTATGCCTTTCCGGCACAGGATGCCGCAGGGTTTCTGCGTGGAGAATTGCGACTGCGTCATCATCGCGGCAGTGCGGCGGTGGGGTTGCGCGCGGCCCGGCTGGATGATTTTTTTCTGCCGGAAATGCGGGACGGCATCGGCTGTGCGCTGCGTGATTTTGATCGACGTTTTCCCGGTTTTATTCGGGACGGCAAACTGATTGGAATTGAGAGTTGTGTATCCAGCCCGGTGCGTTTTTGGCGTGATCCGGAAACGATGGAGAGTTCTTTGCCGGGACTTTATATTGGTGGCGAAGGCGCTGGTTGTGCGGGAGGAATTATGTCTGCTGCGGCAGACGGTTTGAAATTGGCGGCGGCCATTTTGAGAAATATTGTTTGAGGAGGCCGGCATTCGCCGGCAGGATTGATAAAGGAGTGAAACAGGAGAAGGATGACGAAGAGATGGGAGTGGGGATGAAACAGTGGGGCCGACGGCTGGTGGCCGGTATGGCGGTATTGTGGCTGCTGGGGGGCTGCGCGGCCGTCAAGCCGATTCCGGATGATCCCCCGGCTCAGCGGCGGTGGACGCCGTCGGAAGTATCTACGCAGCTGGGGGATGCTGACCCATGGGAGGGATTCAACCGATCCATGTTTGCCGTTAACCGGTTCGGGATGTTGTATGTGGTTCGGCCGATCGGTTGGATCTGGGGCGGGATTTTCCCTCGCGTGGTGATCAAATGTCTTGACAATGCGGCGGAGAATTTATCGTTTCCGGCTCGGACTTTCAGCTGTCTGCTGCAACAGCACTGGAGTGACGGCGGGGTGGAGTTTCTGCGCTTCTTGACGAACAGCACCATCGGGATTGCCGGGTTGTTTGACCCGGCGGAGAACTACTTCGGCTTGTATGCACGCAAGGAGACGTTTGGACAAGTATTTGAAAGCTGGGGGTGCGGCCCCGGCTACACGCTGGTGCTGCCTCTGGGAACGGCCACCAATGTGCGGGACAATATCGGCTCCTTGTTTGATATGGCCCTGGATATCAAAACGTATCTGCCCTATGGCGCATCGACGGCGGCAGGGGTGAATCGCGCTGTGCGCGGTTATCGGACCTACAGCCGTATGGACAAGGCCAATGCCGACCCCTATCAATTATTCAAGGAATATACGCTGCTCAATCGACGGCTGCAGCAGCAGGATTGGGAAGTGAAGATGAAACAGGCGGCTGCCGAGGCGAAAAAACAGGCTTCAGCCGCCACCGGCGAAAAGACTGCGGCGAAACCGCCTGCCGATCCGCCGGTTCGACGTCCGGCAGGGATCAACGGCCGACTGGTGCGACTTGGCAATTATCGTTCGGAGAATCCGTATTCTGACGCGGTGCGGGCTACCATGTTTAAGCCGCAGACCGACGAAAGCAGTATCTGGACCCATCTTTCCCCGTGGAACGGAGACTTTACCAGTGAAGCGGAATTGCGCGATCTTGCACCTTTCCGGCCTGAGGCTGATGATATGGAATATGCCTTCTGGCGTTCTCCGGATGAGGCAAAGAAGACATCAGCTCCTCTGGTTTTCCTATTGCCGGGCATCGGCAGCCATTATTTGAATTCCAGTGCGGTGGCGATGGCTGAGGTGTTGTATCGGCAGGGATATGCGGTGATTGTGCTGCCCAGTGTGTTCCACTGGAGTTATTATGAATCCATTCATACCGGCAAGCTGCCTGGTTACACCCCGGAAGACGTGGCGTCGCTGCGGCGTGCAATGGCGCAGATTCTGGAGGATCTGGCGGCAGACGAAGACGACCCTTTCCGGCCGGAATCGGTGGAGGTGGTCGGATTTTCGCTTGGAGGGCTGCACGCGCTTCACATTGCGGCGCAGGAGGAGAAGGAGGATACTCTGCATTTGAAACGTTGTGTTGCCATTAATCCGCCGGTGGATCTGCTGTATTCCATGAATCAGATTGATGCGTGCGCCAGTGATATGAAGGGATGGCCGGAGGAAAAGGTGGAAAATACGCTGGTCGACTCCTTCGGCAAGGCGATGGCGGCGATGGCCCGCCAGCAGCCGTGGCGCGATCCCATGCCGGCGCCGGAACGCTTTGAATTGCCGGAACTGGAAGTGGACAACCAGTATGATTACCGTACGTTCCTGACGCGGGAGCAGAGCCGGATTCTGGTCTCTTTGTCGTTCCGGTTCACACTGCGGGATGTGCTGATGGTGGCCTGTCGGGACGATCGGATTCCAAAGGAGATGAAGCCATTGTACGGATGGGGAGATCGGACACGGTTCTATCTGGAGATCGACCGGTTGTCCTATCGGGACTATCTGATGCGTTACATGCTGCCGTTGTATGGCAGTAAACTGGGCGTGGCCAATCCATTGGAAGAACTCGGGCATCGAGCCGGATTGCGTTACATCGAATCGACGCTCCGGAATAATGAGAAAGTCCGGGTCCTGCACACGATTGATGACTTTTTGGTTTCTGATGAAGATCGGCGTTTTCTGGATTCAGCGCTGGGAGACCGGATTGTCTGGTTCAGCAACGGTTCCCATCTGGGATATCTCTATTATGGCCAGGTGCACCGGATTCTGTTGGAGCAGCTGCAATAGCATTCGCATTCGTATCAAAAAAATGCCCGGATGTTTCATCATCCGGGCTGCCGTCCGACGCGGTTGCCCGCGCCGGTATGAAAACCGGGATTATTCCCGGTTTTTCTTTTCCATCTGCTCGATTTCGCGGGAAACGGTCCAGGCGTTTTGATAAAATTTGAGATCATTTTCCGCCCGGCGGGCATCGGGGGTGTTTCGGAGCAGCTGGAGAGCTTCCTTCTGGTATTTGACCGCATCCTCCAGACGGCCGACATAGTAATAGCTGCGAGCCAGCGCACCTGCGGCTCGGCCGCGTTCCCGGTCGCTGGTGAACTTGCCATCGGTATAGGCGGTGTGTGCCAGAGTATAGACGCTGATCAGCTGAAAACTTCCGGCGGGCTGCCGCATCAGATTTTCCGACAACTGGACGAGCAGCATCGGCTGATCGGTAAATTCGCGTGCGATGCGGGCGTAGGCGTCGATCAGGGCTTTGTCGGAAGCACCGCGTTCCCGCAACAACTTTAATCTGGTTTCATGGAATTCGAAAGTTTTGGGCTTTCGTTCAATCGCTGCGGCGAGATCCGCCAGTGCCTGTTCCCGGGAATCCAGCATGTGGGCCAGCAGATTGGCCCGGGCGGTCGTCAGCAGAACGTCATCCGGGAAGCGTTTCAGTCTGGCGTCCAGCAGAGCCAGGGCTTTCCGGTAATCCTTCTTGCGGGTCACTTCCGTCATTTCCCGGTCAAACCGGTCGAAGTCGGCGGCAGCGGCCAGGTCATAGCGCCCCGCCAGAATTTCCTCCAGAACTCCATCCAGTTCGACGGTCGGTCCGAGCCAGAGCAGGATCCCGTCCTTGCTGATAACGGCATCGGTCGGGAGCCGGTCGCCCGGCCGCAGATAAGCATCGGCCGTTTTGACCATGTCGTCGGAGGCAATGGGGATGGCGAGGGTTTCCATGGCGCGATCCTTGCGCAGAGTGGTGGGATCGTCACTGCCGATGGCGAGGAATTCCACATCGCGTCCCGCATATTTTTCCTGTGCGGCGTTGATCAGCGGCACTGCCTGTTCGCAGGGCTTGCATTGCGTGCCCCAGAAGTGGAGTACCAGTAGTTTTTTCCCTTTGAGGTCTGCCAGTTTCACAGGTGTACCTTTGATGAATTCCTGCAGTTGCAGTTCCGGAGCGGGAGCACCGATCGGTGCGGCGCCGGCAACTGCAATCAGTCCGATCAGAGTTGCAAACAGAAAAAATTTCATGGCAGTTCGCTTTCTATTTTCTTCAACCAGTAAAATAAACATTCGGCGCCGGGCAGCAACAGGGCTGCCAGCAGCAGCAGGGCTCCTGCCACGGACGGCAGGTCGCTTTGCAGCAGCGTCAGGCCGGAGAGTGCCACCGGCACCGCCAGTATCGTCAGCAGCAGCCGGAACATCCAGCGACAGATGCGGATCAGGATTCTGGTATTCATGCCTGTTCCGTTTTCCGATGTTGCGCAGCCTGCACCAGAGTAGCGGTCAGGCGTTCGAAGGAGATTCCGGCCACCCGGGCTGCTTTGGGAACCAGACTGGTTGCAGTGCAGCCGGGAATCGAATTCCCTTCCAGAATGTAAAATTTCCCGTGCTCGTCCATGAGGAAGTCTACACGCAGAATGTCCCGGCAACCGAATTCCTTGAAAAAACGCATGGTTACGGCAGCCAGTTCCTGCGTCTGTTCGGGCGACAGGGACGGTGCCGGGCAGAAATATTCCGTTTTGCCTTCCTTATAGACGTATTTGGCATCATAATCATAAAATCCGTGAGGACTTCGGATTTCGATGGCGGGAAGGACTTGGTCATGGACAACCGGCACCGTCAACTCCGTTCCCCGGACAAATTGTTCCACCAGCAGGACGGAGTCGTACTGGAAGGCCGTATCCAGGGCGGCTTCCCAGTCCTCCGCCCGATCCACCTTGATGATGCCGATGGTGGAGCCTTCACAGGGCGGTTTAATCACCACCGGATACTGCAGATTGGCAGGGAAGTCCCGGTAGGCGGTCGTGACGATACCCCAGGGGGCAGTCGGCAGATCAAGATCATTCAGCTTGCGTTTGGTGGCGATTTTGTCCATGACCAGGGCGCAGGCGGCACTGCCGCTGCCGACAAATCGGATATAGTTTTCCTCCAGAAGCCGCTGCAGTTTGCCGTCTTCACCGAAGCCGCCATGGAGAACGGGGTAGACCACGTCCGCTTCCCGCATTGCCGGAGTAATTTCACATTGCTGCAGATCCACTTCGGTGACACGGTAGCCGCCCCGGCGCAGGGCGTCAGCCACGGCACGGCCGGAACGCAGAGAGATTTCCCGTTCGCTGCTGGTACCTCCGAGCAGGACCGCGACCCGGGGGGCGGGGGCCGCATCGTGAAAACGGTCCAGCGTTCCGGGATCGGCGAACCGCACTTCCGGCTCCAGGTAGAGGTGAAAACGTTCCGCAACCCGGCGCCGAATTTCCACCATCAGTGTCAGTAATTCCGCTTCGGAAGCATGGCCGTGGTTGATCAGGTAATTGGCATGTTCGCTGCTGACTTCCAGGGCACCGTGCCGGAATCCTTTCAGGCCGCATTCATCGATTAATTTTCCGGCGGGTTCGTCGGGTGAGGGATTGCGGAAAATACAGCCGGCGGTGCGGCCTTTCGGTTCTTTTTCCCGTCGGGCGGCGATTTCTGTATTGATTCGTTCCAGTTCCGCAGCCGGATCGGCGGCAGGCAGCTTCAGGATTGCGGAGGTCAGAATGACATCGGCGGGAATGGAGCTGTGGCGGTATTGCCAGTCGATTTCACTGCCTTCGGCATTCCAGATGGAGCCGTTGGTACGGCAGCCGCACAATTGCAGAACCCATTCTCCGATAGCACGCCCATGAGCGGAGGCATTCATGAAAAGGGCGCCCCCCAGCGTTCCGGGAATGCCCGCCAGTTCCGCCAGCCCTCCGAACCCGGCGCGGGCTGCCGTCCGTGCCAGTTCTGCGAGCCGGACCGAGGCACCGCAGGTGATATGGTTGCGCCCAATGGCGACTGCCGCGAATGCGCCGCGGCCGAGCCGGATGGCCATCCCCTCAAACGGACGGTCCATGCCGGCAAGGTTACTGCCGGCGCCGATAATCAGAAAAGGGATTTCTCGTTCATTGAGAAAACGGACCAGACGGGAGAGTTCGATATCGTCTCCCGGTTCGGCCATGACCGGCAGGCTTCCGCCGATGCCGAATGAAGTGATGTCCCGGAACGGTACGTCGGTGCGCAGGGCGAGTCCGGGCATCGCCTGGCGCAGTTCCTGAAGAATGGAATCGTTCACTTGATTTGAGTCCTTCTGTAAGTACAGGAAATCCGGACGCGGTGATTCACGCTGGATTTTCGTTGATTTCCTCCAGATTTCCGTCGGCATTCAGCCGGCGGTAAAAACAGCTCCGGTGTCCGGTATGGCAGGCGGAGCCGCCAACCTGTTCCACCTGATAGATGATGGCGTCCTGGTCGCAGTCGACAAGGATCTTCCGGATCAGTTGAATATGGCCGCTGGTTGCGCCCTTCTGCCAGAGGCAGTTGCGGCTGCGGGAAAAATAGGTGGCGCGCCCGCTGCGCAGGGTTTCCGCCCAGGCTTCGGCATTGACGTAGGCGAGCATCAGAATTTCGCCGGTACGGTAGTCTTGGGCGACGGCGGGAATCAGGCCGCCTCCTTTGTTGAAATCCGGTTCAAACATGGATAGGATCCTTTTTCCTCGGGCCGGTCCGTACGGAAAGTGATCCGATACGACCGCTGTTTTGCTCCTGTTATTATGCTGCTGTTCCGATCTGCTGCACCGGAAATGGCGGTGAAAAGTCGCCTTTGCGTACCGTTTTTCTACAGGGGGCGGTCAGATAGGTTGCCGACCACGCCCGGGCGGAGGAAAGAAAAAATTTTCATTCCGCGGGGGGCACGCCGATGCTGTTTCGGAGGACGTCCGGTTGCGCCGGTAATGAGACGGGACAGCCGGATGTTCTTTATCATAAAATGCCGTACTTCCGGATTTTTTCAAGTCCGGTATCAGAAGAATGGCGATAAAGAAGGCGGGCAGGGAGAGCAGGCGGTAATGAGGCGGAGAATATGAATGCTTTTTTCGTGAAAATAATGATAAAAAAAATTTTTTTCATTTGACGTGCTTCGAAACCGGGATAATGTAAGGCATGACGACCTTCAGAAAAATGGTCAGACATTTAAGGAAAGGATGTACTTTTATGGAAAACAAGAAGGAAATTTTCGCGGACGGCATCGGTCAGATTCATTTTGCGGGCGGCATGGTCCGCTTTGACTTTGTCACGCTGCAGCCGACCGAAGACGGCAAGGCGCCGACTCCGGTGGTCAATGAGCGCATCATCATGCCGCCGCAGGGATTCCTCGGCGCGTTTAATTCCATGCAGCAGCTGATCGACAAGCTGCTCGAAGCCGGTGTGTTGCAGAAGAACGAAAAAGCCGGTAACAACTGATTGCTGCATCCGGCATTCAGTATCCGGAGTGAATGCGCTTCTCATGTTGGGAAAACATGAGAAGCGTTTTTATATGTATGAGTGATTGAAACAGATGAATCATTCTGCTTCTGCATTAAAACGAATTTTTATCGTTTTTCGTTGAATCGCGTGAATCAGAATCTTGCGGCTATTTCCCCCGATCCGGTTGCCGGTGACGAAAGTTTTGTGTATAATATTTCGTAAACCGGAAAGAAACAGACAAGCAAAACAAGGGGAGATGGGCTATGTACCGAAAGTCTGATTTTACACTGATCGAGCTGCTGGTCGTGATCGCGATCATTGCGATTCTGGCGTCGATGTTGTTGCCGAGTCTCAACAAAGCGCGGGACAAGGCCCACGCCATCAGTTGTGTCAACCGGCTGAAGCAACTCGGAACCTATGAACTTATGTATGCCGGAGATCAGGATGATTATCTGGCTCTGACCATCAATTACAACGAGTATCACCAGAACTGGTTTGAAATTCTGGCCGCTTATGCGACCGGGACGGAAAACGGCCAGAATCAGCGCGGGAATGCACTCTTTTTTGAACAGAAAAGAAGGGGATGGTATATTTACGGTTATCCGCAGGTGCCGCTCTGTCCCAGCGTGCGTGATGTGCAGGTGGATATGAACTGGACTCCGGAGCAGGCGCGGACCAGTGTTGGGCGCGGCGGTTACACCCGCAGCAAGGATTTCGGCTATATTTATCAGGGGAAGCCTTACGAGTTCGGTACGCACAGTTACGCGCAGGGAAAAATCGGCAGTATCCGGAAACCTTCGAAAACATTTCTGACCTTTGATGGTTACATGTATTATGTTTCTCCCGGACGTGAGTGGACAGACTACACCCGTTCTCCTCACCAGGGAAAGACGAATGTGCTTACCCCGGACGGACATGTGGAAACCTTGCACACCGGCGTACAGACCCAGAGCTGGGGCGGGGTGCCGATTCCGTGGAATATGACCGGACTGCATTGGCGCAAGGATGCGAAAACGGATTCCAATGGCCTGCCGGGCAATAACGTGTGATTGCGCTTTTTTAACAACTGAAAGAAGAAATATGAAAGAACATCATTTCTGTTCAGGCAGTGCGCTCCGGAAAGCCGGAGCGCTGATGGCCGGGTTGTTCATGATACCCGGATTGTATGCGGCGCCGGAGTTGTCCGGAGCTGTGTCTTCAACGGATTCCCGCCTGACGGATCATGGTGTGCCCGCTCCGGTGTCGTTATCCCGCGGTTCCGTTGCCACGACGGATGCGGAGGGGAAGCGGATTCTGCTGATCTTGCAGAGCGACATCCGGAAACTGCTGGTTGTCGGTATCGACAGTGGGGTTTCTCGCCAGTTTGATCTGCCGGAAGTGCCCTATGCGGAACGGGGGGGCGGCAGTTTCGGGTTTCTGTATGCACGGAACGGGGTTTTGTACGGGCATCTCGGGCCCTGGACGACGGGCAGGGCGGCAGGAATGTTTTATGCCTTTGATCCGGCCCGGATGGAATTCACGTTTCAGGGGAAAACCTCCGATACCTACGCCATGTCTTTTCATGAAGACCAGGATGGCGTGATCTGGGCGGCGCTTTATCCGAATGCACAGTTGATCAGTTATGACCCGAAGACACGGAAGATGACTGATCACGGTGAATTGAATCAGGAATCCTGGTATCAGTATCCGCGCAGCGGAATTGCCCGGGACCGGCACGGCTGGGTGTATGTGATTATCGGCTATACCCGGAGTCAGATTCTGGCCTATAATCCCGCTGACGGCACACGGCGGGCTCTGCTGCCGGAGGATCGGCGGGCGGCTTCGCGGGATGACCGGAACAGTGTCGGGAAGGTCTTTCGCGGTCAAGATGGCGAGATATACGGCAAAACTATTACGACGGATGGCTGGAAATATTTTCATCTGAATAACGGCACCGCCATCGAACTGCCCGGCGCACCGGAGACGGAACCGATACCGGAACGGGCGGCGAATGGTGGCTGGACGGATTTCCTCGAGTTCCCGGACGGGAGTCGGGTGGTGAAACTGGAGGTGCCGTTCAAACGGCTGACACTTCAGGAAAAGGACGGTTCCACCCGGCAGATCCATTTTACCTACGATGCGCCGGGGGCGAAAATGGTTGGAGTGTTTACCGGGCCCGGCAATGAAGTGTACGGGACCACGGCCTATCCGCGATTTGTCTTTCGCTTTGATCGGAAGAACGGGCGCTTTTTCCCGCATCCGGAAACCCATGCGGGAGGCCACTGGAATGCCTGGACGGTGCGGGGAAACAACATTTACGGTGGTTTTTATCCCTGGGGGATGATTCGGGAGATCGATGTCACCCGGCCGTGGACTCGGGGGGGAAGTACGGGATTTGAGCCGGCGGACTATGGTCGTTCGGTACGTTCCACGCCGCATATTCACCGGCCGAATACGTTGCTGCTGCTGCAGGACGGCGACCGGATGATTCTTGGCGGAACGCCGGATTACGGACATACCGGCGGCGGATTGACAATTTTCAATGCGGCGACTGGAGCCAGTAAAACCCTGTCGCATGAACAGCTGCTGCCGAATCAATCGACGATTGCACTGGCTGCCTTGCCGGATGGAAAGGTGTTCGGCGTTACCGGCGTAGCGGCGGGGACCGGTGGACAGGTGCTGGCGAAGGAACCGGAATTTTATATTTTCGATCCGGATACGGAAAAAATAGTGTTTCATCAGGTCCGGCCCCACCGTCCGGGAGACACTTCAATGGTCTATGACGCGGTGTGCGGCGATGATGGTCTGGTGTATCTGTTGGACGGCGCGACCGGTATGTTGCATGTGTTTGATCCGGAAAAGCGTGCGATCGTTCGAGATTTCAATCTAGGGGCGGTTTACGGAGAAGTCGCGCCGGCTTCCGGGACCGGTATTATGCGCAAAGATGCGGATCATTGTCTCTATCTGCTGTTCCGGCGGGCGCTGGTGCGGTTTAATCCGGCGACGGGGACGCATGAGAAGCTGGCCGATCTGCCGCCGGGAGTCGTCGGGTCGATCGCGCTGACACCGGATGCGATTTACTTCGGGGTCGGTTCGCATCTCTGGAGCTGGCGGCGGTAACGGCGGAAAACAGGAAAACAGAAATAAGGCAGACAGGCCCGGTATGATGAAAAAATGGATGATTCTGTTGGCGATATGGGGGGGCGTTTGTGCCTGGTGTGTGTCCGCGATGGCGGAAGGAAAAGGAACACCGGAACCGCGGCTGCAACGAACGGTGACGGTACCGTTTCCGGCGGATTTTCGCGGATTCGAGCCGATATCACAGGTGGCTCTGATGCGGGATGGTCGTCCGGCGGCGGCGATCGTCCGGGCCGATACTGGAACCTTGCGTGGCGAAGAGGAGGCATTGCGTGCGGAAATCCGACGCTGCTGGGGAGTGGATCTGCCGGTGATGAGTGCCGATGAAGCGCTGAAGGCGAAGTTGACGCTGGTGCTTTTCGGCGAGAACCGTTCCAATATGCCGCTGCGGCGGCTGGTGGAGGTTTGCGCGGTAGAGAGCGTGCAGGATCCCCGGCATTATGAGGCGCGGATTTATCCGCAGCTGCTGGACTATCCGGCCGGGGTACTTTATTTCGGGGGGCGTACCATAGATCGGGTGCTGGCGGGTGTCCGGGCGGCGGCACAGGCGCATCCGGATGCGTCCCGGCTGCCGTTTTTCATCGAATGCGAACGGGAACGCGGACATCGTCCCGATCCGGCCGTAGTTCAGGAGATGGTGGACAAAGTCCGTCTTCACCTGACGGAGCCGGACAGTTGGATTCCGAATCAGACGGTAATCCGGTTGTTCCGGGATGCTTTTGCCCGTTTTCTGGCAACCGGCTGCCGGGAATACGCCGAGGCGGTGGCGGCGATGCAGAAGTTGTATCTGGAGAATTACCAGAAGAATATAAAACGATTTGATGCCAGCGGCCCGGCGCCGTCCTTTCTGTTCCACGAATATGTCTGGAAGCTGGAGATCGTGGCGGTTTCGCCGTGGTTTACGCCGGAAGACCGAGCCCGTTCCGCGGAGCTGATGCGGCAGGTGGCGGAAAACTGTTTTGACTACTATGAAATGCGGCTGCCGATGAAGGACTATGCTGCCGGGGAGGCGAATTACCAGACCAATCACGAAATTTTCTGTTCCCGGACGGTTTACTTCATTGCCGAATATCTGCTGCGGCATTATCAGTATGAGCCTGCCCGTTACTGGATGGCGGTGGCTGCCAACGCGCTTTCCGGAGTGGCCAAGCAGCCGATCAGTCCCGAGGATGCGGCGGCCTATCAATATTTGAATTACCAGATTTTCACCAGTTACGTCATGGCATCGGGCAGGTTTGACCTGTCGTTCTTTCAGACCGAGGTGTACCGGAATTACATCCGCTACTGCAAAGCGCAGTATAACCACCTGGGGTTCACCGCCGCCTATGGGGACAATCCGGCGCTGGGAAACGCCTGGAGTTTCCCTGCTCTGGGGACGGAGTATTCCGTCTCCGGCGATCCGGAAGCGGGGGCGCTGCTGAGCCTGATTGCCCGGACAACGCCTTTCGGCTCCTTCCGCAGTATGATCCGGGCGCTCAATGTGCCGGATGATCTTCCGTTTGAAATGTCCGACGATCTGGTCGGGCTGGCGGTATTTCCCGTGGGAGATTTTATCCTTGCCTATAACAAGGGGGATGGATTGTTTGACCGGCCGGTGCTGGACAAGGCATTTTTCCGGGGCAGCTGGCAGAAAGACGCGGATTTTCTGGCGTTTTCCGGTCTGTCCGCCGCACCACACGGGCATTATGACGCCAATGCCGTCGTGCAATATGTGGACGGCGCACATCTCTGGCTGGTGGACGGGGATTATCTGAGAAAGTATCCGGAAGAACACAATACGCTGCATCTTTCCCGGAATGGTCAGAGTCATTTCGGCGTAGGCCGGGATCGTTCCCGGTTTGCCAGGCTCGATTCGCATGGGATGACGCCGGATCGAAAAATGGCCGCACTTGCCGCTACCGTGACCGATTGGAACGGGACGGAGTGGACCCGGTATATTGGTTTTGCCGCGGGGAACGGGTTCTGGGCGCTGGATCGGGTACGTTTTCTGGAACCGGGGGAATATCAGCTGGACTGCCGTTGGCGGCTGCTGGGCGAGGCGATGCCGCTCAATGACCAAACCGTGGCGTATCAGCAGCGGCCTGCTGACGATTCGGATCGGCGGCTTCGGTTGACGATTACCGGAGGCGGTGAGGCCTGGCGATTGCTGCATACGAAGTTTGATACCGGGCATTCGGGAGAAAACGGTTATTATGCCACCTATCCCTGGGCGGACAAATACACCCGCAACTGGGTGGCGCGCCGTCGAGGCACTTTTGCGCCGGGCGAGGAGACCGTGATGGTGCATTATCTGAAGCCGGGGACGACGGACGCACCGGTACCGGAGTTGTTCCGGATCGGTGATCGTGCCTGGCTGCTGCGTGACGGAGGAGTGTTGCGACTGGCCGTGTTGGGCCGACTGTCGGCGGGAGATGTCGAAATCGAGGCAGATTATTGTTTCGCTGGCCCGGAAGGGGTGGTGGCGGGCAATCCGAAAAAGTTGCGCTTCGGCGACTGGATGCCGGAATTGAACGGTGCTGCGGTCACGGCAATTCCGAATTCTGCCGCCATTCGAGCTGGCTTGCAGGCTCTGGCGCCATTGGCCACGGCGGATCAGCGCACCACTTTCCAGCCGTTGCCTGAGGTGGATGTTCCGGTGGCAGCGGTGCGGTCGGTGGTACAGCCGTCGCCGGTAACGGCGCTGGCGGAAGGCGGCGGTACCGTTGCGGTTGGATTGCGCGACGGGCGTTTCCGGGTATACGATACGGTGGGCGAACTTCGTTTCGAGCGGCAATTGCCGGCCGCAATTTCTGCGGTGGCTGTGCTGGAAACTGCGCCGGGAGAATTCCGTTATTTTGTGGGAACCCAGCCTCCGAAACCCCGGGAAGGGCAGGGGGCTGCCGCGCCATTGTTCTGTCTGGCGGCTGACGGACGGGAATTGTGGAAACAGGAGGTGCCGGCATTCCAAATGCGGAACGGCACGGTGCGGACGATTTTTTCCGCCTGCTTCCGCAAAGGAGAATCGTTTCCGACCGCGCTGGTATTCGGGGCGGAAAACTGGAAATATTATGCCTATACCTTTGACGGCGAAAAATTATGGGAGCGTCAGGTATATCACGGAGCCACCGCCGGTGCCGCGGGAGATTTTGACGGTGATGGTCTGGACGAGGTGTTTGCCGGCAGCGAATACCCCTATGCCCCGATTCTGCGGGCCGACGGAAAAACTGCGACAGATCGGATTACCACGCCCTGGACCAGTGCCGTGGCGCTGACGGATCTGGATGATGACGGCAAGGTGGAAGCGGTGATCGGCCGCAGCAGCCATGCGCTGGAAATTCACCGCATTCCCCGCAACGGTAAGAAACCGGAGGGGGCATCGATCATGCTTGGCGGGTATCCGGAGAGCATCGTGTCGTTCCGTTCTCCTGCGGGGGGACGGATCGCGGTTGCGGGGCATGACGGCCGTCTGCTGCTGTTGGATGGGGCATTGCAAAAAGTGAGTGAATGGAAGAATTCCGCTCCTTTGCGCGGCCTGGCCGTGCGCGGCGAACATCTGCTGGTTCTGAGCGATGACGGTTATGTCTATGAACTGGATGGGCAGTGCGTGCCGTTGCGGAAATTCCCGTTGCCTTTTTCCGATGCATCGCCGGATTTTCCGGCTCCGACACCGTCGGCCGCAGCTCGGAATATGCAGCTGATCTTTCCCCGTTTCTGAACGGAGTCGCCGGGACGCGGCGACTTTACTGATGGCGACGTGCCGGGGAGCGGAGGAGTTTCAGGGAGTAAACTGCATTCATGGCGTTGATGACGGCGACGGCAAGGAAAATGCCGGATACGGACAGGGCGAAGCATTTGACTGCCAGCGCCGCCGCCAGCGCTGCCAGCGCCATGAAGAATGCGTTGACGATGTTATTGGCTGCGATGATCCGGGCCGTCATGCCTGCGGGGGCGGCACGTTGCATCAACGCCTGCAGCGGGACGGAAAAAAGGCCTCCCGTGACGGCAATTCCCAGCAGATCCAGCACCATCCGCCAGAAGGAAAAGGTTGCCGCCAGTTCAAAGAATGACCGCAATTCACCTTCCGCACCGCCTTTGCCACAGGTGGCGAAAAACAGATCCAGCGTGAACAACGCCATGCCCAGCGCTGCTGCAGGGGCCAGTCGTGCGGAGATTTTCCCATGCAACAGTTTGGACGCGGCGACAGATCCCAGTGCGACGCCGATGGAGAAGAGGGTCAGAAAAAAGGTATTGACATAATGATTGGCGCCCAGCACGTCGCGACTCAGTCCCGGCAGTTGTGATACATAGAGAGACCCCACCATCCAGAACCCGGACAACGCCAGAATACAACGACGTACCCGGATGCGTCGAAATGCATCCTGCAGAATTTTTTTTTGTTTCCCCGGCAAGGTGAAGCGAGAGGCGTACTCCCGGCTCTATCGGAGGCGCCGGGGGGATCCGGCAACTGGCCATATAACCGATGATGGCCAGCCCGGTCAGGAGCAGCCCGGACCACCCTTCGCCGCCGGGAAGGGCGATGATCAGGCTGCCGGCAATGGATCCTATGAGGATGGCGAGGAAAGTTCCGCCTTCAATGAGGGCGTTTCCGGCAACGAGTTCCCGCTCTTTCAGATGTTGCGGGAGCAGGGAATATTTGGCGGGACTGAAGAAGGTAGATTGAGCTCCCATCAGGAAAAGCAGCATCAGAAGTGCAGGAATGTTACCGCATAGGAACGCCGCCGCCGCCAGTGCCATCAGTACGATTTCGGCGAATTTGACAATCCGGCAACAGGGGGCTTTGTCGAATTTGTCGGAAATCTGACCGGCCAGGGCGGAAAAAAGAAAATATGGCAGAATGAAGACCGCCATGGCCAGATTGGTCAGCATTGCCGCCCGGGAGGCATCGGCGGCGAGTTTGAATGTGACCAACGTCAGGATGGCGCATTTGAGGTAGTTATCATTGAATGCACCGAAGAATTGGGTAATAAAAAGCGGTAAAAAACGTCTGGTTCGAAAAAGTTCAAACATGATATTTTCTTCAGCAGCGCGACTGTTGGCAACAGCCGGTCCGAAGCATGTTTGCCTCGGACCGCTGCTGTCAGTTACGCGCATTGCCGTTTGGAGGGCCGGGAGGCTTCAATCCGCTGTTCCGGTTCCGCACAGTTTGCAGGAGGACGTAGAATTTCTCAGCAATCCGGCGATCCGGTAACAGCTATTTTCTGCGGCCGCTTGATTTCCCTTTTTCCTGTTCGGCAATCGCTGCCAGTACCGCCTGTTTTTCCCGTCCGAGGGCCGACAGCATTTCCCGGTCACTGATTTTTGCTGGTTTTTGCACGATCTGCGAAAATTGTTTTGCGGTCTGCTGATAATAGTCGGTCCACTTCCGATATTCCGGCTGGTCATTTTTCCGGTTGGCTTCGAGCTCCCGGATTTTGGCACGTGCGTTACCGAGGGCTTCAAGATATTTGCCGCAACCGGTGAGCCAGGCGCGGCTGATTTTCGTATCGTGCTCCACGAAATAATACTGCGTCCAACGTTTGAGCCGCTGGGTGTAGAGTTTGATTTCCGCCGCAGAGAGCGGTTCTCCGTTTTTCCCGGAGAGCAGTTGTTTTGCCCAGTTTTTGAGGCTGGATTCCACCAGACTGTCGGATAATCCGGTTTTCAGCCAGGTGGTTTCTTCCGCTGTATATTTCTGTGGCGCGCCGCCCGTGGCGGAACCGCCGCGGCTCTGCGGCGCCGCCGCGCAATGGATGAGAACGCCCAGTGTCAGGCAGGCTGTCAACATGCGACAAATCATGATTCCGGTCCCTCCTTAATCCACAAATTCCATTTGCGTTACCTTCAGCTGCTGCGTGACCGGATCCCGCTTCACCGTCAGAAGCATCTTCACTTCCCCGCGGATGTCGTCGAAGTAAACCAGTTTTCCATTTTCTTCGTCGTAATCCAAGGTTCCTAAAACAGTGTCTTTAGTACTGGGGGTAGTCTTACCTTCCATGATTTTGGAAACTTTCACTCCGCCGATATCGGTGACGGCCTGAGCAACCAGAATGACGCGGCTGTCTTCCGACGGCGGGGATTTGGTTGTCATCAGACAGGCGGTTTTGGCCAGCAATGCCTCTTTGCCCATATCCGTGGTCGCGCCGGTATCGGAATAGGTGATTTCCCGCAGAATGCCGGCCCGGTTCGGGATAAAGGTGGTAGCGGGTAGCGCAACGATGTCGGAGGCGAAAGCGTCTGTCGTCGATTTCGTACCTGCCAGAGGATCTGCCGCCGTCGTTCCGATGGTGGCCACGTTCGAGGTCAACGCATAGAAGATATTCTTCCCTTCAGGGGTATTTACCCGGTTATTGAGATTGACTTTGGCGGCATCGTAAGTGGCCGACGTCATCTTGATCTGGTCGAGAATGCCCGCGTCCCCCTCATCGTAGGAGGAGCCGGTGGCATCGATTTCCACCTCGGGATTATACTTATCCGGCCGGGAGAATTTGGCATCGGCGGCTTTGAGGTTGATGGTCTCCCACTTGGCTCCCCGGTGAATGGCCCCCAGTTCCAGGGGCGATGTCATCGGCGCATTGCGGATATAGGCGGTGGACAGGGTTTCCGGTGCGCCTCCCTCCTTGTCGCCGGCATTGGCGGGGAGACAGTTCACATTTTGATTGCCGAGAGTTTGTGTGTCAAGATCAGTCAGGAGAGGGGTCCCTGCAACTTTTGATGTGGTATAAAGTTGCCAGTTTTCATAGGCGCCTTCGCCTTGATAAAGGTTTTCACGGGGATCGTCTACCGAAAAGCCCCACGCCGCGCTGGAACTCTTGGTTTCATCCTTGGCAAAGCCCTGATTCATAATCTCCTGTTCTGTTCCAGGCTGTTCCAGGTTTCGAGAAAAGTCCACATTTGTACTGCCCTGCGTAAGCACCATTTTGTCTATTTTGAAGTTGGAAACTTTGACTGTAACATTGATAGCGCTTTCCGGATTTTCAATATCAGACACCTGGAAGGGAACAGTTGAAACTCCGCTGCTGTTATTGACGCCGTATCCGTATCGATTAGTGATATTTTCGATCGAAATAGTTACATTATCAATAGAAACTGTTTGAGGGCTGTCTACTGAGGTGCCGCCAACTGAGACGTTGACATCGAAACTGCCGCTGAGAGTGACAGAGTAGGTGCCGGAATCGACAGGGATATCTTCATAAATATCAAAAATTTCTGCTGCTATCGATTCCACTCTGACAATGCCGTCAATATTGGCAATGGTTTTTCCCTCCAGCACTGTGTCGCTTCGTGCGGCGGTGGCAGAAACTTGTACGGCTACCTCGTTGAGATAGGGTGTCCGCTCATTACCAGTATAAGTGGGATAGGTCATAGTGGTCTTCCAGGAGGTAGGCTCGACGTCGGAAGTCGGAATGTTGTCGCTGTCGGAATAATCGATCAGGTTCGCGGCAATCTGACGGCGGCGATCCTCCAGACTCGCATAGGCCCCTTTCTCATGGCCGATCATACGGAGAAACTGCAAGCGCATTCCCGTTGGCGTCACACTGTCATCGGTCTTGAACACCGGCGCGCTTTCATTGTTCCGCAACCCGAGCAACCGATCCACTGCATCCTCGCTGTTAGCGGTGGTGTTGAGCCCGGAATCCCAGTCCTTGCGGGCCAGGTTGAATCGATGATAATAAGTGGCGGAATCACTGATTTCTTTTACGCCATCCTTGCACTGTGGATCGTAGGGATAACTTTCCGCCTCGGTCCGGCCGCCCATGGAGAAATAGGTGCGGATCAGAGTCTGGGTTGCTGCAGGGACTGAAAATTCTCCAAAAAAACCGTCATAATCGCTGTAATCTTCATTCAGAACCTGCGGACTGCTGGTATGATCTTCCAGCGGAGTGCCGAATCTTTCGGCAGCGCTTTTCAGAAGGCCAGTATCGGTGATGACCTTGCTCAAATCGAACTCCTTCATGTCCACACCGGGACGTTTCTCCCAGGATGTCGGATAGGTGAGATCAGTTTGGCCCCGCAGTGCTTCCGAGAGACTGATGACCCCCGGTTTGGGCAGTACCATGTAGGCATAGCGGCCGATAATCGGCGTGTTGTTTGCAGGGGTCCCATCGGTGTTGACTTTTTCATACAAATACACCCATTCCGGCTGTTTGTTGCTGTCGGGTGTATATTGGTCGGAACCGATGGTGACGGTCAACAGCGATGAATTGCCTTCCAAAGCGTCGGTTTTACCGGAACCCTTGCTGACCAGTGAGGAAAAATCAGTGAGTGTTGGATTTTCCTTCTGAGTCTGCATAAAGTCCACCAGCATCCGATTTGCAGCAGTCTTCCCGAAATAGCGTGCCTGCGAGCGGGCACTGTTGTTGGCGGCAGAGCTGCGGGCGATAACGGCGTTGGTGACGAAGGCCAGGGCCATGGCCAGCAGCAGGCTCATGACGCCCAATGCCAGCAACAGCGCGACGCCTTTTTCCTTTTGACGAATATTATGCTGCATGATTCACTCTCCGGGGGACAGACTTGTTCTTAGTTTCGGTCGCCGATATAGACGAACCGGGTGAATTTCTTTTCCTGTTTTTTCAGTATGTCGGTTTTCTCGCTTCCGGAAGCGTTCTTCCATTGTTCAAAATACGGATCCGGCAGGATGCCCAGCTCTATTTTGACAATGGATGGACAAAATGGTTCCGTCGTGTCGGTCGTCTCATCCAGAGTCCAATCGATCTTTTGGTTACCGTAATCATTGACTCCCGGCGTGATTTTGAATGTG